>NZ_LMCI01000018.1:142427-415005 GCF_001623145.1 Pseudovibrio sp. W64 | reverse complement strand
GGTGTTTCAACGAACCCGCCGGGTGATGCGTTACTTCACCCGGTAGCCCCGCCCAGCCCACGCCGTACTGATGGACGGTCCACCAGCTGCCCGAATACGTGAGCACAACACTGAGAATAAGTGTGGTTGAGGGCAGGGGGATAAGTTTCAGTGTTCCAATCCCAAAAAATCCCGCGGTTACTGCGAGATCCTGAGAGATATGCATGCTGATTGCTTTCGTGCGTTGATTAGACCTTTGCGCCTTTGCGACCGAAGCCGACGACGCTTTCGGAGATCTTGTCCAGGGGCCAGCGTGGGCGCGGGGCTTCGTTCATGTCGTCGCCTTTACCGTTTTGCTCCAGAATAGATGGGTCTTCGGCAACGAGTTTTCTCAGGCGCTCCGCTCCAGCCCATGCAATCATGGCGGCGTTGTCTGTGCACAGTTTGTGCGGTGGTGCGATTAATTCTGCACTATGTTCCGCGGCAACCTCGTTTAGACGAATCCTAATTGCTTCGTTTGCTGCAACACCGCCCGCAATAACCATTTTGACAGGCGTATCCGGATAGCGATCTTTAAATAATTCGAAGGCTCTTGCACTGCGTTTTCCGAGAACATCCGCGACAGCTTCCTGGAAGGAAGCGCACAGATTGTTGACGGTTTGCTCGCTGACAGGCTCTTCTTTTAAGGCGGCGGTGCGCACTGCTGTCTTCAACCCGGCAAAAGACATGTCGAGGCCGGGGCGGTCCAAAAGTGGGCGTGGCAGTTTGTAGACGGTTGGATCACCAAGTTTTGCAGCTTTTTCTACAGCCGGACCGCCGGGATAAGGCAGGCCGAGCAGTTTGGCTGTTTTGTCAAACGCTTCACCAATCGCATCATCAATGGTTGTGCCCAATCTTTCGTATTCCCCAAGAGCTTTTACGAGGAGATACTGGGTGTGTCCGCCGGAGACGAGGAGCAGCAGGAATGGGAATTCAACCTGATCCGTCATGCGTGCGGTGAGGGCGTGTCCTTCCAAATGATTTACTGCAATCAATGGCTTATCGATTGCCATGGCGATAGATTTTGCTGTCATCAAGCCCACGATGACGCCGCCAATGAGGCCGGGGCCAGCGGTTGCAGCAACTGCGGATAGATTAGAGTACTTCACATTTGCTGTTTTCATCGCCTGATCTACGATACCATCCAGCAACTGAATGTGGGCGCGCGCCGCAATCTCTGGTACAACACCGCCGAACGGTGTGTGCTCGTCGATTTGAGAATGCACCACGTTGGACAAAATTACGCATTTGCCATCTTGATCAATCTCAAGGACAGCAGCGGCAGTTTCGTCACAACTCGTTTCTATGCCGAGGATGGTCAGCACGTTTGGTCTCCTTTGGCCGCTTGGTTTTTGTCGTTCTCTCATGCGCAAAGCATGGTTGATTTCGCGGGCCGATGATTTTAAGTCGCTCATCTAACATGAGCCCCTAGCATTGGGAATGTGATCCTTGCAAACAAAACCTATAAGAATTGGTACACGTGGAAGCGCCCTGGCACTGGCCCAGGCGTATGAAACACGCGCTCGTCTCGCGAAGGCACACGGGTTAACCGATGATGACTTCGAGATTGTTGTTATAAAAACAACGGGAGACCAAATTCAAGATAGGCCTCTTTCCGAAGCAGGCGGCAAGGGCTTGTTCACTAAGGAAATTGAGGAAGCTTTGCTGGATAAGTCCATTGATCTGGCAGTTCATTCTTCCAAGGATATGCCGACAGTGCTGCCGGATGGTCTGGGTATGACCGCTTACCTTCCACGTGAAGATGTGCGCGATGCTTTCATTTCTCCAAAGGTAGAAAAGCTGACAGATCTTCCACAGGGTGCTGTGGTTGGGTCTTCCAGTTTGCGTCGTCAGGCACAGATTAAGCGTCTACGGCCTGATCTTGATGTGGTGATGTATCGCGGTAACCTCCAGACTCGTTTGCGCAAACTTGGTGAAGGTGTGGTTGACGCAACCTTCCTTGCTTACGCTGGTCTGCGTCGTCTGGGACAAGGTGATCTGGTTACGTCTTTGATGGATGTGGAGCACTTCCTTCCTGCTGTCGGGCAGGGCGCGATTGGTATTGAGGCGCGTCTTGGTGATGAAGAGACTGCGCGCATTCTTGCGCCGATCCATCACGCTGAGACTGAAAGCCGCCTTTTGCTGGAGCGTGCTTATCTGGCTGAGATGGATGGTTCTTGCCGTACGCCGATTGCTGGTCTCTCCCATGTGGAAGGGGATCGTATCCGTTTCCGCGGTGAGGTGATCAAACCGGATGGCAGCCAGACGCACACAGTTGAAGGCGAAGGCCCGTTAAGCGATGCTGAAGAGATTGGCCGCGAGCTTGGCAAAGAGCTGAAGGCGAAGTCTGGTCCAAACTTTCTGGAGCTCTAATGAAAATACTCGTGACCCGTCCTCAGCCTCAAGCAGATAAAACTGCACAGAAGCTGATTGCTATGGGACACGAGGTGATTGTTGAGCCGATGCTGAGTTTCCAGCCGCTGACCGTTGACGGTGATGTGGCTGGGGACGCCAAAGCGATTGCTGTGACGAGTGCGAATGCCATTGAAGCCCTTGTCTTCAATGGTCTTGTTTCACAGCTACAGCACCTTCCTCTCTATTCTGTGGGTGAGGCGACAGCCAAAGCTGCAGAGGCTTCCGGTTTCCAAGAGATCATATGTGCGGATGGGGATGTTGATTCCCTTGGCGGACTGATTGCGGATAGCAAACAGGCGGGGCCTGTCTTTTACCCTGCAGCGATTGACCGCAGTGGTGACCTGGTCGGACAACTTGAGCAGCACGGCATTGCCTGCCGTATGGTGGAGGTCTACCAAATGGCTGCTGCGACTGGCTTTTCTGAGAAAACCCGTGAACTGATTGAAGCAGGGATGCTGGATTGTGCGTTGTTTTATTCTCCGCGAACAATTCAAATTTTTCTCAGCCTTTCAAATCTTGAAAAAACCATAGTGTTTCTTAACTCTATGAAAGCATTATGTGTTTCTAGGCGGGTTGCAGAGCAGGCTGGAGCGTTTGGCGAGGTTTTTACTGCGAAAACGCCGCGTGAGGATAGCATGTTTGAACTTCTCAATGGTTCGATAAGTTGAGAGGAAGTGATTTGCACTTCTCTGAGCCCTATGGAGAAGTCGCAGTTTGTTTGGCAAGGTGCTAATTCTCCCTGATAGCAGTTTGCTAAAGGGATGCTTATGTTAAGAAAGAGGCCTCTTAAGAGGCCTTGTCGAGATTGCGTGACTATGAAAATTGGCGCGGCTGGAAACTGCTTGAAACGCGCCATTCTAGGAGGTTTTGATGGCTGCTGATGACAAAAAGGGTGGGGCGTCCACCGGGGCAGGCTCGGGTGGTGGAACATCATCACGGAAATCTCCGCTCTCCAGTGGATCCCGAAAGCCTGTCACGATTGACCTGCCTGCGAAAGACGTTTCCAAGACTGATAAGCCTGCCGCGAGCGCTGGTCCTGCGGCCAAGCCTGCTGCGAGCAAGGCGACTTCTACCAAGGCGGGCTCTGTGCCGCCAACTGGCAAACAACAATCACAATCATCCGCGAAGACTGAAAATACTGAAACGACGAAAGCTGCTGCTGCGAAGCCTGCAGCGGGCGCTAAACCAGCTGCGGGTGCATCTTCTGCCTCAACAACAGCCAAGCCGACTGCTGCTGCAAGCGCAAAGGCCGCTGCTGATGAGAAGAAGGATGCTGCTGCATCCAGCACAGCAAAGCCTTCTGCTACGAAGACGACAGGCACCAGCAAGGCAACGACTGCTAGCAAAACCTCCACCGCTTCTGCTGCGAAAGAGCCTGTGAAGGGCAAAGACGATAAGGCTGGTTCGGGTGGCAAGGATACGCCTCCACCACCGCCTCCTTCTGGCAAAGGACCCGGCGGGCCTGCTGATAAGCCTCCGCATCCGCCTAAGCAAGGTGCTGGATTTGGCGCGATGCTTGCTGCTGGCGTTATTGGTGCGTTGATTGTTGCCGGTGCTGGCGTTGGTCTGCATCAGGTTGGCATGCTCCAGATGATTGGCGCCGGCTCTGGTCAGAATGCGACTGAGGTTCAGGCTCTTCTGGAAAGCTCCAAGAACCGCTATTTGCAGCTGAGTCAGGAAATTACGGCGCTGAAAGATCATGCGGCGGGTAGTTTTGCGGCTAAGGAAACCATTCAGAACCTGACTGATCAGCTGGATGCGATCCAGAAAGAAACCAGCAGTAAATTGAGTGATGCGACTGCAGGTGTGACCGCGAAGGTGCAAGAGCAGGTTTCTACGCTTGGTGCTGAGATTAAAGAGCTGAACGAGCTGATTTCCAACGGTGCTGCCGGTGATGGTGCTGCTGTTGCCAGCATGAAGAAGACACAGGATCAGCTGACTAAGCAGGTTGCTGATCTGACCGCAGCGTCCCGAAAGAATGCTGAGCAGGTTCTGAAAGGCATGCAAGGCAGTCTGACGGATTTGCAGAAACAGTTTCAGGCATTGAAAGAAGCGCCGACACAGCTGAAGGATCTCGGTTCACAGTTGGCTGTGACTGGCTCCAAGGTGGACGAAGCGCTTGCGCAGATTGGCAAGTTGACGGCTGAGCAGAAAGTTCTTGAAGGCAAGATTGAAGCGCTGACGCAGGCGAATGCCGAGACAACACAGCAGATTACTGCACGTGTTGACCGGTTGGAGAAGGCTCTTGGTACTGCAAGTGCGCAGGAGCGTGCGGCGCGTGCAATTGCGATTGCCTCTTTGCGCAATGCTGTGGATTCTGGTGAGACCTATGAGGCGGAACTGGCTGCCGTTGAAGCGGCGCTGCCAGGGGATGCTGCTGAGTTAGCGCCACTGAAGGCAAGTGCTGCGAGTGGTATTCCGTCCTCTGCCGCGTTGATTGCCGGATTTGGTAAGGTCGCGCGTGATATGAGTGCGGTGTCGCTGACGAGTGAGAATGATGATGTGGTTGATCGTCTGTTCTCCAGCGCGAAGTCACTGGTTTCTGTCCGGACGCCGACTGACAGTGATGGCACGAGTTCCGGCGAGTTGCTTGGCACGATGGAATCCCGGGTTTCTACGGGTGACCTTGCCGGAGCGATTAAGACTTACGATGCTTTGCCAGAACCGATGCAACAGGCTGGTGCAGCATGGGCCGAGCAGGTGAAAGCCCGTTTGGCTGCAGATGAATTGGTGAAGAAAATCACCGCTCAAGTTTTGAAGTCGCTTGTTTCTGAAAACAAGTAGTATCGGAAAGGAGCGAAGGACATGGTCCGCGTTCTCATCTTTTTCGCGTTTGTATTTTTACTGGCTCTTGGCGGAGCCTGGATGGCAGACCGTCCGGGCGTCGTTACGCTTGAATGGCAGGGGTATGTTGTTCAGGCAAGCTTGCTGACAGCTGTTGTTGCGTTTGGTGCATCCATCGTGGCGTCGATTGTGGCTTGGGGCTTCTTCCGGTTGATCTGGAAGTCGCCAACTCTGGTTTCCCATTTCATGCAGAGCCGCCGGAAAGACAAAGGCTATGACGCCCTGTCTCAGGGGCTGCTGGCTCTTGGATCTGGCGATACGCTGCATGCGCGCAAGTTTGGTCTGAAGGCGGATAAACTGCTGGATGGCAACGAGCCTGCTGCTCGCCTGCTTCTGGCGCAGGCCTCTCAGCTGGATGGCGATCATGCAGAAAGCCGTCTCCGGTTTGAGGCGATGTTGGAAGATGATCGCTCTATGGCTGTGGGTTTGCACGGCCTTTACATTGAAGCGGAACGGGAAAGTGAACCTGCAGCTGCACGTCATTTTGCTGAGGAAGCCTTTAATCTGGTTCCGGGTTTGCGTTGGGCTGGCAATGCCGTGCTTGGGTATCAGGCCGTTTCTGGTGACTGGGAAGAAGCCATTGCAACGCTTGAGCGCAACTATGCTGCTCGCATGCTGGACAAGAAAACTCTTCGCCGCCAGAAAGCTGTACTGCTAACTGCGCGTGCTCTTGAGCTGGAGAATGAGAATCCGGATCGTGCACGCACGCTTGCTGTTGAAGCGCATGGCCTTGCTCCTTCGCTGGTACCTGCTGCGATTGTTGCAGCCCGTCTGCGGACACGCTCAGGTGAGGTGCGCAAAGCAAGTAAGATCCTTGAAGCGACCTGGAAGTTGAGCCCGCATCCAGACCTTGCTGACGCTTATGCTCATGTTCGTCCGGGGGATTCCGTCACGGATCGTCTGAGCCGCGTCAGAACACTGGCGAGCATGCGTGCTTACTCTTCTGAGGGCGCGATTGCGATTGCTGTTGCTGCGATTGAAGCCAAGAAGTTTGATGAAGCACGTGACCAGCTCAAGCGCGTTCTGCGCTCTGAGCCAACGCAACGTGCGTTCTTGCTGATGGCTGATCTTGAAGAGCGTGAGCATGGTGACCAGGGCCGTATTCGTGAGTGGTTGTCCCGCGCTGTACGTGCGCCAAGCGATAAAGTTTGGACTGCGGATGGCATTGTCTCTGCCAACTGGGCACCTGTTTCTCCAAAGACAGGCCGTGTGGATGCCTATGAATGGGCAGCACCGGAAGGGGCTGTGGATCAGGAGCAGTTGATTGAAGTCATCGATGACAAACTGTTTGAACCACCTGAACTGGCAGCTCCTGTACAGGTTCTGAAAGAACCGGTGGAGGCGGATATCGTTGTGCCGAAACCGCAGGAGGAAAAGAAGCCTGCTGCAGTGAAGGACGAGCCTGCGGAAGCCCCGGCGGCAAAGCCTGACGTTGCAGAGCCTGTTGTTGTGACAGAAACGGCGAAAGAGCCGCCTGCTGAGAAAAAACCGGATGAGCAAGCCAAGGCTGAAGAGCCTCGTGCGACTGTCGTACCTGTGGAATCTTCCAGTTGGGCACCGACCAAAGCCAATGAAAAGGCTACGGACAAGGTAGAGGACCCTTCCAAGACTGAGAAGGAAGCTCCGAGCTCGCCGGATGATAAGCCTGAGAAGAAAGATGAGAAGCTGGTGGAGTTCCCGCTTTCTCAGCTTCCTGATGACCCAGGACCTGAACCAGATGATGAAGATCCGAAAACTCCAAAGGATCAGAGTTTCAGGTTCTTCCGCTAAGGGCGTGTTCCGTTTGATTGGATTCAATCAAACGAGAAGAATTCGCTAGGCCAAAGATGTTAGAGCACGATGCGTGAATGCTAATGAACGCGACGTGCTCTAAGAGACTTGCATAGGCAGGACGCGTGCTCTTTGCTGCGTCTCCTGCCTGTGTAGATTGATGGTGGATGCATTATCTGTCATTGCAAATCATACTTGCATCTTATTGGGAGCTTGGGTATCAAACTTCCACTTTCCGGCACACCCCTTGTGCCAGTTGGAACGCCGCTGTAGCTCAGATGGTAGAGCACGTCATTCGTAATGATGGGGTCGAAGGTTCGAGTCCTTTCAGCGGCACCACTAACTTTCTGATACTTCATAATCCCCCAAAAACTTGCTCATTTGGCTTTGTCTTGTCGCCTACTCGTCGTAGGTTCGGATTTGTGTTTTTTGGTCCTTTAGTCGAACCTTTAAGCGCATTGATTTCATTTGCACATATGGAGGCCATCGGGGTTTCGTGGGAGCGGGCTGATGATGGTGTGGAGTACCGGAAGTGATTGTCGATCACCTGAATAAGTTGCGCGCGTGGTTGTTTGAAGATGCATTGCCGCTTTGGTTGAAAGCTGGCGAGGACGCTGCAAATGGTGGTTTTGCTGAGACCATCACGCTGGATTGTGAAGGCAGTGCGGATAACAGGCGTGGTCGCGTCAACCCTCGTATGGTGTTTGTGTATTGCGAAGCGGGACGTCTGGGCTGGGATGGCCCGTGGATGGACGTTGCGCTGCGCACGCAAGCCTATGTGGAGCGTGTCTACGGCACTGCTGATGGGTATATCGGTGCGCTTGCGACGCCCGATGGTGAGCTGCTCGACACTTCGTTTGACCTTTACAATCAGGCCTTTGCGCTACTGGCTCTTTCCAGCATTGCTGATGTGAACAGTGAACAGCGGGGGGAAGCCTGCGCGAAAGCCGGGGCTTTGCTTGATGTGTTGAAGAGCCGCTTCAAGCATCCTGTTGCGGGCTTTCAGGAAGCTGAGCCTGCGCGTGCGCCACTGGGTGCCAACCCACATATGCATCTGTTTGAAATGTGTCTTGAATGGGAACGCTCTGAGAACCTGAGCTCTGAGCAGAAAGCCGTCTGGTCTGCGTTGGCAGATGAGCTTGGTGAGCTATGCCTGAAGTATTTCATCTGCGAGAAAACAGGTGGTTTGCGCGAGTTCTTTGCGCTGGATTGGTCTCCGATGCCAGGTGATGAGGGCAGGGCGCTTGAGCCGGGACATCATTTTGAATGGGCATGGTTGCTGAGCCGCTGGAACAAGCTGCGTGGTGATGATCGCGCTAGGGCTGCTGCTGTGCGTCTCTTTGAGATTGCGGAGGTTTATGGTGTCGATCGTGAGCGCGGTGTTGCGGTGATGGGCATCAATGATGACTTTTCCATGCGTGACCCACTGGCGCGTCTGTGGTCTCAGGCTGAATGGCTTAAAGGCTCTATTGCCATGCTGGAGTGCACTCCTGAGAGTGAGTGGCCTCGGTATCGCCAATCCATGCAGGATGCGCTGAAGGCGTTGGAACTGTTCTTTGAGGACGTGCCTGCTGGTCTCTGGAAAGACAAGTTTTTGCCGGATGGTAGCTTTGTGGAAGAAGCGGCGCCAGCAAGCTCGCTCTATCACATCATTTCGGCCATTTCTGAACTTGACCGGTTTTCAAAAACTGAGGTCGGGCAGAAAGTGGTTACTTTTGAGAGCGCTAAATAACGGTTCCTGCAGCATAGATTGGGAGAATTACAATGGTTAAATGGGGTGTGCTCTCGACTGCACGGATTGGCCGCGAAAAGGTTATTCCTGCGCTTCAAAAAGCCAAAGGCGTTGAGGTTGTCGCAATTGCTTCTCGTAATGAGGAGAATGCGAAGAAAGCTGCTGCTGAACTGGGTATCGAGAAAGCCTATGGTTCCTATGAGGCGCTGCTGGCTGATCCTGATATTGACGTGATTTACAATCCGCTTCCAAACCACATGCATGTGCCGATGACGATTGAGGCTGTGAAAGCTGGAAAGCATGTGCTCTGTGAAAAGCCGATTGCGCTTGATGCAGATGAAGCGCGTCTTCTGCTGGAAATGCCTGACAATCGCTTTGTTATGGAAGCCTTTATGGTGCGCGCGCATCCGCAGTGGCAGCGAGCGCTTGAGATTGTAGAATCCGGTGAGCTGGGCAAGCTGCAGAGCATTCAGGCATTCTTTGGTTACAGCAATCAGGACCCGCAGAACATTCGCAATAAAGCCGAGCTTGGTGGTGGTGGGCTGATGGATATTGGCTGCTATCCGATTGTGGCTTCGCGTTACTTCTTTGATGCTGAGCCTGAGCGTGTTGTGAGCCTTGTTGATCGTGACAGAAATTTTGGCACGGACCGTCTGACATCTGTGATGATGGACTTCGGAGAAGGACGTCAGGCTCAGTTTACGGTTTCAACCCAGTCTGCTCCGTATCAGCGTATCAATCTGGTGGGGACCGCCAAGCGGTTGGAAATTCTCATCCCGTTCAATGCACCTGCTGGTGAAGAGACTATCTTGCGCCTCGATTCTGGCAGTTTGCCGGGGGATGGTGCGATTGAGGTTGAACGCGTTGCTGCCTGTGATCAGTATACGCTGCAGGGAGAGCTGTTCTCTCGTGTGGTAAAAGGTGAAGAAGAGCTGCCTTACGGTGTTGCTGATGCAATCCAAAATATGGAAATCATCGATGCGATTGTCCGGTCTGAACGCAATGACAGCTGGGAGACCGTTGGGTCTCCCGACTGAGTGTTTTGCTGGTGTTAGAGCATGCTGCGCTCATTTGCATTTACGCCTCATGCCCTAACTTCTTTGTTTTGAGCGAATTCTTGTCGTTTGAGTGAATACAATCAAACGGAATGCGCTCTAAACTTTTTCGCCTCTGATGGAATAGAGGTTGTCGCGATTGAGTGTATTGAGATCGCGACGGCCACACAGTGCCATGGTGGTATCCAGTTCCTTCTGGATGATCTCCAGTGACTGTGTCACGCCTTGCTTACCGCCTGCGCCCAAACCGTACAGGAACGGTCTGCCGATGTAGGTGCCTTTGGCGCCGAGACAGATGGCTTTCAGCACATCCTGACCTGAGCGAATGCCACCATCGATGTGGATCTCCACCTTATCACCGACCTCGTCCACGATTTCCGGCAGGATCTCGATGGAGGATGGTGCACCGTCGAGCTGACGTCCGCCGTGGTTGGAGACGATGATCGCATCACAGCCGGAATCGACTGCGTGGCGTGCGTCTTCCTTATCCAGAATGCCTTTGAGGATCAGCGGGCCGCCCCATTGTTTTTTGATCCACTCAATGTCATCCCAGCTCAGGCGCGGGTCAAACTGCTCTGCTGTCCATGAGGACAGGGAGGAGAGATCGCCAACACCTTTTGCGTGACCTACAATGTTGCCAAAGGTGCGGTTTGGCGTTGTGAGCATTTTCATGCACCACATTGGGCGTGTTGCCATCTGCCAGATGTGTTTTGGCGTAAACTTTGGCGGGGCAGACAAGCCGTTGCGCAAATCTTTGTGGCGTTGGCCCAGGATCTGCAGGTCGAATGTGAGAACCAGTGCAGAGCAGCCTGCGTTCTTTGCGCGATCGATCAGGGCGTTGATGAAGTCCCGATCCTTCATCACGTAAAGCTGGAACCAGAATGGTTTCGTGGTCTTCGCCGCAACAGCTTCAATGGAGCAGATGCTCATGGTTGAAAGCGTGAAAGGTACGCCGAACTCTTCAGCTGCCTGTGCTGCGAGAATTTCACCATTGGCGTGCTGCATTCCGGTCAGGCCGGTTGGTGCCAGCGCGACAGGCATGGAGACATCCTGTCCTACCATCTTGGTAGCAAGCGTGCGATCTGTCATGTCGACCGCGATGCGCTGGCGCAGCTTGATCTTCGCGAAGTCGCTCTCGTTTGCCTGATAGGTGCTCTCAGTCCAGGAACCCGAGTCGGCATAGTCAAAGAACATCTTTGGAACGCGTCTGCGAGCGCGCTCTTTGAGGTCACTGATTTCTAGTATTGGTGCCATGTACGGGCCTCCCCCCGAAACATTAGTTTTTATGTATAGAGGGATTGCACGTATCGGTGATATGTCAACATTACATGTATACGACTTCAGTCTACCAGTATTGAGAAAAGCGTTATTCGCATTCATCTATGAATGCCGTAAGTACTCTGAAATATCTTTGAATTGACGGTACTGACTAAAGCGTAACGGTCAAATAACTATCTGAATTTGCTTGTTTTGTTTGTTTGCCTAAACGTTTAGCGAGTGTCTGGTTGAGACTTCATCTTGCCTGGGTGCTATTTGTGATATGTAACTGAAATATATCTCAAAAAAGCGACATAAGCTTACTTTGCAGATACTCGAAGTTTAAGATTGGTGAGTGAAATTACGTAGCTTGTGAGGGCGTGTTGGTGGGGTCGGGGCCAGAAATTTCATGTAAGAGCGAACGTAGATGAGAGAGGCGATGCTACAAAAGAGGGCGTATACAGTGAGTGCTGGTCTTGCCGTCTCGTTGTGCAATCCGGGCGATGAGCTCTTCTGATTTTGCGCAGCTGGACCGGTGGGAAGCGGAGGTGATGCTTCCCATTGCGAGTATCTGTATGGAAGGATCAGGGAAGCTTCGTGCTCTTATTTCTTCTGTCGGCTGATCCAGGCCATCCAATTGTAAAACCAGTTCCGAAGGTTATCTCCGCACCGTTTAAGCACATTGGATATATAGTTCATGGCTTACCCTCCATGTGCAGTTTTGGCTGCCTCAATGGTGGGCTCAATTAGCTAAATGCAAATGAAAGAACTGCTTCAAGATTTAAGTTTGGATGGCGAGCCGAAGAGAGCTCACCATCCAATTGGCGGTTTACTTATCAGCGATAGCCTTGTCGGCTTCGGCTTTTCTCATTACCAAGTCTTCTGTCTTACTCGTCGTAAGATTTGCGAACTGATCCCAATAAGTGCGGCCTCTCCATCGTATGAATGAGCCAAACTCAAACCAGAAGGCAGCGAGACTGAGAACAACC
This sequence comes from Pseudovibrio sp. W64, assembly GCF_001623145.1. Lineage (NCBI taxonomy): Bacteria > Pseudomonadati > Pseudomonadota > Alphaproteobacteria > Hyphomicrobiales > Stappiaceae > Pseudovibrio > Pseudovibrio sp. W64. The sequence continues at coordinate 402,925 of NZ_LMCI01000018.1, read as the reverse complement.
CCGCCTACGATCCAAAGCCAGAAATTTCCTTGTCCGAGGTTTTGAAGTAGTTCCTGAGCTTGTTTTCCTGCTTCTACCAAATCTAACGTGATGATCTGATAGAGTGAGTAAAGCCCAAACAAGGCTGTGATGATGAGAACTGTCGCTTTAAAGTACTCACGCTTTAATGCTGACTTTAGATCAGGCTTCTGAAGAGAGGCATTATATACATTCAAATTGAGTAGACGCTTTCCTGGGGTCTGACCCATTCTAGCAAGGAACAAGGCAAATACGAATGGGGCGAGCAAATAGAAGAACGGTTCTGATGGGAGGTAAGTTCTTTGATTACCGTATTCATCAGAGTAGTAACTCACTGAAACAGAACGTGTAACATTGCCTTCCTTCCAGATTTTCTGAAGAGCCGTTATGTGGAAGCTACTTGCAAACATGTTTGTTTGCTTGCAGAGAATTTGCTGGCGTTGATGGCCTGGTTCGAGCGGTAAGATCTCATCCATACGATCTTGCGAAATCATGTCAAATTGGGGTGCACAGGCAGTTGTCTTGAGAAGTTCTGGCGCAAGAAATCGTGTAGAAAAAACACTGTTATATGCGACGACAATAGCGGTAATGACAAAGCCGAGGATAAACAGATCTAGTAGATACGCGAATGCTCTTCGCCAGAAGTACTTTGCAGTCATTGGATATGTACCGGCATTTAATGCTAAGTATCTGAGGAACAAGAGTGATCGCAGATACCGCAACAACTGATTAAAATTTTGTTTCTATATACAGTCTTAGGTTCAAGAAAATCAAAGAATTAATCGTATGAGGAAGGGAGAAAGAGGCCTGTTCCCGTAGCAATTATCTTCTCATACCGGGTCATTATAATTTCATATAAATGGTGACCCCGAGTGGATTCGAACCACTGACCTGCCGCTTAGGAGGCGGCCGCTCTATCCAGCTGAGCTACGGGGCCTTTAGGCGTGTCTTGATCCGTGACCGGATCGATCCGCTTAAGATGTTATCATCCGTTGAGGATGCAGCGCGTTTTCAAATATCATGAAATTTGGCTGTAGGCGAGATAGATTGCTTCTCTGTGAACAAGCTAGGTATCAGTTCATGCAAGAGAATTTGCTCAACCGGTGTCTTTCAGGTTTGCTCTCAGAGAGTTCTCGGGGGCGTTCCGACTGCATCGACCTGATATAATTCCTAAATAGGACTTTGTTGGTGGGTTGTTGTGTTCCGGGGATTTGTTGCTTTTTTCTGCTTTTTGCTGAGCTGTATAGGAACCGTGTTGGCGACGCCGTGTGATGAGCGTTCGGTTCTTGATGAGAGCTTGCCGACCATCATGATGGAGGAGGTGCTCGCAAATCCTTTGAGATTTACCGCGAGTGACGGTGAGTTTTATTATCTCGCAGATTTGACAATGGCAGAGCAGGATTTGCTGCTGGCTGATGACTTTTTTGAGGAACGGGAAGTCAGGGTAAAAGCGTTGATTGAGCAAAAGGATCGGTGGGGACGCCGACCTGCGATTCTGGTTGATCCTGAATTGGGTGATTTGTCGGTCAGGCTGGTCAAAGCTGGAATGGCCATTGTTAGGCCACAATTAAGAGCTTTCAATTGCTTGAAATTCCTTATTAATTTGGAGAGTATGGCTCGCGAGAAAAATGTTGGATTATGGGTCATTAAAAATGTAATTAATGATTATAAGTCAATTAGCTACGAGCAAATCGGCCTTTATGGAATTGTGGAAGCCAAGCTGATTTCTGTTGGGCAAACACGATCCAAAACATACTTGAATTTTGGTGAGCGCTGGACAGAGGATTTAACCGGGATTATTCAAAGGGGAACGCTGGCGGATTTTTCGGAGTTCGGGCATGATCTTTCAGTGATGAAAGGTAAGCGAGTTCGCCTCAGGGGCGTTATGCAACTGAACCAAGGACCATTAATAGAGCTAAAGCACCCAGCGCAGTTGGAGCTTCTGGACTAAGGCAAAGAGCCGGAAACGCGAATGACTTTGAGTAGTGCATTGTCTGGACTTCAGACAAGCCTGAGAATGCTAGTGATATCTGCAGTGACCGTAGCTCTTGTTGCGTGTCAGCTGACCGGCTCTGCCAATCAAGGCGCTCAAAAACCAGGTAGCTTGCGAACCGGGCTTGGGAGCGACGTTGGGGCGCGAGAGCATCCGCGTGTCGTCGCGACTTATGGCGGTGTCTATAAGGATGGTAAGGCTGAAGCAGCTATTGCACGTGTTGTTGGTGGTCTTGTTGCTGCTTCGGAAGACCCTGAAGCGCACTACCGCATTACTTTGCTCAACAGCCCTGCAGTCAATGCCTTTGCTCTTCCTGGTGGTTATCTTTATGTGACGCGCGGGTTGCTGGCGCTTGCCAACGACACCTCAGAGCTTGCCGCTGTGCTTGCTCATGAAATGGCACACGTGACAGCGCGCCATGCGATCAAGCGCCAACGTCAGGCTGAAGAGGCTGAGTTCGTCACCAAAGTGATGACCAATATCGGCAAAGATCAGCAGACCATTGATGCAGCAGTCAAAGAAAAGCAGGTACAGTTCGCGCGCTTTTCTCAGGAGCAAGAGCTTGAAGCTGATGATGTGGGTGTGAGAACACTTGCTGGCGCTGGGTATGACCCTTACGCCGCAGCGCGCTTCCTGAACACCATGGGGCAATTTGCACGCTATCAGCAGCTTGGTGGGCAAAGCAGTTCAGCGCCAGACTTTCTTTCTTCTCATCCAAACACGCCTGATCGTATTCAACGCGCTGTGCGTAGTGCACGGCAGATCGGTGCGCCGGGGATTGGTCTGAATGGTCGTGAAGACTATCTGACCAGCTTGGATGGCATGTTGTTTGGTGATGATCCACTGGAAGGGTATGTCCGGGCGCGGCAGTTCCTTCACAAAGGCCTTGGCATCTCCTTTAGTGTGCCAAAAGGGTTTGTGCTTGAGAACTCTGCCGAGGCAGTGTTGGCGAGTAATAACTCCGGCACTGCCATGCGTTTTGATGGTGCTGATCTGACGGGATATGCCAGCTTAACTGATTACATGTTATCTGGCTGGATCAATGGCCTGATTGATAACAGTGTTCGCCCAACCACGATCAATGGTCTGCCAGCCGTTATTGGCTCTGCAATTACAGATGGTTGGTCTTTCCGCATCGGTGTTGTTCGCATTGGCTTAACCGGATATCGGTTTATCTTTGCAAATCGTTCGCCAACCGCTGTTTTTACTCGTGATTTTGAAAAGTCGCTTGGTAGCTTCCGACAGTTAAGCCCCACGGAACAAGCCCGACTTAACCCACTTCGAGTTAAGATTATTCAGGCGAAGGGTGGAGAGACAGCTCGCAAGCTTGCTGTTGGCATGAGCGGCATTGAGCCATCGCGCCGGTTGGAGCTGTTCACGATCCTCAATCAGGTTAAGGCGAACCAACGCTTCAAGCCAGGTGAACTCCTGAAGGTCATTACCGACTAAAGAAGCTCGTTTTTCAGGCAGTGCGCTATAAGCCGCTGGCTTCATAGCCATCCGAATGCGTGAGAGCGTCTTTTAACTTTTGCATTGCTCGCGACTCAATTTGCCGGACACGCTCCTTTGAAACACCCAGTTTCTTGCCAAGGGCTTCCAGTGTAACGCTTTCATCTTTTAGCTTGCGATCTTTAATGACGCGCTGCTCGCGTGGTGGCAGCGTTTTAATCGCATTGAAAAGACGACGTTTTGCGCGTTCCTGATCTAAGTGCACTTCGACGAGTTCGTCTGGCAGAGGTTCTTCAGCCGCGAGAGTGTCCTGAAGCTGCAGGTTTGTTTCGCTGCCTTTCAGGCTCGCATTGAGGGATGTGTCTTTCCGGCCTAATCTGGAAGACATCATTCTTATATCCCTCAGCTTTGCTCCCGTCTTTTCTGAGATTTGCTGATGCAGCTGTTCCTCATTCAAATCAGGATGTTTGTTTGAGAGTTCTGCGCGCAAACGTTTGAAGCCGAAAAACAACATTTTCTGGCGAGAGGAGGTTCCACCGCGAACAATCGACTGGTTGCGGAGCACATAGTCCTGAATGAATGATTTGATCCACCAAGTTGCATAGGTGGCAAAACGGACGTCTTTGGAGAGCTGGAACCTGTTGGCTGCTTCCATAAGGCCGATATGGCCCTCCTGAATTAGATCAGAGAGCGGGACACCATAGGACTTGAACCGAAGTGCTTGAGCGATGACCAAGCGGGAGTGAGACAGAGATAGCTTATCGAGTGATCTGTGATCGCCTCTGACAATCCAGCCTTCCAAGAGCTTGTATTCTTCTTCTTTTGACAGATATGGGGCTTTTCTTGCCAGACGGGCAAGAGGCCCGAGACTTTGGTCTCTTTCATAATGAGCCATTTACGCCTCCCTCGATTAAACTGAGATACGGCGCTGAAGTTCATTTGGATCTTTTGATAAAAAAAGAAAGCCCCGCTTGGAGCAGGGCTTTCTTTTAATCAGTTAGATTAGGAGAGGCTGATTAAGCTGCCTCTTCCTGACCTCCGCCTTCACCATCAGTTGCTGGAGCAACTTTGGCAGCACGACCTGGAGACGTGGAAAGAACGCCTTCGATCTGTCTGATTGCTTCTGTGTCAGTCTGTTTCTGAACAGCTGCGATTTCACGTGCCATACGGTCTAATGCGGCTTCGTAAAGCTGACGTTCGGAGTAAGACTGTTCAGGCTGGGAATCAGAGCGATAAAGGTCACGAACAACTTCAGCGGTAGAAATGAGATCGCCAGAGTTGATCTTTGCTTCGTATTCCTGTGCGCGGCGACTCCACATGGTACGCTTCACGCGAGGTTTACCTGCGATGGTCTCAAGAGATTTCTTAACGGTAGATGCGTCAGACAGCTTACGCATTCCTACAGAAGCAATTTTTGCAACTGGAACACGGAGCGTCATCTTATCCTGTTCGAAGTCAATTACGAGGAGTTCAAGAGAGTATCCAGCTACGGTCTGCTCTTCAATTGCAGTAATCAATCCAACGCCGTGAGATGGATAAATGATGTGCTCACCTGTTTTAAACCCCTGACGCTGCGCGGTCTTTTTTGCGGGTGTGGCCATACGCTATACTTCTCCTGCGCAGTGGTTGTTTGCTGTCTGGGAGACGCAAGCAACCTAGATGCAGCGCGTTCGCCGCATCTTTCTCTTTGGAAAAACGTGAAAAGTCCAATGTATGCGGAAAGCTACTTCTCGCATCAATTGGTTCCGCGTTCAAATGTGATCAGTCGAATTCTATGTTGTGGCTACTTCGGCGAATGCTGGAGTAAATTATTGTGCGCACTTCAATTGAACTGCGACCATAAAAAAACCTCCGAGTGGGGAGGGTGCAACCAGACTGCCAAATGACTGTAAAAAACTGTATAGCACATTATCCACGGATTTCCAACCTCTCTCAAGCAAGAGAGGAATTAAGACATCCGCGGATACTGTCTGGCAAATAATAAATATTTGGTAGCTCTAAGCTTTTGGGACCTTAATCACCAGTGCCCGGCTTATCAGAGAAATACTTTTCGAGTTTTTCTGCAACACCATCAAACTCAGCAGCTTCTGGAAGCTGATCTTTCTTAACAGTCAGATTCGGCCACTTTTCTGCGTACTCAGCATTAAGCTCAACCCACTTTTCCAAGCCAGGCTCAGTATCTGGGAGAATTGCATCTGCTGGACATTCCGGTTCACACACACCGCAATCGATACATTCGTCTGGATGAATGACGAGCATATTCTCGCCTTCGTAAAAGCAATCGACCGGGCAAACTTCAACACAGTCGGTGTATTTGCATTTGATGCAATTGTCTGTGACGACGTATGTCATCGCAATCCTCTTAGTCTCTGGCGCTGCAAATTTGTCTGAAGACAAACGGCACGGGCTCTCGTGGCCCTGACGATTTTCTCGTCCTTTAAACTTGTGCTCTTTGCTACCGGTTTTCAGTGGGTAGTGCAAGCGCTGTCATAGGCGAAGAGATTGCAATATTGGGGCAAAATTTGCGTAAAGTTGCCGCTAAAAAGGATCAATTTCGTTGAAGCCCCGAATCCGGGCGATTTGGCGTCGATCTCGTTTAGTTGGGCGACCTGCACCGGCCTCGCGCTTGGCAACCTGGACCTGTGTTTCCTTGGGTGGTGGAGGGGGAGACATGTCCTCATAAAGCAGCTGTGCTTCAGGGGCCGGACCGCGCCGGGTGCCAAGTTTTAAAACCTTAAGGATCAAAAGGCGTCGCGGCATTGTGATGGTCAGTACATCACCGGGCTTTACAGCTGTTTTGGCGGCCGCAATCTTATCTTTGTTCAATCTAACATGCCCGGACACTGCCAGTTTTTGTGCCAGTGTCCGAGATTTTGTAATGCGGGCATACCAGAGCCATTTGTCGATGCGAAGAGACTCTTGTGCTTCTGGTATTGCCATATTAGTTAGCCCGAAGGGGCGACTATTTGTCGCCCTTTTCCAAGTTCTGTTTCAAGGACATCAGTGCTGCAAACGGAGAATCCGGATCCAACGGCTTGTCTTTACGTGGAGCAGGCTTGCCTTGTTGGCCGCGGTTCTGGTCTTTGCTAAAGCCACGGCCTTTACCGCCAGGCTTACCAGGATTGCGACGCTGCTGAGTATTGTTGCTGCGAGGACCGCCACGACGTTCGTTGCCACTGCGTGTATTGCGTTGACGTTCGTTGTTGTTGCGACGTCCACCGAAACGACCCGGGCGCCAGATTTCAACAGTAACTGTTTCCAACTCTGGCTCGGCAGCTTCTTCTTCAGAAGCTTCAGCAGGTGCTGCTTCTTCTACTGGTTCAGCTGGGGTCTCTTCGGTTGCAGGTTCTTCTGCTACCGGTGCTGCAGTTTCGCCTTCAACCTGTTCCGCTTCCGCACCTTCAGGTGCTTCAACTGGAGCTTCAGGCTTCTTGGCGACAGGGCGCTGTTCTTCGCGTGTTTCCAGACGGTAACCAAGAGACTTCAGGATGTTTGTGAAGTCTTCGCCTGCACAACCGAGCAGGGAGGTCATGGAAACAGTAACGGTGAATGCGCCGCCTTCTGTCAGTGCACCTTCTGGCGGCTCAATGCCTTCTTCCAGAGGTTTCCAGGCTACCAGCGGACGAATGATGTCTGCCAGGCGCTCCAGAATATCGACGCGTACAGCACGTGGACCACAAACGCGGAAGCCTACGACGCGATACAGCGCGCCTTCGATCTCCGGATCTACTGGAACGGACGTACGGCCAGAGGCGGACAGCTGAGGAAGTTCAGTCAGGCCTTTGATCTCGCCTTTGCCTTCTTTCAGCGCCCAGAGCTGCGCGAGCAGCTGGCTTGGTGCTGGTTTCAGAAGAGCAGGGACATAGATGTGATAGGCGCCAAAGCGAACACCGAGCTTGCGGAGTGAACCGCGCATCTGCTGGTCGAGCTGACGGATGTCATCAGAAATTTCCTGACGCTCAAGGATGCCAAGGCTCTCGGTCAGGCGGTATGCCACGCCACGAGCGATGCCTTCGATCTCTTCGCCCTGTTCCAGGTCGAAAAGCGGCTTCAGAAGTGTTTCGATGTGTGTCTTGATCCATAGATCAAGGCGCTCCTGCACCATATCGCGTGCAGGTCCCGTCAACTGCTCATCAGCAAGAATGATCAGGGATGGGCGCAGGGTCTGTTCACCAGCTATCAGGCGGGCGATAGATTCACCCTGCCATCTTAATGTGCCGTCTGCGGAGAGGATGAACTCTTCGTTGGGCGCGCGGGATAACCGTTCTGCACGGTTTTCAATCTCGCTAGCTAGTGCTTTTTGGGCCGCAGCACGGACAGCTTTTTCTTCCTGTCCTTCTGCCGTTGCATCCGGAGCAAAGCGGAAGCCGTGAAGCTGGCCAATGTGCTGTCCTTCTACAAGGACATCTCCGGTTGCGGTGATCTCCGCTTCGAGCATTTTGTTCTCTCTCAGACGTCGCATCAATACGCTGGTTCGCCGATCCACAAACCGCTGTGTAAGCCGTTCGTGAAGGGCATCTGATAATCGATCTTCTATGCCGCGCGTCACTTCCTGCCAATGAGCAGGGTCGTTCAGCCAGTCGGCACGGTTTGCCACAAAGGTCCACGTACGGATATGTGCTATCCGGTTCGCCAGTGTGTCTATATCCCCATCGGTTTTGTCTGCCAGTTTTATCTGACTGTTAAACCAATCATCCGGAATGGCTCCATCCCGGATCAGATGGGAATAAATCCCTGTTACGAGATCTGCATGGTTTGCCGGAGCTATCTTGCGATAGTCTGGAACCTGACAGGTATCCCACAGTAATGAAACTCTTTCTTGCGTCGTCGCGAGGGAAAGAATGTCCCTGTCACGATTAGCAAGTTCGAGAACACCGATATCCTCCGCCGGAGGGGCTTTGGTCAAGCCCTCTTCTCGCGGAGAATGCTCCAAACTGCGCAAAAGTGCGCGAATCGAGGAAAAATCGAGATTTGGGTTGCGCCATTGCAGCACTTTGAGGGGCTCAAACTCGTGAGATTCGAGTTGATAGACAAGTTCGTCGTCAAAACCGGGGACCCGGCCCGTTACACCAAAAGTACCATCTCGCAGGTGTCGACCTGCTCGTCCGGCGATCTGGCCGGTCTCTGACGGGGTCAACTGGCGGTACTGATAGCCATCAAACTTGCGGTGTCCGGCAAACGCGATGTGGTCTACATCCAGGTTCAGACCCATACCTACAGCGTCGGTGGCAATGAGCCAGTCAACGTCGCCGTTCTGGAACAGGTCAACCTGTGCATTGCGCGTTCTTGGAGAAAGGGAGCCGAGGACAACTGCTGCACCGCCGCGCTGACGGCGGATCAGTTCTGCGATGGCGTAGACTTCATCGGAAGAGAAGGCGACAATTGCAGAGCGACGCGGGAGGCGCGTGATCTTTTTAGATCCTGCGTATGTCAGAATGGACATGCGCGGTCGCGTGATCACATTCAGACCCGGCATCAGCTTTTCGAGCAAGGGGCGTATTGTCGAGGAACCAAGCAGCAGAGTTTCCTCTCTGCCACGCAAATGCAGGATGCGGTCTGTAAAGACATGGCCACGTTCCAGATCGCCAGCCAGCTGCACTTCATCAATGGCAACGAAGTCCACGTCGAGATCTTTTGGCATTGCCTCTACAGTAGAGACCCAGAAGCGTGGGTTCTTCGGGATGATCTTTTCTTCGCCTGTAATCAGCGCGACAAGATCCGGTCCCTTCTTCTCAACAAGACGCCCGTAGACTTCTCTGGCCAGCAGACGGAGTGGTAATCCGATAAGGCCAGACGAGTATGCGCTCATCCGCTCGATAGCCAGATGCGTCTTACCAGTGTTCGTTGGCCCCAAAATCGCAGTGACAGACCGTGATCTTGTTGTTCGGTGCAGCGTGTTCTTGTTCATCTAGAAGTGCAATTCCGTAGTCTATGGCCAAACGTATCTCGGTACCCAATTCTTCGGTTGGGATACTGAAAATGCCCGTGCGGTGCCTCACCCAATGAAGTGGCATTTATATGGCAGAGAAAATCGCTGTAAAGCTCTGGAATGAATAAAGACGAAAAATGCTGATGATGAGTGCTGGAATGAAGTTTCAGTTTCATACCGGCATAAAAGGGTTTTTTGCGTATACGTTATTGTCCGCCTGCTGCTTTCGCTGAATAAGATGCATGACTATAACGTGCAGTATATGCCGTTTTGGGTAGGTTACATCGTGTTAAATGGTTACAAGAAGCCTGAAGTTTTGCGGGTTATGTGTAACACATTCGCCGTTGTTACTAGCCGATTTCATTAGTAAATGTCTTGTATTAGCATAAATTTTGCCAATTCTTATTGCCCCCAGACATGCCGCGGATAAGTGTTAGATGAGGCTTGTTGCCACTTCTGTTTTAACCAGTGAGTTTCATCGGGGAGGAGTTATCCCCGCTTTCCCCTCAGCCGTATCGTTAAGTTTTTTGCATCTATGCAGAATGAAAAGAAACACGGAATCTAACTGCGATACCTTGCTAATTGCTGGAATATTTTTCCTATATTACATACGCATCCGTATTGGTGGGTGTGCAATCTAAGGTTAACGTTTTATTAACCTGCTCCTAACAATAGCTTTTTCCAAAGAAATACTAATTCGATCTTTAAGTTTAAAGTTTTTCCTTCTGAGCTTTTCGAAAAAGACATAGTGCAATTTAACAATGTCAATATATATGGACGTAATTCTATTGGTATAGAAGTTAAATTGAATAGATTTCTTTCCCAATATGAAAACAATGAGCCTCGAATAGAAGATGGGTGATAGATACACCTTCTATATTGAGTGGATATTGCGTAGAGTAAGGTTGTTGGAGGCATAATATGTAGGGGTGTATAAAATGAATCCGTTGACTGCTGCACTAGAATTTGTTGAATCTATTAATAATGAAGAAACATCCGAAGGTGTTTCTAAGCGTATTGCTGAACTTGGCCAGTCTTTTGGCTTTACAAGCTTCTGTCTCGCTGCGATCCCCGAAGCTGGCGCATCTTTTGATGGGTCAATTATGTTGAGTGGTTGGCGCCCTGAATGGCAACAACGTTATCTCGACCGTGATTACGTACAAAACGATCCGATTGTTGCGAAGGCGCGCACCGCAAGCCGTCCATTCTTATGGTCAAGCGTTGCTCGTGATCGCAATATTACTGCCGCTGCACAGCAAGTTCTGTCAGAAGCGCGCGATTACGGAATGTACGACGGCGTCTGCGTGCCAGTGCATGGCCTTCAAGGCTATCAAGGCATGTTGATCTTTGGTGGGCCGGAAGTACGTCTGAATGAGCGCGAAATCAGTGTTCTTCATCTCGTTGGCATTTACTCGAGCAATAAGGTGCGCGAATTGATTGGTGCTAATACCAGTCGGCCCCGCCATCGCCTTACCCCTCGTGAACTTGAATGCCTGAAATGGTCTGCTGCAGGGAAGACAAGTTGGGAGATTAGTCAGATCCTGAGTATCTCTCAGCATACAGCAGATTGGTACCTGGCTTCCGCTGCCAGAAAACTGCATGCTGCAAACAGAACGCATGCTGTGGCCGAGGGTTTCCGGCTGGGCTTAATTCGTTAAGCCAAAATGACACCTACCTATGCTCTCGGCAGGGTTCGCATCGCGAATCCTGCTGTTTGCACATGAGCGATCGGATAAAAGTTGCACCTTTAGTCGTAAAAGTAGAAAATTTTTCGTGAGATATATTAGAGAAGTCAAAATTTACGGTGTTTGTGTATATATTTTTACGTGTTTAGTTTTTCTCAATTGTACGATAAATTCCTTAGAATTTCCCCGTTTTCTTAATGTTTTGTGACCCGGTAAATATAGTAATGGCTCATGTGACTATAAATTAATCTTTCCATAGAGGGATTTGCTCGACTATAAAGCCCCAAAATACATAGAGACTGGGGGACCTAACTTTGGCTATTCAACGAATATTGGTTGCTAACCGCTCAGAGATTGCAATTCGAGTTTTTCGAGCTGCAAACGAACTTGGTCTCCAGACAGTTGCTGTCTTTGCTGAAGAAGACAAGCTGGCTTTACACCGTTTTAAGGCTGATGAAGCTTATCAGGTGGGTAAAGGCCTGGGTCCAATTGAGGCCTACTTGTCTATCGACGAGATTATCCGCGTCGCGAAAGAGCAACGCGTTGATGCAATCCATCCGGGTTATGGCTTCCTTTCCGAGAGTCCAGAGTTTGCTGAGGCATGCGCTGAGAACGGCATTATCTTTATCGGCCCATCGCCAGATACAATGCGCCGCCTGGGTAACAAAGTAGCAGCGCGTGAACTGGCGATTAAAGCTGGTGTTCCTGTCATGCCTGCGACGGATCCGCTTCCTGAAGACATGGAAGAAGTGAAGCGTCTTGCTTTGCAGATCGGCTATCCGGTGATGCTGAAAGCATCATGGGGCGGTGGTGGCCGCGGTATGCGTGTGATCCGTGATGAAGAGACGCTTCTTCGCGAAGTTGTTGAAGCGAAACGTGAAGCGAGAGCAGCGTTCGGCAAGGATGAGGTTTACCTCGAGAAGCTTGTTGAGCACGCCCGTCACGTTGAAGTTCAGATCCTTGGTGATCAGCATGGCAATCTTGTACATCTGTTTGAGCGCGATTGTTCTATTCAGCGCCGTCACCAGAAAGTGGTTGAGCGTGCGCCTGCACCATATCTTGATGAAGAAAAACGCCGTGAGCTTTGCGAGTATGGCCTGAAGATTGGCCGCGAAGTGGATTACTGCGGTGCGGGTACTGTTGAGTTCCTGATGGATGCGGATACCGGCAAGGTTTACTTCATTGAAGTGAACCCGCGTATTCAGGTGGAGCATACCGTTACTGAAGAAGTCACCGGCATTGATGTGGTTCGCGCGCAGATCCGCATTGCGGAAGGTGGTCGTATTGGCGATAAAACGGTCACCGGTGTTCCTGAGCAGAACGCGATTGAGTTGAATGGTCATGCGCTTCAGTGCCGTATTACGACTGAAGATCCTGAGCACAACTTCATTCCGGATTATGGCCGCCTGAGCGCTTATCGCGGTGCGACCGGGTTTGGTATCCGTCTTGATGGTGGCACGGCTTATGCCGGCGCGGTGATCACCCGTTTCTACGATCCTCTGCTTGAGAAAGTGACCGCTTGGGCACCAACGCCTGAGGAAGTATGCGCGCGTATGGATCGTGCGCTGCGCGAATTCCGTATTCGCGGCGTTGCGACCAACCTGATTTTCCTTGAGCGGATCATTGGGCATGCGTCCTTCCAGGACAACTCTTATACAACGCGCTTTATTGACGACACGCCTGAGCTGTTTGAGAACATTAAAACAGCTGACCGTGCGACGAAGCTGCTGAACTACATTGCTGATGTGACTGTAAACGGCCACCCTGAAACAAAGGGACGCCCGAAACCACCAGCTGATGCACCGGCACCTGTGGCGCCGAAGTTCAAGCTGCCAGTAATGGACGGGACCCGCCAAAAGCTGGAACAACTTGGTCCAAAAGAATTTGCCAAGTGGGTAAAAGCTCAGCCGCAAGTGCTTGTTACCGACACGACGATGCGTGATGCGCACCAATCTTTGCTTGCGACACGCATGCGCACCTACGATTTGGCGCAGGTTGCCGATAGCTATGCGCAAGGTTTGCCTGAGCTATTCTCCTTGGAATGCTGGGGCGGCGCGACCTTTGATGTGTCCATGCGCTTCCTGACTGAAGATCCTTGGGAGCGTCTGCGTCTCGTACGCGAAAAAGCGCCTAACCTGCTGATGCAGATGTTGCTTCGTGGTTCCAACGGTGTGGGTTACGCGAACTATCCAGATAACGTTGTTCAGCACTTCGTGCGTCAGGCTGCTGAATCTGGTGTTGATGTGTTCCGTGTGTTTGACTGCCTCAACTGGGTTGAGAACATGCGTGTGTCCCTGGATGCTGTTCAGGAGCAAGGCAAGCTGTGTGAAGCAGCGCTTTGCTACACTGGCGACATTTTGAACAGCGCGCGTCCGAAGTATGATCTGAAGTACTACGTCAATCTGGCGAAAGAGCTTGAAACTGCAGGTGCGCATATTCTTGGTATTAAGGATATGGGCGGTGTGTTGAAGCCGCAGGCTGCGAAGGTTCTGATCAAGGCGCTGAAAGATGAGATCGATATTCCGATCCACTTCCACACTCATGACACTTCCGGTATTGCGGCCTCTACTGTTCTGGCAGCCGTTGAGAGCGGTGCTGACATTGTTGATTTGGCGATGGATTCCCTATCAGGTCTGACCTCTCAGCCATGTATGGGTTCCGTTGTTGAAGCTCTGAAAGGAACTTCTCGCGATAGCGGTCTGGACACAGATCGTATCCAGCAGATTTCCTTCTACTGGGAAGCTGTTCGTACACAGTACCGTGCGTTTGAGAGCGATCTGCGCTTTGGGGCTTCTGAGGTTTATCTGCATGAGATGCCTGGTGGCCAGTTCACCAACCTGAAAGAACAGGCGCGTTCGCTTGGTCTTGAGATGCGTTGGCACGAAGTGGCGAAGGCTTATGCGGACGTGAACATGATGTTTGGTGACATCGTGAAGGTGACGCCAAGTTCCAAAGTTGTTGGTGACATGGCGGTGATGATGGTGTCTCAGGGCATTACACCGGAAGATGTTATTGATCCGAACAAGGAAGTCTCCTTCCCGGAATCCGTCGTCAACATGATGCACGGTGACCTTGGTATTCCTCCGGGTGGCTGGCCTGTTGAACTGCAGAAGAAAGTTTTGAAGGGGCAAGAGCCGATTACGGTTCGTCCTGGGTCTTTGCTTGAAGCTGAGGACATGGATGCCAAGCGTAATGAGCTGACAGGTGTTCTGGGTCGTAAAGGTTCTGAGCAAGAACTGTCCTCTATGCTCATGTATCCGAAGGTTTACACTGAGTTTGCCAAGGCTCAGGACAAGTATGGCCCGACCAGCGTTCTTCCAACGCCAACCTACTTCTATGGTTTGAAGGTTGGTGATGAGATTATGGCTGAGCTGGAGCCGGGTAAGACAATGGTTATCTCTTGTCTTGCGATTGGTGAAACTGATGAGCATGGTGAAAAGCGTGTGTTCTTTGAACTGAACGGTCAGCCTCGGAACATCCGTATTATCGACCGCACTCACAGTGCTGCAAACACACCTGCGCGTCGTAAAGTTGATGACGACAATGAGCTTCAGGTTGGTGCGCCAGTACCGGGTGTTATCTCCACACTAGCTGTGAAAGCTGGTCAGGCTGTGAAAGCTGGCGATCTGCTTGTCTCCATTGAGGCAATGAAGATGGAAACATCTGTTCATGCAGAGCGTGATGGTGAGATCAACGAAGTCTGTGTGGCTCCGGGTGATCAGCTTGATGCGAAAGATCTGATTGTTACCTTTAAGGGATAAGTCCTGAAGGTATTTGCTAGTCTGGATTAACCAGCAATGCGTTTGGTGCATGAGCACTATGCATTGCTGGTTTTTTTGTTTTAGTGACGAAAATATATATAGTTATCAGAATGTTATGTGTTTTCGACTGCGATGCATGACGTTAGGTATTGCTACGTTCCGTAGTAGTGCGGTTGTTCCTGTCTGTGTCCTTCTGTACTCAGCGCTCCAACTAATTCAACAATGTGTTTCCCAATTTCTGATCTTTAGGAACTGCCTTCCTACCAGGCCAGAGTTGGGTTTTTTATTGAGGGTGCAACCGTGCAAACTAAAACAGGAAACCCAGCAGTTATCGGCCTTGCTGGATTTGGTATGACGACTTTTGTTCTGCAAATGGTGAACATTGGTCTTTTGGAAAACATGGGCCCAGTGCTCTGGCTTGGCGTTTTTGTTGGTGGTCTTGCGCAGTTGGTCGCTGGTTTCCAGACAGGAAAGACTGGCAATAACTTCGGTTACAGCGCTTTCACCATTTACGGTGCATTCTGGCTGGCGTTTGCAGGCATTCTTGTTGGCAACAAACTGGGCTTTTATACATCTTCCCATTCTGACATCGGCTTCTTCTTGCTGCCATTCACCATCTATACCGGCATTATGTTCTACGGCGCGCTGCACATTCACACTGCAGAAGCTTCCATCTTCGGCAGCCTGCTGCTCGGTTTCATCCTGCTGGTTCTGGGGCACTTCGGTCCAGCGGTCTTTAATGTGATTGCCGGTTACGTGTTGATCCTGTGTTCTTTCTGCGCATGGTATGTGATGGCGCACATCATCTACAAAGATGTTTGTGGTCGTGATGTGCTGCCAGTTGGTTCGCCAATCCTGCAGCCGGGAGAAAAGATGTCTGGCGCAGAGGCTGTTGCAGCTGAATAACTAAAGTGCAAACCTATATGAAAAGGCCCGGCAATGACCGGGCCTTTTTGCTATTTAGCTGAATAAGATGACCAGTGACTGGCGGGTTCGGATGCGTAACCGATCCAGTTGTCCATGAAGTTTTCCAACCAATGTAGAACTGCCGGGTCGTACACAAAGCGCTCGCGGAAGTGCTCACCGCGCTTTTTGGCTCCGGGCAACACCAGTCGGCTTGCAGCGCGAGTGGTCCAGCGGCTCATCATGGCGTATGTGAGTTCCGGGTGAAACTGGATGCCGAATGCATTATCGCCCACGCGGATAGCCTGATTTTTGTAGGTCGGGCTTGAAGCCAGAAGTTCGGCACCTGTGGGAAGAGAGAAACCTTCCCGGTGCCATTGATAGACCTGCTGTGGCCATTCCATGAGGTCTGTACCGGACTGAGTTGATTCCAGCGGATAATAGCCGATCTCAACCAATCCATCATCATGGCCTGTGACTTGGCCACCAAGGTTTTTGGAGAGCATTTGCGCACCAAGACAGATGCCCAGGAAGGGTTTGTTTTCTTTGAGCGGAACACTGATCCAGTCGATCTCTTGCTTCACGAAGTCATCGGTGTCATTGGCGCTCATTGGACCGCCAAAAATGACAGAGCCCGCGTGGTCAGCAAGTGTGTCCGGCAGTTGGTCGCCAAAACGAGGGCGGCGAATATCCAACTCGAACCCACGTTTGACCAATTGCTGCCCGACGCGACCGGGGTTTGATGTTTCCTGATGCAGCACCACCAAAACTTTGGCTGGGTGCTGATTATTCCGCTCTAACATTGTAAATCAAAACCTTCAGGTCGAAGAAGGGCTACTGCCACTTTGTCGCTTGGCCACTTTTTGCTTAAGCTTCATGCGGTCTCTGGAGGACACGCCTAATAGCTCGGCAACGCGCCAAATTGTGTTGTCTTCAAATTCATGGACGGACCCATCTGCGTAGACCATTTCCCAGAGTGCCTCGATGACTGTCAGGCGTTGCTCCGGCTCCAGCTTGCGCTTGAGGACTGATGTGAAGCCATAAAGATCAACTGCATCCTCATCACGTACTTTGGCGAGGTCCATCAGCTCTTTTGTGTCTTCCTCATTCAGCTCATACTGCTGCTGTAAGACGCGTTTTAACTGGTCCAGCTCCTGCTGCTCAATCTCGCCATCTACAGCGATGATATGGAACATGAGCGCTGCGACCGCCAGCCGCTCATCGTCTTCAGAAAAGCGGCCTGCTTCTTCCTGCTCGTTTGACAGGTCTTTGAAGAACTTTTTCAGGGCGTCCAGCATTCATGTGCTCCGTGCAACTATTGGTTTTCTTGCACTTTAAAATAGTGCTTTTCTGTTGTGCTTAAAGATGATTCAGATCCGAATGGAATACTATTGATACGCAAAAACAATTACAAAAACCAAGGAAAAGGACAGAAATACGCCAATTTGAAGCCACGTGATACTGCGACAATTGGGAGCAAATATGATAGAACGCAGTGGTTCAGGATAGGTTGTGCTTTTGTTCTGGGTCTTGAAAGGCTTTAACCAATCATAATTTAGACGTTTTCTACGGGCTTTTTGCCCTGTATTTGTTGAGTACAAGCTGCTTACATGAGAGTCTTTTTTCGGGCCTCACGAAACCGTCCACTAGGATACTAAGACTAAATGAAACGCTCTCTTCTTATTTTTGGAGCTCTTGCCGCTCTTGTGGTTTGTGGTCTGGTGCTTGCGCCACTTCTCGTTCCACAGAAACAGCTGAAAGCCCAAATTGCAGAGTCCTTTGAGACAGCAACCGGATGGAAGCTGCGACTTGACGGGCGCACGAGTGTGGATCTGTTTCCGACACTGGCGATCGAAGTTGATAATGTTGGCGTTGCAGGTGTTGCACGAGCTGACGGGATTGAGTTTGCACGGGTTGAGAAAGCCCGGTTCGAGCTGAACTCTCTGCGTTTGCTGACTGGTGGCAACATCATCCGCAACATTGAGCTTGTCGAGCCAAAGTGGATGCTCGAATTTGATCAGAAAGGCGGGGCGTCCTGGCAGCCGCAGCTTTCTGAGGGTGAAGAAGGGGAAGCCTCTCTGGTTGCTGCAAATATTGCAGGCCGCGTTGCTTCCTTTATGCAGCAGTTGGACTTGGACACAGTCAGCATTCAAAAAGGTGTCGTTTCTTACAGTGAGCCAGAGCAAGAAGCACCAATAGTTCTTTCTGAGATCGATCTCGTGCTTAATTTTGAGCATGACGGTGATGGCCTGACAGCAGAAGGTGCGTTTAATCAGAGTGATGAGCGTTACATTGTTGGTGGACGCGTTGGATCAGTTACCGCGCTGAGCGAGGCTCGCGCGACGTCTGTTGAGGCTCATTTAACTGGACCTGCTCAAGAGAAAGTTCGTTTTAATGGCCAGCTTGCCTTTGGTGCACGGCCTGTTGGCACATTGCAAGTTTCTGTTGAGTTGCCGAGCCTTGCTGCCGTTGCTGAACAACATGATGCGGTCTTACCAGAAGGTGTTGGCAGTGGTGCACTGACAAGTGAGCTGCAGTTCCGCCAACGTGGTGTTCGCACAAAAGACCTTTCCATTACTGCTGGCTCTGTTGGCTTTGGCGGCAACATTGCGATGAACTACCTTGAAGACGGCTATGAGTTAAAGGGGCAGGTCAGCGGGCAGTCCTTGAATTTTGAGCAACTGCTTCGCCTGGTTGGGTTAGACGCCCCTGCATCCGGTTTTGCCAATGTGGATGCATCTTTCTACGGCGTTGGCCAATCCTATGATGAGTTGGTTGCTGCGCTGGAAGTTGATGGTGGTGCGATCCTGCGGAAGGGGCGTGTTGCTGACATTCGCCTGCCAAATATGCTGGCGGTTGAAGGGCGCGACGAAGCTCTTGATGACATGGATCTGACTTTTGTCTTCTCAGGCCTGTCTCAGCCACTACAGCTGCAAGGCACCGCGCGCTGGCATGGTGAGCCGATTGTTTTGCAGGGTGGTCTGCGCTCTGATGCGAATATAGATCTCGCGTTCTCCAGTGAGATGTTTTCCGGGAGTTTGACTGGTCCGTACTCATTGCGCGATGGCTTTGATGGGATCTTTACTTTCCAGACAGATGACTTCAGCAATTTTGCCCGTTGGTATGGTCGACCGCTCCCTCGCTATCTGCGCGGTCAGAAGCTGTTGCTTTCAGGTCAGTTTGAAGCTGATGATAAGGGTGTTGCCTTTGAGAATGCGCGGTTTGTTCTGGATGATACAAGCCTCAAAGGAACTGGCCGTCTGGATACAGGCGAAGTTCCAAAGCTCAGTGGTGAATTGGAAGTTGCGCATGCATCTTTCGATAAGATGTTCTCTCGCAGTGATGAGAAGAATGACAAGGGCGAGGGCGCTTATGACTTCTCCGTCTTGCGCAGTTTTGATCTGGACCTGGCGCTTTCCATTCAGGACCTGAAGCTTGGTGCGCTTCGTGGACGGAATGCAGAGTTGAAAGCAGCGCTGTCTGATGGCCGATTGGCTTTGGATGTTGCCCGTGTTGGCCTTTATCAAGGCGAGGGTGCTGGCAAACTTCTTCTGAACGGCGCAACGGTTAAACCGGGTATCTCTGCTGAGTTCTCGCTAAAAGGTATTGATGCGGCTCCATTCCTTGCATCGCTCAGTGATATGCCGCGTGTTGATGGTAATCTGTATGCTGAAATGGATGTGAACACCTCCGGTAAGACACCGAGTGACCTCTGGGTCAATATGGGTGGAGCGCTCAGCTTCCAGCTTGGCAATGGCATGTTGCATGAGTTGGATGTGGACCGGCTGGTTGCCTCTGTCGGGGGCAAAGGCATTACGGGTTGGCCGTTTACGGACAATGATCAGACTGAATTTTCCAGCTGGGGTGCTGATGTCATTTTTGATCAGGGTACTGCAGAATTTCAGGCACTGACGTTGCAAAGCAAGACTGCGCTGGTTGAAGGACGCGGTGCAATTAGCATCAAAGATGGTGAGGTCCTGTGGTATTTGCAGCCAAGCCTGCTCGATCAGTCTAAGCTGGATGATGAGGGAGCTGCAACGACGCAGACCGCGGATTTGGCGCCGCTGAAGATCCGTGGATCGATCAACCTTCCGAGCTTTGAGCCTGTCGGCATTCAGGAATATGCGAGTGCTTCCTTTGGTGATGTGAAGCAGACACAAAAGCTTTCTGAGAAATTGGCGAAGGACCTTGAAACTGCAAAGACAGTTGAAGAGGCACAGCGTTTGAGAGCTGCTGCTGCAAAAGATGCGTCTGTTGCTTCACCTTCAACTACCGCGAATGCAGCAGCGGAGCCAGCCGTTCTTGCTCAGCCGACTGCGGAAGATAGTGATGTGACTACAGCTTCGGTTGGAGACGGCGATCTGCCTCCTCTTGCTGAAGGTGCTGTAGCGAACACTGATACCTCCAAGATTGTCATGCCTGTGGCTAAGCCGGGTGAAGCGTCGGCGCCTGCGGTTGCGGCTACAACACCGAAGAAGTCACGGGTGATCGCGGCACCCAAGCGTGATCTGAAGCGACGTGATGTGGTGCCGCGTGGGCCGGGGAATGTGAATGTGGAAGCCGTTGCAGATGGAACAGCGGATACGGATGCAACGTTGACCTCTCTGGAGGAGGCATTTGGGATGCCAGCTGGTTTCCTGACTGACTAACCGGCGTACAAGCAAGTTAAAAAGCCCGGAGCGGGGAATGCTCCGGGCTTTTTTGTTTTTAGATGAAGTCTATCTCGTTGCTGAGAGGCATCTGTCTGATGCGCTTGCCCGTTGCTGCGAAGATCGCATTTGCCAATGCTGGCGTTGATGGCGGTGTGCCGGGTTCGCCTGCGCCGCCCATACGTGGAGAATTCTCCAGCAGCTCAATTGTGATCTTGGGGGCTTGATACATGCGCATGGCATCGAAGGTGTCGAAGTTAGCTTGTTCAACCTCACCATCAACCCATGTGATTTCCTGTCCCAATGCCTGACTGAGACCGAAGTTGATGCCGGACATGATCTGATCCTTGAACATACCCGGATCAAGAACGATACCCGGATCGGCTACAGCCCAGACTTCTTCAATGGTGACAGTATTGTCTGTGACGTCTACCTGAACCACTTGTGCGGTCCACGTTCCGAAAGACAGAACGTGGGCGATGCCACGGCCTTTGCCTACGGGTAGCGGTGTACCCCAGCCGGACATTTCTGCGACGCGCTTCAAGGCTTCCCGTGCTGGTCGGAATTCATCGCTGGTTAGATGAGCCAAGCGGAACTCAAGTGGATCTTTGCCAGCTTTGTGTGCGGCCTCATCCATAAAGCTCTCATGGAAGAAACCGTTGACTGAATTGCCGACTGAGCGCCAGAAACCAATAGGCACCTGAAGATCTGCCACGTGAGCCTGACAGCGGATGTTTTCAACATCCAGCGGCTGATTGAAGGCGCCATCGAGTACTGTGTTGTCTGGACCTGCAGGGCTGATACCCGGGAAGATCCGCGGCATTACGCTCTGGATGATGGATGGGGAAGCCACCTGCATATCCATGGTCTTTAACGTGCCATCCGGTGTCACCTGACCTTTGAACTGGCCAATCGCCATTGGACGGTAGGTGTCGTGCTGTGTGTCTTCTTCGCGCGTCCAAGTCACTTTTACTGGATTTGGTGCGGTTGCTTTGGCAACGACTGCAGCATAGAGCGCAAAGTCGACTTCCAGACGACGTCCAAAGCCTCCACCGAGACGGGTAGTGGTAACGTCAATGTCGGCGCTGTCCATGTCGAAATGGCTGGAGACAACAGACTGAATGAGGCCGGGAGCCTGTGTTCCAGTCCAGACACGGATCGTGTTTTCGTCGTGCTGGGCTGTCGCGTTCATTGGCTCCATCGTGGCGTGGGCCAGGAATGGGACACGGTATTGCGCTGATACGGCTTCACTTTCCAGAATTGATGTAAAGACCTCTGCATCAGATCCGGTGCCACCCAACTCGAATGTGGCTTCTTGCGTCAGTGCGTTTTCAAGGGCGGACCACATTTGATCGGAGTTTTGAAGGGAGAGTGGATCGTCCCACTCGATCTCCAAGGCTTCGGCGCCTTTGAACGCCGCCCAGGTGTTGTCAGCAACAACACCCAAACCTTCACCCGTGATTGTTTTGATTTCAACCACGTCTTTCACGCCGGGAATGGCGAGTGTTGCGGTCTTGTCGTAGCTCTTGAGGCTGACACCTTTGCGTGGGGCCATTCTTACGGTGCCGTAAAGCATGTTTGGCAGTTGTACGTCGATGCCGAAAATGCGGCCTCCGGTGACTTTGTCTTTCAGCTCAACACGTTTTTGCGATTTGCCGAGGATCTTCCAGTCACTGGCTTTCTTAAGCTTTATCTCGCTTGGAGGTGAGACCGCAACGGCTTTGCTTGCCAGCTCTCCATAAGTGACAGACTTGCCGGAGGCTGGGTCTGTGATGGTCCCATCTGCAAGTGTGAGATTATCTTCTGAGGTGCCGAAGTGTTCTGCTGCTGCTTTTAGCAGGACGAACTTTGCGGCATATCCGGCTTCGCGCATCTTCACAAAGGCGTCGGTGGTGGAAGAGGAGCCACCGGTCATGTTCAGGCCGAGGAACTTAGCGACGATTTTCATCGAACCGCGAACAAGTTCTGCCAAGACACTTTCATCATAAAACGGGAAGGGGGTAGATTCCTCCAGCATTGCAGCGTTGAAATAAGCCGGGCTGGATGGACCATGTTCCACAACCACCTGCTCAAGCGGAACTTCCAGTTCTTCGGCGACCAGAGCTGCCAGTGTTGTGTGGACGCCCTGACCCATCTCAGCACGTGGAGTGATGATGGTGATGGTGTTGTCTTGATCAATCATCACATAGGGATTGAACGGTGTTTCACCTTCAGCCTTCTTAGCATCCAATGGGTTTGCATAGGGCTTCTGGTAAAAATAGAAGCCCACGGCAAGGCCACCGGCAGCTGCAACGCCAAGGCCGAGAAAGGCCCGGCGGGTGTATTTTCCCAATCGGCTCATCTTCAAGCTCCCAGCGTTTGTGCTGCGTCTTTGATCGCGGCTTTGATTTTTGGGTAGGTGCCACAGCGACACAGGTTTGTCATGGCATCGCTGATGTCTTCATCGGTCGGGTCCGGATTTTCTTCCAGCAGAGCGACTGCAGCCATGATCTGGCCGGACTGGCAGTAACCGCATTGAGGAACGGAGTGTTTCATCCACGCTTGCTGAACGGCATGCAGTTCATCGCCTTGGGAAATACCTTCGATGGTGGTGATCTCACCTTCGACTTCTCCAACCGGCTGAGAGCAGGAACGCACGGCCTCCCCATCAATCAAAACGGTGCATGCGCCGCAGGCTGCAATACCGCATCCGAATTTGGGGCCTTTGATATCCATAATGTCCCGAAGCGCCCACAGAAGTGGCATTTCCGGGTCGGCTTCTATCTCTTGTTTTTGACCATTCACGGTCAGAGGTATTTTCGGGTACATTTGTCTGGCGATCCCGTAAATTTATAGTTAGGAGACTTTTGTTCTCTTAACTTATGGTCTGACGGATGTTTGTCAATGGACCTTGCCAAGTTTAATTGACATGGATTGGAATGAGACCTATCACCAAACTATGACCAACCAGAGTTTTCAGCGCGCCAGATCTGCCGAAGCGAAAGCACAACGCCATAATGATCTTATATGTGCCGCGACCTGCGTGCTTGAGCAGGACGGCGTAGATGGACTGACCTTGCAGGCAATTGCCAGCCGTGCAGGTATCGTGAAATCCAACATTTATCGGTATTTTGAAACGCGGGAAGCCATTCTGGTTGAGTTGCTGCTACGTGATTTTGTGAAGCTGATTGAGGACCTGGAGCAGGAAGTTCCCGGTGAGATGGCTCCTGCTGATATGGCGAAGCTTCTTGCTGAAATGTTCGCGTCGCGTCAGGTGCTATGTGAGCTGATGAGTGAAATTGCTCCAACAATGGAGAAGAATATCTCCATTGATTGTGTGCGTGATTTTAAACGGGCATTGCTGGTGGAGGCTGCCCGAGCAACAAGCGCTTTGCAAAAAGGGTTGCCGTGGCTTGATGCGGAAGAGGCGATGAGTGTCTTCTTCAGCATTCATGTGTTTGTTGCCGGACTGTGGCCTGTGACCAATCCACCACCAGTTCTGGTGACACTCTACGAGGAGCCAGAATTTGCTCCACTCAAGTACGAATTTGCTCCGGCATTGTTTGGCATGATCACTGCGCATCTGCTTGGCCTGGAGGCGATGAAAAAGCTCAGTGCATAAACGTTGCGATTGCTTGTTGCAGCTGCTTGATGCCGACCTGAGGGTCGTTTGTGTTTTGTATCTCCACCAGATGCGGTAGTTGCGGCAGGGACAGGTCTGCGCGCCTTAACCGTTGCTCGATATCCTCAGCAGTTTCGCGACCTCTCATGGAAAGGCGTTGTGCGAGCACGTGGATTGGTGCCGTAATATGTACGACCAGCAGTTTCTCATACTTGCCGACAGCGTCTGCCAAAGCTTTTCGGGAGCCATTTGCGATGGCAATCCCACCCTTAGTGATGTGATGATCCACGCATTCTGGTAGGGCATAGGTCAGCCCATGAGCTGGCCACGACAATGCCACGCGGCCCTGATCGATAAGCTCTGACATTTGCTTGTGGCAGACTGCTTCGTGCGGTTCTGAACCGGCATCTGCCGGACGGGTGATCAGGCGACGGGCAAACATGATGTTCTCGTCGCCTTCGCACAGTTCTTTATAGCCGTAAATCAGCGTGTCTTTGCCTGCGCCGCTTGGCCCTACGACCATGATCAGTGCGCCGGGACCAAGCTTTTTTGCTTGCTCCTGAGCTGTATCCAAAACTGTCACGATAGTTCCCCCTCTCATCCGCCGTGCTAAGCGACGCGATATCCTTCGCGCCAGACACCACGGACGATTGGGACGTCGCCAACCATACGCACCTGTACAAGGTCTGCGCGGCGGCCAACTTCCAGTGCACCACGGTCAGCAAGGCCGACAGCCTCTGCCGGGATCTTTGTTACCTTCTGTACGGCTTCAGGAACGGAGATGCGCTCGATTTGCTGGGCCAGTAAGAAGGCAGCTTGCAGAAGTGAGACCGGGACGTAATCAGAAGACAGAACGTCCAGATAACCTGCTTCTGCTAACTCGCGTGCAGAAATGTTGCCGGAATGAGATTTGCCACGTACTACGTTCGGAGCACCCATCAGCACAGCCATGCCAGCTTCGTGTGAAGCCTTTGCAGCTTCCATGGTGGTTGGGAATTCAGCGACGTTGATACCAAACTTGTTTGCTTCCTCAACGTGGGCGAGGGTCGCGTCGTCATGGCTGGCCAACATCATACCAGCAGCTTTGGCGCGGTCTGCAATGGCAAGACGGTTCTTATCGGAGTTGCGATCTGCACGGGCCTGCATTTGCAACATGAACTCCTGCATCTGTTCGTCAGAAAAACCCTTCTTGGTTTTGTAGTAAAGCTCGAACTGATCCAGAGAGGTGAACTGGCGTTGCCCCGGTGTGTGGTCCATCAAGGATGCAAGACGAACGCGCGGATCGTCATTGAATAGCTCAAAACCTTCAACACAGTTGTCGGCGGAAACCTCACAGCGCAGGTGGATGTAGTGGTCAGCGCGCAGGCGGCCTTCTTGTTGACCGATCTCGATGGCATCGGCCATGGCACGCATGTCTTGGGCCGTCAGGTCAGCATCGTCTTCCATGCCAACGCGCAGGGCATCGAACACGGTAGTGATGCCGGAGCAGGCGATCTGTGCATCGTGGGCCTGAACGGCAGAGACTGCGTTCCATGTGACGCCGGGGCGTGGCTTGTAGTGGTTTTCGAGATGATCGGTATGCAGCTCGACAAGACCGGGGATGAGGTAGTCGCCTTCACAGTCCAGCGCGTTGGATGTGTTGCCGTCGCTTAAGTCGCTGATCATGCCATTTTCGACCGCCAGTGTGCCTTCCAGCGTCTGATCGGGGAGGATCAGTTTTGCGTTGGTGAAGGTCATTGGTGTGTGTGGCTCGACCATTGTTGATGTCTGATGTGGCGCTTCGCCGACTAATACATCGCTCATGCTACTTGTCCTTCCAATGGTCTTATTTCAATGACTTGAAATGGCGCCCCAGCCTCTGGTTCAACGCAGAGGGTGAGGTGCGAAATGGAGATTGGTTGATGAATGACAGGCTTGAAGTGGTTTTCTGCGGCAGCTTTGAGAGCTTTGCGCTCGCTCTCGTCTTCAAGTCGTTTTGACAGGGTCATATGAAAATGGAAATGCTTGAAAATGTAGGGGTAGCCCCATTCCAGCATGTAGGCATCCTGCTGTGGTGTCAGGTTCGCTTTGCGGCGTCGTTCGATGTCTTGTTCGCTCAAAGGTGCGCGAAGATGATCGAACTGTTTGATGCATTGCGCTGCTAGTCCGTTGAGCTGTTCTGACGGCTGCGTCGGTGTCAGGGCGAGAAACTTGCCGAGGAAGTTTGGCGCAAGTCCTTCGATGGTGAAGGCAGATGTTTGCTTGGCGAACGTGCTGAAAGCTGCTTTTGCATCTTCCTGCGATTTACCTTCCGCCAGATGGAATGGTGGTTTCATGGTGGCGTGGAAGCCATAGCGACGTGCGTCTTCGGTGATTGAGTGCAGGTGCCCGGGCTCAAACTCGTTCAGGTGCGGGTGTGCGAGACTGTCATTGGAAAAGGCTGAGCGCCCGAGCCATTGGCTCCCCAACTCAGTGAGTTTGCCTGACTGTGGGTGTGTGAAATAGATTGAGTAACGCATATCCAGAATATCCTTGGGCTTCGAAGTACCGGGCAAACGGTGTCAGTCCTATGACACCTCAGGCTGGTTCGAAGTGTTCCAGAAACCTTTCCACAGTCATCGATTGAAACAGAGGGAGCCGCTCGAATATTTTGTCCTCTGGCCAGTCCCACCATTTGAGTTGGATCAGCCGGTCAGCAGCTTCCTTGGAGAAGCGTCTCTTGATCAGCTTTGCCGGGACGCCGCCTACAATGGTGTAGGGCTCCACGTTTTTTGCCACCACAGCGCCTGCTGCAAGGATTGCACCATCGCCAATCGTTACGCCGGGTAGCACGGTTACGCCGTGTCCGATCCAAACGTCATTGCCGATAATGACACGCGCGGCCCTGCGATCAGCAAAGAACTGGTGATCCCGTTCCTTATCTTCGCGGTAGTATTCGGGGGTGTAGGTAAAGCGATGTTGGGAAACCCGCTCCAGGGGATGATTGGGAGGGCCAAGGCGAACATTGGATGCAATGGCCGTGAACTTGCCGATTGTGGTGTCCGCAACCGTCGAGTTCGGGCCAATGTAGGAGTAGTCGCCGATCTCACAATATTCCAGATAGGTTGGGCCAAGCACTTCGCATTGCTTGCCAACCGCAGCCTCTCGATGGGAGACGGTTGACTCTATGACCGTCTCCGCGATTTTGGGGGGCTTTGTCATGGAGCGTGTTTCCCTTTTCTGCATATCGGTTACGGATATGCTTTAGGCAGTCGATGCGAATGAAGTTACATCGATGATCCGGTCTGCAATGGCATCGCGAACGTCATGATCGTGAAGAATACCGACCATTGCCACACCTTGCGTTTTCTTCTCTTCCACCAGCTCCACAACAACGGCTCGGTTTGTTGCATCGAGTGAGGCTGTTGGTTCGTCGAGAAGAAGGATCGGGTAATGTGCAATGAAGCCTCTTGCGATGTTAACGCGTTGCTGTTCTCCGCCCGAGAAGGTTGCTGGTGGTAGCTGCCAGAGACGCTCTGGCACATTGAGGCGTGAGAGCAGGTTGCCAGCATGCTCAAACGCTTCGTCTTCTGCAATGCCTTGTGCCATGAGAGGTTCGGCGACCAGCGGGAGGGCAGGGACGCGTGGGATGGCGCGCAGGAACTGTGAGACGTAACCGATTGTGGTTTCGCGTAGGCGGATAATGCGGCGGGGTGTTGCATCGGCCACATTGACGATCTCGTCGCCATCCGTGATCAGGATCTGGCCCTTCTGGCAGCGGTAGTTGGCGTAGATCATTTTCAGGATCGAGCTTTTGCCTGATCCCGACGGACCGCCAAGAACTACACATTCTCCTGCTGAAACTGAGAAGTTCACACCGGAGACAACCGGGATTTCCAGTGCATCTCGCAGATGCATCTTGAAGGACTTGGCAAGGTCGGAAACAAGCACCTTGGTTTTCGGAGTGTTTGTCATTGTCTTGTCCTTATGGCTGCAAGATGGAGGAAACAAGGAGCTGGGTGTAACTCTCTTGCGGGTCGTCCAGTACCTGATCTGTCAGTCCGCTTTCGATGACATGACCGTGGCGCATCACCAGAATACGGTGTGAGAGCAGGCGAGCTACTGCCAGATCGTGGGTCACGATGATCACGGAGAGACCGAGATCGGCAACGAGACCGCGCAGGAGGTCCAGCAAGCGTGCTTGAACAGACACATCCAAGCCGCCAGTTGGTTCGTCCATGAAGACCAGTCGTGGGGCTGTGACGAGGTTTCTGGCAATCTGGAGACGCTGGCGCATGCCGCCGGAGAATGCGCGTGGGTCATCGTCAATGCGGTCTTCTGCTATCTCGACGCGGCCTAGCCAATCGGTTGCTGTGTCACGGATGTTGCCGTAATGGCGTGCGCCGACTGCCATAAGGCGTTCACCAACGTTTGCACCTGCAGAAACTGTCATGCGCAGGCCATCTGCCGGGTGCTGGTGGACGAAACCCCAGTCGGTACGCATGAGCATGCGGCGCTCGGCTTCACTCATTTCGTAGAGGTTGCGCATCTGGCCCATGCGGTTGCGGTAGTTGACCGAACCTGAGGTTGGGGTGAGGCGCGTTGCAAGGCTGTTGAGCAGCGTTGTTTTGCCCGAGCCACTCTCGCCCACAATTGCAAGCACCTCACCCGGATAGAGATCGAAGCTGACGTCTTTACAGCCGATGCGGCCGCCATAAAGTTTCGTGGTGTTACTGACCTGAAGCAGCGGAAGGTCTTCAGAGCTTTGAATATCCAGAGACATTAGTCGTTTCCTTCTGCTTCCAGAGGATTGGTTCCAAGGTGCCCGACATGACCTGCATCGCGGCGTTCCTCGCAGAAATCACTGTCCGAGCACACGAACATGCGGTTGCCGTCGTCATCCAGAATGACCTCGTCCAGATAGACCTCTTCTGCACCGCAGATTGCGCAAGGCTGGTCGAACCGGGTCACTTCAAATGGATGGTCTTCAAAATCCAAACTCTCCACTTTGGTATGTGGTGGGATAGCATAGATGCGTTTTTCGCGGCCTGCCCCAAACAGCTGGAGTGCTTCCATCTGGTCCATCTTTGGGTTGTCAAACTTAGGCGTCGGGGATGGGTCCATCACGTAACGATCCTGCACCATGACCGGGTAGGCGTAGGCTGTTGCTATGTGGCCGAACTTGGCGATGTCCTCGTAGAGCTTCACATGCATAAGGCCGTATTCTTCCAGCGCATGCATCTTGCGGGTCTCGGTTTCGCGCGGCTCCAGAAAGCGGAGTGGTTCTGGGATCGGAACCTGATAGACGAGCACCTGATCCTTTGTCAGCGTTTCTTCCGGGATGCGGTGTCGGGTCTGGATGATGCTGGCGTCTTTTGTCTTTGTGGTGGTGTCTACACCTGTGGTTTCGACAAAGAAGTTGCGCAGGGCGACAGCGTTTGTGGTGTCGTCTGACCCCTGATCGATCATCTTCAGGCAATCGTGCTTGCCGATGACTGCAGCTGTTACCTGAACACCACCGGTGCCCCAGCCATATGGCATTGGCATTTCGCGGGCGGCGAAAGGCACCTGATAGCCGGGGACCGCGATGCCTTTGAGGATCGCGCGGCGGATCATGCGTTTGGTTTGCTCATCCAGATAAGCGAAATTGTAGTGTTCGCCGGAGATGCCTTGTGTTTCAACGCGCTCGGTCATTGTGCCGCCTCCGCAACGAGTTCCTGTTCAGCCGCTTCACGTTTCTCTTGCCACTCTTTGCGAACCTTGCGGATCAGCTCCAGTTCTGACTGGAAGTCGACGTAATGTGGCAGTTTGAGGTGTTCTACGAAGCCGGTGGCCTGCACGTTGTCTGAGTGAGACAGGACGAACTCCTGATCTTGCGTCGGGGAGTCGATTTCCTCACCCAGCTCTTCAGCCCGCAAAGAGCGATCCACCAGAGCCATTGCCATGACCTTGCGCTCGCCCTGTCCGGGAACCAAACCGTAGCCGCGAGTGAATTGTGGTGGTGCGGATGCGGAGCCCTGGAACTGGTTGATCATCTGACATTCGGTGACTGTCATGGTGCCAAGGGGAACTTCGAATTCGAGCTCCTCCATGAAGAAGTCAACCTCGACTTCGCCGAGTCTGATTTCGCCTGCAAACGGATGAGTTCTGCCAAAACCGCGCTGGGTGGAGTAACCAAGTGCCAGCAGAAAGCCTTCGTCGCCACGTGCCAGATTCTGCAAGCGCAGATCACGGTCTGCTGGGAAGGTGAGAGGTTCGCGGGTGATGTCACCTACTGGAGCATCCGGTGCGATTGGCTCATCTGGTTCAATCAGGCCTTCATCATTGAGGAGATCTGTCACGCGTGGGACGACCTCTTCCTTCTCGAACTCCTGCACTTCTGGTGCTGGAGCTTCGCCATCTGCCGCCAGTTTGAAATCGAGCAGGCGCTGGGTGTAATCGAAGGTTGGACCGAGTAGCTGTCCGCCTGGAAGATCCTTGTAAGTTGCGGAAATACGTCGACGGATCAGCATCTTAGCGGTGTCGATTGGCTTGGAGTACCCAAAGCGTGGCAGGGTTGTTCTGTAAGCGCGCATCAGGAAGGCAGCTTCTATGAGATCGCCGCGAGATTGCTTGATGCCGAGTGCTGCCAGTTCTGCATCATACAGAGAACCTTCTGCCATCACGCGGGAGACAGAGAGGTAAAGCTGCTCAGAGATTTGCTTGAGGCTCAGGGATGGCACGTTGGTATCGCCGCGGCGATCCCGTGCCATGAGCTTGTGAGCGTTTCGGATGGCTTTCTCGCCACCTTTCACAGCAACATACATGAGTTAAGCCTCCAAACCGGTGATTTTAGTGGAGCGAGGCAGGCCTGCGACCTGATTGGTTCCAGCAAAAATGATGTCGATGCCGAGTGGGTAGAGTGTGCTGTTGTCTTGCATCTGCTGCCAGAACATTGCTGGTGCGGGAGCGAAGCTGAACTGCTTCTCGGTCTTGATGCCTGGACCTTTCAGCGTGATACCGTCGTCTTCGGTGAGCTCATCGACCATCAAAACGAGCGTGGTTGAGCGGTCTGGATATTCCGCATTGCCAGCAGCAAAGCTTGCAATCGCAGGGAGCAGTTTTACATCCGAGACCAGCGCAAAAGCGGCTTCTGCAGGGCTTTCAACGAAGGGTGCTGCCGTGTGGAAGCGGATGTAATTCTTGACGGTTTCATTGGTTGCGAGCGCAGGACCCAGCCAGAGCGGTGTGTCATAATCGCAAAGTGTCAGCACGAGCGCTGTTGCGGCTACAGACAGTGGAGCAGGAGGGCTAAGTGTGAGATTGCCCAGCTGTTGCACAGTGCCCGGTTGTGCCAGTGCGTTCATGGCGGAGCGGAAGACGGACTGGGCGTCGTGGACTGGATCAGCCAGACCCGGAGCAGGCGCTTTGGCGAAGATTGAGGAGGCTGTTTGCGTGCTCATATTATTCTCCCCGGACCATGGTGAAGAAATCAACCTTGGTGGCGGCGACTTCAGCGCGTGTTTCGTTTTCTGCTTGTTCTTGAGCGGCGGCCAATGGCTGAAGAACCTTTGTCTTAACGAGATCCCGGTGTTCTGGTTGTTGCCATAGGGCGTCAATGAGAGCCGCCTGTAAGACTTTTTGTTTTTCGCGGCCAAGGGCTTGACCGAAACCGGTGGTCCCGTCGTCCAAAGCTATGACGCAGCGAGTGACGGTTGCTTCACACATGTTGAAGGGAGCGCCGGTGCCACCAGCGCGGCCACGGACCATCACGAGCCCGATTTCTGCCGGGCGAATAACGGTATAGCTCGGCTCTAAACCGATGTTTTTCCAGGCTTTTGCGAGGTCTTGCGCTGAGGCCTTTGCCAGAATGCCCATAGCATTCTGCCTAGCTGCAATTTCCGGTGATTGCTCTTTGAGCGAACTTGCCGTCATTTCAGCCCCTTTAACTTTCAGGAACACGCTGGTTCTCTGGCATTGTGTGGTGACGCCTTGCGGGTTTGTCGAAAGATTGGGTCCGCGCGTCTGAATTCGGTTGCTAAGCTAGAACTAATGTTGTCTAGTTGTATAGACAAATATTTTGCTCGCCAACTGATTAGTGTTGTTTCATGACGAAGACATGACGAATGCGATGAAATTTGATTTCTCTCCTGTTGAGCGACGTGCGGGCGTTGCCATGTGGAAGCAGATTGCTGAAGTGCTGCGCTCTGAGCTTTCGCGAGCTGAGGTTTCTGAGGGGGAGAAAATCCCGACAGAACAAGAGCTTGCACATAGCTTTGAGGTTAACCGCCATACTGTTCGGCGTTCGATTTCCACTTTGATCGAAGAGGGTTTTTTACGTTCAGATCAGGGGCGGGGGACCTTTGTTGCCAAGGCTCCGCTGGTCTATCCCATCGGTCCGCGCACGCGCTTTTCGGAGAACTTGTCGGGTCAGGCGCAGGAGGTTTATGGGGATATCTTCCGCACGACCGAAGTGATTGCAGATGCTTACACATCCGAACTGTTGGAGATTGAACCAGGCACTGCACTGTTTAAATGTGAGTCTGTGAGTTACGCAGATGGCACACCAATTATCGCAGGAACGCGCTGGTTTGAAGTGTCTCGCTTTCCCAATCTACCTTCAGATTTGAATGAGACCAACTCGATCACCAAGATCATGGAGAAGTATGGTTTCGGCGATTATCGGCGCCAGGAAACCCGGATTACGGCGGCGCTTTGTAGTGCGCATAATGCGGAGTTGCTTAAGATCTCCGAGGGATCGCCTGTGCTGATGATGGAATCTATCAATGTGATCGCGAGTGGAGCACCTATACAAATTGGTCGTGCCTATGTGGCTGCTGACCGGATGCACCTAACCGTCAGAAATGACTAGGCTTTTGTTTAGAGCCAGTACTTGGGTGCTTCTACGGCGGCGTTCCAACGTTCCTGCGCTTCCAGCCATGCATTGTCTGCTCTGGCCTGATGCCAACCGGCGACAAAACCGATGACCGTTGAAACTTCGTTATTTTGTAAGGACTGCGGAAGCTTCATTGCGACCAGACGGTCAGCCATGGCCACATCGTTGAGGTAGCCGAAGGTATTTTGAAGGCGTTTCAGGCACTTAAGGAAGATACGAAGATCTTCTGGTTCATAGAGAGAGCGGAAGAACTCAACCGTATAACGCAGTTTTTTGAGTGATTTGCGGAGGTCATGACGCTGCTCGATGGTGAGGTCCTGCAGGTTCTCGGCCCGTTTTTCGCAGGCCTTCCAACGCTTGGACAATGCGTTTTGGGCGAAGGTTTGAATTGGTAGGTCCAGTTTCCTGAACTCGCTTAGTCCCAGATTCTCTTTCCAAGCTGAGCTGTGTGCCAGTTCTCCCAGTTGGAGTAGGAAGCCGTTGAGCTTTGGATCAATCAGCTCCTGTCTCAGTTCAACCTGAGCTTCCACATGTGCCAGTTGAATGGCTTCAAAGAGCGGTTCGACTGAGTGCGTGTCTGGCAGTAACGGGATAACCGGTGTGATGATATCTTCCACCAGTACATCGATATCTCTTTGATTTCCTGCAGTTGTTGCCAGTTGCTTCGCGGAGATATCCAGCGCTGCGATGGTTTCGTTGCCCGGGAAAGCTGCTTTGTAGATATTGAACGCACTTCTTAATCTACGCAGTCCGACACGTAGTTGGTGCGGGCCTTCAGAGATATTTTGCTGAAGGACGCAAGAACGGTTGGCAACAATCTGGTTGAGGCATTCGCTGAGGATTTTTTGGAAGGCTGAGCCTGCGTTGTCTTCGGGTTCCAACTCTATGTAGTTGGAGTGAAGTGCTTCTGAGGGCAGCTCAGGTGGTTCACCACTTGCCAGTCGATAGCCAATGCCTGCCTTGTTGCTGCTGGAAAACAGAATTGGTCGATCTTTCATGAGTGCGCCTGCCAGTTTGTACAGGCTTTCGACCGGGCCTTCCATCAGCTCCAGCTCTACTTCATGGATCGGATGCTCTTTAGTGTCTGTTTTGGCTATGCCGGAATCCAGAGCCACTTCAATCTTCGCACCAGCTTTATCTGTATAGTAGGTCAAAGTGCGCGTGATGGCGGTCTCGAACAGAATTCTCCACTGCTTGCCCTCAAGCAGAGATAACAGCTTCTGCTTGATTTCATTATCAGAAATCACATGGAAGTCTGGCTCAATTCCGGCTATGGGCAGTTCCAGCTCAATCCGTTTGGAGAGCCCGGACTGCATGCCGCCGCCTTGCTTGATGGTTTGTAGCCAGTTGGTGCCGTTGTGGCGCGTGCGCAGCGAGATACGGGCTTTTTTGAGCGTGTGGTCCGGCGTGTCGTAATACACGGAACGGAGACGTTTCACGGATTGCTCACTGACCGCAAAGCCCTTTGGTGGTTTTGCTTTGGCCAGTTGCTCCAGAGTTGTTTCGTCTACAGAAAGCTTAAGCTCAATCTCGTGCATGATTGCCGGGCCACCCTATGCACAGCGTGCGAAGTGGAAGCTTGTTCCATCCCACTCTTGTTGATTTTACGTAGTAAACATCTCGCGAACACATCCGCCTGTAAAGGGTGCAAAACGTCTATGGGAATTTATCAAAGATATAATCCCCATTTGGCAACGGTACTATGAATTGTGCTCTATTAATGCCCGTTGGCGGGTTATGCGGGCGTTAGTGGATCCTGCTGGAACAGGTATGCATCAAAGGCTGGATCGTCTACGTCTGATAAATCCATCAGGCGTTTCTTGACGTTCTCAAGGTGTTGCCACATCGCCTGTTTTGCTGCTTGCGGGTCTCTTCGCTTCAGGGCGTCGAGGATGTCCTGATGGTCGTTGAGCCACTCTTCGCGGTATGTGTTGTCGAAGATGCGTTCGTGCAGCTTATCCCACATTCTGGAACGGGTGCGTTGCTGCCAGAGGTTTCTGACCATATCGACCAGTACCGAGTTCTGGGTGGCTTCTGCTATGAGCAGGTGGAATTCCTCGTCCGCTTCATATCCACCGGAGCCTTTTGCCAGGTCTTCGCGCTCACGCTCCAAAGCATCGCGCATGCGCAGGATATCGGCTTTGGTGACCATGGAGGCTGCGAAGGCTGCGATGTTGCTTTCCATAAGCTGGCGTGCCTGAAGGAGCTCAAACGGGCCGATGTCTTCCAGATTTGAGGTGGGAGTAACTTGCTCTGCATCCGGCAGGCGTACAACGTAAGTGCCTGATCCTTTGCGCACATCAATCAAGCCTTCGATCTCAAGCATGATCATAGCTTCGCGCAGGAGTGAGCGGCTGACGTTCATTTCTTCAGCAATCTGGCGCTCCGGGCGCAGGCGATCTCCAACCTTGAATGTTCCGTTGCCTAACTCTTTGCGCAAGACTTCAGCTACTTCCTGATAGCGGCGACGCTGACCATCCATTTCGCTCATTCTCCCATGCCTGCGCGGTTTGGCGGATTTTTAGTGATTGCTGCACGCTTAAGATACTAAATAAAGCAGATTTGCAAGCGAGACAAAAGGCCAGAGATTTGCCTTGTTACTCTGGCCTTTCTTATTCCATTAGAAGGCTTATTGGGTCAATGCTTTGATGCGTGTGATCAAGGAGCCAACTCTCTCAGATTTTTCCGCAGCTTCTGCATGCATTGGCAAAACAGCTTCGATGAATGGTGCTTTATCCACCTCAATGAACTTCACATTAAGCTCGGATTTTGCCTGCTCGATGTGCTTCTTTGTCATCTCATTCCACTGGGCACGATGGAAGTGCATGGAGGACTTGGCAGCATCACGAATTGCTGTTTGTTCGTCTGTGTTTAACGAATTCCAGACTGTGGTTGAAATGACTACGATGGACGGGATCATTGTGTGGCCGTCATCGGAATAAACCTTGGAGACTTCGCCATGACGGGCTGTGGTCAGCGCCAGTGGGTTATTCTCTGCGCCGTCAACCACGCCTTGCTGCAGTGCGCTGTACAGTTCGCCCCAGGAGATTGGGGTTGGGCTGCCGCCGAGCAGCTCTACCATGCGGATTGCGGAGGGGGATGGTTGGACGCGGATCTTCATGCCTTTGAGATCAGCTGGAGAGTGAATCTCTTTGTTGGCGTAGAAAGAACGGGCACCTTCCACGTAAAAGGTCAGACCAATAAAGCCTTTGTCTGCTGACGCTGCGAGGATGTCGTCACCGATTGGGCCGCTGAGAACATCGAAATAATGGTTCTCGTCTACGAAGATGTAAGGCAGGTTCAGCGCTGAGTATGACTCTTCAAAGGCTTCCAGCTCGCTGGCGTTGGTTTTGGCCATTGCGAGGGTGCCTTCTTGCACTAACTCCATGGATTCTCTTTGTGTTCCCAATGCGCCATTGCCGTAGATGCGGATTTTGAGAGAGCCGCCGGTGGCTTCTGCAACTTTGTCTGCCATGTGCTGCATGGAGATGTGCAGAGGATGCTCTGGTCCCTGATTGTGGCTGAGTTTCAATGTCTTCGCGTAGCCGAATGAAGTTGTTGCAAGCAGAGCTGCACACAGAACTGTGGCTTTGGCAATCTTTCTCGTAAACATACACTTCCCCCCGAGTGATCGCAGCGAATGTATTCGTGAGATGAAACTATAGAATGCTGAGGCTGCGATATGTAATGGAAAGAATTGGATGGATTTGAGGAGTTGTCAAACCATTTTATATATTGGTTGACCTTATGAAGAGCTAATTCATTTTCCGTCTAACTGAATTATTTATACTGAATCAGCTTGATATCAGAATAGAAGCATTAATCTTCACTTTTGCTATCTTATGATTGGTCGGAGTTCTTCTAAGAAGTAGTTGTATTGGTCAACCATAAGACGAGAGGGTACAAAAAGCCCCTGAACTTGTCATTCAGGGGCCTAATTGATGATATCAGCTCATGTTTTTCGGTTTCCAGCGCCGCAGCAGCATGGCGTTGGTAACCACGGAGACAGAACTCATGGCCATGGCAGCTCCTGCGATGACAGGGGAGAGCAATCCCAGTGCTGCCAGCGGAATGCCGATGATGTTGTAGATGAAGGCCCAGAACAGGTTTTGTCTGATTTTTCTGAGGGTTGCCTTGGAGATGTCCAGCGCCGCCGGGATCATCTTCGGCTCGGAACGCATGAGTGTGACGCCTGCGGTTTCCAATGCAACATCAGCGCCGGAGCCCATTGCGATGCCAAGGTCTGCAGCTGCCAGAGCAGGGGCGTCGTTGATGCCGTCGCCGACCATGGCAACTCTATAGCCTTGTTCTTTCAGGTCATTTACGACTTCGTTCTTACCTTCTGGCTGAACGCGTGCCTGGAATTCGTCAACGCCGACCTGATCTGCGATGTTTTTTGCCGCGAGTTCGGTGTCGCCGGTGATCATCACTGTGCGAATGCCTTGTTTCTTAAGGGATTCTACAGCCTCACGAGCGGTGTCCCGTGCTTGATCAACAAAGGCGAGAACACCGATTGCACGATCACCAAGGGCGACTGTGACTGCGGTTTTACCTGAGGATTCATAAGTCTTTACAAGGCCGTCACCCATCATGGATGGGGCGACATTCAGGTCTTTCATCAGGGCCGCATTACCGATGGAGACCTGCTGGCCAGTAAGCTCCGCAATCAGGCCTTTGCCGGGGATAGCTTTGATGGAGCGTGGGCGGGTGAGCTTAAGGTTGCGCTCTTCCGCAGCGCGGATAAGTGCGCTTGCAAGGGGATGCTCACTGCCCAGCTGGATGCTGGCTGCGATTGTGAGCAGGCGGTCGTCATTGCGGTCAAACGCCTGAGCATCCGTCAGAACTGGCTTGCCGATGGTCAGCGTGCCGGTCTTATCGAAGAGGATGGTATCGACCTTATGAGCGCGTTCCAATGCTTCGATAT
This sequence comes from Pseudovibrio sp. W64, assembly GCF_001623145.1. Taxonomy (NCBI): domain Bacteria; kingdom Pseudomonadati; phylum Pseudomonadota; class Alphaproteobacteria; order Hyphomicrobiales; family Stappiaceae; genus Pseudovibrio; species Pseudovibrio sp. W64. The sequence continues at coordinate 365,180 of NZ_LMCI01000018.1, read as the reverse complement.
CGCGGATAAGTATGCCCGCCTTTGCAGCAGCACCGGTGCCCGCGACCAGTGCTGTTGGGGTAGCAAGTCCCAGTGCGCACGGGCAGGCGATGACGAGGACGGCGACCGACGCGCTGACGGCTGTTGTGACATCACCGGAGTAAAGCATCCAGCCAGCGAAGGTTGCGAGGGCGATCAGCACGATAACGGGAACAAAAATAGCTGCGACTTTGTCGACTAATTTTTGTAGCGGTGCCTTGGAGGCCTGTGCGCCTTCAACAAGGCGGATAATCTGGGCTAAGCGTGTTGATTCACCAAGGGCAGTGGTGCGCACAAAAATTGCGCCTGCTCCGTTGATTGTTCCACCGGTTACCTGATCACCCTTGTTTTTGTGTACGGGGAGGTTCTCACCGGTGAGCATAGATTCATCCAGCTCGCTCTCGCCCTCTTCAATCAGGCCATCGGTTGGAACGCACTCGCCGGGTTTGATAACAATGTAATCGCCGAGGCGCAGGTCTGAGATGCTGACGGGGATAATCTTATCGCCAACGATTTTGTTGGCTGTGGTTGGGCGCAGAGCAATCAGAGAACGAACAGCCGCGGAAGTGGAACGTTTCGCCCGTATTTCCAGATACTTACCCATCAAGATGAGGGTGAGGATGACAGCGGATGCTTCAAAATAGAGGTCTGTCGCCTGCGCCTGCGCGGCGAAGAAGACGTTATAAACGCTGTATAGATAAGCGGCAGATGTGCCTAGCGAAACGAGGACATCCATGTTGGCGCCGCCATGGCGCAGGGCTGCAAACGCACCCTTGTAGAATCGTGCTCCGACGAAAAGTTGGATTGGCGTTGCTAATGCAAACTGCAGCACGCCAGAGAGCTCGAATTGCACGCCAAACGCCATCAAAACCATTGGAATGACTAGTGGAATCGCAAGAAGCGTTGATAGCGCGAAAAGTTGAAAGGTTTTGCGTTCTTCTGCGTCGCTGTGTGCTTCGCGCTCTTCAAAAGCCTTCTTTGCTGCTTCTGCCTCGTCCCGGCGCTCCTTTGCCTCAAAACCAGCTGTTGAGACCACATCCACCAGATCATTCGCAGCGACCTGAGGCAGGTGTTCTACCTCTGCCATTTCAAGTGCGAAGTTGACGGTGGCTTTGACCACACCTTCGGTTGCCTGGAGTGTCTTTTCCAAGCGAGATGCGCAACCTGCACATGTCATTCCGGTGATGTCGAGTTTGACGGTTTGGGCTGCAGAGGCTGAGGGTGCGTTCATCAGAGCTATCTTCGGTTGCCGAGTTCAGACCCTCAGGACTTATTACCATTGGTGAGGGCGGGTCAAGAGGTTGTAGAGAGGGTAAATACGCAAGCTCTCCTATGTGATGTAGTCGTGTTGTGATCCTGATCGCAGCCAAGACCTCAGCCTGATCATTTTTGCAGAGAACACATAGGGTTTTGCGCTGTTTGACCTCTCCCCGGTCCTTTGGTGCGGAAAGGCGCTCTGTGGATAGTCACGTAATGGGAACGAGAGGTATCTGATCGAAGGCTATGCCAGCAGGAGTGAGATGATCTGGGTGATCTCTTTTGATGGGGTTGGCAGGCTGGCGCATTCCAGGATGAGGGATTTTCCGGTTGGTTGCCATTGTGTAAAAGGGGCTTGCAGGTCACCTTTCTTGAGAGACGGTTCGACAAGGGCTTTGTGACCCATGAGAATGCCGGCACCGTTTTTCGCTTCTTCCATTGCGATGGCATAGAGGGAATAGTTTGGGCCATTGCTCAAGCCGTCCAGACTTGGTGCGTTTGCGCTGGCCCAGATCTGCCAGTCTTCTGCCCAGATCACATCATGGAGGAAAGTTTTTGTCTCAAGGTCCTGTGGTTCTTTCAAACTCTCTGCTGTTGCAGGTGAGCAGACCGGGGTGATGAGATCTTCTGAGATGATGCGTTCCTGAGATGTGCCTTTGGGCTTGCTGATGAAGATGGAGAGGTCGTAGATCTCGCGGTCCAGATTGGGCGGTGTTTCCAGTGCGATGACGGAGATGTTCGTCTCTGGCAAAGCTTCTCTGATTTTAGGCAGACGCGGGGAAAGCCAGAGTTGGGCGACGCTTGGCAGGGCGGCGATGTGAATGGTTTTGCGGTTGGTTTTGGCACGTAGTTGCCGGACTGCGTTGCCCAGTTCATCGAAGGCTTTAGAGAAATGCGGAGCAACTTCCAATCCCAGTTCTGTCAGGTGGACACCTTGAGAGCGGCGCTCAAACAGGTCTGCGCCAACCCATTCTTCCAGTGCTTTGATATGCTGCGAGACGGCGCCGGGTGTGACGCTCAGTTCTTCTGCTGCATTAGCAAAACCACCGAGGCGGGCGGCTGCTTCGAACGCGCGGAGAGCGTTGAGAGGCGGCCCTTTGGGACGGGAAGGAGAGACTGACATGGCTTAGCCTTAGTTTTTCTAGGCCAATAATTACATATTCTGGTTTGCGCTCTCAAGCGTTCTGTCCGCACACTCCTCTCAGCAATTGGGAGGTTGTGATGGTTTTAGCGAAACGAAATTGGGTTCCGGCTGAATGTGAAGGGCTGGTGCAGGAGGTTGCGCAGCGGACGCAGGCTCAGAGTTCTGCGGTTCTTTTGGGGCGGTTGGATGCGTTGGCATCTCAGAACAGGGAAATTCATGAGGATCAGTGCTTCAACCTAAACCCGGCCACGAATGTGATGAACCCAAGGGCTGAAGCGTTTCTGGCTTCTGGCATCGGTTCTCGCCCGTCTCTTGGCTATCCTGGCGATAAATATGAGATGGGGCTGGAAGCTATTGAAGAGATTGAGGTGATTGCGGCTGAGCTGAGCGCGGAAGTGTTTGATGCGCAGTATGCTGAGATCCGGGTTCCTTCCGGTGCTATCGCCAATCTTTACGGGTTTATGGCGACTTGTCAGCCGGGAGATACGATTATCGCACCTCCGGCCTCTATTGGAGGACATGTGACACACCATATTGCGGGCTGTGCGGGGCTTTATGGACTGCGGACCGTGCCTGCTCCGGTGAATGCGGATGGCTACACCATTGATGTAGAGAGGCTCCGTGAGCTTGCTAAAGCGGAGAAACCAAAGCTGATCACAGTTGGGTCCAGCCTCAACATCTTTGAGCATCCTGTGCGGGCTATTCGTGAGATTGCGGATGAAGTGGGTGCTAAGGTGATGTTTGATGCGGCGCATCAATGTGGGATCATTGCCGGCAAAGCCTGGGCGAACCCGTTGGATGAAGGCGCTCATTTTATGACCATGAGCACCTACAAGAGCCTTGGCGGGCCTGCGGGTGGACTGATTGTCTCCAATGATGCTGCGTTGGTTGAACGTATGGATGCCATCGCGTTTCCGGGGATGACTGCCAACTTTGATGCAGCGAAGTCTGCCGCGCTGGCGGTGACCATGCTGGATTGGCGGGATTACGGGCGAGCGTATGCTGCTGAGATGATTGCTCTTTCAAAAGCTCTGGCACAGGCCCTTGATGCAGAGGGCATTCCCGTGTTTGCCAAAGCGCAGGGCTTTACGCAATCACATCAGTTTGCTGTTGAAGCAGCTTCGTTTGGGGGAGGGCAGGCGGCTTCCAAGAAACTCCGTAAGGCTGGATTCCTTGCCTGTGGCATTGGCTTGCCGATTGCTGAGGTTGAGGGAGACATGAACGGGCTGCGTATCGGGACGCCTGAGCTGGTGCGTTGGGGTATTGGTACCAGCCATGCGAATGAGATGGCACGATTGATTGCAGCTGCTTTGCGCTCTGACCAGCCCGCGCAGTATCTACCTCAGGTTTCTGCATGGCGTCAGCAGTTCAAGAAACTGCATTATGTGATAGCCGAAGAGCCGGTGTCAGCCTAGCAATTGTTTGCTTGAGAGCGTGTCCGCCAGGAGGTCGAAGACCAGGCGGATGCGTTTTGAGGTGTGCAGTTCGCGGTGGGTTGCTAGCCAGAAAGGCACGACGAATGGTTCAAAGCTTGGCAGTACCTGTTCGATTTCCGGGAACATTTCCGCGATCTCCTTGATCATGACGATGATGCCGAAATCGTTTCTGACCAGTTGCCACCCCACCAGCCCACTTGCGGTTGTTAGTTTGAAATTGCTTTCTGTGAGTGGCAGGCCTGACTCGGTGAAGTACTTGAGGAACTTGTCTGGCCTATCGAAGGCAATGAATTCGTGGTTTGCCATGTCATTGGCCGACTGTGGACGGCCCTTGCGGTTCAGATAGGTTTTGCTGGCGTAGAAGTGGGCGGTGGTTTCTCTTACAAGCCTTGCAGTCAGGTCTGGTTGCTCCGGGCGGACATGGCGGATGGCGATGTCTGCTTCGCGTTGCTGTAAATCACTGACGGAGTTGGTGGCGATAATCTCCACGTGAATGCCGGGTGCGATCTCGCGCAATTGCTTTAAGATTGGCGTGAGGAGGAAGGCAGAAGCGGTGTCACTTGCGCTGATGCAGACGGTTCCGTCGATCTCCTGAGATTGGCCGGAAGCTGCCAGTGAGATGCGGTTGGCGGCCTCTCCCATGGATTTCACATGCTCCAGCAGTTCAAAGCCTGCCTGTGTGAGGGTGAGAGAGCGGCCAACACGCTCAAACAGTGTTACGCCGAGGGCTTCTTCCAGTGCGGAGACCTGTCTGCCCAATGTGGGCTGGGTGAGGCCGAGGGCTCTTGCCGCAGCCGAAAGGGAGCCTTCCTCTGCTGTTACGAGGAAAGCGCGGGCCTGATTCCAGTCGAATGAGACGCTCTGCCAATTCATGCATATTTGTATAACTCAACTGCGAATTTTGGCAATTTGTTTTGAGAATATGCATGGATACACTGCAGGAAATGGAGGGTTTCCAATGGCGAATTCCGCAGGATTTTGGGACAAACATGCGCCGGGTTATGTGGCGCGACCAATGAAAGATGTTGCTTCCTATGAGAAGGCAATGGACCGTGTGCGTTCTTATCTCACCCCAGTGCAAGAGGTGTTGGAGCTGGGGTGTGGCAGTGGGGCGACGGCGATGCTTTTGGCCAAGCATGTCAAGCATGTGACCGCTAGCGATATTTCCGGAAAGATGATTGAGTTCGGGCGTGAAAAAGCGTGGGACGACGGCATTGAGAATGTAAGTTTTGCACACTCTTCAGCAGATGGTCCTGCTCTTGATGGCAAGACCTATGATGTGGTGATGGCGTATAATGTGATCCATCTGATCAAAGGTCCGGTGGAGGCAATCAATCAGGTACAGCGACTTGTGAAGCCTGGTGGGCTGCTCATTTCCAAGACGCCGTGTCTGGGTGATTCCGCCTTCTACTGGCGCTGGCTGATCAATGTGATGCGCTTAGTCGGATACGCGCCTTATGTGACCTACTTTAAGCAGGTGGACCTGGGGCGTCAGATTGAGCAGGCGGGTTTCAAGATTGTTGAGACTGGCAACTACCCGGCATCGCCCATGGGACGTTTCATAGTTGCGCGTAAGGTGTAAGGCCGTTTACAGGTCCACGCGGGCAAACAAACCGTGGTGGTCGGAGCCGTAGTAAGGGCGGAGAAAGGTCTTTCCGCCCTTTGGTGCGAGGACGTGGTCAATGCGCATGGCATAGGTGCCTTTGAAGAGGAAGCTTGCTTCAAATGGACCGGCCAATTGAGTGTCCGTGGCGTCGGTATATTCATCCAGATTGTGCGACCACGGGACCATGTTAAAATCGCCAGCAATCATCTTCAGTCCATCCAGCTCTGATAAGATCGAGATGATTTTCCCAGCTTGTGTCTCTTGAGGAAACGGCCATGGCCAGTGCTGATGGATAGACACAACCCAGAGCGGTCCCTCTGAGCTTTGGATGTGCAGTGCTGCTATGCCGAGGCCGATCTCACAGCGATAAGCATCAGAAGCAAGAGGGAGGCGTGAGAGCACAGCGACTGCACCGACGGCTGTGAAGGGGCAGACGATGTGGTAGGGATACTGCTTCTTGAGTGAGTTGATGAGGGGAAGATGCCTTTTGTGCACTTCCTGAAGCGTGATCACCTCTGGCTGTAGCATGAGGATGTCATTGAGGACATCCATGCGATCTCCGGCACGGAAACTCAGGTTCTTTTGATAGACTGCCAGATCGTAATTCTCTGGGACGCGCACTCCCTGATAAGCCCACAATACTGTTGCGCTGCTGATTATTGCGACCAGAAAGCCGATGATCATCAACTTGGGCTGGCGGTAGCTAAAGAGAGTGAGAATAGCGAGTAAGACGGCCAGAGGCAGCCGGAGAACAGACAAGCTGTCGCCGATCGGATGTATAATTCCCAGGAAAGATATGAGGAGTAAACTTGTTACTCCAATTATTGAGTTGCGCAGGAACATGACACTCTTCGTTCACGGAGTTAGAAGGCGCGAACCTGCTATGTATAATCGAAACTATGTTCATTATTTGACAGCGCAATCATTTAGCAGAAAGCCTAGGTTTTTTGCAAAACTCCCTCTGCCAGATCATTAAGTTTCTGAAGGAAGTGACACAGAGTGATTGCGTCAGATATGTTGGAAGGCATGACCCGAATGCAGTTGGTGAGCTGAGGCATTGGTGCGTAGCTGATGCAAGGAATGCCAGCTTCGATTAAATGGGTGGTGAATGCATCTGCTTGTCCTGCCGGTGTTTCGATAAGCAAGAAGTCTGTTTCGCTGGGCAGGCAGGAGAGAGCGGTGTGTTGCTCGACGCTGTTCTTTACATGATCGCGCCATCGGCAGCAGGATTTGACGTGTGCTGCAAGCAGGTCATGGTTTTCAATCAGAGCTTTGCCAGCCGCCACGTTGAGTGGAGAGATGGTCGTGCCACCTTTGAGCTGCCTGAGGCAACTGATGATCTTGGTGTTGCCCATGATATAGCCAAAACCAGTTGCCGCATAACCTGCCTTTGACATGCTGCGCATGAGGACGAAGTTTTCGTGTGTCTCCAGCAAGCGACACAGGGCGTGCGGATCATCTGCAAACAAGTGATAAACTTCATCGATGACAACGAGACCATTTGTATGGGTGGCGAGCGTTTCTATGAACTCCACCGGGGCTGTTCTGGATGTGGGGTTGTTGGGCGTGCTGAGCAGGGTGATTGCCGGGTCGTGTTCTTGCAGCTTTGCTAAAGCGTCGGCAGTGTCCCAGTGTCCACCATTTGTGAGCTTGAACTTGTTGGACTGGATGCTGAGCTTTTCTAGCGTGATGTCAAAGAGGAAGTAATCAAACTCAGGCAGGAGGACGGGTCGACCTTTCGCGAATGCGAGCGAGAGTTCCTCGAGGAAGGTATTGATACCACTGCCGAGCATAGTTGAGCAGCTGTCAGGCAGATTGTTTTTATCCCTGAGTGTTGTCTCCAACTCAGTGATTGCTTTTATGTTGTAGTTGGACAGATTGAGCTTTGAGACATTGCGCTGAATGCACTTGTCGATTTGCAACAGAGCCTTAGGGCGTGTTTCTGGCGCCTCAAGTTGTGGGCTTCGATAATCAATGAATTTTTCCAGATCGAACGAGGTTCTCTGGTGTTGTGCAGCCTGGCAGAAATCAGAGGGAGAGAAGGGCACAGTATGGGTGTCCCGTGTTGAGAACGATTTGAGAAACTGTCGTTCTTATTCGTAGACCGGTGGTGGGATCTGCGGGCGATGGTGAAGGTAATGACCAAATATCGCGTCGCAATCTTCAAAATACTTTTCGGTGAAGAGGATGTGTGTGTGCCAGACAATGTCTACGGCCTTGGAAGGCCATGCTCGGGCGTCCTGCGGATAATCACCTTTGTATTTGACCTCAAGTTCGAGTGAGTCAATCAAGAATTTGCGATAGTCATTGACTGCTGTACGTGTTTCCTTCCTTGGCCACTCGTAACCTCCATCTGCAACGGGAGCCGTGAGCTGGTCAAAGACACATTCCAGATCGAGGGCCTCAATTTTCTTGCGGCCATTTTCATTGAAGATGCGTTCTGAGGAATACCAGTCCATGTTCTAGGCTCCCGATGTTTGCTTGATTAACCAGAGTTTGGGAAACTCTCAGTCTTTGCTTTCTGTGTTTACTTCAGTTTTGTTTTCGATTTTTTCGAAAGGAAAACCGCCAGGGAAAAAACCACATTTTGCTTTTTGTGTTGGTGTGATTGCTTTGTGAGTGAATGGGTTTTGCGCAGCGGCGTGTAGTTTGTTCAGATCAGTCATGGGAGCCTCCTCCTAGGATTTATCTTGAGCGTCATGAATGGTGATGTGACCACGGCAAGTGCCGTCAGAAAACACGCCAACAATCGGGCTTTCTCCGATAAGGCCAGACGCAAACATTGTGACTTCTACTGGAGTTTTGTCCTCGCTCTCCGGAAAGACGACTTCATAGCTGTTGGTCATCGTGTAAATGCCTTCACCAACAGTTCCATCTGACTCCGTGACGAGAATGTCATGGCCCTTATGAGATTCAAGCTGGGTATGGCCTTCGTCAGTTTTGCCTTTGTGAGTGGTCGTGTAACCTTCGGTATAGCGTGTTTTGCAGGTACCATCGTCAGGTTGCCCGCTGACGAGTGACAAGTCGGAGAACTCGACTTTAGAGTTTTCAGCAGTTGTATCGTTATTTTCAGCAAAGACCGGTGAGGTCGCGAGGCCGAGGAGCCCAAGGCCTGCGACGGCGGCAGTTGTCTTTTTCATATTTTTAGCCTGCTCTGATCGAAATGAGTTCGCATTAGTCGCTTTTGTATCCTTGCGGATGAGCAGAGCTTAGGGATGGCTGTCTTAATGAAAATGTTAAGTGGAAGAAGGATGTGCTTGCTAGGGTAATGCAAGCTGAAGTGGTTGCCTGAGAGTTTAAGCGCTATTGAATTAGAGGTTGTGAGAGTGCGTTAACTTATCATATTGCGTGCAGGCAAAAGAAAAGGGGCCGTTTGGGCCCCTTTGTATCTGAATTGCTAGCTTTATTTGGTGTCGGCAACCAGCTCGTGAACGTTCCCGTCGGGGTCTGCAAAGAAGGCGGTGTATTCGCCCCAGGGCTGCTGGGCAGGTGCAGCGATGCTTTTAACGCCGTTGGCTAAGAGGGCATCGTATGCGGTATCAATCTGCGCTGTGGTTTCATATTTGAAGCCGATGCCCAGTCCTGAACCCGTGCGGATTCCATTGAGTGTTTCAGCGTTCAGGAAGGAACTGAGGTATTCATGACTGGCTAGTGACAGCCTGAGGCCGTTGGATTTGAACTCCGCGAACTCTCCATTTTCTGAGATCAGTTTCATCTTCATTTTGTCTTTGAAGAAAGCTTTCATCTCAGGGAAGTTTGCTGTGTGCAGGGTGACCATGTAAATGGCCGGCTGAGTTGGTTCTGCCTGAGCTGCGAACTGCGCGCCAAATAGTGACAGAACGGCGATCATACATTGCTTAATGAACGTCATTTGTTGTTGTTCCTTTCAGAGTCCATAGCCATTGGGATTTTGTTGCGAGAAAATGCTGTTCGAGCTGGTTTAGAGTTTGCTGGGTGTTAGAGGACGGCAGCCCGTATCCTTTGATGAAATTCATGAGGTGAGGTCTGAGAAAGGCGAGGGCGTCTTCCAGATTGTCTGGCTGATCGTGGGGCATGCCATACCAAACCAACGAGATCCCTGAAACGAAGGCCCAGAGACCGGTTGTCAGGTGTTTGGGGTCGGTGGTGGTTCCAGAGATTTCTGAGCAGAGCTCTTCCAGAAAAGAAGAGAGATCTGAGGCTACAATCTGATGATTGTGACGCCTGATATTATGAGTTTCCTGCCAGAAAGAAGGTGAGGCACATTGCATTTCTATTTGGAACACGTCTGGATGGGCGATGTTGAAAAGAAAGTCCAACATGATCACGCCGAGGCATCGCATTTCAGGCTCTTGAAATTGATCGATTACTAATTTTAGTTTTTGATGGCGGATATCAAGGGCTTGGGATGCCAGTGCGGCTATGACGTCCTGTTTGCTTTCGAAGTGGCGGTAGAGAGTGCCGACGGAGACTTGCGATAGCTTGGCAAGTTCTGGCATTTTCAGGGCGCCAATTCCTTCAGAAATAGCGATTTCTCGCGCCTTCTCCAAAATTGCTTCTTCGCGAACTCTGGTTTTTTGCTGCTTGCCAGAAGGTTGCATGAAGTTGGTTCCATCGTTTTTTGATTCTGGAATATAATTCGAATAATATTTCATATTTGATTTTTGGATGGAACTCAAGGTTCGAGCTTGCCTGAGATGTAGGTTGGTGCATCACATTTAAGTGGCTGGATTGTCGGTTCTGCAGGCAAAAGAAAAGGGCCCGCTGGGGGCCCTTTGTGGTTTTCGGAAAGTGAGTGGTGTTAGGCCAGTTCTTCTTCCAGATTTTGGCGGGACAGGCCGTCCATGCTTGGCATCAGGGAGAGGAGCTCCTTGGTGTAAGCGTGTTGAGGTTTGTCGAAGAGGTCTTCGGTATCAGCAACTTCCAGAAGCTGGCCGTGGCGCATAACACCGGTGCGGTTACACATCTGCCGGATGACCGCGAGGTCGTGGCTGATGAACAGCATGGTGAGGCCCAGCTCGTCCTGCAGGTCTTTGAGCAGGTTGAGGATTTGTGCCTGAATGGATACGTCCAGCGCGGAAGTTGGTTCATCACAAACCAAGAAGCGAGGGCGTGTCGCCAGGGCGCGGGCAATGGAGATGCGCTGGCGCTGACCGCCGGAGAACTCGTGCGGGAACTTGGCTGCTGCTGCGATGCCAAGGCCGACGTGCTCCAGAAGGTCATCAACGATCTGGTTCACTTCGCTGTTGGTGCTGGCGAGTTTGTGGAACTTGATTGGCTCAGCCACAATATCACGCACACGCATGCGGGAGTTCAGGGACGAGAAGGGGTCCTGGAAGATCATCTGCATCTGACGACGCATGGACAGAACCTGCTTCTTGTCTTTCAGGCTGGTCAGTTCCTGTCCTGCAAAGTGGGCTGTGCCGCCTGCAGGATGGTAAAGGCCAGTGATGACGCGGGCCATGGTTGATTTACCGGAGCCACTTTCGCCCACGAGGCCGAAGGTTTCACCTGCATGGATGTCAAAGCTGACTTTATCCAGAGCGGTGAAGTACTGCCTGTTGCTGGAAATCCATGCGTCCTTGGTGAGGAACTTCATGGTGATGTCTTTTACATCCAGCAATGGACCATCGACAGACTTGTAGTCACGCGCCTTACCCAGCCAGTGGGTGGAGATGTCGATTTGCTTGAAAGGCTTTGCTGAGCCTTCAATGTAATCGACCTGTGGGAAGCGGTGCACTTTCACGTCCGGGCGTGGAACAGCGGCAATCAAGCTTTGGGTGTATGGGTGCTTTGGAGCGCCCAGTACTTGCTTGGATTCGCCGTATTCAACCAGATCACCACGGTACATCACCGCAACGTGGTCGGTGAGGTCTGCGATCACGCCCATGTCGTGGGTGATGACGACCATCGCCACGTTTTTCTCTTCACACAGACGCTTCATCAGTTTCAGGATCTGAGCCTGAATAGAAACGTCGAGCGCGGTTGTTGGCTCATCTGCGATGACAACTTCCGGGTCTGCGCAAAGAGCGAGAGCGATCACCACACGCTGGCGCATGCCACCGGAGAACTGGTGTGGGTATTGCGCGATGCGTTCTTCCGGATTTGGAATGCCAACCTGATCCAGCAGATCAACCGCATGAGCGCGGGCTTTTGCTTTGGAAAGCGGCAGGTGCAGGCGGATGGTTTCGACCAGCTGGAACTCGATGGTCTGGAGTGGATCCAAAGAGGTTAGCGGATCCTGAAAGATCATGCCAATGCGCTTGCCGCGCAGTTTGCGCATGCTTTCAGCCGCGAGGTTGTCGATACGTTTGCCGTCGAGGTGGATTTCACCTTCGGCAATCCGGCCCGGATTTTCCAGAAGTCCGATGACGGCGTTGCCGACGGTGGACTTGCCTGCGCCACTCTCTCCGACCACGCCGAGGATTTTACCGGCGTCTACAGAGAGATTGACATTACGGGACGCTGTGAAGACGTCTTTGCGGCTCGGAAACTCAACAGTGAGGCCGCGAATATCTAAGATGCTCATGGTCTGGCCTCTCTAGCGCAGTTTCGGGTTCAATGCGTCGCGGAGCCAGTCGCCCAGCAGGTTCACTGCCAGAACGAGGATCGCAAGCGCCAGACCTGGGAAGATCGCGATCCACCACTCACCTGAGAACAGGAAGTCGTTGCCGATGCGGATCAGAGTGCCCAAGGATGGCTGTGTTGATGGAACACCAACGCCAAGGAAGGAGAGGGTTGCTTCTGTGATGATTGCCAAAGCAAGGTTGATGGTTGCAATAACCAGAACCGGGCCAAGCACGTTAGGCAGCACGTGACGGATCATGATGATCCATGCCGGAATGCCAATGACGCGGGCGGCCTGAACATACTCTTTGTTCTTCTCTACCAGAGTTGAACCGCGAACTGTACGTGCGTACTGCACCCAGAACGACAGGCCGATGGAGAAAGTCAGGATCCAGATTGCCCAGGTCTCACGGTCGATGTTGCCAAAGATGCCGTTTGCAATGCCGTCGATGAGCAGTGCCAGCAGGATGGCCGGGAAGGTGAGCTGGACTTCCGCGATACGCATGATGATCGCGTCTGTGCGGCCTCCGACATAACCGGAAATTAGGCCGAGGGAGATGCCGAGGACTGCGGCAAATGCCACAGACAGGAAGCCCACTGCCAGAGAAATACGCATGCCATACAGGATGCCAGAGAGCAGATCGCGGCCCTGATCATCTGTGCCCAGCAGGTAGCGTGGGTCGGACCATTCCATACCAATCGGCGGAATGCGTGCGTCCATGATGCTGATCTGAGCCAGATCGAACGGGTTGAACGGTGCGACAAGCGGAGCAAACAGGGCTGCGAGCATCAGCACTACCGTGGTGAAGGCCGCGAGGACTGTCACCTTGGAGCTGAGGAAGCTGTGCAGCAAGTCGCTGTCGAGGAAGCGGGCCATTGCGGAGCGCGGGGCTTCTGAAGCCTCACTGCCGGAAACGGTTGGTGTGTTATCTGTCATGATTATTATCCTTACCGTTTCTTATGCGCGGCCGCGTTCGGTGCGCAGGCGTGGATCAATCACGACGTAGAGAATGTCTACGATGAGGTTGATGAACACGAAGATGAAAGCGGTGAGCAGCAGGTAAGCTGCCATGATCGGAATATCCACATTCTGCACGGCTTGCAGGAAGAGGATGCCCATGCCCGGCCACTGGAACACGGTCTCGGTGATAATCGCAAAGGCGATGATGGAGCCGAGCTGCAGACCGGTGATGGTGATCACAGGGACCATCGTGTTTTTGAGAGCGTGGATGTAATAGACAGACCGGTTCGGCAAACCGCGAGCGCGGGCGAACTTGATGTGGTCGGTCCGCATCACTTCCAGCATCTCAGCGCGGATCAGGCGCATGATGAGGGTCATCTGGTACAGCCCAAGCGTAATTGCCGGCAGGATGATGGCCTTCAGACCGCTGATGGTTAGGAAGCCTGTGTCCCAGAAAGACCCCAGGGCAACGACCTCGCCGCGGCCAAAGCTTGGCAGCCACTGCAGTGTGACCGAGAAGAAGAAGATAAACAGGATGCCGATAAAGAATGTTGGCAGAGAGATACCTACTAGAGATACCGACAAGAACATCTTTGAGAGCCAGGAATCGCGGTTCAGACCGGTGTAAACGCCCATTGGAATGCCCAGCAGCAATGCAAAAATTGCAGAGGCGAAGGACAGTTCCAGAGTTGCAGGCAGACGGCGACCAATCAGGTCTGCCACAGGCTGCTTGAACTGGTAGGAGTTACCGAAGTCAAACTGGATTGCGCCCAGGACATAACGGAAAAACTGAACGAGAACAGGGTCGTTCAGACCGAGGCGCTGGCGCAAGGCTTCACGCTGTTCCGGGGTGGTCTCAATGCCCACCATCTGGTTTACAGGATCTCCAACAAAGCGGAAGAGCAGGAAGGAGATTAAGGCTACGACAAACATGACCACGAGAGCCATGGCGATACGCCGGGAAATAAAGCCAAACATGGTGTTTTATAGTTGTTCCTGAGAATAGAGGCGCCCGGCGCCTAGGGCGCCGGGCTATTATTTTGTTGGCTAAGCCGTCAACTTAGTTCTTCACTACAAACTTGAAGTGGAACTCGTTATCCGCACGCTGCTTCAGAGTAACCTTGTCGGATACACCCCAAGCCAGACCCTGCTGGTGCAGTGGAATGTGAGATACTTCGTTGTTCAGGATTGTATAGGCTTCGGAGATCATGCTGTTACGCTTCTCTTCGTCGTTTTCGGAGAGAACCATTTTTGTCAGCTCATCAACACGTGGGTTACAGTAACCACCGAGGTTGAATGGTCCGCCAGCACCTTTGTCATCACGACAGTTGTTGAGGTTGAGCAGAACGTTGTAGCTGTCGAATGAACCTGGGGTCCAACCGAGCATGTAGAAGGACGTGTCAAAGCCGCCAGATGCCAGGATCTTAGCGAAGTACTTCGCTTTAGGCTGTGCATTCAGGTTTACTTTGATGCCTACGCGCGCAAGGAATGCTGCAGTCGCCTGACAGATTGCTTCATCGTTGACGTAGCGATCATTCGGGCAGTCCATGCCAACTTCAAAGCCGTCTGCATAACCTGCTTCTGCGAGAAGTGCTTTCGCAGCTGCCGGATCGTATGGGTAGCGAGAGAAGTCACCGGAGTTTGCGAACAGGAATGGTGAGATCATCAGAGCAGCAGGCTCGGACAGACCACGCATGATTTTCGCTTTGATCGCATCAACGTCAATTGCCTGGTAGAACGCCTTACGAACGCGAACGTCCTTGAACGGGTTCTTACCTTTGATGTTGGAGTAGGTCAGCTCATCACGCTTCTGGTCGAAACCGAGGAAGATGGTGCGCAGCTCAGGACCGGTCAGTGCAGATGTGCCTGCATTGCTGTCCACGCGCTTGATGTCCTGTACCGGGATTGGGAACGCCATGTCCAGCTCGCCGGAAAGAAGAGCTGCAACGCGGGTTGCATCAGATCCGATTGGAGTGAACTCAACGCCAGTCAGGTTGTGTACTTTCTGGTCCCACCAGCCGTCGTTTACGGTGAAAGTGGTTTTTACGCCTGGCTCATGCGTTGCAATCTTGAACGGGCCGGTGCCGTTTGTGTTCAAAGATGCATAGTTTGGATTGGTGTCAGAAGCGCTTGTCACTTTTACAGCGTTGTTTGCTTCAGTCCATTCCTTATCCATGATGTACCAAGTGGACCACTCGGAGTGCAGGATAGGGTTTACGCCTGTCAGGACGAAATCAACGGTGTAGTCGTCAACTTTCTCTACCTTCACGTCCGCTGCGATACGGGTTGTCAGGTCAGAGCCTTCAGCGCGAACACGGTTTGCAGAGAAAACCACGTCGTCAGCATTGAAGTCGTTGCCGTTGTGGAACTTTACGCCTTTGCGCAGGTGGAAGCGCCAGCGGGTTGGTTCAATAACTTCCCAGCTTTCTGCAAGTGCAGGCTCGATCTGGAGATCAGCTGTACGGCGAACGAGACCTTCATACACATTGCCGTGCATGGCCATGGTGAATGTTTCGTTCAAGCTGTATGGATCTAGCTGATTGTATGTACCTTGAAATGCGAACTTCAGCGTTTCAGCATTTACCTGAGTTCCAGCAGCAAGCGTCATTGCCAATGCAGCGGATGCAATCTTTAAACGCATTCTAAATTAACTCCCCTTTTCCCCTCATGCAGAAAATTAATTGTTCTGCAGGGCCCCTCTGGTTTCGCCGACCACTTATTAGGCGGATTCTGGCGTCTTAGTGATATTACCCATATGAATGAATGCGTCTAGGGGGCATTGCGTAGTTGAAACGAGGAATTAATGTGGGCGCAGCGCAATTTCATAGCGTATTCAGGTGCTAAGGGATGTATTTCTTGCGGTTTAATGCGCGTCAGTTGAGAGACGCACTAACGTTAAGATGAGTATACTTCATCTAATGATGAGGAAATGAAGGGTTCTGATCTTGTTGATTATGTATGGTATTCGCAATTGCGACAGTGTTCGCAAGGCTCGTAAACTTCTGGATGAATCTAAAATCAACTACAATTTTCACGATTACAAGAAAGATGGTGCAGATGAAAATGCACTGATAGAGGCCTGTGAACGATTCGGTTGGGACGCTGTTTTGAATAAACGCGGTACCACATGGCGCAAATTGGATGATGAAACCAAGGCTGGTGTCACGGACCAAGCCAGCGCTATAGCTTTGATGGCACAGGAAACTTCATTAATTAAAAGGCCACTTATTATTGGTGGAAAACAGCTTTTGCTTGGATTTGATGCGTCTTTATGGGGCGGAATTTTGGAAAAAGGAGAGCTGTAGAGACAGTTAAACTGTTCTAAGCTCTCCTTAATTGGACGGTAAAGTTTAAGGGTTGGGATCCTTTAGGCTTAGCCATCCTTCCTATGGTATGAGGCGCTGGCAATCACGTAATCTGAAGCGTGGTTGCCAACCCGAAATCTTTTATCTGACGAAGTTTTCTCGAAGCTGACCGTGACATTGAGTAAAAATGCTGCAGAGAATTCTTCTGCACCTGCCTCAAGCTCTTCACAGGTCATGTTTTTTGGCTGGTAGACCGCATGGGCACCATCAAATTCTCCCCAATCGTCAGAGAGCAATCTGTCCTCCTCTTCCAGCTGTTTGTAGAAGCGGGAGCCGGGGAAGGGGATGGCGATAGCCGGTGCGGTAATATCTACCCCTATGTCATGATAGAACTTGGCAGTTTCGATGAAAATTTCTGGTGTATGCTCGTCGAAGCCAAAAATAGCCGTGGTGTCGACAATAATTCCATGTGTATGAATGTTAGAAATTTGAGATTTTAAGTTTTCAGGTTTTACAAAACCCTTGCCGGCACGCTTGAGTGCTGCCTTGGACGGGGTTTCTATTCCAATGAGCAAGTACTTCGCACCGGACCTTGCTGCGGCTTCCAGAAGTTCCGGATCATCTGCTATGCGAATAGTGGTTTCACCTGCCCATCTAATCTTGAGCGTTTCTAATGCTTTGAATAATTCCAAAGCGTATTCGCGATCCTCTGTCAGGTGGTCGGCGTGAAGTTCGACCCAATCGGTTTCCATTTCGGAAATCTCATTGATTATGTCGGGGATTGGGCGATAGCGGGTTTTGCCAAGCATGCCGGGGATGAGGCAGAAGCTGCAGTGGTGTTTGCAGCCGCGACTGACCAGCACGGACCATTCCCAGCCATACTGCTCTGCGGTGATGAGATGGCGCGGATATGGGTTAAGCTTGGACATGTCGGCCTAGGTGCCGGTGTATCTTGGCTTGAGGCTTCGGTTTTGCGCATCCTGTAGCAACTCATCCCAGACGTTTTCACATTCGCCTGTCATCACCGCATCTGCATATTCGCTGGCTTCTTCTGGCATGAAGGTGGCGTGGAGGCCGCCGATCACAACCTGACTGCCTTTTTCCGAGAAAGCTGAGGCGAGCTCGTAGCCTCGGTTGGCATCCGGGGTTGCGAAGAAAAGCACCACGAGGTCGGCAGTCACCTTGCGGGGATCGACCATCCTGATGGTTTCGTCATGCATCTCCAGCTGAAAATGGCGGGGGATTGCTGCCGCAGCTGAGAAGATGGACTGAGGCGGGCCTCCACGCGCTTTCTTGTAGTCTTTAAAATAGCTCGGTGCAGATGCTTTGATGAGACAGATCTTCATTGCCAACCTCATGTGTTTGTTTTGCTATAAATTGTCATAAATGACAGTTTATAGCAAAAGGAATTTTTATGAGGTGTTACCGCATTGAAATTACGTGATTAATTCAGGCTCTAGTTAGTTCTTGGTGAAGGATGAGACGTCAAATCTCTGCACATCGCGCAGGAGTTTAATGAACTCCTGAGAGGCGTGTGTGAGGGATGCCTGACCTTTTTCCGCTGTGGCGAGCGCCGCATTACCGAGGGCGCCGGCCTTGTTCAGGTCCTCACTCATCCAGCCATATTGATGGCGGCCATGGGCCCGCAGGTAGGCATCTTTGTTGATGTGGTCGGTTTGGGTCGAGGTGAAGTCTTTTGCCTGATCCATGCGCACCAGATCGGGACGTAGAGTCAGCATGATGGAGGTTTCGATATCTCCGCCGTGAATGCCGTAGGTAAACTCTTCCTCAGTATAGAGGCCTTCTGGTTGGCCAAAGCGGAGCCAGCTGGATTCGACCGCCAGCATGTTGTGCTTAAGGCGCAGCTCGCGGGTGATGATGTCCATCAGCGGTGAGTTGCCGCCGTGGGAGTTGGCCAGCACCAGCTTGCGGATACCTGCTCTGGCAACACATTCCCCGATCTCAATCCAGGCTTTAACAGCAGTTTCCCATGTGAGGCTGAGTGTGCCCGGGAATGAGTGATGCTCATCTGACTTGCCGATAGTCTGAACGGGGAGGAATGTGACTGGCAGATCATCGGGCAACAGCTCAACCGTGCGAGCGACTTGCCCTTCCGCGATGCAGGTGTCCGTGTAGACCGGCAGATGCGGGCCATGCTGCTCAATCGCCGCAATCGGCAACACCGCGATCCAGTCGCTGGTGTCACTCTTCGAGAAGTCAGTTGTTGTCATCTCATGCCAAAAACGGCGGGGCAGGGCGTTCATGTGGTTTTCCGGTGCTTGTTGTCTTGCGTGCAGAGTAACGTGTTGAAGCGCAGACGTCATGGGGGAAGGAACGGGATGCTCTGGTTTTTCAGAGGTAGTGGGTAGGGAGGCGTTTACTCTGATGATTGGCAATTGGGGCTAATGGCTCACGCGTGGAGCAGTGCCCCGTCCTTCTTGGTGGCTAACAATAAGAAGGAGAAGCCGATTATGTTTTCCAGAAAAACACGAAAAGGACTGCTTGGGAGTGTTGCACTGGCACTGGCCGGGGTGATGGCTGGTGAAGCGGGAGCTGCTACGGGTGTTCTGATTACTTCAACCTATTGTGATCGATTTACAAATTCTCGAAACCAAATTTGGACTGAGAATAATCTAGGTGCCGATAATGTTTATTACATGAAAGATAACGGCGCAGTTATCCAGCTCTCTGGGCCTGCAAATATTACTCAGGTTGATGATTTGATTGCAACTGCCCATGGCAACTGTGATGGTATTGGGCCATTTGCTAAAGACGCTTTTGCTCAACATCTTAAGACAGCGAGGGATACTGGCGCCGACTTCAATAAGCTTGTGTTCTTTTCATGCTCTTCGGCTGCAACTGGGGTGTCAGGGCACAGCCTGATTGATGAAGTTGGAACGAAATTCCCTGGGACTAAGAGAATTGTTGGCTGGCCGAGAAGCGGCTATTTTTCTGGTTCAGATGATGCGAGTTTTGCGAATGCTCAGTATACTAGCGGTGCTGACTTCGCGTTTATAGATCCCTCTCGCGAACATGAAGCTCTTGGGCGTATTGCCGATATGGATTATCTTTGGAATACGAAGATTACCACTCCTATAGGTGGTCCTTTACGTTCTGTACAGGCAGCCTGTAATTTAGCTGTTGGATCTGGCAATGATCAAGATTTGAAGGCAAGAATGCTTGAGACCATTGCGGCCTCCCGCGCTGTTCTGACTGGCGAGGTGGTTCCGAACATGCCTGGAAGTACAGTTTTAGGTTGGGGGCATCAGCTCTTGGATTATCAAGACAACGCAAAGGTATGTGGTGCTGATATTGATGGTGCCGGAACTGCGGTTCCATGCAATCATCCAGTCAACAAAAACTTCAATACGGCTGTTGTTCAATAAGGTGGGCGTGAGATCAATCTTATGATAGGTCGACTAAGAGAAACAAACTTTCTTAGGTCCCAATGAAAATGAAAAACTCCCCCCTCCTGTCCCTAAAGGACATCTCCAAGACCTTTGACAATGGCACCACCGCTATCGATGGGTTTGACCTTGATGTGAGGACGGGGGAGTTTTTGAGTATTCTTGGGCCGTCAGGGTGTGGGAAGTCTACTATTCTGCGGCTCATTTCCGGGTTGGAGGAGCCTAGCTCAGGTGAGATTATCCGGTCCGGGCAGGAAGAGGTTGGGTTTGTTTTTCAGGAATCAACGTTGCTGCCGTGGGCGAATACCTTTGAGAATGTCTATTGGCCTTTGAAGGTGAAGGGTGTTTCCAAGCGTGATGCGAAGGATCGCGTTGAAGAAGCGTTGGAGATGGTCGGACTTTCCAATTTTGCAACGCATATGCCCTCTGAACTTTCTGGCGGTATGAAGATGCGGGTTTCCATTGCGCGTGCTCTTGTCAGCAAGCCGAAGCTGTTGCTGATGGATGAGCCGTTTGCGGCTCTGGATGAGATTACCCGCAACAAGCTCAATGATGATTTGCTTGAGCTGAAGTCTGCCCATGACTGGACGATCCTGTTTGTGACGCACTCTGTTTATGAGAGTGTGTTCCTTTCCTCCCGGATTGTGGTTATGGCCGCGGGGCCGGGGCGTATTACCCACGATATGGCGTTGGATACTTCTTACCCACGCTCGCAGAACTATCGTATGGAATCACAGTACGCGGCGTATTGCCGTGAAGCGGTGGATGCGTTGGAGCGAGCGATGGGACATCGGGTAAAAGTATCCGCGTAACCTCAAAAATCCCACTGAGTAGAACTTAAAGAGCTTATTCGCCTAAGAAATCTCATTAGGTCACTAAATAATTATCGAACTGTCATCTGAGTTATATATTCGGCGGCTATCACTGCTGTACGGCGCCATTTTTCGGGCGTTTTACGTTGATCGGGACAGCAGCGAGATTAGCCAGACTATGGGTTTCAATTTTAAAAAGAGCACGACTTTTCGTCTTGCTCAGGCAGCGAAGGCGCAGCGGGCGCGTTCTGGGGCACACCTTTCGCGCATCGGATTGCATCCGGGGCAGGAAGCTGTTCTGAAAGTTTTGAGCGAGACTGATGGCAAGACCATGAGCCAGTTGGCTCTGGCCCTTGGGGTTCAGCCGCCAACCGTGACAAAAATGGTGACACGCCTGACAGCTCAAGGGCTTGTGTTCCGCCGGATCTCGGAAACAGACGGCAGGCTTGCGCGCGTGTTCCTGAGTGAGGAAGGCCGTGACCGGATCTTACTGGTAGATCGTGCATGGAAGCGTCTTGAGAAAGAAGCGCTTGCAGGTATGGATGACAAAGACCGCAAGAAGCTTCGTCGCTTGTTGCGTCAGGTTGAGAAGAACCTGTCTGCCAGCTTTGAAGATGATCCGGATTTGGAAGATGAGCTGGAGAACGAAGATAAAACTGCGCAAGAGCAGGCTGCAAAGAAGGTAGAGCTGGAAGCTGCTGATTAAGCTGAAGGCATGAAGCCTGCGCGTGTAGCACAGGCCAATGATTTTTTATTGATTTAAGCGTCCTGGCAGAGAAACAGCAGGTCTGTATCTGGTGTTTCCAGTCCAAACTGAGTGAGCAGGGTTGTTATCTGCCCTCTGTGGTGGGTTTGGTGGTTGAAGAAATGCAGCACCAAGTCTCCAAAGTTTTTTGTTGCGGGTATGCCTTTCATGTTGGCATAGGTGAGAGCGTTCTCCGCTTGGGTGGCGGTGATGTCCCCTGCAAATTCTTCAATGATCGCGTCCAGCTTTTGCCGTGCAGCCTTCAGGTCTGACCAGCTGTCGTATGGAATAGATGTGAGTGCTGTTGGCACTGGAAACTGATCAAGTTGCTGCAGGCTCTCATATGTTCGGGAATGCTTTGCGAAACGGCGCAGCCAGGCCAGGTCTCCCACCACGATATGATTGAAGGTCGCGAAGACTGATTTGAAGAACGCACCGCGGTTTTCTTTGAGTTGCGCATCGCTCAGCTGCTCCGCGCATTCGTAAAGCCGTGCATTCATCCAGGTATTGTACTGGGCCAATAACTTGAAGTCTGAATACATTTTCTCGAAACCTGTCATTTGCTTATGTATTTCGCTGAAAAATATCAGCATGTTTGATGGGTTGGCAAGTGGCTAAAACTTGAGAATTCATAATGAATTCTCTTTGTTGGCAGTGTGGAGTATTGCTATTTGCTAATGTTGCTGTGCATAAGTGCTTAAGAATACAAACTGGATCCGGCTGGATATGCGAGGACATCGGCATTGAGCGGCACAGGTAAACCATTGAGATTAGGAGATCTTGCTGAGAAACTGGGCGTTTCGACGGCTACGGTTTCTTTGGCTTTGAGAGATTCCCCTTTGATCGCTAAAGCCACGAAAGCACGGGTGAAAGCCTATGCTGAGGAAGTGGGCTATATCTATAATCGGTCAGCTGCGTCTTTGCGGACATCTCAATCCAATATGATTGGGGTGGCGGTTCACGATATTCTCAATCCCTATTTTGCCGAGGTGTTTCGTGGGCTGGAAGAAACTCTGGCGCTGCACAACAAGACCATTCTGATTTGTAATCACCGCGATATTGTCGAGCGGCAGAAACATTTCACCGATACGCTGCTGCAGCATCGGGTTGATGGGCTTATTTTGTGCGCTTCGGTTGGCACGACTGACAAGGATATCAACTCCATTGTGCGGCAAGGAGTGCCAGTCACGCTGGTTTGCCGCGATGTGGCCGGGGCGGATGCGCCTTGCGTTCGCGGAGATGACTTCCTTGGGTCCTACCGCATTACAAAACATCTGATTGAGCAAGGGCATACCCAGATCGCGATGGTTGGTGGCCGGCGTGGCAGTTCTGCCGGGCGTGACCGGAACCGCGGTTGGCGCTCAGCGCTTGAGGATGCGGGGATCAATGCGGATGAGCAATTGGATATTCCTGAGTTGATGACGCAGGATGATGGCCGATCCATTGCCAAGCAGATTGTGCAGACGGATCCTCGGCCAACAGCTGTGGTATGTTTCAACGACCTTGTGGCGCTGGGTGTTATGAGTGCTGTTCGCCGACTTGGTGTTGAGCCGGGGCCGGGCCTGGCAATTGTTGGTTATGATGACACCGAGGGTACGGAAAATAGAACACCAGCCCTGACCACTGTGGACAATGGGGCCGGAACCATTGGTGTGAATGCTGCAGAACTCATGCTTTCGCAGATGAATGGCGAAAAGCTCAGTAATGAACTGACGTTAATCGAGCCAAAGCTGCGAATTCGTGAGAGCGCGCCTCCTCCGGGTGAGCGGTTGGTGTCAGTGGACGGGCTGTGCGCGAACCCTGAGTAACTGCCATTTGAAACCAAAAGGCAGTTTGGTGATCGTGAAACTGCCTCATTGAAACTCTATGTTTACTATGCCGCGCTTATCTAAGCGGCATCTTGTATTGCGTTTGGAGTTTCGTCATGGTCAGTTCTCGCGGAAGTATCGAAGATCATAAAGACTTGAAGATGTTTGGTTTTTTTACACTCGCCATGACGTGTATGGTTCTTCTCGTTGGCTAACTCTCTAAATCGACTCGCTTCGCTAGGTTGAGAGGACTGCTCATTTTTGAGTGCTCCTCGCGGTGGCCTTTGAGTTTTGGTTGGCTTGCCTTGCTTGGTTGTCTTTTGATGCGAAATGCAAACCACCTAAAACGAGTGCGTTTTGGACTTCATGTAAATAATAACTAGTATGTAATTAGATTTATTTTAGATTGTATCTGTACTCAACAAGTAATGCGTGTATTTGTTTTTGAGTTAAATCCATGAATAAGTTATGTTTTTAGATCTGTTATCTCTCACTTAATTTCCTGTTAACCTTGAGTTAACTGATTGCGCCCAGAATCTGTACATAAAACAGATCCTGGAGGCTGTTCGTATGCATGGGATTTTGAGAAAAACAGTAGTAGCTGCCGGCGCAACCCTGGCGTTAGCTAGCTTTGGCGTCCTATCCGGTCAAGCCAGTGTAATTTCTGGTCACTGGTCAATTTCTGATGTGTTGTCGTCTAAAACCTGCTCTGCGCAGCTTGGTTCTGAGCCTGCTGCGAGTGGATATGGCAACTCGTTTGAGACCAAGAATTGTCAGGGGCTTTATGCGCCTATCTCCAAAGCCACAGCGTGGCAGTGGAGCTTTGATGATGGTTTATCATTGTTGGACGCAGACGGGAAAGTCGTGCTCCAGTTTGATATTGATGAGCTTGATGGGTTGACCTCGGTTGGGCCTTCCTCTCTGTTCCTCATCATGCAGCCTGTGAATCAGGACAGTAAAGCCTCAGACCTTTCCGACTTGATCGAAAAGGCCATTGTGGTGACAGCGCAGCGTTAGAGCTTTCCTACTTGGTGTGGGTGCTTAGGAAATCACCCACACGGCTTAATGCACGACTGATGTTCTCCTCTGAATTGGCATAGGAGAAGCGCAGATATCCTTCTCCCAGGACACCAAAATCAGGTCCGCCGATGAGCGCAACACCTGCTTCTTCCAAGAGCGCTGAAGCTAAGGGCTTTGCTTGCCATTCTGTTTCTTTGATATTCGGGAAGGCGTAGAAGGCGCCTTTGGGTGTGTTGCAGGAGATGCCGGGCAGGGCGTTTAGTCCCTCCACCACGAGCTTACGTCGTCGGTCAAAAGCCAGCATCATCTGATCTACTGCATCTTGTGGGCCTTCGATGGCGGCAATGCCTGCGTATTGGCTGGGTGTGTTGACGCATGACCAGCAGTTCACGGCAAGCTTACGGGCTTTATCAATAAGAGAAACCGGCCAGACGGAATAGCCCATGCGCCAGCCTGTCATAGCCCAAGTTTTGGACCAGCCATTGAGTAGGATGAGTTGGTCTTTGAGCTGCTCGAATTCCATTAAGGATGTGTGCTTAAGCCCGTCATAGGTCATGCGGGAGTAAATCTCGTCAGATAGGACTGGCAGGTTTGGATGGTTTTCCAATCCCTTCACCAGCTTCTCTATCTCAGAGCGCGGTGTCACGCCGCCTGGCGGATTGGCCGGGGAGTTGAGGATGAGCAAAGCTGTGCGCTTATTGATGAGGTTCAGGGTTTCTTCGGCTGAGAAAGCAAAATCGTTTTCTTCACGGATTGGCACTGGGATTGGGGTTGCTCCGGTGAACTCAATCATAGAGCGATAGATCGGGAAGCCGGGGTCTGGGTAGAGGATTTCCTTGCCGGGCCCACCAAACATCAGGATTGCCATAAACATGGTGACCTTGCCACCGGGAACGACCATCACGTTGTCTGGTGAGACATTCGCTCCAGTTTCAGCATGCAAGCTTGCTGCGATGGTTTCGCGGAGTGGGAGAATACCCGTTGCACTGGTGTAACCGTGATGGCCATCGCGTAACGCTTTTACGGCTGCTTCCACGATGTGTTCTGGTGTTTTGAAGTCTGGCTGACCGATGCCGAGATTGATGATATCGCGGCCCTGCTGAGCGAGCTCAGTAGCCCGTGCCAAAACGGCGAATGCGTTTTCATCCCCGATGCGATCAAACGCCTCTATGGTTTTCAGCATGATGGTTGGCCTCCCAGTTCCCCAAAACGATCGGCTGGATGGTAGGGGATGGAAGCGATTGAATGCAAACGGAAATTAGTTGAGTGGGTTGAGCGCTGGAGGTTGGGTGTTCCTGTTTAAGCTATCGGTGCCAGCTTCTTGCTTCTGTCAAATAACGAGCCTAGGATCACCTTATATTTTGAATGGAGATTTTTATGAGTGGTCTTCGTGTGCCTGAGAAGATCAGGTCTTTGGGTGTTTTTCAGTTTGTGACGAGAAGCCCGGCGCGCATTGTTGTGACAATGGCGATGATGATTTTGATTTATATGTTTTTCTTCTCTCCCTTGCTGAACAGCAGTATGCCGGTTGCCATTAGCTTTGCGGTGTTCTTCATCATCTTTTGCATTGGTTTTCTGCTTGTTCTGGAGCTTCGGCGCAAGCTTGGATTGTGACGTGGGCTAGATGGTGCTGCCAATTCCTGGGGGACAGAAGGTGCGATAACAGCTAATCCGCAGCTAGGGTCTTTTGCTGGCAGAGCAACTGTCTATATTGAGGGCAAGAGATTATCGCATAGCTGCGCTCATTTGCATGAATTTGCTCTAAGTGCCAGCTGAGTGCGAGCGCACACCCATCCAAGGAGACGTAAATGTCCGAGGCTGCTGATAGCCGTATTCCTGTTACCGTGCTGACCGGATATCTGGGCGCAGGTAAAACCACTTTGCTGAACCGTATTTTGAGCGAAAACCATGGCACGCGTTATGCTGTGATCGTCAATGAGTTCGGCGAAATTGGTATCGACAATGACCTTCTCGTTGAGTCTGACGAGGAAGTTTATGAAATGAACAACGGCTGTATCTGCTGTACAGTTCGTGGTGATTTGATCCGCACCGTTGAGAATCTGATGAAACGCAAGGGTGCGTTTGATGCGATCATCGTGGAGACCACGGGTGTTGCTGATCCGGCTCCTGTTGCACAGACGTTCTTCATGGATGATGACGTGCGCGAAGCGGCTAAGCTTGATGCTGTTGTTGCGGTTGTTGATGCCCGTCATGTTCAGCAGCGTTTGAAAGACACTAAGGAAGCAGAAGATCAGATTGCGTTTTCTGACGTGATTTTGCTGAACAAGACCGATCTTGTTTCAGCAGAGGAACTGGCTGGTGTTGAAGCGGCGATCCGTAAGATCAACCCGTATGCGAAGATCCACCACACAGAGCGTTGTCAGATCGCGATTGCTGATGTTCTGGATCGTGGGGCCTTTGAGTTGGATCGTATTCTTGATCTTGATCCGGAGTTTTTGAAAAAAGCTGAGCACGCGCACGATCATGAGTGCGGCCCGGATTGTGATCACGACCATGATCACCACCACCATGGGCACGATCACAAACATGATCATGACCACCCTGACCATGAGTGTGGCCCAGATTGTGATCACGATCATGAAGGCACGCATTCTGTGAAGTCCTATTCCTTCACGGTTGGTGATCTGGACCCGAAGGTCTTCTTTGACTGGATCAATCAGATTACGCAGATTCAGGGGCCGAACATTTTGCGCATGAAGGGTATCCTGTCGTTCAAGGATGATCCGCAGCGCTATGTGGTGCAAGGCATTCATATGATCGTAGAGGGCAACCATCAGCGCGACTGGCGGGATGATGAGAAGCGGGAAAGTCGCATTGTCTTCATCGGCCGTGAGCTGGATGGTGCTGCGCTGAAAACTGCGTTTGAAGCCTGTGTTGCGGAGTAAGTTCTGGTGCCTGTAACTGCTCCTCTTGATACCGATGGATTTGTTGTTTCTGCGACATTTCTGGGTGATGTAGCTGCCTTTGCCAGTGGTGAAGGTTCTGTCTTTTTTGCTGGTGGGCCGGAAACCCAGACACCGGTTCACAAAAACGGCCTGCTTTGTGCGACGCCTTCTTTAGATGGCAAGTCTCTGATCACCGGTGGCGGTGATGGCAGGATTTGTAAAGTTAGCGCTGATGGAAGTGTTGAAGAGCTTGCTGAGCAGCCGCGAAAATGGATCGACATTATTGCAGCTGGCCCACAGGACAGTGTGGCCTATGCATCTGGTCGTACGGCTTGGGTTCGTCTGAAGAGCGGCGAGATCAAAGAATTTCAGCTGCCGCGTGCCTTTGCTGGTTTGGCTTTTGCGCCTAAGGGGATGCGTCTTGCTGCGTCTCGTTATGATGGCGTGACTTTGTTTTGGGTGAACGCCGCTGGTGATCCTCAGGAACTGAGCTGGAAAGGTGCGCATAGTCTGGTCACGTATTCTCCTGAAGGAAAGTACCTTGTGACCACTATGCAGGAGAACGCTCTGCACGGATGGCGTTTGGCTGACAGTCAGGACATGCGCATGACCGGTTATCCGGGCAAGGTGAAGTCCGTGAGTTGGTCTGCCAAGGGTAAGTATCTGGCGACCTCTGGCGCTCAGGCTGCGATCCTCTGGCCGTTTATGGGCAAAAGTGGTCCTATGGGGCAGGCTCCCCTGGAGCTTGGCGTGCGCGGGGACAGCATGGTGACGACTGTTTGCTGTCATCCGAGCGAAGAAATGGTGGCGATTGGCTATCAGGATGGCATGGTAATGGCCGTTCGGTTCCACGATAATGCTGAAGTGCTGTTGCGCCGTCCGGGTGCTGGTCCTGTTTCTGCCCTTGTCTGGGATAAGAAGGGGAACCGGCTGGCATTTGGTACAGAAGAAGGTGCTGCTGGAGTGATCACTCTGGTCGATTAACTTAGAGGGGAGGTTTGCAATGATGTTTGCAAGGGTATTGACGCTTGGCGTTGCGCTTGTAAGCGGCACTGTGACCTCTCAGCTTCCTGAATTTGCCCAGCAATACCGTCAGCGTATGGGTGGCGCTATTGATGCGCTGGAGGAAGTGAAAGCCGATTTTGTTGCGGATGCGACTGCTACCAACAAGAGCGTTTCTGCAGCCCTACAGCATATGGCTCAAAGTGCTGACCAATTTGTACAGTTGCGCGGAGAGAGTGTTGAACGGTCACTGGATCGTCTAGATGCTCTGAAAGAGCAGCAGTTGGCTATGACAAGTGCGGCAGCTTTTGAGCGGGTCTGGATTTTTTTGAAAGGGCCGGACACCAAGATCTCTAGGGCAACCTGGGAAGATTTTGAGCCTGCTGTGCCGGTGACTGTTGAAGGTGGTGTGCTGGCAGGACTCGGGTTTGCCGTGGGTTTGTTCATGTTGCGTCTGGCAGGAGTTGGTGGCCGCGTGAGACGCCGCCGGAAACTGCAGAGAAGTATCTAGCTTAATTCATTAGCACCGTATGGGGGGATGATGACACTATTGTATCTTAGTATTGTTTTCGCATTGCTTCCCCTGATTGCGCCGAGTCGTAAGTGGCTGTTGTTTCTTGAGCTGCTTGTTGGCATACCAATCTTGCTTTTGAGTTGGCATGCATATGGAGCGATCAGGAATATACCCTATCTCTCATACAAGCTGCCGAATGGTGCTTTTATACTCTTTGCTGCCCTGTTTCATGTTGGGCTGCTAGTTCGGTTTGTAGGTATCTATTGTGAGACCAAAACTTCGAGGCTAAAAGCACTTATGTTGGAGTTGTTTGGAATCCTAATGATTGCTGTCGTGTATGCGTCCTTCGCATTCGGGAGGTATTATCAAGAATTGGGTTATCTTGGAGAGCGGTGATTTTCGCTGCTTTGGGGAAAATATGATGGATTCCATCACACGAATTAGATGTTTTTTGCAGGTGGTAGAAAGCGGTGGCTTTTCGGCTGCAGCACGGGATATGGGGCGCTCCAAGGCGCTTATTTCCAAGTATGTGAGCGAGCTGGAAGACGAACTGGGCGTGCGCCTGCTGAACAGGACGACCCGCCAGATTTCTCTGACCCAGGTTGGTGAAGCCTACTTCCGTGAAGCTGGTGAGCTGTTGCAGCGGTTTGATGACCTGAAAGATGCTGTACAGCAAGACCATCGGGAGGTGCGTGGCCGGTTGCGGCTGAGTGCGCCGCGTTCCTTTTCTGAGGCGACGCTGGGCAGAGTGCTTGCTTCGTTTTTGCAGGAACACCCGCGCGTTGAGCTGGACATCGAGATGGAAGATCGCTTCGTCGATATTGTCGAAGAAGGATATGATGTTGCCATTCGTGTGGCCGAGCTTGAGGATTCCAGCCTGATTGCGCGGAAGATCCGTGACGTTCGTGTCGTGGTTTGTGCCTCTCCTGCGTATTGGGAAGCACATGGTATGCCTGAGAAGGCAAGTGATCTGGCGAGTATGCCCTGCATCATTGATACCAACTACAAGCACAAGACCAACTGGATGTTTCTGGCAAATGGAGAGCGGTTTTCTGTTCCCGTTAAAGGGCCGATGCATGTGAACAGTGCGAAGACTGCGGTTGCAGCAGCGCTGGCAGGCCTTGGCGTTGTGCGTTTGCCGATCTTTTATGTGCTGGAGGAGTTGATGGCAGGCACACTGATACCAGCATTAGAAGACTACGAAGTGCCGGGGCCTGCGATGTACGCGGTCTATCCGCATCGCAGGCATCTGTCAGCGAAGGTGCGTGCCTTTGTTGATTATATGGTCAACTGGCACAAGCAATTGGAGCAGCATGGTGACTGCCCCAAAATGCTTGATGGGCCTTTGCCAAAAGAGGGCTAGATCAGCCCTCTGTTTTAAGCTGGATTATGGTGATGCTGGAAACGCTCTTCAGCTAACTCATCTGCGATGATGTTGGTTGGGCGCTTTTCCGCATCAGCTCGATCGAAGATCTGAGCAAGCGTGCCACCAATCGCGAGAGTCTTCTGACGCACGATTGAGTCTGATGCACCAGGCTCACCCAAAGCGACAGAGATTACACCGCCTGCGTTGATGGCGTAGTCTGGAGCGTACAGGATGCCGCGCTTCATGAGTGCTGCGCCGTCTTCTTGTGTTTCCAACTGATTGTTTGCAGCTCCTGCGACCACAGCTGCTTTCAGCTCCGGGATAGTTGCAGCATTCAGGCCACCGCCAAGCGCACATGGGGCAAAGATATCTGCTTTGACGAGATGTGCGTCGTCTGGCGATACGCTGGATGCACCGAGCTCTTCGATTGCGCGTGTCACTGCCGGATCATAGATGTCGGAGACAATCAGGTTAGCGCCTGCTTCATGCAGTTGACGAGCTACGTCATATCCCACATGACCCAGACCTTTGAGTGATACAGTCAGGCCTGAGAGGTCTTCAGAGCCAAATTTGTGTTTGGCAGCTGCTTTGATGCCAACGAAGGTTCCCAGTGCAGTGTACGGCGAAGGATCGCCAAAACCAGTGGCATCTGTCCCGCGAGCAAACTGGGTTTCGCTGCCAATAATTTCCATATCATCAGAGCTGATGCCCACATCCTCTGCGGTGATGTAGCTGCCAGAAAGACGATTGATGTGTCTGCCGAATGCTCTGAGAAGCTCCGGGGTCTTATCAGTGCGCGGGTTTGCGATGATGACTGACTTTCCTCCTCCCAAAGCAAGGTCAGCCAATGCATTCTTATAGGTCATGCCTTTTGAGAGACGAAGAACATCAGTCAGAGCTTCATTTGCGCTTGCATAGTTCCACATGCGACATCCACCGAGACCGGGACCGCGATTGGTATTGTGAACCGCGATGATCGCTTTCAGGCCCGTTTCGTTGTCTGTTGCAAATACGATTTGCTCGTGGCCAGCGAATTCTGGATGATCCAATGGGGTCATGTAGGTATCGATCGTTATTTTATTATGCAATGGCACGTTCATTCAGCCCTCCCAAACGAAATTGAACAAGAAGCGTTGCGGGGATATTGGTTTATTCTTAAAGCAATATCCGGTTTATTTCGTAGGTGATGGGCATCAAATTCGGAAGAATTATCCGAATGGTTCTAAATTACGGGAAAAACGTATCTCAGGACCTTCAATAAATGGGTCTTGAATTTGCCGTTATTTTATTACACTTGTCGTGTCGGGTTCTCACATTTTGTTAAGGCGCCATGTCTCATAAGCTCCTACGGTTTTTGACCGCATTCTGCATGCTGCTGGTATTTCTGTTGCCTTCTCAACAGGTTGCAGCGCATCCGCATATGTTTGTGCAAGCGCGCGCCGAGTTGGTGTTTGATGATGACGGGTATCTGACTCACATTCGGCACAAATGGCTGTTTGATGACCTGTACACGGCCTATGCCGTGCAGGGGTTGGATGCCAATCAGAATGGATTTTTCGAGAGAAATGAGCTGGATGAGCTGGCTAAGATCAACATTGAGGGTCTTGGAGAGTACGGCTACTTCACGTTTGGGGATGACAGCAAAGCGGAGATAGATTTCTCTGAGCCATTTGATCCATCCATGAAAATGATCAAGGTAGCCTTTGATGATTACTGGTTGATCAGCGATGAAGACCGAGCAGCAATTGCTGAAGAGATTGCAGCTGGTCGCAGCCAGCCAGACACGAGCCCCGTGTCATTGGTGGAGTTGAGCTTTACACTGCCGCTCAAAGAGAAGATCAAGGCTGACAAGCCGATCACACTCGATGTTTATGACCCAACCTACTACATCGATTTTAAATGGCCTAAGGCAGATATGGCCGTGACGCTGAAGAATGCTCCCGGAAAATGTTCTGTTGAGCTGGTCCATCCTCCTGAGCTGGACGGGCAAATTGCTGCTCAGTTGGCAACGATCGGTGCTGACCAGCGGAATGTTCCTGAAGAGTTGCAGGGATACACAGCAGCGCTTGTCAATCAGGTGATTGTGTCTTGCGATGGTGTGGCGACTACAACAGCTTCTACGGGCAATACTAAATTCATTTCCGAGATTACACCTGGGCCAGTTGAGAGTGCACCTGCGTCTGCAGAAGATGCAGTGGCAGCGCTTGCGCAAGGTGGTGAGCCGATGACGCTGTCTTCCGTTTCTGAGCGTGAGACTGCGGATACTGCTGAGCTTCGTGGTCCGGATATGAATATTTTCCAGCAAGGCATGGCGACCATTACCCGGTTGCAGAATGAGTTTTATCTTAAGCTGACAAGCGCGCTGAGAAACTTCCGCAACAATCCTTCTGCCGGGTGGCTTCTAATGCTGATCAGCTTTGCGTATGGCGTGTTTCATGCTGCAGGGCCGGGGCATGGTAAGGCAGTGATTTCTTCTTACGTGATTGCGGATGAGCAGACATTGAAGAAAGGGATCGCGCTCTCCTTTGCTTCTGCCTTTGCGCAGGCGGTGACAGCGATTGTGCTGGTTGGCGGGGCTGGAGTCCTTTTGCATCTGACCAGTACGGCGATTAATGCAACAGCCCGCTGGTTTGAGCTTGGCTCTTATGTGTTGGTCTTCCTGCTTGGCCTCTACCTTGTTTGGCAACGTGTTTTGAAGCCATGGTTTGGCAAAAAGCCTGCTTCGAGCTGCGGTCATTCACATGACCATGATCACGACCATCATCAACATGAGCATTCAGAGCATGGAGAGGTTTGTTCCAGCTGTGGGCATGCGCATACGCCGGATCCGAAGATGGTTCAGAACTCAGCCATGACACTCACAAGCATCTGGTCGATCATTCTGGCAGTGGGGCTTCGCCCATGCACCGGTGCTTTGATCGTGCTTGCGTTTGCGTTTTCTCAGGGCATGATTTGGGCTGGTGTGGCCTCCACGCTCGTGATGGCATTGGGGACAGGTATTACCGTTTCTATTCTGGCGAGTCTCGCAGT
This sequence comes from Pseudovibrio sp. W64, assembly GCF_001623145.1. Lineage (NCBI taxonomy): Bacteria > Pseudomonadati > Pseudomonadota > Alphaproteobacteria > Hyphomicrobiales > Stappiaceae > Pseudovibrio > Pseudovibrio sp. W64. Next base: position 332,297 of record NZ_LMCI01000018.1, on the reverse strand, counting down.
GCTCTCGCGTGAGGTTGCCTTGCGGATCTGGGGTGCCGACAGTCAGGCTGGTACGGTTATTCTGCGCGGTTTTGAGGTGGTTGGCGCTCTGACTATTTTGCTGATGGGAACGTTGATGCTGATTGCTGGGCTGAATGGTGGCGCAACGGCAGGTCTGTTCTAGATTACGGCAATTTTTGGAAGAATCGCTCTCGAAATGCCTGAGAAATTTGCTTTCAAGCAATTTCGTATGGGTGTTTTCGAAGAAATTCGCGCTATCGTTAATGCGCGAACCTGTAGAAAACCACACCTTCGTGTGGATAGTTGTTTGTGCATCGGAACGCATCTTTAAATGTTAGCTGTCTTCGCTTTGCAATGCCGACCTGATTGAGGTCTAAGGCCTCGGATTTATCGGGTGGCATCGTGTCTGCGCACCTCTGCTCAGTTTCAACTGAAACTGTAGATTAGTTTCCTCTAAATTATTGTATTTTAAAGCATCTACCACCTGTGTGGCTTAATTCACCCAGAAAATTAATGGAGCAATGCTCAAGCCAGTTAGGTCATGTAGGCTGACTTATTAACATTGAAATAAAAGGCTATGAATCCCGATTTTGGAGGTTGATTGTTAGCCCTCAAGGGCGGAGATTCCTAAAAATGTTTCGATAGTTACGTTGCGGCTGGTTTCGGTTGAAAACGCATAGATGAGGTACGCTCAGTTGATCCAAGAATAATTAATTTGTCCAATAGGGTGCAGATTTCCTTGTATTTTCACGTAGTTTTAGGGTTATAAGAAGTTGGTCATGTTGTCGCAGAGATCTCAATGGAAGAGGTTCAATTCTGCGGAGGCATAAAGAGATTTGATTTAAGAAGCTCTTGGGAGGAGTTTTTATGGACCGCCGTAGTTTTCTGAAAAATGCTGGTTTGGCAGGTGCAACCGCTGGCGCAGCTACTCTTGCAGCTCCAGCACTCGCAGCTGGTAAGCGCGAACTGAAAATGGTCACCACCTGGCCTAAGAACTTCCCGGGTCTCGGTACTGGCGCACAGCGCATCGCTGACCGTATCACTGCTGCCAGTGAAGGTCAGCTGACTGTAAAGCTGTTTGCTGCCGGTGAACTCGTTCCTGCATTTGAGAGCTTCGACGCTGTTTCCAATGGTACAGCTGACATGTACCACGCTGCTGACTACTACTGGCTCGGCAAGCACAAAGCATTTGGCTTCTTCACTGCCGTTCCAATGGGCATGACAGCTGCTGAGCTGGAAGCATGGATGCATTTCGGTGGCGGTCAACAGCTTTGGGATGAGCTTGCTGGTCAGTTCAACGTTAAATCCTTCCTGGCTGGTAACACCGGTCTGCAGGCAGGTGGCTGGTTCAACAAAGAGATCAAATCTCTTGAAGACCTCAAAGGCCTGAAAATGCGTATGCCTGGTCTGGGTGGTGAAGTTCTTCGCCGTCTGGGTGCATCAGCTGTTGCGCTTCCTGGCTCTGAAATCTTCCCAGCAATGCAGTCCGGCGCGATCGACGCAACCGAGTGGGTAGGCGCATGGAACGACATGGCGTTTGGTTTCTATAAAGTTGCTAAGTACTACTACACCAAAGGCTTCCATGAGCCAGGTGCTGGTCTGTCCTTCGGCATGAACAAAGGTGTTTGGGAAAGCTTCACACCTGGTCAGCAGGAGCTGATCCGTTCTGCGTGTATGGCAGAGAACAACTACATGTTCGCTGAGTACAACCACAACAACGGTGCTGCTCTGGAAACTCTCCTGACCAAGCACAACGTTCAGGTTCGTGACTTCTCTGATGACGTGTTCGATGCTATCGGCCGTAAAGCTGAAGAAGTTGTTGCTGAAGTGGCTGAAACAGATGACCTCTCCAAGCGCATCTACGAAAGCTACCTCAAGTCTCGTAAGGAAACCTCTGCATGGTCCAGCCTTGCTGAGCGTAACTACCTGACAGCTCGCGATCGTATCCTGGGTTAATTTTACTTATTGCTGCACACGCTCTCCGCAATCCTTGCGGGGAGCTTTTCTTTCAAGAGCTCTATCTTGGCCTTTGGGGCCCAATAATAATCCTAGAGGCTTGGTGTAGACCAAGACGAAGAGGCGGGCATGCGCGCCCTAATGAACCTGATTACCTCAGTCAATCGTGGCATCGGCAAGAGCTGCGCCTGGCTGACTTTGGGCATTGTGCTTGTCCAATTTACAGTGGTGGTGATGAGATACGTTTTCGGTATCGGTTCCATCTGGATGCAAGAATCCATCACCTACATGCACGGTTTCCTGTTTATGTCGGCTGCTGCTTATACGCTAAGCGTAGATGGGCACGTGCGGGTCGATATCTTTTACCGGGATGCTCGCCCACGTATCAAAGCAATGGTTGACCTGCTTGGTTCGGTGTTCTTCCTTCTTCCGATGTGTGCGGTGATTATTTACTGGTCCTGGGGCTATGTGCTCAGTTCCTGGGCAATCTGGGAAGGGTCTCAGGAGGCATCCGGTATTCAAGGACGGTATCTTCTGAAGAGTGCGATTATTGCCTTTGCCGTTCTGGTTTCCTTACAGGGTGTCGCCATTATTCTTCGAAGTGTTCTTGCCCTTCGCGGTGACAAGAAGGCACTCGACTCATTCCGTCAGATCCAGGAGTAATCGGAGATGGATGGACTTCTTCATACTCTTGATATTTTGATGTTTGCGGTTGCCTGTATTTGTTTGTTGGCGGGCTTCCCTGTTGCATTTACTCTTGCTGGTGTCGCACTGATTTTCGCTCTGATCGCGTCGTTCTTTGGCGGCAGCGTGACCCTTGGTGCGATCCCGAGCCGAATTTTCGGCACCATGTCCAACGAAACCCTGATCGCGGTTCCACTCTTCATCTTCATGGGGGTGATGCTGGAACGTTCCAAGGTTGCGGAAGAGCTGCTGGAAACCATGGGCCGGTTGTTTGGGCGTATGCCGGGCGGTCTCGGGCTTTCTGTCACGATTGTGGGTGCTTTGCTTGCTGCTTCAACCGGTATTGTGGGCGCCACCGTGGTAACCATGGGGCTTTTGTCTCTGCCGACTATGCTGCGTAACGGTTACAGCCCGCGTCTTGCCTGCGGTTCTATTGCAGCCTCCGGTACGTTGGGGCAGATTATTCCGCCTTCCATCGTGCTTGTGTTCCTTGCTGACCAGCTTTCCAACGGCTACCAGATCGCTCAGCGTGAGATGGGTAACTTTGCTCCAGATCCATTCTCTGTAGGGGATTTGTTTGCAGGGGCGCTTATTCCAGGTCTTGCACTTGTTGGCCTTTACATTGTGTACCAGCTGTTTGTTGCGTTCACACAGCCGCACAAAGCGCCTCCAATGCGTGATGATGGATCTGCGGGACCAACCCTCAGTCAGGTTCTTCATGCTCTTGTGCCGCCAATTGCGCTTATTATCGCGGTGCTTGGTTCAATTCTCGTAGGTATTGCGACACCAACTGAAGCTGCTGCTGTAGGTGCTGTTGGTGCGTTGTTGCTTGCTGGATACCGCATGGAAGAAGACAAGCCTTGGCCGGTGTATCTGGCTGTGCTGTCTCTTGTTGTGATGTTGGTTCTGACATCCTTCATGGACCTGCGTGTTGCACGTAACGAGATCCCAACCGGTGATATGATTGGTATTTGGGTTGCTGGTTTTGCCTGCGCAGTGCTTGCTTATGGGTTGCTCGTTTCGCTTTACCGCGTGATGGCGAAGAAAGTGCTTATGCCAGTGATGCAGTCGACCACACAGATCACCTGTATGGTGTTTGTGATCCTGATCGGCGCAACATTCTTCTCCCTGATCTTCCGTGATCTGGGTGGTGAGGAACTGGTGAAGGAAGCGCTGACTGGTCTGCCGGGTGGTGCGCTGGGTGCGATCATTGCGGTTATGGCTGTAATGTTCGTGCTGGGCTTCTTCCTGGACTTTCTGGAAATCGTGTTCGTGGTTGTTCCGCTTGTTGCACCAATTCTGCTGCAGCTTGAGATGCCTAATGGTGAACCGATGAGCCCTGCATGGCTGGGTGTGATGATGGCTGTAAACTTGCAGACATCGTTCCTGACGCCTCCGTTCGGCTTTGCGTTGTTCTACCTGCGGGGTGTGGCGCCGCCGTCAGTGAAAACCTCAGACATTTACTTCGGTATCATCCCGTTTGTTCTCATTCAGGTTCTGATGCTGATCATCCTGTGGTACCTGCCGGAAATGGCAACATGGTTGCCAAAAGTGATCTACGGCTAAAAGTATTAATTGCTTAGTATATGTAAGGGGCGCGAGTATTCGCGCCCCTTTTTTGTTGCAGTGCCCATAGCCCAAAGTAGTGATTCTTTTTTGACTTAGTCCAATGATCTACAAAAAGGAATTGAAACCTATTCAAAAGTATTGGGCATTGATTTACCTATAGTATTTCGCTTATGCGTGACAAATATAATGCATGTATACCTTAGTATAGAGTTTTTTGAGTGTAACTCGTTGAAATATCACAGTTTTGCATTGCACAAGTGCTCAAGGTTGCAACGCGCAATGAATAAAACCCATTAAAAAAGCTTTCGTATCTTGCTAAGAATAAGTCCAGGGAGGAACTCGCAGGTGGAGGACTTGCGAGGCGGGGCTATTAGTCTTTCGTATTTCCTCAGAGTAAACAGGCAGACCAAAGGCACAAGATGACCTTTGGTGAGAGGTGATTCAAAGATGCAGGTGCCTCCGTCAGCGGGTATGGACACATTTCCGCAGTTGCTTATTCGGAATGCGCGGGAATGGGGGGATCGTCCCGCGTATCGCGAAAAGGACCTCGGGATCTGGCAGAGCTGGACCTGGCGTGAGGTCCTTGGAGAAGTGCGCAAGCTTTCTCTTGGGCTCAAGAGCCTTGGGTGCAAAGAAGGCGACAAGGTTGCGGTGATTGGTGCAAACCGTCCGCATCTTTATTGGGTTTTTGCCGCCGTGCAGGCGTTGGGTGGTATTCCGATCCCAGTCTATTCTGACTCAGTGGCAGAAGAGATCGGCTACGTGCTTGGCCACGCAGAAGTGCGCTTTGCGGTTGTTGAAGATCAGGAGCAGGTTGATAAGCTGCTTGAGATGTCCGAGAAGCTACCGTTGCTCGAGCACATCATTTACGAAGACCCTAAAGGCCTTCGTGATTACGACCACACAAGCCTTCATCGTTACCTGAGCGTTCAGGAAGCCGGGCAGACTCTGCTCGACAATGATGAGAAGCTTGCTGATGACTGGTTTGATGCCGTCAGTGCTGGCAAGAGTGAAGACGTTGCTGTGATCCTTTACACCTCCGGTACGACTGGTCGTCCGAAAGGGGTGATGCTGACCTTCAATAACCTGGTTGTTGCTGTTCAGAATGCGAACAAGTTTGATAACCTGGATGAGAATGCAGACACAGTCGCATACCTGCCGATGGCATGGGTTGGTGACCATGTGTTCTCCTACGCACAGTGTCTTACAGCCGGGTACTGCGTGAACTGTCCTGAAGGTCCGGAAACAGTTTCGATTGACCGCAAGGAAATTGCCCCAACTTACATGTTTGCACCGCCGCGGGTGTTTGAGGGTATGCTGACGCACATCACAGTTCGCATGGAAGATGCGGGCAAGATGAAGAAGAAGCTGTTTGACTACTTCCTCAATTATGCGAACCAAGTTGGTGAGCGCATTTTGAATGGAGAGAAAGTCTCTCTTTTTGAGCGCATGAAGTATGCTGTTGGTGAGTTCTGTGTGTATGGGCCGCTGAAGAACGAGATGGGTTTTTCCCGTGTTCGTGTGGCTTACACCGCGGGTGAAGCGATTGGTCCTGAGATCTTCAAGTTCTACCGTTCAATCGGCCTGAACCTGAAGCAGCTTTACGGGCAGACGGAATCTTCCGTGTTCATTACCTCTCAGCCTGATGGCCAGATTTATGCTGATACGGTTGGCGTTCCTATGCCAGATGTTGAAGTGAAGATCGCGGAGAGTGGTGAGGTTATGTATCGCTCGCCGGGTGCGTTCCTTGGATACTACAAGAACGATGAGGCAACGAAGACCACCAAGACTGAGGATGGCTGGGTTCACACTGGTGATGCTGGCATGTTCCTTGAGAATGGGCACCTGAAGATCATCGACCGTGCGAAGGACGTAGGCAAGCTGACTGATGGCTCCATGTTTGCGCCGAAGTACATTGAGAACAAGCTGAAGTTCTTCCCGAACATCAAAGAAGCTGTGACCTTCGGAAACGAGCGCGACTACGTTTGTGCCTTTGTGAATATTGACCTTGTTGCGGTTGGTAACTGGGCTGAGCGGAACAACATTGCATATGCTTCCTATCAGGAACTGGCCGCACATCCTGACGTTTACAAAACAATCCAAAGCCATGTGGATCAGGTGAACAAGGATCTTTTTGAAGAACCAATGATGGCTGGTGCCCAGATCAAACGTTTCCTTGTTCTGCATAAAGAGCTGGATCCGGATGATGGCGAGCTGACACGTACTCAGAAAGTCCGTCGTAACTTCGTTGCTGACCGTTATGCGCCTCTGATTGAAGCATTTTATGCGGGTGAGATCTCCAAGCATGTGGTGACCGAGGTGACCTTTGAAGATGGCCGTCAAGGCACGATTGAAGCCACCGTCGAGATCCGGGACATGGACACCCATAGCACTAAAGCAATGTCCGCGATTGGGGAGGCGGCAGAATGACTGTAATGGATCCAACGCTCGAAGAGGTCAAAAAAAGGGCCGAGGAGCGCGAGGTTCTGCTGGATCTTGAGAACGTTTCTCTCTCCTTTGGCGGCGTTAAGGCAATCACGAATATCTCCTTCAACATCAAGAAGGGTGAAATTCGCGCGATCATTGGTCCCAATGGTGCTGGCAAGACGTCCATGCTCAACGTAATCAATGGTTTCTATCAGCCTCAGGAAGGTGTGATCACCTTCAACGGTGAGAAGCGCAGGTCCATGAAACCGCACCTTGCGGTTAGTCAGGGTATCGCTCGAACTTTCCAGAATGTTGCTTTGTTTAAGGGTATGTCCACGCTGGATAACATCATGGCTGGACGTGCAACGCGGATGAAGCAGAACTTATTCTGGCAGATGCTCTATTGGGGACCTGCTCAGAGGGAAGAGATTGAGCACCGTAAGAAGGTCGAGGAAATCATCGACTTTCTCGAAATCCAGCATATTCGTCGCACGCCAGTGGGAACGCTTCCTTACGGCTTGCAGAAGCGTGTTGAGCTTGCTCGTGCGTTGGCGATGGAGCCAGAACTGCTGCTGCTCGATGAGCCGATGGCAGGGATGAACCTGGAAGAGAAAGAGGACATGAGCCGATTCATTCTGGATGTGAATGATCAGCTCGGCACTACGATTGCTCTGATTGAGCATGACATGGGTGTTGTGATGGACCTTTCCGACCGTGTCGTTGTTTTGGACTATGGCCGCAAGATCGCTGATGGCGTGCCAGAAGAAGTGCAGAGCAACCCAGAAGTTATTGATGCCTATCTGGGCGTGTCACACTAGGGAGCACCCCCATGGAAACACTTTATAACGTACTAATTGATCCATTTGTTCAGATGTACGGAATGCCGGACTTCTTTCTACAGGTGTTGTGGGAAGGTCTCGTCTCCGGTGTTCTTTATGCGCTGATTGCACTTGGTTTCGTTCTCATCTTTAAATCCTCGCGCATCTTTAACTTTGCGCAAGGCATTATGGTTGTGTTTGCTGCGCTGTCTTTGGTTGGCCTGCATACCTTCCTGGTTCCTTTTGTTGGCAACGAGTTTGTTGCTGCTGCAATCGCGATGCCGCTTACTCTTGGCATCATGTATGCGTTGGCAATGAGCGTTGAGCGTGTTGTGCTTCGTCCGCTTGTCGGGCAGCCAGACATCATTCTGTTCATGGCAACCATCGGTATCACCATGTTCCTCATCGGTTTTGGTGAGTTCGTGTTCGGTGGTGAGAACAAGGTGATGATCACCGAAGCGCTTGGTATTCCAACCGGTGCTATTGAATTTGAACCGTTCGGCGGCTTCCTGCTTTTGGAAGAGAAAGACGTGTTCGCGGTTGTTATGGCGATCGTGCTGGTTATCAGCCTGCTGGTGTTCCTGAACAAATCTGCGATGGGTCGCGCGATCCGTGCGCTGGGTGATGATCATACTGCAGCGTTGTCTGTTGGTATCTCCCTCAGCACTATCTGGGTTCTGGTCTGGTTTATTGCTGGTGTGATTGCTCTTGCTACCGGCGTCGTCTGGGGTGCTCGGGCTGGTGTATCGTTTGCTCTGGAAGTGATTGCGTACAAGGCCTTGCCAGTGCTGATGCTTGGTGGTCTGGAATCTGTATCCGGCGCGATTATCGGCGGTATTGCTATCGGTCTTCTGGAAAAAGTCTTCGAAATTTACTGGGGTCAGCCTCTGTTTGGTGGCAACACCGAAACCTGGTTCGCCTTTATCTTTGCTTTGATTGTTTTACTGTTCCGTCCGCAAGGGCTGTTCGGTGAGAAAATCATCGAGCGCGTGTAAGGGAGGCCTGACGTGTTTTACAGAACTTCTGGTCAGTTCAAAACGACCTATGAAAGTGATCAGGCGCTCTTCCCAATCAAGCAGGATATGGTCCTGCTGGTTGTGATCCTTGCCGCTATGTATGTGGTCTTTCCGATGTTCGCATCGGAGTTCACCTACAAGGCTCTGCTTGTGCCAGTGCTGATTTATTCTCTGGCATCGCTTGGTCTGAATATTCTGACCGGTTATGCCGGGCAGCTTTCGCTGGGTACTGCGGGCTTCATGGGCGTTGGTGCTTATGCTTGCTATAAGATCACTACGATCTTCCCAGAAATGAACATCATTGTTGCGTTGTTCCTTTCTGGCTTCTTCTCTGCTGCGGTTGGGGTCGCGTTTGGTTTGCCGTCGCTGCGCATTAAAGGTTTCTACCTTGCGATTGCGACGCTTGCTTCGCAGTTTTTCCTGGTGTGGCTCTTTGAGAAGTGGGCGTGGCTTTACAACTACAATGCATCCGGCGCGATTGAAGTACGCACCATGGATATTTTCGGTCTTGTTGTAACAGGCCCGAATGCGTCGCCTATGGTTCAGTACTACTTTGTTCTTGGCATTGTTTCCGTTGTGACCTTTGCGATGATCAACCTGACACGTGGCCGGTATGGTCGTACATGGAAGGCTGTTCGCGACATGGATATTGCTGCGGAGCTGGTGGGCATCAACTTGATGCGTGCAAAGCTTTCTGCCTTTGCTGTCAGCTCCTATATCGTGGGTATTGCTGGTGCGCTGATGGTGTTTTTCTGGAAAGGTGCTGCTGAGCCAAATCTCTTTGATATTCCAATGAGTTTCCAGATCGTCTTTATCGCGATCATTGGTGGCCTTGGCAGTGTGATGGGGAACTTCCTTGGAGCGATCCTGATTGTGGCTCTGCCAGTTGTGCTGAACCTTCTGCCAGAAATGCTTGGCCTGAGTATCGGTTCTGCCACCATGGAACATGTCAACGTTATGGTGGTTGGTTCTCTCATTATCATGTTCTTGATTGTCGAGCCTCACGGTCTTGCGCGGTTCTGGGCGCTTATTCGTGAAAAGCTCATCATTTGGCCATTCCCTCACTAATAAAGAACTGCGGGAGCAGCTGGGGAATAGAGGAAATGGTCCGCGGCGGGAGCCGCAAACGCGGAGGAAAATATGAAACACTTTACGAATTTAGGTAAGGCTGTTGCAGCAGGTGCCATTGCAGTTGCTATGAGCACAGCTGCAATGGCAGCAGACGGTCTTAACTTTCCAAACCTGACATACCGTACTGGCCCATTTGCGGGTACTGGTACGCCAATCATGAACGGCCAGCGTGACTACATGCTCATGCTGAACGAGCGTGATGGTGGTATTGGCGGCGTGCCAATCGATTACATCGAGTGTGAAACCGGCTACAACACCAACAAAGGCGTTGAGTGCTACGAGAAGACTAAGGGAGCAGCTCTCGTAACGCAGCCATGGTCAACTGGTATCACTTTGCAGGTTATGCCTCGCACCAACGTGGACCGTATTCCTATTCTGGCACCTGGCTACGGTTTCTCGCCAATGTCAGACGGTGATACGTTTGCGTGGGCGTTTAACCCACCAGTGTCCTACTGGGATGGTGCATACATGATCCTCGACTACATTGCTGGTGGTGACATGTCTTCGCTGAAGGGTAAGAAGATCGTTCTTCTGCATCTTGACCACCCATTCGGTAAAGAGCCAATTCCGCTTCTGGAAAAGCTTGCAGAAATGCATGACTTTAAGCTGGTTCCGATCCCTGTTGGTCTGAAAGAAATGCAGAACCAGTCTGCGCAGTGGTTGCAGATCCGTCGTGAGCGTCCAGACAACGTCGTTATGTGGGGTTGGGGTGCTATGAACGCCGGTGCGATCACCGAAGCGGTTAAGACACGCTACCCAATGGAAAACTTCATCGGCATCTGGTGGTCTGGCTCTGATGCTGACTTGCAGAACGTTGGCGCTAAAGCGAAGGGCTACAAGTCTGTCAGCTTCAACGCTCCAGGCAACTTCCCTGTGCTTGAAGACATCCGTAAGCATGTTGTTTCCAAAGGCAACTCAGAAATCAAATCTGAAGCTGACATGGACACCATCTTCTATCAGCGCGGTATCATCATCTCTATGATCCTTGCTGAAGCAGCAAAAACCGCTCAGGACAACTTTGGTGAAAAGAACATCAATGCCGAACAGCTGCGTTGGGGTCTTGAGAACCTTGATATCACTGCAGCTCGCCTTGAAGAGCTGGGTATGAAGGGCATGACACCTCCACTGAAGATGGCTTGTGACAACCATACTGGTCACTCTGGTGCATGGATGCTTGAGTGGAACGGCGAAGAGTTTGTACAGGCAAGTGACCTGCTGACTCCAAACCGTGAACTGATCAAGCCGCTTGAGTTGGAAAAAGCCGCTGACTACGCGAAAAACAATGCTCCTTGGCCTGGTCGTGGCGACCTCGCTTGTAACTAAGCCTTGTTGTTTTGGTCGGGCGCAGTGGTGCCCGGCCAATTTATCGAATTCAAACAATCGGAATGTTCGCAGGTTAAGGCTGATCTCATGAACGCAATTGCAGAACAGACATCAAAATCCAAGGCACCAGCCGCTAACCTGCAGGTTGCCGAAGACATTTTGTCTATCAACAACATCGAAGTCATTTACGATCACGTGGTTCTGGTTCTCAAAGGGGTTTCTTTGACCGTGCCTAAGGGGGGTATTGTTGCTCTGCTGGGTGCGAACGGTGCCGGTAAGACAACGACCCTGAAAGCAATCTCCAACCTGCTGCAAGCAGAGCGTGGAGAAGTGACGAAGGGCAATATCATTTTTCAAGGAAAGCAAGTTCAGGCACTTTCTCCGAATGAGCTGGTTCAGCGCGGATGCATTCAGGTCATGGAAGGCCGTCGTTGTTTTGGCCACCTTTCTATTGAAGATAATCTGATGACTGGTGCCTATACCCGCAAAGATGGCAATGCTGAGATCAAGCGCGATCTGGAAATGGTGTATGACTACTTCCCGCGTTTGCGTGAGCGTCGGGGTTCTCAAGCGGGTTATACTTCTGGTGGTGAGCAGCAGATGTGTGCAGTGGGTCGTGCCTTGATGAGCCGCCCGGACATGATTTTGCTGGATGAGCCAAGCATGGGCCTTGCTCCACAGTTGCAGGAAGAAATCTTTGAGATCGTGAAGAAGCTGAACAAGAATGAAGGTGTGTCCTTCCTTCTTGCTGAGCAGAATACCAACGTTGCGCTTAAATACGCGACCTATGGGTACATCATGGAAGCTGGCCGTATTGTGCTGGATGGTGATGCTGATTCTTTGCGCGAAAACGAAGACGTGAAAGAGTTCTATCTTGGTGTCGGCGGAGAAGGGCGAAAATCCTTCCGTGATGGCAAACACTACAAACGCCGCAAGCGGTGGTTGGCGTAATCTGCATTAATTGAGAACTTGCCCCTAAAATCATGGGGGTGAACTGTCACAGGAAGTCAATGTATCTGGTTTTGAATAATCTGCATGCTGCTTATTGCTGCAAAAGGTATTTTGGAGGACCACATGCATTTTCTTTCTAAAGTGATTGTCGGGGCTGCGCTTTTGAGCGTGGCCTCTGTTTTGCCTGCTGCTTCTCAAGTGAAGTTGGACGGTTTCTTTCTTGCTGAGGAAGCCTGTCCAGCATTTCAATCTATTCGTAAGCAGACAAATCCTGGAAACGTTCATGTGGAACGGATGCGTGCCTATGAACTACTTGGGAAGAACAAATCGCAGGCATCTCATTACTTCATTCGTATGAATGGCGTAAATCCAGCTGAGCGTTGGGTGGATGTTTCCTGTGGTCTGCATCTGGTTGAAGCTGATGGTAGCGGGCTGAATACTGGCAATGGTTCCGGAGGTTCTGCTGGATCAAATGTGGTTCGCCCTGCTGTCAAAGGGCCTTCGGCAGACGCTGAGTTCCTGCTTGCTGCGAGCTGGCAACCTGCTTTTTGTCAAACACATCAAGAGATACCGGAGTGTTCTTCTCAGGTGGAAGGACGGTTTGATGCGAACCACTTTGCATTGCATGGTTTGTGGCCTCAACCGCGTGGCAACTTCTGGTGTGGTGTAACGCGTGAAGAGAAGCGTCTGGCAGAAGAGCGTTCTACACGGGGCCAGTTGCCTCCAGTTAAGTTGGATGATGCAACTCGTGAAGAGCTGGATAAGGTGATGCCGGGCGCCCAGTCGCATCTGGACCGTTATGAATGGGTAAAACACGGTACTTGTTACAGCGATAGTGCAGAAGAGTATTACGCGGAATCTCTTGATCTTATGGAGCAATTGAACGGTTCAGCTGTCCGTGATCTGTTTGCTGCCAACATCGGTGAGGTGCTCACGACAGCGCAGGTTCGTGCGGCGTTTGATGAAACCTTTGGCGCTGGTGCAGGGAACCGCGTTCAGGTGCGTTGCAAAGGTGGTTTAATTACCGAGCTCTTTATCAATCTGAAGGGCAGGGTTGAGCCAGATACCCCGATGAGTGAGTTACTGTTGGCCGCGAAGCCAGTGCAATCTGATTGTCAGGGCCGCGTTGATCCTGTCGGATTTAACTAGAGTACCTGTCCAATAAATTTGCGGGAGGCTTTGGTCTCCTGCTGGGAAGATGTTTGAGGCCATGGGAGGGCTTCTATGGGAAACCAATATTTTGATGAGTTGGAGATCCGGTCCCCAGAGGAACGAGAAGCTTATCTGATGGCTCGGTTGCCGGGGCAGATTGCCATGGCAAAGAACGAGGCGTCTGGTTGGGCAAAGCATCTGGCAGATGTTGACCCAGTTGAAGTCACGAGCCGTGAAGCTTTGGCTAAGCTCCCTGTTCTCCGTAAGGCGGACCTTCTTGCGGCTCAGGCTGAAGAGCCCCCACTTGGTGGGTTCGCTGCTGGTGACTTTTCTACATACAAACGCATCTTTATGTCTCCGGGACCAATCTGGGAACCGCAGGGATCCGAAGCTGATCCATGGAAATCAGCGCGTGCGTTCCATGCGACTGGAATTCGTCCGGGCGATATCGTTCACAATGCGCTGTCCTATCACATGACACCGGGTGGGTTCATTCTGGATCAGGGCGCACGTGCATATGGCTGTGTGGTCTTCCCGGCTGGTATTGGTAATACGGACATGCAGGTTTCTGCGATCTCGAGCCTGCGCCCGACGGCTTATGCCGGTACTCCGGACTATCTGAAGGTTATTCTGGACCGTGCTGTCGAATTGGGGGCGGATGTAAGCTCCATTAAGCATGGTCTTGTTTCTGGTGGGGCGCTTTATCCGAGCTTGCGTGAGGAATACGCAAGTCGCGGCGTGAAGGTTCTGCAAGCCTATGCGACGGCTGATCTAGGCATCGTGGCTTATGAAAGTGAAGCCATGGAAGGTCTGATTGCCAACGAAGATTTCATTATTGAAATTGTTCGTCCTGGAACGGGAGAGCCTGTTGCTCCGGGTGAAGTTGGTGAGTTGGTCGTGACGACATTCTCGCCAACCTATCCGCTTATTCGTTTTGCAACGGGAGATTTGTCTGCAGTGCTACCGGGCATTTCGCCGTGCGGTCGTACGAATATGCGCCTGAAAGGGTGGATGGGACGTGCAGACCAACGTACCAAAGTGAAGGGCATGTTTGTTGACCCGGCACAGATTGAGCGTCTGCGCAAAAACGCTGGTGATGAGGCCGGGCGTGCGCGTCTCTCAGTCGTGCGCCAGGGTGAGCAGGACCATATGATCCTGAAGGTCGAGACTGAAGCTGCAAGTGATGATTTCATTGCGGCTTTGAAGAAATCTCTGAAAGAGCACACTGGCCTCAATGGTGATGTGGAGCTGGTTGCCCCCAATACCTTGCCAAACGATGGTAAAGTGATTTCTGATGAACGTGAAGTGACTACATAGCAGCTCTTGGTTTGATCGATTTTGAGAATGCCAGTTTGCGTTTGTGGGCTGGCATTTTTCTATTTTGGGTAGTTTCACGGTAATAATCAGAAAATCACAGGGTTTGACCTTGGCGCGGGCATTGGGAAACTCTATTTAGCAATTGGATTGGATCTGATGCGCATAGGGGTCTCATGAACCAGAGCACAAGCGGTAACGCAACAAAGCAAGAAAACCACCCTCCGGTCTCCTTTGGGAAAGTGGGTGTGCTTCTTGTAAATCTTGGGACACCAGACGGGACAGATTACTGGTCCATGCGTCGTTATCTGGCAGAGTTTCTCTCAGATCGCCGCGTCATTGAGTGGTCGCGTTTTCTCTGGTTGCCCATTTTGCATGGAATTGTCTTGAGCAAGCGCCCGCAAAAGTCCGGTGAGGCCTACAAAGAGATCTGGAACAACGAGCTGGATGAAAGTCCGCTGCGCACCATTACACGGAGCCAATCTGACAAGCTTTCTGAGATGCTTTCGGGGCTGGGTGACAATGTTGTTGTCGATTGGGCGATGCGTTATGGCAATCCATCCATTGCGAGCCGTCTTGATGCGCTGAAGGAAAAGGGTTGCGACCGTATTCTCGTCTTTCCGCTTTACCCGCAATACTCAGCTTCGACGACGGCGACAGTAAACGATGAGGTCTTTCGTACACTTTTGAAGATGCGCTGGCAGCCGACCATTCGTATTGTGCCGCCTTATCATGATGACGATACTTACATTGACTCGCTTGCTGCTTCGATCAAGAACAAGCTCAGTGAGCTGGATGAAGAACCAGAGATGGTTCTCGCGTCTTTCCACGGCATTCCGCAGAGCTACTTTGATAAGGGCGATCCGTACCACTGCCACTGTCAGAAAACGACTCGCTTGTTGCGTGAGAAGCTGGGGTGGGATGAGACGAAGCTTCAGATCACCTTCCAATCTCGCTTTGGTCCAGAAGAATGGTTACAGCCTTACACGGACAAGACAGTTGAGAAGCTGGCGAAAGATGGTGTGAAACGGATTGCCGTTTTGAATCCGGGCTTTGTAGCTGACTGCCTTGAAACTCTGGAAGAAATCGCTGGTGAAGCAGCAGAGATCTTTGAAGAACATGGAGGGGAGCAGTTTACCCATATTCCATGCCTCAATGATGCTCCTGAAGGTATGGCTGTGCTGGAGAATGTGGTTCGCCGTGAGCTTCAGGGTTGGATCTAGAAGTTAAGTTTTAATTTACTATGTAAAGAAGAGCACTCGTTTCTTTTAGGAAGCGGTGCTCTTTGGCATTTATTCGTGCAGTTTTCTCTGGTTTTAATGGGACAAAGCTACGATAGTTAAGGCAAATTCCTCCAAAGGATTAATAGATATGGATATTTTGACAGGTAGTTCGATTACTGTCCTCATTTTAGTGGCTGTGATCATTTTTGTTGTATTTGCTGGCGCGAAGATGGTTCCTCAAGGCTACAACTACACAGTTGAACGCTTTGGAAAATACCGGAAGACGCTGCATCCGGGTCTGAACATCATCATCCCGTTCATTGACCAGATTGGTCATAAGTTGAATATGATGGAGCAGGTGCTTGATGTTCCAGCGCAGGAAGTGATCACGAAAGACAATGCAACGATTACTGCTGATGGTGTGACTTTCTATCAGGTGTTGAGCGCCTCGCAGGCGGCCTATGAAGTTCTGGGCCTGCAGAATGCAATTCTGAATCTGACCATGACCAACATTCGTAGTGTCATGGGTTCCATGGATCTGGACGAACTGCTCTCTAATCGTGATGAAATCAATGCTCGTTTGCTGCGTGTTGTTGACGCGGCTTGTGAGCCATGGGGCGTGAAGATCACCCGTATTGAGATCAAGGACATCAACCCTCCGAGCGATCTGGTGAATGCGATGGGTCGTCAGATGAAAGCTGAGCGTGAGAAGCGTGCTTCGATCCTGGAAGCTGAGGGTGCCCGGCAGGCCGAGATTGCTAAGGCAGAGGGTGTGAAACAGTCACTCATTCTGGAAGCGGAAGGCCGCCAGCAAGCTGCTATGCGCGATGCTGAAGCACGTGAGCGTCTGGCACAAGCTGAAGCTAAGGCTACCATGATGGTTTCTGAGGCGATTGCCAAAGGTGACATGGGTGCGATCAATTACTTTGTGGCTAACAAATATGTTGAAGCGTTCGGTGAACTTGCAAAGTCTCCAAACCAGAAAACTCTCATTCTGCCTATGGAAGCAACTGGGATGATCGGAAGCCTTGCCGGTATTGCTGAAATAAGCAAAGAAGTACTGAGGGACAACGAACACCGTCGTTCCAGCCGTATTCCAAATACCGGTAGTTCAGAGGGCTGATCGATATGCTGATTGAGCTGTTCCAAAACAGTATTGAACCTTGGGTTTGGTTTGCCTCCGGGCTTGTTCTTATTGGGCTTGAGCTGGCTGTTCCTGGCTCATTTCTGATCTGGTTTGGGGCAGCTGCTCTCGTTGTTGGCGCTCTGGTTGCATATTTTGATATGGACTGGCGCTGGCAACTTGTGCTGTGGGGTGTCTTGTCCGTCAGCTTCCTCCTTATTGGTCGTCGTTTGACTGTTAAAGACGATGACAAAGAAGGTGATCCGCATCTCAATAAAAGAGGGAGCCGATATCAAGGACGTGTGTTTGTGTTGAAGCAGGCACTCGCTCATGGCAAAGGCACGCTTGAGATTGGTGACTCTATTTGGCGTGTAAATGGCCCGGATTTACCAGCAGGTGCCCATGTGAAAGTCGTCGGCCAAGACGGCACAACTCTCATTGTGGAAGCAGCTTCAGAAGGCGAAGAGGCCTAGGCCTATTGGTATGGATTGAAATCTGGTGGCAGTGGCGGTTCTTCTGCCATCAGCAGAATTGAGATGCGGCGGTTTGCTGCAAGATATGGGTCATTCGGGAAGAGAGGCTCAGAATCAGCTTTTCCCACTACAGAATGAATATTGTTCGAAGGCAGACCATACTCAGAAAGAATCTGTCGTGCTGTGTTTGCGCGATCTGCTGAGAGTTCCCAGCCAGTTTCACTTGGAGCTGTGATGAGCTGTCCTGTCGTCGTGTGTCCGGTAATGCGGACACGGTTTGGCATCTTTGCCAGAACAGGCGCCATTTTAGCGAGGAGCTGCCTTGTTATCTCATAAGGGTACTTTGACCCTTCCGGATACATTGAACGGCCTTCCTGATCCACAATCAGGATGTTAAGGCCTTCATCTGTTTCTTCAAGAATGATGTTGTTGGAGATCTCTGTGATCTCAGGCATTTCCTGAAATGCCTGCCGGAGCGAAACCACTGCAGTTGCAAACTGCCTCGGCTTCTCGATGTCTGCCTTTTTGGTGGTGTGGGTGTTTGCTTCCGGGCCTTGTTTACGCTTTTCCGGATGGCTCTCAGTTGCAAAATCAGCGTCTGTAATTTGCTTCTCGTAGGTGATGTCTTTCATGAAATCGCGTAGTGGCACACCTTCGATTTCAAGAACACCAGCGCGTTTGGTCACCTGTTTGATGCCGAATGCGTCTTTGATCGAGCCCGCAACAACCTGAAGTTTTTGCTTGTCTTGGACCGAGAACGAAATAATCAATACGAAGAAACACACGAGCAGAGACATCAAGTCTGCAAACGTCAGCATCCATGCGGGTGCGCCTGCGGGAGCTGATTTTTTTCTACCTGCCATTGTGTCTCTCCCTTGCCCGAAGGACTAAGCCGCCGCTTCAATCATGTCGCTGCGGCCTTTTTCTGGGATATAAGCCAGCAACATTTCACGGATCAACGATGGGCTTTTGCTTTCACGAATCTGCAAAACGCCGTCGATGACAAGGGTTTGATTTAGCTCTTCCTGCTCAAATTTGGAATCCAGTTTATCGGCGACTGGGATACACACTACGTTTGCGATGAGTGAGCCGTACAGCGTTGTTAATAGCGCAATCGCCATGGAGGGACCGATTGTGGATGGATCATCCATAGTCGCAAGCATCTGTACCAGGCCGACAAGCGTTCCGATCATTCCAAAGGCGGGAGCTGAGTCGCCAAGTGCACGGTATACGCGGGCGCCTTCATTCAAGCGGGTCAGGTAGAGATCACGCTCTTTTTCCATCGAGTCGCGAATGAGATTGTAGTCGTAACCGTCAGCTACATACTGCATGCCTTTGGCGAGGGTAGGTTCCTCAATCTCGACATTCTCCAGACCGAGAGGGCCTTCCTTGCGAGCAGTTTCTGCAAGATGAGCGATATTCTCGACAAGTTCGCGAGGCTCGATCTTCTTATGGGTGAAAGCGAGTTTCGCTCCCATTCCAAAAGCACTTAGCAACCCATTTAGCGGGAATCTGACGAGTGTGGCTGCGAGGCCGCCACCTACCACGATCAAGATGGAAGGAAGGTCAACGAACTGGCTGAAGCTTCCACCCAGAAAGATAGCTATCAGCACAGTTACGCAAGCAGCGATAACGCCGATTATCGTGGCTAGATCCATTTAGCTTACCCGAATGTGCGCCTTTGATGAGGCAATTTAACTAGTGTTAATTTGGGGTATTAAGGCTAACCAAATCCTAATAAATGGGAAAAATTGGGTTGTGCTGTTGGAAGATGTGAACCAAATGGATGGCTATGAGAATCAAAATGCCCGAGGATGAACACATCTCGGGCATCAAAGAGCTTGTTCCAGGTGCGGGTCAGGCCGCGCCGATTTTCAGAAGATCAAGTGTGCGTATGATTCCAACTGGCTTGTCATTACTGACAATAAATAGTGAGCTGATCTTGAGTGAATTCATTACTTCCAGTGCTGATGGTGCCAGAAGTGTTTCTTCAATTGTTTTTGGATTGTGCGTCATGACATCCTCAACTTTCATATCGAGAAAGTTCGGGCTGATATGGCGGCGTAAGTCACCATCCGTGATGACGCCAATGAGTACTCCATCATTATTGGTAATGCCAAGAACGCCAAATCCCTTTTGGGTCATCAAAACGAGAGCTTCTTTCATAAGCATACCGTTTTGAGCGACTGGTAGATGATCACCTGTGTGCATGACATCTTTCACATGCATCAGACTTGCGCCTAGTTTGCCGCCAGGGTGGTAGACCTTAAAGTCTTGAGCTGTAAAACCTTTTGCTTCCAAGAGAGCAATTGCGAGAGCATCTCCCAGGGCGAGCTGAATTAAGGTGCTGGATGTGGGAGCCAATCCATGAGGGCAGGCCTCTGGAACTTTAGGCAATGTCAGACAGATATCTGAGGCTTGACCAAGTGCACTAGCTGCATTGCGGGTGATAGCGATCAACGGCACCTTAAAACGGCGGGTGAAGCCGAGGAGGCTTGCAAGTTCTTGGGTTTCGCCAGACCAGGACAGCGCAATTACCACATCATCTTCGGTGATCATACCAAGGTCACCGTGGCTTGCTTCGCTTGCGTGTACGAAGAAAGCGGGTGTCCCGGTGGATGCTAATGTCGCAGCCAGCTTGGTACCAATGATCCCGCTCTTGCCAATACCAGAGACGATTACGCGGCCTTTTGAGTGAGCGATTGTCTCTACCGCTTTTGTGAAAGGCTCTGCCAAGCCGTTGGAAAGGCTTGCCTGTAACGCGTTGAGCGCAGCAATCTCGGTTTCAATCGTCTTTGCAGCGGAGTGTATCCACTCATCAGCCGGGCGCAGAGGACGGTCTTCATGCGTTAGAAATGATGGCATATGCATTTGGCACTACTTCTTAGCTTTGCTCTCAGGAGCACAATGACGCTTTTGCAGCAAGATTCCTGCACTAAATAAGAGTGCATTGTGAACACTCTGGGGCAAGACTTGGTTTCCCCTCTACCAAATCTGAAAGGATAAAACAATCAGAGGTAGAGAGTCTCTTTGCAAGGAAACGTTAACCATGTTCGGCGAGTGTGGGGCTTGTTGAATTTCCTTCATTTGAAGGTGGATTGCTGGAATATTTTATGTGGTTGCGCCCAGACGTTTTGAAGAGCATTCAAAGCAGGTCAATTTTGGCCTGTGTTTTGATGCTGGGCGCATTTCCGTGGTGCTATGCTGTTGCGCAAACCAGTGATCTGGAGTTCAGGGATAGCCTCACTTTTGAGAATGACCCGAGTGCGGATTTTGAAAATCCTTCTGAAACGGATGCAGCGCCCTTTGAGCAATTGATTGAAGAAGGACCACCAGGTACCGCAACTCAGCCTCCTGTTCCGACTGTTAGCCAGCAACTCACTGGTACTGGTCGCAGGAGTAGGGAGGCCAAGTTTTCGGAGAGAGTTGCAGCTGCTTCTCGTCTTTCACGACCCGCCGGTGGAGGTGGGAATTCTGATGAGGGTGTTTTTGATGGAGAGACTATTCAGGACCGACCTGTTGGCATTCAGCTTGGATCGTTACGCCTGACGCCGTCGTTTGATGCTGGCCTTGGCTGGACCGACAATGCTGAGCAGGCAAATGGCGGTACGCCGGATGGGTTTTATGAAGTTGATGCGGCAGTTGGTGTGGTTTCAAATTGGGAGCGGCACGGACTCGGGTTGGAGCTTCGGGGTAGCCTTCGCGCTTTCTTTAGTGAACCTGATAATAACCAGCCTGTTGTCACCGGCCGTGGGAATGTGCGTCTTGATTTGAGTGACCTGACAACTGCCGGTATTGATGGTGTTTATTCATTTTCGCGAGAGGAGCGGTCCTCTGCTGAAAATGAGGCGTCGACTGGGCGTACCAATTCTGTGCAGGAAATTGGAGGTAGATTCTCACTCAGCAGGCAAGTTTCGTTGGTTCAGCTGCGTGGCGGCATTGGTGTAGACCGTACGATTTACGGTGGGCAAATGAGCAGTTCGCAGCCTCGCGATAATACTGTGTTTGATGCCACTCTGCGTACGTCATTTGATAATGGAGCTGCATTTGAACCTTACTTAGAAGGTGGGTTTCTTGTCCGAAAATACGATCAAGATTGTAGCGGTGATCCATCCTGCTTTGATAGAACATCGCGCGGTTACTTTGTAAAATCTGGTCTTCGTGTTGATCGTGGACCTAAGCTTCGGGGTGAGTTTGGGGTTGGTTATCGGGCTGAGTATCTGGATGACAATCGCCTTGATGCTTTGCAGGGGCTGATTTTCGATGGAGCTTTTGTTTGGTCTCCTACACGCCGGGATACTGTGACCGTTAGTGGAGCAACCAGCTTTAGCGGAACTAATATCAGTGGAGCTTCTGGTTCAATTCTTTATGCGGGTGATGTTCGGTATGCACATCAGTTTACTCAGGACCTGGTTGGTGATGTCCAGTTTGGCTACACTTACAGGACGTATCAAGGGGTAGATATTGTTGAGCAGGAGGGAACTGGATCCTTTGGTTTGGTGTGGGCTTTCTCCAAGGATGCAGCACTGCTTTCTCGTTATACGTTCCGTGCGTTTGAGAGCTCTTCGCTAAATAGCAACTACACAAGCAGCCTCATTGAAGCTGGCCTTCGGATAAGACGCTGAATTCTTGAAGTGTTTTGGAGCGCGTTAATTTTTTGAGATGCATCTAGTAAAAATTGACAAGCTTAAAAAGGGGTTTTGATTAAAAACGGCCTTTTTTTTACCATGGTTGACAGTCATGGCAGTATTGCCTCCGAGGGCTAAGCAAAAAGACTGCGCAAAGTGCGCCTAACAACCTCCCATTCGGGTGACTGGAGAAAGCAGTATGCGATTTTCTTCTTTGCCAGCTGTCCTGTGCGCTGGGTTTCTATTTTTCAGTAACTCCTACGGCTTTGCTCAGGGGAGTGATTTTCAAAAATGGATTGCAAGCTATAAGCGGACTGCTGGAGCTCAAGGCGTTAACGCTCAACTCTATGATCGTGTCTTCAAGGGGATGACCCCTGATCCACGAATTAAGAAGAGTGCAGAGAACCAACCTGAGTTTACGCGTGCTATCTGGCAGTATCTGGATAGCGCCGTTTCAGAGGATCGGGTGCTCCACGGGCGCCGCATGGTGGATGAATGGTCTGGTTGGCTTGATAAGATCGAGGCCAAATATGGCGTAAACCGTCATGTCGTGCTGGCGATTTGGGGGATGGAAAGTTCATATGGGCGTATTCTCGATAATACATCGATTGTTCGTTCAACGCCTCGTGCTCTAGCGACACTGGCTTACAATGGTGGCCGTCGCGGAAAATATGCACGCAAGCAGCTTATTGCTGCTCTTAAAATCCTTCAAAATGGTGATGTTTCGCCTACACAAATGCGGGGGTCCTGGGCGGGTGCCATGGGGCATACGCAGTTCATCCCGACGACTTATCAGGCCTATGCCGTTGATATTACGGGTGACGGAAAAAGAGATATCTGGAATAGCATTCCTGATGCGTTGGCTTCAACAGCAGCCTATCTCAACAAGATGGGTTGGCAGTCCGGGCAGACCTGGGGCTATGAGGTTACTCTACCGAAGAACTTCAATTACCGCTTAAGCAACCAACGCAAACAGCAGTCTGTTGTGAGTTGGGGCAAGCTGGGTGTGAAGCGGGCGAATGGCTCGAAGTTCCCACGTGGTGCTGACATGGCACGGCTTTATACACCTGCTGGAGCGAAGGGCCCTGCGTTCTTGCTGCTCAAAAACTTCTACGTGATCAAACGCTATAACAACTCAAGTGCTTATGCGCTTGGGGTTGGGCACCTTTCTGATCGATTGTTGGGGCTTTCTGGTTTTGCTGTGGAATGGCCGCGTGGTGATCGCCCTCTGACATTTAGCGAGAAAAAAGCGCTTCAGAAGGGGCTTTCCGAGAAGGGTTATAAACCTGGAGCTGTAGATGGAAAGATTGGTCAGAGGACCCGTCAGGCTATTCAGGCTTATCAAAAAGCGTCGGGACTGGTTCCAGATGGTCACGATTCAATAAAGCTTCTTAATAGGTTGCAAGGTAGAACATAATCGGGTTTCCTAATGGCAGGAAACCAATGCTGGTGGTTGGTTCCTGCTGGAGACTCGCGATTATGCAACGATCCTTTTTGTCCTTTGTGTTTGTGGCACTGATAAGCCTTTGCTTTGTCAGTGTTTCTGTTGTGCCCGTTGAGGTTGCAGCTCAAGTGAGAACCAACAGCACAGGCGCCCCCAAAAAAGGCAATAAGTCATTCTTTGGCTGGTTGTTTGGTGGGGGAAATAAAAGAATCGAGCAGGCGAATCCTACAAGGAAGAAGCGACGCAGAAGTACAACGCGAAAAAACCGTAGTGCTGGTGTTGCTGCAGTAAACACTCCCAAGATCGTTGAGAAAGAAAAGAGTAAGGACGCTAAGGTCCTTCTGGTCATTGGTGATGATCTGGCGATGGGCTTGGCTGATGGTTTGAAGGCCGTGTATGCTGAAACGCCTTCGATTAAAGTCAAGAAGCTTGTTTATCCTCAAACTGGACTTGTTGCAGATAAAAATCCGGACTGGCCGGAAGACGTGACAGCTGTGCTGAAGAGCGAAGATGTGGGTCTTGTGGTTGTTTCTTTGGGCGCACGCGATAACCGGAACATCAAGGTTGTAGGGCAAGGTGTTATTGATGGGCAGCCTGCCAGCTACGCTGAGGAGTTGCAGTTTCAAGGGGAAGAGTGGAAGAAAGAATACCGCTTTAGGACAGCCTCGTTGGTTGCAGCCGTCAGGAATGAGCAATTGCCTCTGATTTGGGTGGGCCTTGCGCCTGCAGAAGAGTATCTTACGAGTGCTAACTTCAGCTATCTCAATGATTTGTTCAAAGAGCAAGTTGAACCAGCTGGAGGTATCTTTGTCGACATTTGGGCTGCCTTTCAAAGTGAAGAGGGGGAATATACGCCTCATGGCCCGGACATTACTGGTAAGCGCCGCCGATTGAGGGCGAAGGATGGGGTCTACTTTACCTGGGCTGGATACCGGAAAGTCGCCTACTTTGTTGAGCGAGAAATAGCACGCATATTTGGTAGTGCGACGGCCTTCATTTTTGAAGGTGTGAAAGATGATCCGAACTTTATTGTTTTGACCGGTCGTCTAACGTCTCCTGAAACTAAGCTTATCGGACCTGATGATAAAGGCGGGAAAGCTGCTGCGGGAAGTGATCTGTTTAAGCTGACTGTATCTGGAGAAGTGCTGCCAGAAGTTTCTGGTCGAGCTGACGATACACGTTGGACCGGATTTTAATATCCGAAGTATTTTTTATTGATTGAGCTTTGAATATTAGCGCAGATTCAAGAATTTCTGCAGAAAATTAAATTTTATCGCTGTTTTTTCGAAAATGTATGCAATTCACAGCCTCATGGTAGTGTTCTGTTTACATACATGGGTAACATTACTCACATTAAATTTATGGGTGAAGTGGGGCTATTGATGGTTACCCAACCGCATGTTTTTAAGCTGTCGATGGTAGGCAAGTTTGTCTTGGTCGTATTTCTGGCCATGTCAATCATGTCGCTCGGCACGCTGTTTTCCTTTGTCACAATATACGATGCGTTGACGTCTGCTCTGGGAGATGAGGCGTTAAGGTCGCAGCTTATGTCAGATCATGGGCAAAGCGCGCTGGAGTCGCTGCTTGTCGACAATCTCATGTACATTGTGATGGTCTGTGCGCCTGTGGGAGCTCTGTTCTTTGTTGTGGCTGTCGTCATTGCACGGGGCATGCGAAACAACATGGCTGCGTTGCAACGTGGTCTGGATGCGCTGGCTGAAGGGGCATTGGACACTGAGATCAAATGCATAGAACGTGGAGATGAAATCGGGGCGATTGCTCGTTCTATTGCTCAGTTCCGTGTTGTGCTGAAAGATAGGGCTGAAGCAGATGCAAAAGCAAAAATACAGCAGGAGCTGGAACTTGCAGATGCACGCAAACAGGCGTTAGCCAGTGTTGCCCAGGAGTTTGAGGCTTCAGTTGGTCATGTCGTGCATGATTTGCTGGAGATCAGTCAGGCAGTGGAGACACGCTCCAGAGAGCTGGATGCGAGCGTGCAGGGTGCTCACAGTGCCATGACATCTTCCAGTGATGTCGCGCAAACCACACAAACCTCAGTGAAAGCATTGGCTGAAGCGGCAGAAGGTGTGTCGCGTTCTTCGGGGATGATTGGTGATAACACCACACAAGCTGCCCGTTTTGCGCAGGATGCTGCCGTGCATGCGCACAAGACCAATGAGATTGTTGGGCGTTTGGTGGAAAGCGGGAAGGCTATTGGTGAGGTGATCGAGCTGATTGATCAGATTGCTGACCAGACTAACCTGTTGGCATTGAATGCAACAATTGAGGCAGCACGCGCAGGGGAAGCGGGGCGTGGCTTTGCTGTGGTTGCAAGTGAGGTGAAAAACCTTGCTGGCCAAACCTCAAAAGCTACCGAAGAGATTTCAACACAGGTTGAGTCGGTGCAAAAGGTCGCTGAGCAAGCTGTGACAGCGATCCGCTCAATCGGAGAGACAATTGAGCAGATTAATTCCTTATCAACTGGCATTAATGAAGCTGTTGGTGATCAGAAGCAGGCAACTGAGGATATCTCTCGGGATCTGAATAGCGCGCACCAGAATGTGTCGCAGGTCGCGACAGACATGCTGGATTTGGATAGTGGGTTTCAGGGCACAAAAGACGCTTCGAATGACCTGCATCAGGCCGCTGGAAAGCTGGGTCATCTCTCCGAGAACTTACGATCTGAAGTGGCAAGCTTCCTGGAGAATGTGAAAGCTGCTTGATGTTCTTTGCATGCCTGCGGGCAAACGATGGTGAGTGGTATTTGAAAAAAAACTTATCCCCCTTAAGCGAATATGCCCTCATACTAATCCCATGCCCACGTGACGGGCAGCTGGCGGACCGTCCGTCAGCGTGTCGTGGGCTGGGTGGGGCTTTTGAGAGAGGTAACGCATCTTTCAAAGGTCCGGTGGAACCGATTTTCAGACGTGACTGCATGGTCTGAGAGGAAGGGCCCAAGCTTGAGGGGCATCACGCAGTGGCATTTGTTGGTCAGAGCAATAAATGTCAGGGACAGAGGACCTGTTTAGGCCGGGAAACTTGCCAAAGCAAAGCCGTTGTCTTTCCAGGAAACTGGCTATCGTGTCTTTCAGGATAAGAGGCGATGTTGTCCATATCAAAATGCCCGGGCAAGGCGCGTAGCCAATGCCAAAGACTCATTTCTAACAAGTAGCGCAGGCGTTGCCTGCCGCCTTGCTCATCCCGACTTCCGGGAACTTCAGTTCAACGCTGCATGGGGTGCCATGCGGTGCTTTCAGTGCTTGCACGCACTAATCTCGAGCGATTGCTTAGATCCAAGGAAAGCTTTTGATTGCTTTGAAGCTTGCTGCCCATGAAGGCCATCGATTACCGACAAATATTGAAACCTTCTGAGTGACCCAGAACACAAACATAAAAGCTGGAGAAAAAACAAGAACACCGAAAACACTGAACACGAACATGCCGACAAGAGACCTGACATGACTTGCAAAGTGCAAAGATAGGCCCTCCTGCCTAATTGCAGGATCATTTACTATGGTGAGCGCCCAAAACAACAACACAGCTAAAACAAAAGATCCGATCGAGCCTCTAAAGGCTCGCCACCAACCAACCGTCCCGCTACTGCCCCAAAATGAAAGGAATGGTATCGAGGCTAGAATAAATATAAAACCATACGCCCAAAGTCAGCTATCTTGGAGACCACTCATCCAAACGCAAAAGATAATGACCCATACTAAAATTGATACCAAAGCTGCGAAGCTTCTTGGATAAAATGACATATCCTCACCAGAAGTAATCGAACTCTATGAGCTACTCCCTCAACACCGCACCTCAATAGCCCGATCAGCGATGATCTCATCAGTATCCAGCCGGCATCCAATCGCGTAGACTTCAACACCTGCCTTTACAGCCGCATCAAAAGCCTCACCATATTTCGGGTCAATATCACGCGCCAAAACAAGCGCATCGCAATCATCACGCTGAATCAAAAACACCATTGCTGAGCGATGGCCTTCCCGGACCATATCAGCAAGCTCATCCAGATGCTTCGCACCACGCGCGGTCACAGCATCCGGGAACTCAGCAATCCCATCCTCTCGGGCCAGCGTAACGTTCTTCACCTCAACATAGGTGCGCTTGTCGCCCTCACCTTCCAGCAGAATATCGATACGGGAGTTCTTGCCGTACTTCACTTCACGGCGCAGCTTTTCATAACCGACAAGCTCAGGAATACGCCCTGCTTCAATCGCCTCTTCGACCAGGCCATTCGGACGGCTGGTATTGATACCCACCATCGCACCGTCAATCTCGAGCATTTCCCAGGAGTATTTCAACTTGCGTTTCGGATCATTATTGGGCGTCAACCAGACCTTAATGCCCGGATCTTTCAAGCCCATCATGGAGCCCGAGTTGGCACAGTGCGCTGTGATTTCAGCACCGCCATCATCGAGGGTAACATCAGCCAGAAACCGTTTGTAACGCTTAATCAGCCGGCCAGTGACCAGCGGTACATCAAATCGCATCGCGACCTTCCAAATTATTCAGCGTATTCCCGAAAAGTGGCTCCGGTTTTCGGACAAGAATACGCGCCAAAATGAAGACTGAAGATTATTTGGACCAGAAATCAGGATCCAGAAGAATAAGAACCGTGAACAGTTCCAGACGCCCCAGCAACATCGCGGCGCACAAGATCCATTTCACTGGATCAGGCAGCGCCGCAAAGTTGCCAGATGGCCCGATCATGGTACCAAGGCCCGGGCCAACGTTACCAACGGATGTCGCGGCGGCAGACACAGCGGTCACCAGATCCAGATGGAACAGGGACAGGATCAACGTCAGAATACCAACTGTACCGATGTAAACCACAAGGAACGCAAGAACGGAGAACGTCAGTTCTGGTGTCAGGTGCGTGTTACCATAGCTCACAGAGATCACGCGGTTAGGCCGCACCATCCGCCGCATATGCGCAATCACGGTTCCGAAGAACACAAGAAAACGGAAGACCTTGATGCCGCCCGTTGTCGAGCCTGTACAGCCACCAACAAACTTGAGCAGGAACGCAAGACCGATCACCGGAGCTCCCCAAGCGGTGTAATCCCCCATGGCATAGCCAGTACCCGTCACCACAGAAATCACGTTAAACGCGGATTGCAGGATCGCACTACCAAAACTATCTGCATTGCCAGAAGTGCCGAGATAAATCGTCAGAGCAAGAGAAATCAAACCCACAAGCCACAGAAACGCACGTACCTGCGGATCCCGCCACAGCAACATCGGCTGA
Organism: Pseudovibrio sp. W64; assembly: GCF_001623145.1. Lineage (NCBI taxonomy): Bacteria > Pseudomonadati > Pseudomonadota > Alphaproteobacteria > Hyphomicrobiales > Stappiaceae > Pseudovibrio > Pseudovibrio sp. W64. The sequence continues at coordinate 303,805 of NZ_LMCI01000018.1, read as the reverse complement.
CCGCGTAGCCCCTGAATGATCAACACGAACGGCAGCGCGCCCACAATCATGAAAACAACTGCAATCCAGCCAGTCACCGGATTGGTGAAGTACCCAAAGGAATTGTCATGCGTAGAGTAACCACCCGTCGCAATTGTTGTGAGACCATGGTTGAACGCATCAAACATCGTCATGCCGGAGAACCAGTAAAGCACAATGCAAAGACTGGTCAGAAGCAGATACGTCAAACTGATCAGGCGGATCAATTCAATGGAACGGCTGACAATCTTTTCGCTTTGATCGGAGCTTTCTGTCTGAAACAGCTGCATTCCACCAATGCGCAGAAACGGTAAAAGCACGATCGCCATAACAACGATGCCAACACCGCCCATCCACTGCATCAACGAACGCCACACAAGCAGCCCCGGCGGAAGTGAATCAAGACCCGTCAGCACAGTAGAGCCGGTGGTGGTGAATCCCGACACGGCCTCAAACGCAGCATCAACATACGCAATACCCAGCCACAAAAACGGCAGAGCCCCAAACGCAGGCAACGAGACCCAGCATAGAGTTGTCAGGATAAAGGTCTGGCGTGTGTCCAGCCCGTCACGCAGCGCACCACCCATGGCCACGATTAGCAACATGCCAACCAGACCGGTAATTAACGATGAAATAATAAAGGCTTGCCAGTCAGCATTACGCGACACAACATCCACAAATGCAGGGACAAGCATGGCAGCAGCGAGGCCAACATAAAGGTACCCAAGCACACTTAAAACCGGTCGTATGGAAACCAAAATCAATCCGCCGATATAAAATCCAATTTAACCCGCCCGCTAGTCACATATTGTCCCTTAACGGACGAGATTGGAACGGTATGCTCTCAAACATTTATGAAGCATTGGTTTTAGGCCACTTAGTGATATCTGGCAATTGAATTAATCGGGCAACTACCTATTCACACAACAAGAATGAAACCGGACAGCCCAAACATGCTCAATGCACGGAATCCCTAGTCTTTCAGGGACGTAGCGTCAACGCCAGAATTGAGGATTAAACAGCACCAGCACCGTAAAGAGTTCCAATCTCCCCAGCAACATTGCCGCAGAAAGTACAATTTTCGCACTGTTGGGGATGTCGGCAAAGTTTCCAACGGGGCCAACCACATCACCAAGTCCCGGACCGACATTAGAAACCGCCGTCGTCGCTGCACTCATAGCCGTCACCAGGTCCAGACCAAGTCCACCAAGAATGACGGTAATCAGTCCCACAGTGGCCATATAGACCACTAAAAACGCAAGAACCGAGAACGCTAGTTCAGGCGTGATTTTTGTATCGCCATACCGGACAGGAACCACCTGGTCAGGCCGGATCATCTTATTCATGTACGCACGAACAGTGCCAAAGAACACGATAAACCGGAAAATCTTGATGCCACCACTGGTCGAGCCTGTACAGCCACCAATAAACGTCAACATCAGGAAGAAGCCCATCATCGGCGGGCCCCACGCCGTATAATCACCAAGTCCATAGCCCGTTGTGGTGATGATTGAAATCACCACAAACAGCGCTTCAACCACAGCACGGCCAAACGTGAACTTATTTTCAATGCCAAGATACAGAGCAGTCAAACTGGAGAGGACAATGATAACAAAGATAAAGACTCGTGCCTGAGGATCCTGCAGAAGTGCTTTCGGATTCTTGGTCAAGGATTTGATTAACACAACAAACGGCAGCCCTGAGGCAAGCATAAAGACCACAGCCACCCATTCTGCAGCAGTACTCTCAAAATATGCAAAGGACGCATCGTGAGTAGAAAAACCACCAGAGGATAATGTCGTCATTGCATGGTTCACTGCATCAAACAACGTCATGCCAGAAAACACATAAAGGATCGTACAGGTCAGCGTCAGCATGATGTAGACGCCACCAATCAAGCGCGTCAAATCAGTCGCACGGGCAACAATCTTCTCTCCGCGGTCAGAACTTTCTGTCCGAAACAGCTGCATCCCGCCAATACGCAGCAAAGGCATGAGCAAGATCGCCATAACGATGATGCCAACACCGCCGATCCACTGGGTCAGGGAACGCCAGAACAACAATCCCGGAGGCATACCATCCAGACCAATCAGAACCGTGGAACCTGTGGTCGTAAACCCCGAGACGCTCTCAAAAAAAGCGTTCTCAAAGCCGATCCCAAGGCTGAGAAAGGGCAGAGCGCCGCAGACTGGCATCACAACCCACGATGCTGTGGTCAGCAAAAACGCTTGTCGAATGGTGAGGTGTTCGAGTTTGTAGTTGGCCGTAGAAACAGCAAGCAGCAGGCCAAGCAAACCAACAAACAGAGAAGAGAGTGCAAACGCAATCCAGTCTGGATTGCTGAAGTAAATATCCAGCAATGCAGGTGCCAGCATCAAAATGGCCAGCCCAACCAGAAAGTATCCAAGCACCCGTAATACGGGACCCACCAGTGCCATAATATCTCTCATTTTCAGATGGGCTTCGCCTCTGGCGAGCGCACCAACACGCTTTAATCTCAAATCCTACAGAAACTCGGTTAAACTTCTCAGCAAACAGACACAACAAATCGGTTCGATGATTTTTGAGGTTACTGGGAAGTGAAAATTTGAAGGCTCATAACGAGACCGCAGATAAGTCCGGCAGGATGGATCGCCTATCTACGCCAAAAGTAGGGGGCAGCCAAGTTTTTTCTTATCCGGAATGCTCTCACCCTGGCAAAGTGCATAGCCATCAAGGTACAATTTTACCGGGCGTGGAGCCAACTTGGTGTCTGCAAAGTCCAATTTAAACTCGGAAAAACACTTGTATTACAAGTTCCCACAGCGCTGCGACAATACTACCTATAAGTCATTCTACCGCGACAGGATGTGATCCTCAGATCACGTTTTTCATTAGCCTTAACACCCGCTCAAAGTGAATTAATTTCATTATACTGTTGTTTTAAATAAGATATTGCAGCCTGAAATTTCACAGTATCTAAAAACAAGGCAATTCAACAAAATCAATTAGATAGCTCATATTGTCGCAGTTTTTCGTCTTATAGATTTCATCAATGACGCGATAGACTCATACGATTTTATTTAAGCTGCGTCCTTCTGCAAGTTCTCGCTGAACACCGTAAGCTTCCCTACGTCATTTCAGCTAGGGGCCTTTCGGAACTGAAGAACAGGGGAAGGGTATTCATGGTCTGAATTTGTGGTTTGCACGGTCTCTTGAAAAGACCCTGGAATCCGGAAGGAAAGATACAGCGAGTTTGAAGCCGCTGACGCAGTTGCACTTTAACACCTCCCATTAAGCTGCAACTCAAAACCCGAAAATCCTGACGGTTCCAACTCCTCCCAGCAAACCAGAAATCAAGGCCATGACGTGAGATGCCTTCATCAGCTTCGCTCACCAAGCAAGCACCGTGAAGCCACACTCTCCTTTCCTCCGTCAGTTTTATGGAGAATGGCTGTTATGCTTCAGCAGACAGACAAACACGAAGAATCCTATAGCGAGGCACACAAGCCTGCGAGCGAGTTCGAACAACGGTCTGATTATCTGGACCACGAACTCCAGATTATGAAACCACGCCGTTGGGGTCTCAACCTGCCGGGCCGCGACTTCCGTTTTGAAATGGAAGATTTTGTTCCTGCAATTGCAGGAACAATCGGCATCTCCGTGATGTACTCTGCGGTTATGACGGCATGGGCAACCGGCCTCACAGCAAAATGGCCACACGTCAATCTTGGTGCTGAGTGGATCATTGAAGTGGTTCGCGTTGAGATGCTCATCCCGGCGCTGCTCTTCTGCATCATCGGCTCTGGTTTCCTCAACCCACGTGCAAACCTTGCAGGCAACCACGGTCCAATGATCCCGCTCATTGGCTCTATCGCTCTTGCAGGCGCACACCCTCTGGCCTTGGCAGCACTCGTCTGTGCCTTCGGCCTACTCCTCAGTTATTTCAAAGGTGGCTCTCGTCTGGTGAACCTAACCAGTCAGGGCGTTGCTGGCGGCTTGCTCGTGTTCCTTGGCTTCATGGGGGCAAAGGGGCAAATCACATCCCTCTTCAGCTGGGCTGGCGGCCTGCAGGCGAAGCATGACCTTGCTTACAGCCTCTCTTACGTCGCTCTAGCAATCTTTGCCGTCAACATCGTGCTCTACGCCTTCCTCGCAAAGGTCGGAAAGCGCTGGCTCGCAATTCCAGCTTGCTCCGTCATCGCGGTTGTTCTGGCGCTCGCACTCGGCGCAGGTGTTGACCTTCAGTTCACCACAGCTCCTGGCCTGCCAAACATGAATCCATGGTACTGGTGGGGATCTACCGAGACCGGCTGGCAGCTTGGCATCCCTAGCTTCAACCACTTCGTTGCTTCTTTGCCTTGGGCAATTCTGGCAGTCGCAATGTGGTCCCCGGACTTCCTCGGCCACCGTATCTTCCAGGAACTCAACTACCCTAAGAACACAGATAAAGTTCTGATGGACGTGGATGACACCATGACCTGCTGCTCCCTGCGCCAGTTCACCGGTACATTCTTCGGCGGTGGTAACATCACCTCCTCCTGGGGCACCTACATGATCCCGGCAGCGATCGCGAAGCGTCCAATCCCTGCAGGCGCAATCCTGCTCGGCGCACTATGCATCGTTATCGCAACCATCGGCTACCCAATGGACGTAGCAGTATGGCAGCCAGTGATGTCCTGTGCTCTTCTGGTTGGTGTGTTCCTTCCACTTCTGGAAGCTGGCCTGCAGATGGTGAAATCCAGCAACGACACCAACTCCGCTGGTATCTGCATCTTCGCAGCCATCGTGACCAACCCTGTTCTGGCATGGGCAATCACCATGTTCCTCGACAACAATGGTCTCATTGGCGACAAGGAACGTGCAGAACGCCTGAGCTTTGCAGACCGCATCATCATTCCAGCAGGTGCAGTGATCATCTGTACTCTGGCAATGGCTGCAGTTGGCATGCTCCCAGGTATTCCAGCTCTCCTGTAAGCTGAACCAAACCAAATCTTAAAAGCGCGTCGCCCAGCGGTGCGCTTTTTTCGTTTCCTTAGGCACTGCGACAATACGCACCTGCGTAAAACCTGACGTCAGTAACCTACAGTACGGATGACAGCCTCGTCCTCATCTGACATATTCATAGGCACCAAGCAGCCCTATTCCTCTGATATTTCAAAATAAATCAGAGCGTGCAAAATTTTTCACCGCACCACTTTCTGTTTTTGGCTTTGCCCTATCCTCCACAAACCCACACTGTAATAGATTGCATCTATAACGTGATAGACTCTGGCGATTTCAACTAACCATGTGTTAGATGCAGACTCAACGTATGGATGCAGGCTTCCTCCCTCTCGCCTGCCTCCTAGGCGCATTCCCGAAATGAGGCTCGATTTTCGGAAAACAGGATGTAGTCGTAACAAAAGATCGAGGCGGTTTGCCGGGCGAGGCAATGCAAACTGCTTTGATTGCTCTAGGGGTTTGCTGATGTTTAAAATACCAAGCTTTATGCTGAAAGACGCGATCGTAGCCAAGCCGGGCTTCAATCGTTGGCTCGTTCCACCGGCTTCCATTGCAATTCACCTGTGCATCGGTTCTGCCTATGCATGGAGTATCTACAATCCGGCACTTGTCAGAGAAATCGGCGGCATAGCACCAGCAGCTGAAGATTGGTCTCTCAGTTCTGTGGTCTGGATCTTCTCAGTCGCAATTCTGTTTCTTGGTCTGTCTGCCGCTGTTGCAGGCAAATGGCTTGAGAAAGTTGGTCCACGCTGCGTTGGCACAACAGCTGCCTTCTGCTGGGGCGGTGGTTACATCATCGGCTCAATTGGCATCATGACCCACCAGCTCTGGCTACTGTATCTGGGGTACGGTGTCATTGGTGGTTGCGGCCTCGGTCTTGGATATGTTTCACCTGTCTCCACCCTGATCCGCTGGTATCCTGACCGCCGCGGTCTGGCAACCGGTATGGCCATCATGGGCTTTGGCGGCGGTGCAATCATCGCAGTTCCGCTGAAAAGCTGGCTTCTGGGCCTCTATGCCAAAGCACCAGATTATCTCGGCCCTCTCGCAGACGTACAAACAACCGTAGAAAACGGTGTACGCTACGTGCAGGTTGCAGGCCAGAAGCTTGAAGCCATTGTCGTCAGTGCATCACAAGCAGAAGCAGCCTTTGACGGTGCCCAAGCAGGCGTATATCTCGCTGGCACAGGCAACACTGGCGCAGCATCTACCTTCCTCACATTGGGTATTGTCTACTTCATCGTGATGATCCTGGCATCTTTCGCCTACCGCATTCCTGCACCAGGCTGGAAACCGGAAGGTTGGGAGCCACCACAGGAAGACCCTGCAAAACAAGGCCTTATCACTCGCAACCATGTGCATATTGATACAGCACTGCGGACACCACAGTTCTATCAGCTCTGGATCGTGCTCTGCTTCAACGTGACAGCTGGGATTGGCGTGATCTCCGTTTCCAAAACCATGATCTACGAGATCTTCGGCAACGGCATGCCAACCATTGTAGACGGAGCCTTCACCGCAACCTACGTCTTGATGATCTCCGTCTTCAACGCTATGGGCCGCCTCGGCTGGTCTACTCTTTCTGACTATATTGGTCGCAAGAACACCTACACCGTCTTCTTCGTGCTGGGCTCTTTCCTATACCTTTCCATTCCGCTCATCGCGGCGGAGGCAGGTACAAGCCCCTCCGTGATGTGGCTGGTGATGTTCTACGCAGCCACCATGACCATCTTCACCATGTATGGCGGTGGCTTCGCTACAATCCCCGCCTATCTGGCAGATATCTTCGGCACCAAATTCGTCGGCGGTATCCATGGTCGCCTGCTCACTGCATGGTCTGCAGCAGGTGTTGCTGGTCCATTCCTCATCACATTCCTGCGCGAACGGTCTGTAAACACCAAAATCCATGAGCTTGCGGAAAAAGTTGATCCAGCCGTATTCCTCCAGACTTTCGGTGAAGGCAAAGAGAAACTGGCTGAGCTCATCGCAGCAAAATCCATCTCTGTCTCAAGACTGATGGAAGTAGCTCCGGAAGGCACGGTTGATCCAACTCCGAGCCTCTACAACACCACAATGTATGTGATGGCTGGTTTGCTCGTCGCAGCACTCGTCTCCAACCTTCTCATGAAGCCAGTCCACCCCAAGTATCACATGGCTGAGGACGCACTGGGCGAAGGAGAGGCCACAACAACAAAACCGGCAGCATCTGGCAAACAAACATCTGCACCAATGCCTGCTGAATAAAAAGCAAACCCAAACAACTAAGCCCGCGATCATCGCGGGCTTTTTTTATGAGCAACTCGAAAGCAATGCTACTTTTCTAATCAACCTGCTCTGGAATCAGCGGCTTCTTATACTGAGCCGCACAATCCGCTAACGACGTAATAATTGCAGGCTCCAGCTCACGCTTTGTCATCACCATACCAATGCTGTGCGAAACAACTGGCTTGATCAGCGGTACGGAAACAATTCCTGCCCCAAGCGACAAGGCAGAAAATTCCGGCAAAATCGCGCAATACCCCGCACGGATGAACCCGCCAAGTGACGGGATTGTCTCTGCCTCAATCTCGGGGTCCAACTCAACACCGAGGAAGCGAAGCGTGCTATCCACCATCAACCGGTTTTGCAACTTCGGCGAAAGCGCCACCATCGCCCCGGCATTCACAGCCGTTTCCCACTCCACCGCGTCTACCCCTTGCAAACGATGTCCTACTGGCATGAACAGGCGGTAGTCTTCCTCATAAAGCGTGAAACTGCTGTGCTTCTTTGCATCGCTGAACTGAGTGTACGTGATGCCTGCATCAATCTGATAATCCTCAAGAGCCTTATGGATTTCATCATGGCTCATCAACTGGATCGTCGCATGTGCATGCGGATGGCTCTTCTTCAAATCCAGAATTAGAGAGGCTGTCGCAACATCAGCTGAGGGAATAACGCCGATATTAACCTTGCCGAACACCTCGGCACTCTTCCCCGCAACCTCGTTCCGCAAACTATTACAGTCCGCAAGCACCTTCTTCGCCCAAACGAGAATGCGCTCCCCTTCCGCAGTCAATCCATGAAACTTCTTGCCACGTTCAATAATGGGTACGCCCAGTTCAATTTCCAACTGGCGAATTCGGCCTGACAACGTTGGCTGCGTCACATTACAAGCCGCAGCGGCACGCGTAAAATGTCGCTCCTGAGCCAGAGTAACGAGGTACTGTAACTGCCGAATATCCAAGGACGATCACCCTTCACACAACGCTTGATAGAAACGCCCTATAGCACAATAGAGCAATCAGATCAGAATGGGCACGGACACTATAGCGTATCGCCGAAAAGTGGAAGCCGGTTTTCGGATAAAGATACGTAAGCAAAAAATGCCAATGCAGTGCACCAGGTTCTGCCCAGACGCGAACTGCATTAGCATTTGTTTTTTCAAAGAAAAGCAAAACAAATGCGCTGCGTTCTTACGCCACAGGAATATCGGAGTGACCTTTTCACAGAGTTTCCAGTGCGAACCATGACTTGGCCACATTGCCTCTCTTATCTGCCACTCTCAGTTTCCAGTGATTTGCAATCGGACCTTCCATGGCAAAAATCATTTCTCGTCCGCTCCTTTGGGCAGTCGGCACGGCCTTTTTCGTAATGCTGGCAGTCTTCGCCACGTACTTACTCCTGCCCTATGATCTGCCCGGTTCCGCAAATCTCACAAAAGTTAAAGATGAGCGCTTGCCAGCCCTGCGCGCAGATCTGACTTTCAAAGGAATGTCCTTGGGAAGCCCTGTTTTCCTACGTGTCTTCAAAGAAGAAAGCCGGTTGGAAGCGTGGATCCGGTCTGGCAAAACCTATCAGCCCTACAAGTCATGGGAGATTTGCAAATACTCTGGTGATCTGGGGCCAAAGCTGAAAGAAGGCGACGGTCAGTCCCCTGAGGGCTTTTACAATGTGTCAGCTAGACAATTGAACCCGAACAGCAGATATCACCTCTCCTTCAATCTCGGTTTCCCGAACGCCTTTGATCAGTCACTGGACCGCACAGGCTCTTACTTGATGGTCCACGGTAACTGCCTCTCCATCGGCTGCTACGCCATGACCAACCAACATATCGAGGAAATCTATCTGCTCGTGGAAGCTGCCCTTCAGAACGGACAAGGCGCAGTCCCAGTCCATATCTTCCCCTTTGAGATGACAGAGGAAAACCTCAGCAAGCACGCCAACTCAAACTGGCTGAACTTCTGGCGCAACCTCAAACAGGGCTACGATCTCTTCGAAGAAAACCGCATACCACCGGATGTGTCGGCAGAAGGAAAACGTTACAGATTTGATGTTTAGCCTACACCCTGAAAGCAGGTAGCTAGAGCAATGCTCCAACTACCCTCATTGATTACTCATCAAGCCTAGTGGCAGTGATAGGTCCCACGTTTGCGATCATTATGGCATCCATCACTATTCGTCCAACCGCTATGCGCCGCAGCGACCCCAACTCCTAAAGATACTGCAAACATTGCTAGGAATACACCAGCAAGAACTTTCCGCATTTTCCGCTCCATTAGTTCTCTTACAACAATGCGGAAATTACATTTTTCTTAAAATCAGCATATTCGGTAAAACAACAACATGCAGAGAACAGGTGAAAATATATAACTCATTGCATTGCCGAATCTTCTTTTGAGGACAACACAAGCAAATTGCTTCGAACCGCACTGAAAAACCATCACGCATTCTTGGCAAAAAACTGTGCAACAGTCTCACTATTGCAAGTTTACAATATAATTTTTTGGGAGAGTAATTTGGTGCGGACGGCGGGACTCGAACCCGCAAGCCCAGGGGCGGCAGATTTTAAGTCTGCTGTGTATACCAATTCCACCACGACCGCTTGCAGGCACCTGAGTACACGAGCAAACCACTTTCGTGCAAGAGCCTCTTTTCCGTTATCCAAGAAGTTCCTATAGCTTATCCCGGATTAAGCCCCTCAAAAAATCGATAGAATCCCAACAGGAACCACGGAATACAACGGGCTTCATAAAATGCGTGCGCAGTTAAGGATCTGACCTTCTTTTTTCGCTACACCTTTCAAAAATACCCGATATAAGTGGGGAAACACCAGATTACTCCCTAGAATGCCCCTAAAAAAATAGGAGAAGCTTCTACGGAGAAGCAGGGCTTGCGAGCAAGCATAACGGCATTTTACAGTTCCTCATGATGTAATCTGCGTTCGTCCCTGCGCGAAACGGAACAAGGAAAAAACGGGAAAATGATTGACTACGTAGACGCTGCCAACGCGCCCCTGAAAAATACCGGACAGATCAAGATCTACAGCCAGGAAGATTTTGAAGGTATGCGCAAAGCAAGCCAGATGACTGCACAGTGCCTCGACGCACTTGTGCCGCTGGTGCAACCAGGCGTCACAACGCAGGAAATTGATGACTTCGTTTTCAAGTTTGGCAAGGAGCGCGGCGGCGTTCCGGCAACACTGAACTATCGTGGCTTCAGCAAATCCTGCTGTACTTCCATCAACCGCGTCATCTGTCACGGCATCCCTGACTCGAAGAAGAAGCTGAAAGAAGGCGACATCGTCAACATCGACGTTACCTACATCGTTGATGGCTGGCACGGCGACAGCTCCCGCATGTATCCGGTTGGCAAACTCAAGCCAGCAGCCAAGCGCCTGATTGAAGTCACCCACGAATCTCTGATGCGTGCTCTGGAAGCTGCCAAGCCGGGCAACACCACAGGTGATATTGGTCATGCGATCCAGGAATACGTAGAATCAGAGCGTTGTTCCGTTGTCCGCGATTTCTGCGGTCACGGCGTAGGCAAGCTGTTCCACGACATGCCAAATATTCTGCATTACGGCCAGAAAGGTTCTGGCATCGAGCTCAAGCCGGGCATGATTTTCACAATTGAGCCAATGGTAAATCTGGGACGACCAGATGTGAAAGTGCTGAAAGACGGCTGGACGGCTGAAACCAAAGACAAAACATTGTCTGCTCAGTTTGAGCATTCCATCGGCATCACCTCAACAGGGTGCGATATCTTCACAACATCACCAGCAGGCCTGTTCAACCCAATGGAACCGGAAGCCGGAGCCGCTGCTTAGCCGCACCAAGTAAGGAGGGGGAATGAAACAAACCAGTTTCGGGTTTCATGAGGTAACTCCCTCTCCTCAGGAGCAGGCACCCACCGTGCCTGCACTCCAGAGCCATATCCCTCTGGACGAACCGGCAACTCTCCCGGTTCCGCCCTCTGCTAAACAGAGTAAATCCCCTAAGCCAGCCGCCAAACACTATCACGGTCATCGTGCACGCTTGCGTGAACGGTTTGAGGAAACAGGCCTGGACGGCCTCCAATCCTACGAGTTGCTGGAGATGCTCCTCTTCTCCTCCATCAAACAGGGCGACACCAAACCACTGGCAAAAGCACTGTTGGCTCAGTTTGGCTCCTTCGCGCAAGTTCTTGCAGCTCCAAAACAACGGCTGGAAGAGGTTCCCGGTTGCGGGCCACGCACAGCAAGTTTTATCAAAGAAATGCAGGCCGCATCTATTCTCTACGCTAAAGCGCAGGTTGTAGAGCGCGACCCCCTCTCCTCCTGGAGCAAAGTTCTGGAATACGTTCGCGCAGCTATGGCGCACAACGACAAAGAAGAATTCCGCATCCTGTTTCTGGACAAAAAGAACCGCCTCATCGCAGATGAAGTCCAGCAGACCGGAACAGTTGACCACACGCCCGTTTATCCGCGCGAAGTTACAAAACGGGCATTGGAATTGTCAGCCTGCGCGGTCATTCTGGTCCACAACCACCCTTCTGGCGACCCAACACCATCCCGCCAAGATATTGAAATGACGACGAAAATTTCAAACACATTGGAACCACTAGGGATAGTGCTGCACGATCACATCATCATAGCCGGCTCAGGTCACGTCAGTTTCAGAGGCCTTCAACTCATCTAAGCTATCCCCAGCAGCAGAACTCCATTCACATAAATTTCCCAAGCGATCGATAAAACACGTCGGTTGTACAGGCTCACTCAAGCAAAATCTCCGAACATAAGCATGGGCAAGTGCGTTTTCGCATACAATCAAGAGTTTTAAAGGCAGCATGAGTAAATTGCCGATGGCGGGACAACCGAGTTCGAAAACTCCCATGACTTCAGCAGTGTTGGGCAGTACTTTCGGCAATACGATTACACGAGGCAAAAAAATCGGAGCCCGCATGATGGCTCTGTTGATCCTGTGTGTTGTAGCTGCAGCTTTGGCTGTTGGGTATCTGGCGTTCTACTGGTCAACCCAGCGTGCGCTCGACTTCGAGGTCGATAAAGAAGTTCGCCTCGTACAGAGCAACCTCAAAGTGTTCCGCAATGGGCTCGCAAATGAAGCAGAGCGCATCGCCATCTCAAACAAGGCATACGCTTCTGTTCTTTCAGAAGAAACCAACATCCTGCTGGATGAGGATCTGACACCGACCCCAAGCACACGTGGTGATCGGGACATCTTCGTCATCCTCAACAAGGATATGAAGCCGCTTTACACCTACCGCCGCGACCTGCCATGGCACAGCGAAGTCTTTGAAGATCAGCTTCGTGGCCAGCTTGATGCCACACTGTCTGAGCTGGAAACACGGGCCAACACGAAGCAAACCCAGTTCCGTGTACCTGAACCACTGCGCAGCCACGCCCCTCTGGCATTGAGCTTGCGCGATGTTGTTCTGGTTGATGGTGCAATCGGCCTCGCCACAGTTGCAGCAATCACTCCGTCAACAGCACCGCCAAAAGGTATGCCAACAGTTGCCGGTTATCTGCTTTGGGTACGGTCACTGGACATCCGGTCCATCAGATCCTTTGAGGAATCAACGGGCTTGTCGGAAATGTTCATCACCACGAACAAGCCAAAAGCCGACTTCCAGCGTGTATCCCTGCCATTGCTCCGCCGCAACGGCGAGATCATCGCCAACCTGAGCTGGAAAACCACCGCAGCCTCTGGCGCGATCTACACCAACTCATCACCGTATTTTCTGGGAACCATCATCGCTATCTTGCTGATGACGATTCTCATTCTGCTCCGTTACATCAAGATGACAGACCGCATCTTGCAAAATGAAGCAGATGCGACACATGCAGCACTCCATGACGCCTTGTGTGGCCTGCCCAACAGAACATGGTTCGAGATTTTTGCAGCTGACGTGCTGCGACGCGACCGACAAAAACAGCGTATTACTGGCATTGTATTTCTGGATCTGGACCATTTCAAACAGATTAACGACAGCTTGGGCCACTCCATCGGCGATGAAGTCATCAAACTCGTCGCCGAACGCCTCAAAGTGTCGATCAACATGGAAGACCGGGTCGCGCGCGTCAGTGGAGATGAGTTCCTCATCGTACTGGCGCACCGCACCAGCATGGATGAGATCATCGAAACCTGCATGTACATCGAGAAGATGCTCTCGGATGCCTTCAAGGTTGAGAAACACAAGATCCTGACTACAGCCAGCATGGGCGTCGCGCTATCTCCTGAGCATGGACACGATCTGACAGCGCTTTTGCGCCGAGCAGATATTGCACTCTATCAGGCAAAGAAACTGGGCCGTGGCCGTTATGTGCTCTTTGAAAAGGAGATGGAGGACACTCTTCAGATCTCCCGCGAAATCGAAGAGGATATCAAACGCGCGCTCAATGCCAACGAATTCCAGAACTACTACCAGCCTATCATGGACAACACCGGCAAGAACATTCTGGCAGCCGAGGCTCTCATTCGCTGGAACCATCCGAAAAAAGGTCTTTTGCCACCAGCTGCATTTCTGCCGGTAGCTGAAGAATCCATGCTCATCAACCGCATTGGTGAGTGGGTGTTGGAGAACGCGATCAAGGATGGTTCAACCCTGAATGACGTCACCATGTGCGTGAACGTCTCTCCAACCCAGTTGCGGCATCCGGAATTCCCTGAGCTGGTCAACACATTGCTGGAAAAGTACCAGCTGGAACCTAACCGCCTGGAACTGGAAGTCACTGAAGACGTTCTCATCAACTACTCAGAAACAGTGGTTGAAGTCATCGAGCGTCTTCGTAATCTCGGCGTAAAAATTGCGCTGGATGATTTTGGAACTGGCTTCTCATCTCTCAGCTACCTGCGCCGCGATCTGTTCGACAAAATCAAGATCGATCGTTCCTTCATCAATGGTGCGGTGACTGATGCCAAAGCCAGAGAGATTCTGGCAAGCTCAATCACTCTGGGGCTCCGTCTTGGCATGGATGTGTGTGTTGAAGGCGTGGAAGAAGAAGAGCAGAAAGAACTGCTGCTCACCATGGATTGCCCAATGATGCAGGGTTATCTGTTCTCCCGCCCAATCCCACTTGGCAAGTTCCGTCTATGGCGTGATGACAGGGATGAAGAAGTGGAACAGAAGCCACGCAAAATCAGAGTGGGCGCAGCAGAATAATCTGCGCCCTTCGCGATCGGCTGTCATCTCAATTTAGTTCTCAGAAAAACTCTTCCAGAACGCAGCAAATGTCTCGCTGGTTTCCTGCTTGAAAGCAAAAGGCCGCTTGGCCGCTTCCTCCCAGCGCACACCGGAATTTTTCAGCACAGCAACACCCTGTTGTCCAAACTGCATCTTAAGCTGGTCAACAAGCCAGGCCTTCACCTGATCACGACGTTGAACCGCAAGACCACCATTATCGTGCAGCACAGAGTGATGTCTGTCGCTGGCCTCAATCAGCTCACTAAGGCCCCTGTTGTCCATTGCACTCAGCATCAACACAGGAACCTTCCAGTCCCCTCTCTTCGCACTCAAGCTCATGGCACCTTCCACATCCGCACGAGCACGGCTGGCAACGTCCCCCATATCAGCCTTGGTCACGCAGATAATGTCCGGCAGCTCCATGATACCCGCCTTCATGAACTGAAGGCTGTCACCAGATCCCGGCTGAATACAAAGCACGCAGGTATCAGCCACAAGAGCCACATCTGCCTCAGATTGGCCAATACCGACACTCTCCACGATCACCCGGTCCATCACAGCCCGCATCAGGATCACCGCAGCAATAGCATGCTCAGAGAGCCCACCAAGCCGGTCCCGCGCCGCCATGGAACGCACAAAAATCTTCTGATCTTCCGGATCTGTTGAAAGTCGTGTCCGGTCACCCAACAACGATCCACCAGTCACCTGAGAGGAGGGATCAACCGCAATCACACCAACGCTTTTTTCCGCGCTGCGGTATTCCGAAATCATTGCATTTGTCAGGGTAGATTTCCCAACGCCGGGAGGTCCGGTCAGCGCGATCACACGCGCGATTGGGTTTTGCAACGCCTCATCCAGCAAAGAGATCAGCTGAGGATGCCCCTCATAACTCTCGATAGCGCTGAGCAAACGTGCAAGAGCTGGCTTGCCGCCAGCTCTCAAGTCTTCCAGATTGGCAGGAGCCGACCGAGGCCAGCTCCTCCCCTTTTTCACAAAGCCACTCACCCCTTGTTCCGCTGTGCCAGCACTGCCTGAGCAGCAGCAAGACGCGCAACAGGAACACGGAATGGAGAACAGGACACGTAATTCAAACCAACAGTTTCGCAGAAGGCGATGGAGGCTGGATCACCCCCATGTTCTCCGCAAATACCAAGTTTGATATCAGCTTTCGTCTTACGGCCATTCGTGGCTGCAAGCTTCACCAACTGGCCAACGCCGTCCACATCCAATGAGACGAACGGATCCTTCTCCATCACCTTCCGCTCCTGGTACTTGCCCAGGAAGGACGCGGCATCATCACGAGAAATACCAAAGGTGGTTTGCGTCAGATCGTTGGTGCCAAAAGAAAAGAACTCGGCAGACGCGGCAATCTCTTCAGAAAGCAGCGCGGCCCGTGGCAACTCAATCATGGTTCCAACAGAGTACTCAGGCTTTTCGCCCAGCTCCTTGGCCACAACTGCCGCTGTACCGTCAATGCTCTCGCGAACAATATCCAGCTCGCTCTTCAAGCCAACCAGCGGCACCATAATTTCAGGTACCACCTTGCGACCATGACGCTTGGAAACGTCAAGAGCGGCTTCAAAGATCGCCCGTGCCTGCATCTCTGCAATTTCTGGATAGGAAATCAGCAAACGGCAACCACGATTGCCGAGCATCGGATTGAACTCTTCCAGCTCTTCCGCACGCTCACGCAATTCTTCCGGATCAATGTCCATCTGCTTGGCAACCTCAGCAATGTCCTCTTCCGTCTTAGGAAGGAATTCATGCAATGGCGGATCAAGCAAACGAATGGTGACCGGACGATCAACCATCAGCTCAAAGATATCGATAAAGTCCTGACGCTGGATCGGAAGCAACTTCGCAAGCGCAGCTTTGCGCTCTTTCACTGTGTCAGACAAGATCATTTCACGCACCGCAAGGATACGTTCGCCTTCAAAGAACATGTGCTCGGTACGGCACAGGCCAATACCTTCAGCCCCAAAAGAAAGCGCAACCTTCACATCAGCAGGTGTTTCTGCATTGGTGCGAATGTTCATGCGACGAATGTTATCAGCCCATTCCATCAGCTTTTTGAAGTCACCGGAAAGCTCAGGCTCCTGCATTTGGACCTTGCCAGCAAGCACCTGGCCATTGCCGCCATCAATGGTGATTGTATCACCCTTGCCAAAGCTGCGACCGTCAACCGTCATGGTCTCATTACGGGCATCAACACGAATGGTTCCAGCGCCAGCAACACAAGGTTTACCCATACCGCGTGCAACAACAGCCGCGTGACTGGTCATTCCGCCACGTGTTGTCAAAATGCCTTCCGCAGCATGCATGCCGTGAATGTCTTCAGGGCTGGTCTCGGTACGAACCAGAATAACAGAGCGGCCATTGGCCTTTTCTGTTTCAGCATCGTCAGAGTTGAACACGATCGCACCGCAGGCAGCACCCGGAGAAGCTGGCAGACCAACAGTCAGCTCATCCCGTTCGCTGGCAGGATCAATGGTCGGGTGCAGCAGCTGGTCCAGAGAAGACGGTGCAATGCTCGCAACGGCTTCTTCTTTGGTGATCAGGCCGCTCTCAGCCATATCAACCGCAATCTTCAGCGCAGCTTTCAGCGTCCGCTTGCCGTTACGGGTCTGAAGCATCCAAAGCTTGCCGTGCTCAACGGTAAACTCCAGATCCTGCATGTCGCGGTAATGGGTCTCCAACCTGTCACAAACAGCCTGGAACTCCGCAAACACCTCAGGCATGGTCGCTTCAAGAGATGGTTTTTCGGAATGCGCCTCAATGCGGGCTTTCTCGGTGATATCCTGCGGCGTACGAATACCCGCAACAACATCTTCACCCTGCGCGTTGATGAGAAACTCACCATAAAGCGCGTTTTCACCAGTGGACGGGTTACGGGTAAAGGCAACACCAGTCGCAGAGTTTTCGCCTGTGTTACCAAACACCATCGCCTGCACGTTTACTGCAGTGCCCCAGTCCTCTGGGATTTCATGCAGGGCGCGGTAAGTCTTGGCCCGTGGGATCATCCAGCTCTTGAACACGGCACCAACGGCACCCCAAAGCTGCTCTTCAGGATCCTCAGGGAAAGGACGACCAAGCTCTTCTTCAACCTTGTCCTTATAAGCCGCGACAATCTGTTTCCAGTCGTCGCCGGTCAGGTCAGTATCAAGGTAGTAGTCGTGCTCGTCCTTGAAATCTTCCAGAATTTCTTCGAAGTGATCGTGGTCTACGTCCAGCACCACATCAGAGTACATCTGGATGAAACGACGATAGCTGTCATAAGCAAACCGATCATCGTTTGCATCTTTGGCCAGCGCTTCAACAGTCCGGTCATTGAGACCCAGATTCAGAACCGTATCCATCATACCCGGCATGGAAACACGGGCACCGGAACGCACAGACAACAGCAGCGGTTTGGACGTGCTGTTGAACTTACGCTCTGTCAGCTGTTCAACAGCCGCAATGGCAGCATGAACCTGCTCTTTGAGCTCGGAAGGATACTGCTGACCTTCATCATAATAGTGCGTGCAAACTTGCGTTGTAATGGTAAAGCCGGGAGGGACAGGCAATCCTAGTCTGCTCATCTCGGCAAGGTTTGCACCCTTACCGCCCAGCAGCTCCTTCATAGAAGCATCGCCCTCGGTTTTGTTTTCTCCAAAGATGTAGACCCACTTGGTCATAACACCCCCCTTTATTGAGTGAGACGACAACCAATCTCACTTGGAATTGCACCACTGCCCACTATCTGCAATGAACAGGGTCATTATAGCAAGAGACTCAGACCTCGACCTTAGTGTTATTGCGTAAATACTTCTGAATTCTTGAGAAATATCAATATACTTACTTATCCGCAGATACTTGAAAAAATGTAGGTTCAATTGAAAGAATGTTCGGATACACTTAACAACATGCGGTGAGTTATCCGGCTGCTATAAAAACGCCATTCTTCGCTACTAACAGATTGATGTAATATTGAGTCGCAATCGGCTCTCAATGAGAGACATATATGACCCTGACAAGCTATTTTGCGCTGTTCCGCTCCAATTCTGCTTCTGCTCAGAACAATGGCCGTATGACCTATCATTCTGTTAATAAAAACAGATTCTCAAAAAGGGCCTTAATGGCCTCAGCGCTGGCGCTTGTTATGGTGAGTTCACCACTTGTTCCCGCTCAAAGCGCGAAGGCAAACTCCCAGTCCTTACCGGCTGCAAGCTCTCTGTCAGGAAGTTACCTGTCAGGCAGAAGCGCCCTTCTCGCTCAGGATCTGGCCGCCGCGTCCAACTATTTCACCTCAGCTCTGCACGGTGACCCGGATAATTTTTATATTCTCGACCGCGCATTTGTCACATCACTGGCAAACGGCAATGTCGAAAAAGCGCTCCCTCTGGCAAACCGCATTCTGGAAGAAGACAACGAGCACTTCCTTGCACAGCTGGCCGTTGCCGCGCAGCGCATTCATGAAGGTGACTTCACCACCGAACTGCCAGATGCCGTCACGCAAAACGTCAACCCACTGTCCCGTCTGAGCTTCGCTCTTGTTTCAGCCTGGGTCAAAGCGGGTCAGGGCAAAACAGATGAGGCCATCGCAGATCTGACAAGCACCACCGGCGCCAAGTGGTTTGACCTCTTCATCAATTTCAATGCGGGCCTGCTGGCTGAATACAACAACAATCCGCATCAGGCCGCCGAGTTTTATAAGGCAGCCTACGAGATTGACCGCGGTGCCCTGCGCAACGCCATATCCTACACCCGCATGCTCGCCGCCTCCGGCAGACAGCAGGAAGCGCTGGACATCGTTGCCGAATATGAGCAACTCATTCCAGAACATCCGCTTCTTGTCACACTGAGAGAGAAGATTGAGAGCGGCGAGGTTATTGAATCCGTCGCCAAATCACCAGCTGAAGGGCTGGCGGAAGCCCTGCACGGTCTCGGCATCGCAGTCAGCAAAGAAGGCGAAGAGCTCTCCGCAAATTACCTGCAACTCGCCGCCTACCTCAATCCGAAGAACGATTCAGCCCTGATTGGTCTGGCCTCATTGTTTGAGCAGCTTGGCGACAACGAGCGCGCCATTGAGTACCTATCAGCGGTGTCAGACGGCTCCCCAATGAAACGCGAAGCTGAAATCCAGATTGCGCTTCATTACAACATTCTGGATAATCTGGAAGAAGCCCGCGCCCATCTTGAAAAGCTGGTGGAATCCGATCCGAGTGACATAGAGGCCATCACCTCTTTGGGCAACGTGCTGCGCGGCCATTCTCTCTTTGAAGAAGCAGAAACCTCCTACAATCAGGGCCTGGATACCCTCAGCGAAATTCAGGCAAACCACTGGACGATCCTGTATTTCCGCGGCATCACCCGCGAACGTCAGGACAAGTGGGACGCTGCTGAAGAAGACTTCCGCGAAGCTTTGACCCTCAAGCCTGAACAGCCAATGATCCTGAACTACCTCGGCTACTCCCTGGTAGATCGCGGTCTGAAGCTGGATGAAGCGCAGAAGATGATTGAGCGCGCTGTTCGCCTGCGTCCAACTGATGGATACATCGTCGACAGCCTCGGCTGGGTTTACTATCGCCTGGGCCGTTATGAAGAAGCAGCCGAAAAGCTGGAACGCGCTGTCGCTCTGCGTCCGCATGATCCAATCATCAACGATCATTTGGGCGATGCATACTGGCAAGTTGGTCGCAAACTGGAAGCCCGCTACAAGTGGAACCACGCCCGCGACCTTGAGCCAGAACCAGAAGACCTGAAGCGCATTCTCGATAAGATCGAAAATGGCATGGAAGACGCCGTTCCGGTCGTCGCAAGCTCTGCAGACAACAAATAGCTCATAACACGATCATATTATGATGACTTTGGAAGATACAAAGGCAGCACGGGTTGAGGAATTAGCCCGTGCCAAGGTGAACCTTGCCCTCCACATCACCGGTCAACGGGAAGACGGCTACCACATGCTCGACAGCCTTGTGGTGTTCCCTGAAATCGGCGACCAGATCTCGGTTGAACCAGCCCCAGACCTTTCACTCCAGATCACTGGAGAGTTCTCTGCGAAGATACAGGGCGATCCTGCTGACAATCTGGTCATCAAAGCCGCAAACATGCTCGCAGAACACCTGCCCTCTGCATCAGGAGTTCAGATAGAGCTCGAGAAATCGCTCCCCGTTGCAGCAGGCATCGGTGGCGGATCCGCAGATGCAGCCGCAACCCTGCGCGCGCTCACGAGGATCTGGGGCGTGTCTCCGTCTCCAACAGATCTTGCCAAACTTGCCCTAAGTCTCGGCGCTGATGTGCCGATGTGTCTGGATGAAAAGCCTGCCCGCATTCGTGGTATAGGGGAGATTATCGAACCGCTGACAGATCTCCCATCTGGCGCGATCGTTCTGGTCAATCCATTGATTGAGGTCTCCACCCCAGCCATTTTCCACGCACTGGAAAAGAAAAACAACACCCCGCTGCCGGAAATACCGGAAGAGTTCGAGAGCATGAAAGCCCTCGCCAACTGGCTCAAATCCTGCCGCAACGACCTGCAAAAACCAGCTATCTCACAGGCACCAGAAATCTCTGAGGTCCTCGACCTTCTGGCCTCCCAGCCAGATACCCTCCTCGCCCGCATGTCCGGCTCCGGCGCCACCTGCTTTGCCCTCGTTGAAACCCTAGAAGCCGCCCAAGCCATAGCCTCCCACTTGCAGGAAGCTAAAGGAAACTGGTGGATCAAGGCGGCACGGGTTTAGGCTGAGCGTGGAAACCAAACTTATGTGCATCCAGGCTTTGCCATAAGTCTCTTTTTAAAAGCCATCTATGCTGCCAAGCGGTTCCACGATGGGGGCTAACCTCCCCATCTTTTCACCCAGAGCAGACACGCCTTTACCCTTCACAGATTACCCCGATCATTCAGAAGCCGAGGACAGTCTGCTGTGATCCGGTTTGCCTTGCAATTTTGCCTTCAATCCAAAGTTGTCCTCACATACACACCACAACAACTAGCTAAATTCCCAGGGGTAAACTCCTGATCTACCGTATCTTTTCAGCCGATGTTACAACATCATCAAGACAAGTTATGACTCAATAAGTTTATTTGATTTTGATTTTCTCCGCTCTGAAATCATCCTTCAGGCATAATAATATGCGGAGAGAATATGACTAATCAGCCCAAGTTGACCACTGCTTTTGGTTCCCCCGTCCCCGACAATCAGAACATTCAAACTGCAGGCCCCCGCGGTCCAGCTCTGCTGCAGGATGTTTGGTTCCTCGAAAAAATGGCCCACTTTGATCGTGAGGTTATTCCTGAGCGCAGAATGCATGCCAAAGGTTCTGGCGCTTATGGAACGTTCACAACAACCAATGACATCACCAAGTTCACTCGCGCTAAGATATTTTCCGAAGTTGGCAAAAAATCCGATTTATTTATGCGTTTCTCGACAGTGGCAGGAGAACGTGGCGCAGCTGATGCAGAACGGGATATTCGCGGCTTCGCCATCAAGTTCTACACTGAGGAAGGCAATTGGGATCTGGTGGGCAACAACACACCAGTCTTCTTTCTCCGCGATCCGCTAAAGTTTCCAGATCTGAACCATGCAGTAAAACGAGATCCGCGCACCAACATGCGCAGTGCGGATAACAACTGGGATTTCTGGACGAACCTGCCTGAAGCTCTGCACCAGGTCACGATCGTCATGTCAGACCGCGGCATTCCGGCGACTTATCGCCATATGCATGGATTTGGCAGTCATACTTATAGCTTCATCAATGCTGATAACGAGCGTTATTGGGTTAAGTTCCACTTTGAAACCCAACAAGGTATCAAAAACCTGACAGATGAAGAAGCCGCTCAAATCGTTGCAAATGATCGCGAAAGTCACCAGCGAGATCTTTATGACAGCATTGAGAATGACGAATTTCCGAAATGGACACTGTCAGTCCAGATTATGCCAGAAAAAGAGGCCGGCAATTATCACATCAACCCGTTTGATCTAACCAAAGTCTGGCCTAAGTCCGACTACCCGTTGATCGAAGTTGGCGTGCTTGAACTGAACCGAAATCCTGAGAACTACTACGCTGAAGTTGAGCAGGCTTCATTTGCGCCTTCTACAATTGTGCCCGGCGTCAGTTTCTCTCCCGACAAAATGCTTCAGGGTCGCCTGTTCTCTTATGGGGATGCTGCGCGGTATCGTCTTGGAGTTAATCACTCGCAAATCCCGGTCAATGCACCGCGCTGCCCATTCCATTCCTATCACCGCGACGGAGCCATGAGAGTTGATGGCAACAACGGTTCACGTATCGGATATGAGCCGAACATGTTTGGCGAATGGCAACAGCAACCAGATTTCTCCGAGCCACCACTCTCAATAGAAGGAGCTGCGGGTCATTGGGACCATCGGGAGGATGAAGATTACTACTCTCAGCCTGGCGCTCTTTTCCGCTCAATGAATGCAGATCAGAAAGAAGCTCTGTTTGCAAACACAGCCCGCTCGCTTAGCCCCGCACGTATCGAAATCCAACACCGTCATGTCCGCAACTGTTACCGCGCGGACCCTGCTTACGGCACAGGTGTTGCAGCTGCGCTCAACATCAGTATTGCAGATGTAAAAGACATCTAAATTACATTGATAACCAAAGATCAGGGGCTCTGCCAAAGCCGACCAACCAATAAAGGCCCCTGATCCACAATTGCCGAAGTACATTCTAAGGGGAAAATTCAATGGATTTCAAAGGTAACGATACCCGTATCAATCGACGCACGCTTATAACACGCGGTTCCACGATGGCTGTCGCCACAGGAGCATCTGTCGTTGCAAGCAACGCCTGGAGTGCAAGCAAGAACGAGGAAGACTTAAGCGCCAAAATCCTTCAGGTCATATCGGAGCTTGAAGCAGAAACAAATTCTGAGCTCGCAGCTATTACCTGGTCCAGACAACATATCGCGAACAGATTGCGGGCATCACTTAATTTGCCTATTGAGCAGGAAGAGTACAACAAGAATTATCGGGATTATTACGACCACAAGCTGCAAAAGGTATGATTTAAAGTAGCTTTTTCAATGCACTGCTGCACTTTTATTTTCAAACGAGCAGCAGTGCGAACTCCTACTTTATTTAGATTTTTTACTCAAGGCACGCCTTCAACGCCTGCCATCACTTTACCCTTGGTACACAAGTCTCACTCCCAGTACAGCCAACAAAAAAGCGCCGGGCATTTCTGCTGCGGCGCTTTTCAATTTCTTCGAACTGCTCTCTGATTAGCTCACACGGGCAATACAGAAGTCGACGGCTTCTTTCAGCGCCTGCTTGGCAGGACCGTCTGGCAGGCTGGTCAGAGCTTCAATTGCAGATGCACCATAATCACGCGCTTTTTGAACCGTATCAGCCAGAGCGCCAGTGTCGTTCAGCAGCTTGATGGCATGATCCAGATCGCCGTCTTTGATGTCTCCATCTTCCAGACAACGTTTCCAGAACGCCTTGTCCTCATCGCTGCCACGCTCCATCGCGTAGATGACAGGCAGTGTGATCTTGCCTTCGTGGAAGTCGTCACCAACGTCCTTGCCAAGATCAACAGTCGCTCCGCCATAATCCAGCGCATCATCAACAAGCTGGAAGGCATAACCAAGCTCTAGCCCGAACTTGCGTGCAGCAGCACGCATCTCGTCACCTTTATCGGCAATCTCCGGGCTCACTTCGCACGCAGCTGCAAACAGAGCGGCTGTTTTAGCCTCAATCACCCGCAGGTACATCTCAAAGGTCGTGGTGGTATCCTGAGCGACGCCCAGCTGAAGCACTTCACCTTCAGCAATGATTGCGGAGGCTTCAGACAGAATGCGCAGCGCTTCCAGAGAGTGCACATCAACCATCATCTTGAAAGCCTGACCAAGCAGATAGTCACCCACCAGCACACTGGCCTGGTTGCCCCAAAGCTTGCGAGCAGCCAGCTTACCGCGGCGCATATCGCTTTCATCGACAACATCATCATGCAGCAGAGTTGCCGTATGCATAAACTCTACAGATGCTGCAAGGATGACATGTCCCTCGCCTTCGTAGCCAAACATCTGTGCAAACGCCAGTGTCAGCATCGGGCGCAAACGCTTCCCACCTGAATCAATCAGATGGCGCGCAATTTCCGGGATCAGCTCAACATTAGAACCGGCTTTGGAGAGGATCAGCTCGTTCACCTTCTCCATGTCACCTGAAACGAGCTCTACGAGCCCCTGAATTCCAGCTGGTTTGGCTGTCTGAGATTGAAGACCAACAACGCCCACGGGATACCTCTATTTTGATTCCAACGGGACAATAGGTTGGTAGATAGTCTCGGGCAAGCTTTAGTAAGAATTTGCTGCCAATAAAGTAGTGTCGAAGGGATAATTTACCAATCACAATTAGTTTTTTTCACAATACCAACCCTAACCTGCATACTTTCTGGCAAAATAGGCAACTCTCTTCAAGAGGACACCATCGTGGAAGAACTCATCAGAACAACAGATCCCGTCCTCATCTCGCATCTTGAAGCCCTGCTGGGAGATGCCGAGATCATCTACTTTGTCGCTGACACCAACATGAGCATACTGGACGGCTCCCTTGGCTTTTTGCCGCGCCGGATCATGGTGGAAGCAGACCGTATGGATGAAGCTTGTCAACTTATGCGTGATGCTGACCTGGGACACTACCTAAAAGACGCGTGAAAACTTCTCTTTAGATAAACAATAGGGATTGCATGAAAACCGGCAGCCTGTATCAGTGCGTTATTGCGACTTTTCTTGATCCGGCGCCGCCATGACCAACCCTGAAACACCTCAATCTCAGCAGCAAACCACCAGGGACAAGTTCCTCGGCGGTAAAGTCATGGTTGAGCAACCTGCAAAAGGCCGTCATAGAGCGGGGCTTGATGCCGTCTATCTGGCCGCATCCCTGCCGCAAAGCACCACAGGCACGCTTTATGATTTGGGCACTGGCGTCGGCACTGCAGCTTTTTGCGCCGCCCACCGCCTGCCAAACATCAAAGCCGTCGGCGTTGAAGTTGACCCCGTCACCGCAGCGCTGGCCCGCAAAGGCCTGTCCCTGCCGGAAAACGAAAGTTTTGCTGACCGCGTCTCCATTCTGGAATCCAACCTCACCGCAAAGGGCAGCATTCGCCACCAAAGCGGCCTTGGCTCTTCCATCGCGGATCATGTGATCATGAACCCGCCCTACTACGACAGTACCCGCTTTCGCGTCACCCCGAAGTCAGACCGTGCGCCAGCCCACGCGCTGGATGAACGCGGCATCGAGCCGTGGATCAAAACCGCGAAAGATCTGCTGAAGGACGGTGGAACACTCTCCATCATCTTCAGAGCAGATGGCCTGCAAGACCTCCTCGACCCCATGCAACGCCGTTTCGGTGCCATTGATATCATCCCGATCCGCCCTACTGCAGACGCACCAGCCACCCGCATCATTGTCCGCGCAGTGGCCGCCAGCAAAGCCCCACTCCAGATCCTGCCGGGCTTCACCCTGCATGAAGAAGCAGGCGGCACCTTCACACAGCAAGCCACCACCATCATGCGCGATGGCATGGGCCTTGGCCTCACAAATCGTTGAGCAACACGGCTAACCTGCCGATAACAATCCGCTTTCAATATACGTTTTTCTCCCTATTATGATCGCAAGGCGCAAATCAAAGCGCAGCAGATGACAGGGCGGGAGCAGACTATTTATGAGCAGCAAGGTTGATCTACCAAACTCCATTGAGGAAACCCTCACGCTCTTAAGTTCTGGCGGGTATCTGGCAAATCGCGCACTCGCAACCGTGCTGCACCTGTCCCTGCGCATGAAACGCCCCCTCTTCCTCGAAGGCGAAGCTGGCGTTGGCAAAACCGAGATCGCCAAAGTCCTCTCAGCCACGCTCAACCGCCCGCTGGTCCGCTTGCAGTGTTATGAAGGGCTGGACGTGTCCTCCGCCGTCTACGAGTGGAACTATGCCGCCCAGATGGTCGAAATCCGCATGGCAGAAGCCTCCGGCAGCGTGAACCGCGAGAACCTCAACACAGCGCTCTACAGCCCTCGCTTCCTGATCAAACGTCCTGTACTACAGGCACTCGAAACCACAGAACGCGGCGCGCCTATCTTCCTGATCGATGAGCTGGACCGCACCGACGAAGCCTTCGAGGCCTTCCTGCTGGAAGTGCTGGCAGACAGTCAGGTGACGATCCCGGAGCTGGGCACCATCACCTCTGAAGAACCGCCGATCACCATCATCACCACCAACCGCACCCGCGAGATTCATGACGCTCTGAAGCGCCGCTGTCTCTACCACTGGGTTGATTACCCAACAGCAGAGCGCGAGCTGCAAATCGTGCAGACCAAACTGCCAACAGCCGCAGCAACCCTTTCCGGGCAGGTCGTCGCCTTCGTGCAAAAGCTGCGTGAGGATGACGCCCTCTTCAAAAAACCGGGTGTCGCTGAAACTCTGGATTGGGCAACCGCCCTCACAGAGCTGCAAGAAGTCGCGCTCGATCCGGAAATGGTGTCCGACACACTCGGTGTCCTGCTCAAGTATCAGGAAGACATCGACCGCATCAAAGGCTCCAGAACCCGTGCGATCCTTGACGAGATCCGAATGGAAGCCAACTCGCAGGCCACCATTGCTGGCAGCATGCCTGCTCCAACAGCATAGCCTTGCCTGATGCAGGACACGCTCGCCCCCGCTCCATCCCCGCGCCCACCCCACGGGCGCATCACCGAAAACATCGTCCACTTTGCCAGAACCCTGCGCAAAGCGGGCCTGCCTGCTGGTCCGTCTTCTGTGGTGGATGCAGTGAGCGCAGTCACCATCAACGGGATTGAAAACAAGCAGGACCTCTATTGGACCCTGCATTCTGTCTTCGTCCACAAACGCGACCAGCAACCCGTCTTCGATGAAGCCTTCCGCCTTTACTGGCAAAGCAAAGGCCTCGTTGAAAAGATGCTGGCCCTGCTGTCTCCGGTCGCGCCGGCAGGACAACGCGAGCCTGAAAAGCCACGCGCCGCTCAATCCCGTGTCGCCAATGCCTTTGAGGCCAACAAGCAGCGCGAGGCCAAAGAAACCAAACCACTGATAGAGGTAGACGCCCGCTTCACCGTCTCGGAAAAAGAAGTCCTGCAAAAGAAGGACTTCGCACAGATGACCGCCGAGGAGATTGCCGAAGCCCGCAGATCCCTCGCCCGCCTCACCATGCCAGCAGATCAGGTCCGTTCCCGTCGCTTCAAGCCCGTCCATTCGCACACTCTGGGCAAACAGGTGGATGCCAGAAGAACCATGCGCGCCACGCTAAAGGCTGGCGGCTCCATCATCGATCTCAAGCACAAAGCGCCCGCTCAGGTTCATCCACCCGTGGTCGCCCTCTGCGATATCTCGGGCAGTATGAGCCAATATTCACGCATCATGCTGCATTTCCTCCATGCTCTGTCAGAAAAGCGCAAAACCCATACCTTCCTCTTTGGCACACGGCTGACCAACATCACCCGTGCCCTGCGCATGAAGGACCCGGACGAAGCCCTCGCGGCCTGTACGGATGAGGTTGAAGACTGGTCCGGCGGCACACGCATCGCCAGCTCACTCCAAGCCTTCAACCGCACCTGGCTCAGACGCGTCTGCCACGGCGGCCCTGTGGTTCTGCTCATAACGGATGGGCTGGAACGAGAAGCCTACGACGAACTGTCCCTGGAAATGGACCGTCTCCACAGGTCTTGCAGAAGACTAATCTGGCTCAATCCGCTGCTGCGCTACGACAAGTTCGAGGCCAAAGCCCGCGGAATTCAGGCAATACTGCCGCATACCGATGAGTTTCGGGCAATCCATTCATTGGATGCGGTCAAAGATCTTTGTCTGGCGCTGAATGACAAGCGCATAAATAGTACATATGATGCGACGCAGAGATTCCTCTAGCACACATCCTGCTCAAACCTTCGGCTAGCCTGCGTGAGAACCGCAGAAAGCCCAACCTTTCTGTCAGATCCGATGACATTCAAAGTACTTCTGCACATTGTAAAAACAGTATCAGCAATCTACGCCAAGCGGTTCAACATCAACCGAGATGAGATCTGGTATCTTGCGAAACTTCAGGAAGAGCTCGGAGAGCTGACGGCAGCCCATTTGAAGGCCACCCGCCGCGGACGTTCCGGTTCAGCAACTCCAAAAGAACTGCATATGCAAAAGGAAGATGAAGCAGCAGACCTGCTGGCCCACCTTCTGCTTTATGCGGACCGCAATGATCTGGATCTGGAAAAAGCAATCCGCCGCAAATGGATGGCCCACCTTCCAGCCGAAATCATGGACAAGCAGGTCTGATACACCCACGTATCAGACGCCTCTCAGCGTTGTCACCTCCTTCATTGGCTTTCGAATTCACCGTGAAAGGCAATGGTGTCACGCGTATTGAGCAATGCCGTTGCCAAGCGACCAGTTCTCTTTTTCCACCTCAATCAGATTTATAAAGACGTCCTCTGATCGGATTTGAGGCTTATCTCCAAGTAGCTCGACAATGCGTTGAAACAGAGCCTTCTTCTGCGCGGAGCCGCGGGTGTTGTTGAGCGTAATCTGGATAAAAACCAGATCCTCACTGCGGGCAATATCAAGATATGAGCCGCCAAACCGAAAATTGGCACTGGTATGCTCTGTAATCGCCATAAACTGGTTGTCCTCTTGCGTCTCAAGCGCATCACGCATGGCATGATAAACACCATCAAAAATCGCCTGCCGGTAAACATCAGATTTTCCTGACCGCAATGAGATATGAACAAGTGGCATCAGCGTTTCCTCCTCTGGTTCGCTGAGGCAACTCTAGACGCGACTTTAATATTTGAATATACAATGACTAACTATATTAGAAATTGAAGTTCTAAATGATTGATCGTCCGCTTGATCTCGACGCAGTGCGCACATTTGTTAAAATTGCAGAACTTGGCAGCTTCACTCAGGCTGCTGAGACCATGCAGACGACCCAATCAACTGTAAGCCTGAAGCTGAAACGGCTGGAGAAGCGGTTAGGTTGCCAGCTCATAGAGCGAACCCCTCGCTACGTGCAGCTGTCTGCACAAGGCGTGACGTTTCTGGAACATGCGCGTGAACTATTAAAACAACACGACCATGCACTGGCCTCCCTCACCAATGCCCGTCAGCGATTGACCATTGGCATCAGTGATCATGTTGCAGGGCCAGAACTTCCAATGCTGATCGCCCGCATGAACGCACAGGATCCAGAACTCCTGATTGAAATACGGATTGGCTCCTCAGGCGACCTGCTGAAAAGCTTTGACCGGCAGGAACTCAACACAGTGATTGTGCGCCAGCACGAAAGCAGAGAAGATGGCAAGCTGATCGCAAATGAGAAGTTCGGCTGGTTTGCGTCGCAAGACTGGCAGCCTCGCGCCAACGAGCCCCTACCCGTTGCCACCATGCCGGAACCCTGCGGCGTGCGCGTCATGGCCGGACACCTGCTCGATCAGGCCGGCATTCCATGGAGAGAGGTCTTCGTTGGCGGCGGCGTCACTGCTGTATCAGCCGCCGTGATGGCCGGGTTGGGCGTAGCAGCTCTCGCCCGCCGTATGCTGCCAATTGGCGCAATTGATGTGGGAGAAAAGCTCGGCCTGCCTGATCTGCCCGCTTTGCCAATCATGCTGCATACAAGAGTTCGCAGCGGAAAACCGAACGAAGCGGTCACCGCACTCACCACTGCCCTCAAAAGCGCAGTGCCGGACTAAGCCTCGTTCAATTACCGCGCGATGGTGATTGGCTTGCTGTTGCTTGCCAGTTGGCCTTCCCAGCGGTTCCATTCTCTCATGCGCATACTGCCTTTGGCGCGGGAGAAGTTGTCAAACAAAACAAGCTCTTGCCCTTTCATGCGCCAGTTGGACACAAAGAACAGATCCCCATCCATGCAGTGATTGAACTTGGCAGAGTAGCCATCATCCTTAGGTTCTGTACCGAGTGTCAGCTCACAGACACGCTCATCAGAGGTCAGATAAACGGTCCAGCCGCCAACCATATCCTTCACCTGCACAATAGGCTGCGAACTGCGTTCCTCTTTCTTTCCAAGAGCTGCAGCTGCAACCACACCAGCCAGAAACGCCGTCGCAGTACCTGGATCAACAGTCGCCTGAGCTGAACTGCTTGTCGTCTTTGTGACAACAGTGCCATCCGCCTTAGTTTCCATATTACTTTGTGTGGTCTGTTCCTGCGCGACAACACTCTGGCTGGAAGCAGCATTGGCAGGCGGTTGCGCACCAGGTGTAGGCGCAGCATAGGGTCCAGCACCTCCTCCGGCACTTTGACAACCTGCAAGCGCCAGCAAACTCCCGACAACAATAAACCTCTTCATTTCATTCCCCCCAAAGAATACGCCCTAAATCTTTGTAATCTATCGTCTTGTCAGTTTCCCAGGCGAACAAGACCAAGCGCAGGGGCCCCACCCTCTTGCGCCTCCTCCCAGCGGCCATTCCCGCTTTCATGAAAGGATGCGATCACTTCATTTCTGTGATCGAACAGAACCAGAGCGTCCTGCCTCACACTCCACGCCCATACATTTGGCGTACCGGAACACACAGAACTTGCTGCATAATTTCCACCAAACTGTGCTGTTTTCAGTTGGAGTGCGCACGGGTTTTGCCCCTCACCGCGCATTACAGACCATTTGCCTGCAAGCACAACAACAGTTGCCAGATCTTCAGCCGTTTTCTGAGCACTCACAACGGTCGGTTTTGCGTTAGATTTTTTAACCGCCGCCTCAGTGAGATCAGGAGCGTCGCCGACATAGTTCGGCACACAGCCTGCCACTGCAAAACCTATTGAAATAATGAAGGTTTTGAACCGCATGAATACCCCTGATCATGCACAGACAAGCACTCAAACGCCCCACACTTGCTGCCTGCACCCACTCCACCAATTTTCCCAATATAGAAAAATTGAATTAAATTGATAATTTAACCTAGTAAATCTGAAGGTGATTTGAACAGGGCTAACTCTGAAGTATTCACTATTAAAGTGAGTTCCTCATACGCATCACAGCAGTCAACACTATGAATACATACTACATTTCAGATAATTACAAAGAGGGTGCAGCACTATACTGCGAACAGGCTGTCACCCTTCTCAGACAGGGCCACAGAAAGCATCTTCCTGAGGCAATCACGCCTCCGAGTTCTCGCGCTTTGAGCTCTCCAGATACCCTGCCAGCTGAGCCAGAGAAGCCTGCCAGCCTCCGCGCGTTGCTTCAATCATGTCCGCGCCGACCATCGACGTCACCTGTATGGTCACGCGAAGCTCGGTAGCACCTCCTTGTTCTTCCATGACAACAGCGATCAAAGAGACGCTCAACAGCATATCACTGGTTGAAACCAGCTCTGTAAACAGCAAGCAATCCGGAGCTCTGATATCATGATAGCGTGTCTCAACGCGAAACCGTAAATCGCCCTTTTGGCCGCACTGATGAATATCTAGGCCACCAACGCGAAAATCATTTTCAAGAAACTCAATAACTTCATCATCGGAAGGCACTCCCCACACCATCCGGGCTTTCGGCTCTTCCCATGCTGAGAACACATCCGCAGCAGATGCCTCCAGTACAGCACAGATCTCTATCGTGTCATGGGTAATCATCTGGCTCACAGCCCCTTTATGCCCTTGCGTAAGCAATAACCAATCCTACTCGCTTTTCTCAAAAGGGGAACCCGGTTCAAGAGTAAAGATAGGCGAAAATGAGCTTCGGTGAACGCAAGTACGCGCTAGGGGAAGTTGCACAGGACTGAAAGGCGGATCACCCTTCCTGGACAGGGCGACAAAAGGATCCGGATTCCTGGATTGCCTCAAGAGGGACCAGATTCAGCATGTACTGGTCGGCTTCCACACCTGAGTGTCCAAGCGCAACAAATTGATAGACACCATCCAGCCAGCATCCATCCTGCACAAACTCAGGCAGCTCGTAAAAGTCCAGAGAGCGCACTGCGTCCTGCGGGCCATTGTCATCAACCAGCCATTCGATAACCAGTGGTGTAGACTGCCCGGTACTGTTCTTGATCTGGGTAAGCTCCTCACGCAAAGCAGAACAATACTGTTCATCCAGATTGCCCAGCTTCACCCTTAGATGCCCCATCAGGCCATGATAGGCAGGTGGTGGAGCGGTGACACTGTAAGCAAACGGCCTCGCCTCTTCGCCGGCAGGCACGTCAACAGGCATTGCAGTCACCTCCCAACGCGGGACAGGCGTCTTGCCATCCCCTGCTTTACAAAGTGGCAGGTCAACCTGCTGGGCCGCCTCTACGGAGCCAACCCCAAAAACTGAAAAGACAATCACACATACCCATAATCTCATATGGTCCTAGTTCCCTAATGGTGTCGCAAATTCAGAAAGCTGTAGCGCCCAAAGCGCGGTTAAACGGTTGTAGCATTCCATGCCCAGAACGGGAGCAAGTGTTCCCTTCGGGTTCATGGCATACGGAATATTGCAGGTGTTGTTGCGAAAGGCCTTCCAGTTCCGACCAGCTTCAACAAGCGCGGTCTTGGTGGGCTTGTTCTCATTCCGCCTCAACTCCTTCTCAGAATTCAAAATCATCTTTTCCCAAAGGGCTGTTTCGCGCGAGTAGCATTCCCGCATACCCATGCTGGTCTGGTCCTGCAACTTCATGGCGCAATGTTCAAAGACCTTTCCAATGCACTGAACTCTGTCGTTAAACACAAGCCCCCCTTTTCGCAGGCACTCATGAAACTCCTTGATTTCTTCAGGTCGCGGCGTGTTAGGCCCCTGCGCGGCAGCAGCGCCAGAAGAACAAAGAAATCCAATCAACACCAAACATCGAATGATCATTGGGCACCTTCAATAAACAAGGCGCCAGTGTACGCGTGGAACCTTAAGCCCAACGTAGCCAATAAGAACAGAGCGCATTCAACCTTAATAGCGCTCTTCCAACCTCCCTAAACTCCAACAAAAAAGGGTCCCGGAGCATCGCCCCGGAACCCTCACAAAACCTGAATAAACTCAGGCTTTAAATCTTAGCGGTAACCGTAGGAACCGTCTTTCCACTCGTACCAAACGTAACCTGGCAGAGACACATCGCCCTTCTCGTTGAAGGACAGCTCACCAAGAACGGTGTCGAACTTGCCAGCGTTCAGCTTCTCTACAACTGCATCATAGTCGGTAGAACCAGCTTCAGCCGCAGCTTTCGCCCATGTCTGGATCGCAGCATAGGTGTAAAGTGCGTAACCTTCAGTGGTTTTGCCAGCAGCCTCAAGAGCAGCCACAACAGCAGCAGCTTCAGCGTTGTTACGTGGGTCCGGCGGGAAGGTCATCAGTGTGCCTTCACCAGCTGGGCCAGTGATAGACCAATACTCATCAGTCACAAGAGCATCACCGGAAACCAGAATGGTGTCCATGCCCTGATCAACCATCTGACGCTTCATCAGACCAGCTTCAGTGTGGTAACCACCAACGTAAAGAACGTCGACTTTTTCAGACTTCAACTTGGAAACCAGCGCGGTGTAATCTTTTTCACCAGCGGTATAAGCTTCATAAAGCGCTTCCTGCTTACCAGCAGCGTTCATCACAGCCTTAGTCGCGTCAGCAAGACCTTTACCGTAAGCAGTCTTGTCGTGGATCACAGCAATGTTCTGACCGCCGAACTCAGTCGCAAGCGTCGTGCCGGCAACTCTGCCCTGCTGGTCATCACGACCACACACACGGTAGGTACCAGGACCTGGACGCTCGTCAGTGTACTTCGGGTTGGTGGATGCTGGAGTGATCTGGATGATACCCTCTTCAGCATATACCTGAGAAGCTGGGATGGAAGAACCGGAGCAGAAGTGACCAGCCATGAAGGCTACGTTCTTACCAACCATCTGGTTGGCAACAGCAACAGCCTGCTTAGGGTCACATGCATCATCGCCAACTTCCAAAACAAGCATCTCGCCGTTCACACCGCCAGCAGCATTGATGTCAGCAACAGCCTGTTCAGCACCAGCTTTCATCTGTGCACCAAACGATGCGTACTGACCAGTCATTGGGCCTGCAGTAGCAATAGTGATTTCAGCCATAGCCGCGCCAGAGATTGCCATAGCAGCAACACCGGCAACGCTTGCCAAAAGATACTTTTTCATAAAAAACTCCCCGAGTCAGGTGCATTTCTCAATTGAAATTGAGCGGGAAACGCAATCGTCTCCCACCAGAGCAGGCAAACCCCTCGCCTGCTCAATGCTTCCGACAATGAGACCTCTCCGTACTCATCATCTGGATGCCTAGCCAGTCACCAGTGTGACCCAGAACTGACCGAATGCGCAACAATTATCTAAGTAATTTTGCGAATTAGTAATTATCTTGCTGGCCCGGCTTCAGCTTCCAGCCAAAGGGACCTGTTTTGTCATAAAGCCAGCTGTACTGCGTCACCATCTGCTTAGTCCGTGTCATGCGATAACTCGCCAGCGCAATGCCGATGAGAATGGCGTAATCCACCACCAGGTACTGAATGGAAAGCAGAGGCTCTTCAAACAACGCAAACGACAAGAATCGCATGGCCAATGACAACAGGAAGATGAACCAGAACAGGATCGGCAATGGCCGCCACGTGGTCGCAATAGAGCGCCCCGTCGCAGCAGCAGCCAGACCGCCTAACACAACAACCAGCATGATAAAGGCAGGCATCGAGCTGCCGTAAAGAATACCCATCTCTTCGCCTCCTTAGTGCGCGCCGCCTTCAAGATAAGCTGCCTTCACCTCTTCACGAGACAAAAGCTCCTTACCAGTGCCGGTCATGGTGATTGTGCCGTTGACCATCACGTAGCCCCGATGAGCCAGCTTGAGTGCGTGATACGCATTCTGCTCAACAAGGAACACGGTCAGACCATCGGCCCGGTTCAGCTCACGGATCGCATCAAAAATCTGCGACACGATGATCGGAGCAAGCCCCAGAGACGGTTCATCCAGCAACAAAAGACGCGGACGGCTCATCAAGGCACGGGCAATCGCCAGCATCTGCTGTTCACCGCCCGACAAAGTCCCGCCGCGCTGCTGCTGACGTTCTTTCAAACGCGGAAACAGCTCAAACGCACGGCGCAGGTCTTCCTCAAAATGCTCATTCCCGGCAACCATACCGCCCATCATCAGGTTCTCTAAAACCGTCATACGTGGGAAGATACGGCGACCTTCTGGTGACTGAGCAATACCGGTGCGCATAATCTCGTAGGTTGGCTTGTAGGTGATGTCCTCACCGCAATACGTCACAGACCCGTTACGAGCCTGCGGCGTGCCGCAAACGGTCATCATCAAGGTAGACTTCCCTGCACCGTTCGCACCAATCAGCGTCACGATCTCACCTTCATATACATCAAGATCAACACCATGCAGTGCCTGAATCTTGCCGTAGAAGGTTTTAACTCCGCGAATGCTCAGGAGTGGTTGTTGAGCGTTCATGCTATGCCCACCTCCTCTTCAACCTGATCGACTTCATCATCCTCAACCCCCAGATACGCCGCGATCACATGCGGATCGTTTTTGACGAACTCAGGAGAGCCATCAGAAATCTTCACGCCGTAATCCAGCACCACAACGTGGTCAGAGATTTCCATAACAACAGACATGTCGTGCTCGATCAGAACAACCGAAGTGTCATGCTCTTTGCGGATGTATTGAAGCAGATTGTTCAGCTCCAGACTTTCTTTCGGGTTCAAACCAGCAGCTGGTTCGTCCAGACAAAGAAGTTCAGGGCCGGTACACATGGCACGGGCAATCTCCAACCGGCGCTGATCGCCGTAGGAAAGATCAGCCGCAGGCGCATCTGCACGATCAATCAGATCAATGCGCTCCAGCCAGTACTTGGCAGTTTCAATCGCGTCCACATTGGACTTTTTGTAACCACCAAGCCCCAGCAGACCACCAATGGTCCAGTTGGAAGCAACCATCAGCGGATTGTGCTGTGCCACCATCAGGTTTTCCAGAATAGTCATACCGCCAAACAGACGGATGTTCTGGAACGTACGGGCAACTTTCGCGTCCGCCGTAATTTTGAAGTCTGCCATCCGTTCCAAAAGATGCTTTTCACCATTGGAGCGGTTCATGACAAGACGGCCTTCAGTCGGCTTATAAAAACCGGTGATGCAGTTAAACACTGTGGTTTTACCCGCACCGTTCGGCCCGATCAGCGCAGTGATGTCACCACGCCCAATGTTGAAGCTCAGGTCGTTGATCGCCGTCAATCCGCCGAAGCGCATGGTCAGGTGCTCAACCTTCAGAACAGGGTTGTTGTCCCAGGTGCTCATCCGTGGCCCTCCTGAACGAGATCGGCAGAGATGCCCTTAGCGTTTCTGGAAAGCGCCACACTTGGCGTTCTGCTTGAGATCAATCCACGCGGTTTCCAAACCATGATAACCACCATGATCATACCGAAGACAAGCATGCGGTATTCTTCAAACTCGCGGAAGAATTCAAAGCCACCGATCATCACAATCGCTGCAATCACCACGCCAATCTGTGAGCCAAGACCACCCAAAACCACAATCGCAAGAATGATCGCGGATTCAAGGAAGGTGAAACTCTCAGGAGAGATGAAGCCCTGACGCGTTGCAAAGAAAGACCCTGCAAAGCCAGCGAACATCGCACCAAGAGCAAAGGCTGTCAGTTTGGTATTCGTTGTGTTGATACCCAGTGCCCGACAAGCAATCTCATCTTCACGCAAAGCTTCCCATGCACGACCAATCGGCATCCGGCGCAAGCGCATGGTCACGAAGTTCGTGAACAAGGCCATTGCGAAGATGAGGTAGTACAGGAAGATGATGCGATGAATACTGCTGTAATCCAGACCAAAGAAGCTTGCAAAACCATCTTCACCACGGGTAAATTCCAACCCGAAAAAGCTTGGTCGCGGAATACCGGAAAGACCATCTGGCCCGCCTGTAAACTGATACCAGTTCAGCAGCACAACACGAATAATCTCACCAAACGCAAGCGTCACAATGGCAAGATAGTCCCCTCGAAGCCTCAGAACCGGGAAACCGAGAATGACACCCCAGAACGCTGCCAGAATACCGGCGAGTGGCAGACAGAGCCAGAAGGAGAAACCGAAGTAATGCGCGAGCAATGCATAGGAGTAAGCTCCAACCGCATAAAACGCCACATAGCCCAGATCCAGCAATCCAGCCAGACCAACCACAATGTTCAGGCCCCAGCCCAACATCACATAGGTCATCACCAGAATGGCCAGGTCAATATACTGACGCGACCCACGGGCACCGAGCCAGAACATCAACGCAAATGGAAGCGCAACAGCCAAAACGACCAGGCCATATTTAAGCACATTAGAGGAGCCTCCTCCCAATCCACCCTTTGGCAATAGGCCAGAGAGGTTGAGAGACGGCGGGTCTTCCCGTTTCCAGAAGAAAATGTTCATGGCGAGACGGCCAGCGAACACCACAAGCACTGCCACTGCAACCGCTAACCAGCGATGTTCCAGAAACAGCTCCGCGCCGCGGCCTGACGCCACATCCACGCGCAGACCAACCATGACACAGGCAAGCGCAAACGTAATAACCGCAGCACCCAAACTGTCTTTTACACTTGCAACAAGCAAGCTGTCTTTTTGTCTTGCTTGCATCAGACCTTCTCCACCTCAGGTTGGCCGAGAAGTCCTTCCGGCATAAAGATCAGAACAATCGCCAGGATCGAAAACGCGGCAACATCTTTGTATTCAACGGAGAAGTAGCCAGACCAGAACGTCTCGATAAGCCCGATCAGCAATCCA
Organism: Pseudovibrio sp. W64; assembly: GCF_001623145.1. Classification (NCBI taxonomy): domain Bacteria; kingdom Pseudomonadati; phylum Pseudomonadota; class Alphaproteobacteria; order Hyphomicrobiales; family Stappiaceae; genus Pseudovibrio; species Pseudovibrio sp. W64. The sequence continues at coordinate 265,655 of NZ_LMCI01000018.1, read as the reverse complement.
CCCAGCATTGCACCCGGCAGCGATCCGATTCCTCCCAGAACCGCAGCGGTAAAGGCCTTCACACCAGCCAGGAAGCCGATGTAAAAATCTACCACACCGTAATACAGCAGGAACATCAGACCTGCGACCGAAGCCAGAGACGCACCCATCACAAAGGTAAGAGAGATTGTGCGGTCAACATTCACACCCAGCAAGGACGCCATCTTCCGGTCCTGCTCACAAGCACGCTGAGAGCGGCCCAGATTGGTGTTGTTGATGAGATAAGTGAAGCCACCCATCAAAATGACCGTCGTCACAACAATCAAGATCTGGATGTAAGACAGGTTTACGATAAAGCCAGAACCATCTGCACCACCATCAGTCAGCTGAAAGCTGCCGGAAAAGAGAGGTTGCAATGGCTTATTCTTGGCGCCTTGAGAAACCTGCACGAAGTTCTGAAGAGCAATTGATGCACCAATTGCAGTAATCAGCGGTGCAAGACGGAATGATCCGCGCAAAGGCCGATAGGCAATGCGCTCTACTGTCCACCCCCAAACAGCAGTCAAAGCCATGGCCACAACAAGAACGAGGGCCAGAGCCAAAATCAAAAGAAGCACCGGTGTAGCGGCTGTAATGCCAAGTGCAACAATTAGAATAAGTGCAACGAAAGATCCGACCATGAAGATATCGCCATGGGCGAAGTTAATCATGCCGATAATGCCATAGACCATTGTATAGCCAATGGCGATGAGACCATAAATGGACCCCAGCGTCACACCATTGATAAGTTGTTGGAGAAAGTAATCCATGTTTTATTTTGTTCCCCGCATGAGATCAGCTTTTAGTTGCTGTCCAGTCTGAATGCCTCCGAATTCAGACCCCAAATATTTTATGGTAAGCCGACCTGTAAGTATATTACCCATACTTATAAGTCCGTATTTTGGAATTTTCCTATTCTTTATACGCGTCAGGCGCATTTTTATTTCATACAATCCAAAATCTGGACTTATTCCTACTCCCGACAATCCACTAGGACAGTCTCTGAGACCAGAGCACCACAACCCATACGTGAATTTTCCTCATCCGTAGAAAGCCTCTTCCCTATTCTGTAATATATCACAGCTGTTGTATACTGACCATATCCGGACAAAAACTGCAAGATGGTACCCAGGATTTTTTGAAGATTTCCAATTTGCCCGCGCGTGAAGACCTTGTTGGGCCTTCAATTTTCAATGAAAATTCCGGAACAGCAAAATGCGCGCCTAAAACTAGAATATAGCCTCTGGTATATTAATCAGTTTTTCGCAGTAGAACTAGCTTTTCTCAGCAAATGGCTATAACTACTCTATTTCAAATACCTGTCGTTTTTGGGCGACTGAAAAGTACTAATGAATATTGTACAGTGTGAAACACAGATCATACCTGTGGGAATATCTTGGAACGAACTGGATGACGACAGCTTTAACCATGGCGCCAACTGAAAATACGAATAAAAGTCTCGCCTCGCATGAATTTAGAGAGGCAATGAGTCGTTTAGGCGCTTCTGTTCATTTGCTGGCCAGTGCTGGCCCAGCAGGGCGCATTGGCGCAACCGTTTCATCTGTGTGTTCCGTCTCGGACGATCCCGCCACCTTGCTTGTCTGCCTCAACCGCAGCGCAAAGGTGAATCAGATCGTCAAGGACAACGGCGTGTTCTGTATCAACACACTCATTCATGATCATACAGACTTGTCGAACGTCTTCGCTGGCCAGGGCGACCTGCCAATGGAAGAGCGCTTCGCAAAAGGAAGCTGGGGCACTCTGGCAACAGGAAGTCCTGTTCTGGAAAGTGCACGTGTCAGTTTCGATTGCCATATCAAAGAAGTAACAGAAGTCGGCACCCATTCAGTTCTATTTGGTGAAGTGGTCGCTGCACGTCTGGGTGAATTTGCACCCGCTCTGATCTACCTCGACCGAAATTACCATTCAGTCTAAGGGTGTTCCCTATTCCAGTTTTCGGAATAGATTTATCTTGAAACAGGGACTTCGGACATATCTTTGCCCGAAAGGGCCTACAGATTTTCAAACCAAGATATGCATAAAGACAATTAGTTAGAGTGCCCTGCGTTTTTTCATCGCTAAGGCGCTTCCTGTACGTTTTAATAATAAATTAGGGAAACACCATGTCCCCAACACCGCGCAACCTGATCACCGATGTTCCGGGATTGAAGGTCGGAAACGCTCATTGCGAAAAGACCAAATCAGGTGTCACCGTTCTCATTCCCGACGAGCAAGCCGTTGCCTCCGTCGCCATCATGGGCGGAGCCCCCGGCACACGTGACGTTGCCTTGCTGGAGCCGGAGCAAACCGTCAATGCCATTGACGCGCTCGTCTTGTCAGGCGGCTCTGCATTCGGACTGGATGCAGGCAGCGGTGCACAGGTTCGACTGGCAGAGCTCGGCAAAGGTTTCAGTGTTGGCAGTGCTGTCATTCCAATTACCCCCACAGCCATTCTATTCGACCTTCTCAATGGAGGGGATAAATCGTGGGGCAGAAATCCAATCTATCGCGAAATGGGCATCGAGGCCGTCGACAATGCAGCCGACGAATTCGAACTCGGCACTGCAGGCGCAGGTTTCGGAGCAACCACCGCTGATCTGAAAGGCGGACTGGGCTCAGCCTCCCTCGCCCTCCCCCGCGGCGGCACCGTCGGCGCGCTAATCGCCGTCAACGCACTGGGCCGCACCACAATCGGCGACACGCCTTACTTCTGGGCAGCCCCAAGCGAACAGAACGAAGAATTCGGCGGATTGGGCTGGCCAACCGAAATGCCTGGCATGGACCGCACCGTGCAAACCAAGTTCACGCTTGGCACAATCGACTTATCCCCGAACACAAACACCACCATCGGCGTTGTCGCAACTGACCTTATATTAACCAAGTCAGAAGCCAAACGGATTGCCACAGCCGCCCACGACGGCTACGCCCGCGCCCTATGGCCAGCACACACACCAATGGACGGCGATCTGCTCTTCGTGATTTCTACCGGCAAACGAAAAATGCAGGAGCCGATGGTCGAGCTGCTGGAACTGGGTGCATACGCTGCTCAGACAGTCTCCCGTGCCATCGCGCGCGGCGTGTACTGCGCACAAGAGTACCCGGGTGATACTGTACCAACATGGAAAAACCAGCATCGATCACGGTAGATTTGAATTCCGTATTCCGCTATTTCCGTTAAGGTAAAGATCCACATAGCAACGCGAACCAACGCACAAAAACGCTGAATTGCGCAAAACAACGCAAATTCGCGCAAAGTGCCTGATCAAGTTGTTGTGGGGAGTGCCGTGAAGGCAAAAAGATGCGCCGCCTCTGGTGTTGGGGGCAGAGGCGACGCGGGGGAGCAAAGGACGGAGTGTGCGGTAAATATACGCCGCCCCTTGCTTATCTCATGGGCCTTCCCGGTTTTAGGTAACCGGGAAGGCCTTTTTCTTAGGCCGGTTCCGGCTCAGCCTTCTGATCAATGGAAGGTTTTTCTTCCAGTTCTTTCAAAGACTTCTCTGCCTTACCTTTCCCTGCACCCTCACCTGGATGGATGCGGTAGAAGATGATGAACAGCAGCGGAACAGCCAGCAATGTCAACAACGTCGCAAACGTCAGACCACCCATAATGGTCACAGACATACTCGCGAACATCGGATCAACAATCAGCGGAGCCATACCAAGGATCGTTGTGATCGCTGCCATAGACACCGGACGCAGACGAGAAACACTGGCATTAACAACAGCTTCAAACCGGTCTCCACCAAGCTCCAGCTGCAAATCGATCTCTTCCAGAAGCACGATCGCATTCTTGATCAACATACCTGACAGCGACAACACACCAAGGATCGCCATAAAGTCGAGCGGCATACCTGTCCCAAGCAGACCAATCACAACACCGTTGATAGACATCGGTACGATCAGCCAGATGATGAGTGGTTCCCGCACCTTAGAGAACAACAGGATGGAGATAACAATCATCACGAGGAAGGTAACAGGCACCTTACTACCCAGCGACGCATTCGCATCCTGAGAGTTCTCGTACTCACCACCCCACTCCATGGAATACCCATCAGGAAGCGGAACACTCTCAATCGCACCCCGAATTCGAGCATGAGCAACCGACGCCAACTCATCCGGAGCACTCGCCCCAAGCACACTCAACGTCTTCACACGATCCCGACGACGGATCAAAGTATCCTCAGCTTCAGTAGAGATGCCGGAAGTCACCTGATCAATCGGCACATACTTGCGCTGCTGAGAGCTCCAAACCAGTGTGTTTATAAGGGCTTCGGACGCAGTCTCACCTTCAGCACGCTTACGTTTCACGATGATCGGAATGTCTTCATCCAGATCACGATAGTCGCCTGCACGGATACCATCAGAGGTAAACTGAACCGCAGTAGAAAGGTCCTGTCTCGTGATACCAGCAATACGAGCCCGCTGCTCATCAAACTTCGGATGCATCACCAGCTCACGTTCACGCCAATCGGTACGAACATCACTCAAGCGATACTGAGGATCCTTGAAGATCTGGATCATCTCTTCAGAGATAGCACGCAGAATATCAGCATCCGGACCAGTGATACGAGCCTGAACATCAGCACCAGATGGCGGGCCGAACACCAGACGCTCGGTATACACCTGTCCCTGAGGCAACTCAGCAACACCGAATGCACGGATCTTCAGTGCGAGATCATTAATGATATCAGTGTTTTCAGTCCGAACAATCACCTGACCATAGTTGGAGCTACCGTCTTGAGCTGAGTAAGTCAGCATAAAGCGGGTCGCACCCTGCCCGATGAAGGAGTTGGTCGAAACAACACCTGGCAAAGACAAGATCTCGTTCTCCAGCTTCTCCATATCACGCGCAGTCGCATGAATGTCGGTACCATGCGGCAACCAGTAGTTCACATAGAACAGCGGCGTCGCAGAGTTCGGGAAGAAAGAGTTTGCAACAAACTGGAAAGACCAGAAGCAAACCACAGTCACACCGATCAGAGCTGCCAAAGACAACCAACGCAGTTTCAGCGTCAGCACCAGGATCTTACGGAACATGGTGTACATGAAGCCGCGGTAAGGATCATGCTCATCACCGGAGATGGCAGCCATCTTGAAGAAGTACTTACCAAACAACGGCGTAACAAGAATCGCAAACAACCAGGACATCAAGAGGGAGATGCCAACCACAGCAAACAGCGAGAACATGAATTCACCAGTACTGTCACTGGAAAGACCAATACCTGAGAACGCCATAATGCCGATAACGGTTGCACCCAGAAGTGGCCATTTGGTCTGCTCAACAACGGTCGACGCAGCTTTGATAGGCCGCATACCGCGTTGCATGTTGATCATCATCCCTTCGGCAACAACAATCGCATTGTCCACCAACATACCCATGGCGATAACAAGCGCACCAAGCGAAATACGCTCAAGCTCAATACTGCCCAGCTTCATCAGCAAGATCGTAGAAAGAACGGTCAGCAACAGAACCGAGCCAACCACCACAGCTGCACGCCAGCCCATGAAGATGCCGAGCACCACAATCACGATGGAAACAGACATCACAAGGTTCCAAACAAAGGAACCAACGGCCTGATCAACCACTTTGTGCTGTTCGTAGATAGGGATGACTTCCATGCCAATAGGCAGGTTCGCACGCAAGTCATTCAGATGCGCTTCAACGTTTTGCCCAACGGCCACAACGTTTGTGTCTTCAACAGCAGCAACACCAAGGGTAACCGCGCGCTGGCCATTATGACGAACCAGAACCTTCGGATTTTCAGGCTCTTGCACAGAAAGCGTTGCCACATCAGACAAACGAACCATCGCTGTAGAACCCGGATTACCGATCACGAGATCCTGAATACTACGGTAGCTGTCAAAGGCAGAAACAGTCGAGATACGAATGCGCAGATCACCGGAAACAGTCGTACCGTTCGCCTGAATAGCGTTTTCCGCATTCAGCACATTCTGTACGTCCGCAATGGTAATTCCCAGCTGTGCCAAGCGGTCCTGATCCATCGCAATGATGATCTCGTCCTCAGGCTCACCAAGAATAGAAACCTTAGCAACATTGTCGACAGTCAGCAGCTCACGACGCAGCTCTTTCACGGTCTTACGGATATCCCGGTTGGAGTATCCATCAGCCGTCAGAGCATAGTACATGCCGAACACATCACCGAAGCTGTCATAGACAACGGGAGTGCGAACACCATTTGGCAGGTTTGGCACTTCGTCGTTCACTTTACGACGCAGCTCATCCCACACCTGCGGCAGCTCAGTGCCATCATAGGTGTCTTTCATTTCCACCTGAATACGAGAGAGACCCGGTTCAGAGGTACTGCGAACTTCTTTCAGCTGAGGCATCTGCTGAATGGCACTTTCCAGCCGTTCAGTAACTTCTTCCTCAACTTCCGCAGCGCTAGCACCCGGATAAGAGGTGATCACCTGCGCTTCTTTAATGGTAAATGCCGGATCTTCCAGTCGTCCAATGCCGCCCAGAGCCCAAATGCCCCCAAGCAGAGCAATCAGAACAACCATCCAGACATTGACCGGCTTCTCGATCGAGTAGCGTGCAATATCCATATCAATAACTCCTAGACGCTACTCTTACAGCTTAGGCACGATCAGCTGATTTTCGCTCAGGTGGCTCACACCAGCCGTTACGATCATCTCGCCGTCTTTCAAGCCGGAAAGCACCGGAATGAAGCTGCCAAGCACAGTTCCAAGCAAAACTTTACGACGACCAACACGCTTTTCGCTTTCATCAACAACCCACACATACGGGCTCTTGTCAGGAGAAGAGCCAACTGCAGATGTTGGCACGAAGAAGGCCGTGGTCTGAGACTTATCAAGACCATTGAGCTTAACTTTTACGCTCGCAGTCATGCCAGGAATGATGTTGTAACCATCATCGTTATTCATGGCCAAAGTCACACGATAGGTCTGAGCAACCTTGTCTGCTTCCGTGCTGTGCTCACGATATTCCAATGGGAATACCTTACCCGGATGGGAAGGGAACTCAGCAGTCATCTTTAGAACAGAAGATTCAGTCGCCTGAGCAAACAGCGTTTCAGGCACGTTGATATCGATGCGAACTTCACTCACATCCTGCAACCGGGCAATGCTGGTACCAGCATTGATGATCGCATAATTATCCAGCGAACGAGAGGTTACGATTGCATCGTAAGGCGCAACGATCTTTGTATAACCAAGGTTCTGCTTAGCTTTATCAAGGGTCACGTCTGCAAGATCAAATGCTGTCTTTGCATTGTCGTACTGACCTTCAGAGATAACCTGCTTGTCTTTCAATGTTTCAAAGCGCTTCAGGTCTTTCTTCTTTTGTTCAAAGTTGACCTGAGCTTCACGAACAGTGTTTTCGTAGTCAGTTGGGTCAAGCGCCGCAATCAGATCGCCTTTTGCAATACGCTGCCCTTCAATGATTGGCATTTCAACAAGCTGACCAGACACACGAAACGCCAGATCGACGGTCTGAACCGCATCGACACGACCAGTGAAGTTACGCGTAAAGAGATCATCAATCTCAGAAACGACCATGACACGAGCAGGACGAGGAGCAACCGTTTTCGGTGCTTCAACAACTTCCTGCTCCTGACAACTTGCAAGCAGCAGAGCAAGTGCCCCAACAAAAACAGGAGCACTCAGGCGTCCTATTCTACTTTTTCCGCTTATTTTCTGCATTTTACCTTAGTTTCCAGCTTCAGCGTTCAGTTCGGCGTACCGGTTATTCTGGGAGGTAATTTCCAACACGCGATCAATAAGTTCATCAATTTCACCAGTGCTGTTTTGTTCAATACCCAGCGCTTGGCGATAATAAAGCCCGTCTATTATGAGCAAACACATATGCCCCGTAACCGGGTCACTAACCTCACAGTTGATTGCTCTTCCAAATTCAGCACTCATCTCCTGAAATTCAGCAATCAACTCAGGTTCTTGAGCAGCAAGAGCAAACAATGCTTTCGGAGCGGTCTTCTCTCTGTACTCTTTGTAGATCTGGAAGCTGGCCCGCAAAATGGGACAGGCCACTCCCTGCTCTGTCAACTTGTCGCTCAGCGTGTAAGTCCGTTCACGAACCTCAGAAACAACTCTGCGGATCACACCCAGCAACAGCTCATGCTTGCTTCGGAAATTGTAAAGCACCCCGCCTTTGGACATGCCGGCCTCAGCCGCCACGGCATCAATGGTCAGCTTACGAGTTCCTTCAATGCAAACCAGACGCTCGACTGCATCCAGAATATGTTCAGCTGTTGTTTCCACGCTGGTATCCCTCTCCTCTAACCGGAGTCTGTACCGTCTGGTCGGTTTATGTACCGTCCAGTCGGTTTTTGTACCGTCCGGTCGGTTTTAGAGGAAGACCTAAAAAAAGACAAGTTCGAATTTTGAGAAAATTGAGATAGCTGCCCGTAGGAGAACGCATATCAAGAATGAAATCACGTAACTGTGATTTGAAACACAAAATGCCGACCCCTGTCAGGGCCGGCATCCTTTGTTTTCCGCCAATAACGAAGGCTTATTCAGCAGCTTCTTTAAAAGTGACCGTTGTCGGGTCTTCCTCAAGTCTGCCAAGCAGCTCCTCACGTCTGAGTTGTGCAAGCTTCAGGTTCTCGTCCTTGATAGGACCATAGCCGCGAATAGAATCAGGCAAGTTGAGAAACTCGCGAAGCAATCCATAGTTCGCTGTACCGAGTTTTCCGCCAACCAATGAAAGATCATCCCGGTACTGTTTCACCAAAGCCCGCTCTTCTTTACGCTCCCGCGCATATCCAAACGGATCGAGTGCAGTGCCACGCAAACCACGAAGAGACACAAGCATCTCAAAAGCCTTGAAGATCCAAGGACCAAAGGCCCGCTTTTGCGGACGACCCGTCTTTGGATCCGGCTTACCGGGCAGGAATGGAGGAGCCAGCATCAACTGCAACTCACCTGGGTCTGCAAACTGAGCCTCAAGACTCTTACGGAATTCTGGCTCACTATAAAGGCGCGCAACTTCGTACTCGTCTTTATAAGCCATCACCTTGTAAAGCATCTCAACTGCAGTGTGCGTCACCTCAAGAGAGCCCGGACCAAACTCTTCATCCCGCGACCTGATCTCGGAGATCTTGTCGAGATACTTATTGGCGTAGGACTTATTCTGGTAAGTGGTAAGCTCTTTCGCGAAGAAGGCGATCTTCTCATCCAGCGTCATCACCTTCACAGCTTCCTGACGTGGAAGAGCTGCAAAAATCGCATCAGGATTGGAGTAAAGAACACGCCCAGCATGGAATGCATTGATGTTCTTCTCAACCGCTGCGCCATTCAATGAGATCGCATTTTCAATGGCTTGTGCTGAGATCGGCAGAGTACCAGCCTGATAAGACAATCCGATGAGCATCATGTTGGTGTAAATCGCATCACCCAACAGCTTCTCAGCAATGTTCGCCAGATCATGAGCTTTCAGATCAAGAGTCCCCTGCTCCAGCGTCCGCTTCATCTTATGCTCATCAAAAGAAAGCTGCTGCTTCATCACAAACTCAGAAGTCGGCGTGACATTTGTATTCACAAAGCCATGCGTTCTGCTCTTATGATAGAGAGAAAGCTGCTCAGCCTTACTTGCAACCAGCATATCACTTGCAATCAGCACATCCAGCTGTGCAGGCGGCACACGTGGCCCTTCAATTGTGTCACTCGCCGCAGCAAAGCGCACGTGAGAAGTCACAGGTCCACCCTTTTGAGCAAGGCCAGTCATGTCAAGCGTAGATGCTTTGATCCCGTCAATATGAGCCGCCATCGCGATAATCGCAGAAATGGTCGTAACGCCCATACCGCCAATACCAGCCACCAGCAGGTTGCGGGTGTTCTCAAGAGAAGGCAGTTGAACGTCTGGCAGCTGCTTTACAAACTCATCAAGAGCAAAATCAGCAGGCTTTGCCTGACGCAGTTTCGAACCCTTCACATAAACAAAGGAGGGGCAGAAGCCCTTCACGCAGGAGAAGTCCTTGTTACAGGAAGACTGATTGATCCGACGCTTTTCACCAAACACCGTCTGAACAGGCTCAACAGAAAGACAGTTGGACTGGACAGAACAATCACCGCACCCTTCACAGACACGGTCATTGATGAACAAACGCAGATCCGGATCAGGATACAAACCCCTCTTCCGGCGACGGCGTTTTTCAGCAGCACAGGTCTGATCAAATACGATCGCAGAAACACCTTTGAACTCTTTGAGCTCGTTCTGAACGGTCATCAGATCATCACGGTGATGAACAGGCTCGGTAACCGCAAGATCCTGACGGCCAGAGTAGTCCTCCGGGGTCTCGCTGAGCAGAACAACCTTCTCAACCCCCTCAGCATGAAGCTGGTTGAGGAGCTGTGGCACAGTCAAAGATCCATCAATCTCCTGACCACCCGTCATCGCAACAGCATCATTGTAAAGGATCTTGAAGGTGATCGGCACACGAGCCGCAACAGCCTGACGGATCGACAGAATACCGGAGTGGAAATAAGTTCCATCTCCCATATTAGCAAACACATGCTCATCACGCGCAAAGTTCGCCTGACCTACCCAGAGAGAGCCTTCACCACCCATGGCAATCTGACCATCAGTGGTCCGGCCATTAATCTCGGTCATGGCATGACAGCCAATACCCGGCATCGAGCGAGACCCTTCAGGCACCACGGTCGACGTATTGTGCGGACAACCAGAGCAGAAGTAAGGGGAACGCGCTGCAAGTTCGCCATTTCCCTGAGCCCACATCTGCTGACGCATCATGGAATCAGCAACAGAACGCATCTCGTCATTGACGTATTCCTGAGGCAGGAAATTCATGATCACACGGATCATCTCATCAATGGAAAGCTCCAGAACATCAGAGAGCAGAGGCTCTCCCTGCGCATCTTTCTTACCAAGAATCTTCGGCTGCTGATCACTCGGCCAGTTATAAGCAATCTCTTTGATTTGTGGCTCGATGAACGCACGCTTGTGCTCAACAACCAGAATCTTTTCGACACCACGCGCAAAGCTTGAAAATGCTGTTGGCTCAAGCGGATAAGGCATACCAACCTTATAAACCGCCAGCCCGATCTCCTTGGCCCGTTGATCTGTAATTCCCATCAGGCGAAGCGCCTGACACAAATCACGGAATGCTTTGCCTGTCGCAACCATGCCGATACGCGGCTTTTGCGCACCATAGGCAACATGGTCAAGACGATTCGCCTTTGCATACGCCAGAACCGCAGGCATGCGGATGTCGCGCAGTAAACGTTCTGTCTCCAACCGATTGCCGAGCAAGAGCACACGATTCAGCTCAGCATTCTTGCGCGGATCAAACGCAGCAGGGCGTGAGAATGACATACGCCTTGGATCAACAGAAACAACACCAGATGCATCCATCGTATCTGCAAGACAAATCAATGCACTCCACAGACCGGTGTAACGGGACATCTCAAACCCATGTAAGCCGAAATCAAGAACTTCCTGAATGTCAGCCGGGTTGAGAACCGGAATTTCTGCGTGCTGGAAAAAAAACTCACTTTGAGCGGGCAAAATGGAAGATTTTGCCAGATGGTCATCGCCCGCAAGTGCCACAACTCCGCCATTTGGGTCGGTTCCAGAAGCACTTGCCTGATGCAGCACATCACCTGCTCTATCAACACCTGGCGCCTTCCCGTACCAGATACCATAGACGCCATCAAAGGCTGAGCCTTTACCGTGCTGTCTGACTTTTTGCGATCCCCACACTGCTGTGGCGCCCAGTTCCTCATTCACTCCCGGTTGAAACTGAATATCCAGCGGATCGAGATATTGACGTGATCTTTGAAGCTCCGTGTCGTAACCAGCAATTGGAGAACCGCGGTATCCTGAAATAAAACCGCCTGTTTTCAATCCCTTAGCACGATCTAATCGACCGCGATCCAACGCCAGTCGTACCAGTGCCTGAATACCATTTAGGTAAACATTGCCTGTTTCAGCTGTGTATTTGTCATGTAAGCTGATCGGTGGCACACTTACGTTCATTCAATGAGCTCCTCTCCCATCATGGCTGTGGACGGTCCCCCCCGCCAAAACCAATTCTTTCGTCCTAGCCCATAGTGATCCTTTTTTTGCGTGCTTTCTGTGCTATCCTACCGACAAATACGTACTCAGTCGAAAAATTATTCCTAAGAGGGCACATGAGCGAAAATTCCTTATTGGACCCATCCGACATCCGAGTTCTGCGGATTCTGCAAAAAGATGCATCCCAATCCATCGCAGATATCGCCAAAGAAGCCGGTATGAGCCAAACTCCTTGCTGGAGGCGAATTAAGAAACTCAAGGAGTCTGGCGTTATCAAACAGACGGCTGCGCTGGTTGATCGCGAAGCCGTCGGTCTTGGCTTTCTCGCATATGCCTTTGTTAAGCTCACTGTACCCAGCCGCGAGAACATGGAAACATTCGACAGGCTAATTGGAGTATGGCCCGAAGTTGTTACATGCGAACGCATCACTGGCGCAGTGGACTATCTCATCAAAGTAGTTGCCACAGATATAAAGTCTTATGACGATTTTCTTCGTTTGAAACTTCTGGACAACGCTCTTGTCTCAGATGTTCAGTCACGCATTGTAGTTTCGACAATTAAGGAAACAGTTGCGTTACCTCTTAAAGAGTTTGCCAGCTAACGTTTCCAGACCAGCCTAATCGCAGTTAGTTTACGCATGGTCGCTGAAACACTGAAATGTTTGCTCAAACTCAACTGATATGGTTTAGTCGCGCGATCTCTTGCACTTAAGTTTTCGCGTGGACTAAACATTGCTCTCCCCTAAATTCGTTTTAAGCGGCCTGAAGCCGATCAATACACTCCTGCGTTTTTTGGGGCGAAATGGCACCAACGCGGTCGCAATCTCAGTCTTCCTCGGCCTTTTGCTGCCCGGCATTGCTGAAGCGCTACGCATTCTCTTAACGCCCGCAATCTTTATTCTGCTGACACTGAGCTTCATCCGCGTAGACAACGCAGCCATTGCCAATCAGCTCAGACGCCCACTGCCAGCGTTTGCGGCAATGCTCTGGCAAATGCTCATTCTCCCTCTGCTCGCAACAGTGACCTGCTTGATTATCGGGTTGGATCAGATCGACTTGGGAGTACTGACAGCCTTGTTCATGGTGTCTGCCGCACCGCCCGTTATGTCCACGCCAATCTTTATCTGGATGTTTGGTCTCAACGGAGCCCTCGCGCTCACCATTTCAACCCTGTCATTGATCATTGCCCCTCTCAGCACAGCTTTGTTCGCCTACCTGTTGCTACCAGAAACCCTTCAGGTCTCCCCTTTGTCTCTGGCGACCAATCTGGCCATGTTCCTGATAGGCTCTGCAGGACTGGGACGACTGCTTTACTATTTGCTTGGCGCAAAACGGATCAACGAGGCCACAGACCACATCAACGGCCTAAACTGTATTGTGCTGTTTATCTTTGCCGTCGCAGCGATGGATGGTGTGACTGGTTTTGCAATAACCGCACCGTTCAAAGCCACAGCCTTGTTTGTAGGTGTCTTTGCAATTGCAGCCCTTCAGTTGCTTGTAACCTTTCTGATCTTTTACCCTGCAGGACGGCAAACTGCCTTCATAGCCGCCTACGGCACCGGAAGCCGCAATCTGGGCCTGATGGTTGCTGCATTGGGAGGCACAATTCCAGAGCTCGCATGGCTGTTCTTTGCCTTTGCCCAATTCCCAATCTACTTACTTCCATGGATCCTTAAGCCTGCTGCGATACATATCCGTGAAGCAGAAGCAACAATCCCCTGAGCGCCGTGCGGGAATCTGCGCTGTTCGCACCACTTGCTTCTCATGTGTGTCCATGTTAGCCGCACAGCAAATTGGGCACATCTAGGAGAATCCCTGCTATGGCACAGCCGCTCGTTATCGCCCCTTCCGTCCTTGCATCAGACTTTTCTAAGCTGGGGCAAGAAGTTCGTGATGTTGTTGAAGCTGGAGCCGACTGGATCCATCTGGATGTCATGGATGGCCACTTCGTTCCAAACATCACCTTTGGCCCGGACGTCATTGCAAAACTCCGCCCTCACACTGACAAGGTCTTTGACGCGCACCTCATGATCGAGCCATGTGATCCGTACCTTGAAGCCTTCGCAAAAGCTGGCTCGGACTACATCACAGTTCACGCAGAAGCGACCACCCACCTGCACCGCTCTTTGCAGGCAATCCGCAATCTGGGTAAAAAAGCAGGTGTTTCTCTAAACCCTGGCACACACGAAAGCTGCCTTGAATACGTCTTGGATAGCGTCGACCTGATCCTTGTCATGACCGTGAACCCTGGCTTCGGTGGGCAAAAATTTATCCACTCTCAAATCGAGAAGGTTGCCCGCATCAAAAGCATGATCGGCGATCGCCCAATCCGCATCCAGATTGATGGCGGGGTCACCCCTGAGACAGCCCCATTGGTCACCAAGGCTGGTGCTGACACACTGGTCGCAGGCTCAGCAGTCTTCAAGGGCGGCACTGTAGAGAGCTACCGCGAAAACATCGCAGCAATCCGCGCAGCTACTCAGGTCTGATATCTGGTCCTGAAATGCAAAAGGCCGCCCCTGAGGCGGCCTTTTTTTGTAGACGTAGTGGCTTTAATCCAATGAACTCGCAGCTTCCGCAGCTGCATTGATAAACAAATTCGAATCCGTCCCAAACGTCATAAACTGATAACCAGCAGCCTTTGAGTGCTGAAGATGCCCCTTGGAAACACAATAGATCCCGGCAATCTTACCAGCCGCACGGGTTTTCTCCGCAATGTCTTTCTGCATCTCCAGAGAAGCGTCAGAAACAGGTTCCACACGTTTGCCGCCAGAAACAGTCAATGACAGGTCAGCAGGCCCGACAAAAATGCCATCTAAACCATCAACAGCCAGAATGTCTTCAAGCGCTTCATAGGCCTCTGGCGTCTCAATCATAGCAATTGCGAGCGTCTTTTCATCAGCCGAAGCGAAGTAGTCATCCATGGAAACACCGGTTGCCATGGTTGCGCCAACAGCACCATAGCTACGCGCGCCCAACGGCGGGTACTTGCAGAACTCCACCAGCTTCTTTGCATCATCCACTGAGTTGATCATCGGCGCGATAATCACTTCAGCGCCCACATCCAACAACCAGCTGGCATTCTTAAAGTCATCAACACAGATTCGTGCAACAGCATGCCCACCACCATTAATGATCTCTTTGATAGAATCACGTGCTTCAGCCGTGGTTAGCAGACCATGTTGCAAATCCAGCGTGATTGCTTGGTAGCCGCCTCTTAAAAACAGATCAGAAAATATTGGAGAAGGCAGGCTTGCCCACGCGCTCACAATGGTTTGCCCTGCTCTCAACTTCTCTGCCAGACACTTATTCTCAGTCATTCAATGCCTCATCTGATTAAGCACAGGCACCATCAACCACGCAGCACCAGCTCTAAAACAAAACTATCATTCACACAAAAAAAGCCGTCTCCCTGAAAATAATCAAGGGAAGACGGCAAATTCTCTAGTTTAAGGGCTCTCTTGGTGAGCCTGCTTAAGGAGTGCAGCTTATGCTTCCTCAGCAACTTCCTTTTTCGCAACAGCCATCAGCTCTTCCATAGTGCGGCGAATCTGGTGTTCAGACTGCTCAACACTTGCATCTGCAAAATCTTTGGAAATACGAGCAAAAATGTCTTCGTCGCCTGGCTCTTTAAGATCCGTTTGGACGATCTTTTTGGCGTAATCTTCTGCGATGTCTCCGGCCAAACCAAGCTTCTCAGCAGCCCACTGGCCCAGCAGCTTATCGCGCCGTGCAGTAGCCTTGAAAGCAAGCTCAGAACCCATTGCGAAACTGCCTTCAAACGCATCAGCTCGTTTGTCAAACGTGCTCATCTATTCCCTCCTAGCTCAGACAATGTAAAAAGGTCCCTCCCCTCTTACAAGCCACGCTATAACTTACGTAAATCATTGTACGCAACTTCTATTTGCAGGTCAAAAGCCATTAGTTGTAGTCAGCAGCATTTCAGAGAGCGTTGACGCCATTCGAATTACCCATTTGTGCTTTATCAAAAAGTCGGTTAAGTTCCGCGCCGCATAGCGGGATCGCGATTTTCGCAATGACGAAAGATGCGAAAACCAGTGCTGGAGGGTCATTCGCAGCATTTTTGCTCGAATGTTTTGCAAGGCAAGTGGTTTAAGCCTCGACGTCACCCGTACGACTTGTTCTACAAACGCAATGGTAAGTGCCTATGAACCGCCGTCGGCGAATTTACGAAGGCAAGGCCAAGATTCTCTATGAGGGTCCTGAGCCGGGAACGCTGATTCAGCACTTCAAAGATGATGCTACAGCCTTCAACAACGAAAAGCATGAAGTCGTTGATGGAAAGGGTGTCCTGAACAACCGGATTTCTGAGTACATTTTCAACAATCTGAATAACATGGGCATTCCAACCCATTTTATTCGTCGGTTGAACATGCGCGAACAGCTGATCCGTCAGGTCGAAATCATTCCGATCGAAGTCGTTATCCGCAACGTTGCTGCAGGTTCTCTGTGCAAACGCCTGGGATTGGAAGAAGGCACTCAGCTTCCACGCTCCATTATCGAGTTCTACTACAAGAACGACGAACTTGGAGATCCGCTGGTTTCTGAAGAACACATCACCGCTTTTGGTTGGGCTGCTCCTCAGGAGCTTGATGACATCATGGCACTCGCCATTCGCATCAATGACTTCCTGTCCGGTCTGTTCATGAGCGTCGGTATTCGCCTCGTTGATTTCAAGATCGAACTTGGACGTCAGATCGAAGGCGACATGATGCGTATCGTCCTTGCGGACGAGATCTCTCCAGACAGCTGTCGCTTGTGGGACACGTCCACAAACGACAAGATGGATAAGGACCGGTTCCGCCAGAACATGGGCGGTATGGTTGAAGCCTATCAGGAAGTAGCCCGCAGGCTTGGTATCCTGATTGACAACGACCGCCCGGGACATTCTGGACCAGTGCTAGTCAAATAATCAATGAACGGGCCCCTGCGGCCCGTTTTGCATTTTTGGGGCAAGCAAACTACCGCACGGGTATTGAACTATCTCACTACCTGCGCTCGTTTTCACTTCCCCAGTATAGATTCCCGCGTTATGAACGCGCGCAAAGAACGGATTTTCGCGGCAGGCGCAATGCAAACCGCTTGAATCTCTCATTTTGGTAAGGAAGGACCAGTTAGAACCATGAAGGCACGTGTGACCGTCACTCTTAAGAACGGTGTTCTCGATCCCCAGGGCAAAGCAATCGAAGGCTCCCTTGGTTCTCTTGGTTTTGAAGGCGTTGAAGGCATCCGCCAGGGTAAAGTGTTTGACCTTGAACTGGCAGATCGCACCGATGCTCAGGCAAAAGCTGACATTGAAGCCATGTGCGAACAGTTACTGGCAAACACCGTCATCGAAAATTACTCGATCGAGCTTCTCTGAAGTAACCGATAGCAGAATCTGCGAGGGCATAAACGTGCAAGACGATACAGGCCGGATCATCCGGTTCATGGTTATCAAAGCAATCATCTTTATTGGCTTGCCCGCTGCCCTCTCTGTTCTTGCGGTGTTTTTACTTCTGTAAAATCTCGTCTGTAACAAGCGGCCCTCCATCCAAGAGGAAACATTCATGAAATCCGCAGTGATCCTATTCCCCGGTTCCAACCGGGATCGCGATATGATCAAAGCGCTGGAGCAGATCTCCGGCCAGTCTGTTGCCACGGTATGGCATACTGAAACTGAACTGCCAGAAGCAGAGCTTTATGTCCTGCCAGGCGGCTTCTCTTACGGTGATTACCTGCGCTCAGGTGCGATTGCAGCACGCTCCCACATCATGCCAGCTCTCAAAACTGCAGCAGATCAGGGACGTCACGTTCTCGGCGTATGTAACGGTTTCCAGATGCTGACTGAGGCAGGCCTGTTGCCAGGTGCGTTGATGCGCAATGCATCCCTCCACTTCGTGTGTAAGGAAGTTATGCTGGAAACCACCAGCACCAACAGCGCCTTCACATCTCACATGGAAAAAGGCAAAGTTTGGCGCTGTCCGGTGGCACACCATGACGGCAACTACTTTACTGATGCTGAAACCCTGAAAGAACTCGAAGGCGAAGGCCGCGTCGCATTCCGCTATGCTGACGGTACCAACCCAAATGGTTCTCTCAACGACATTGCAGGCATCACCAGCGCCAAAGGCAATGTTCTCGGCATGATGCCTCACCCGGAAAATCTTATCGAAGATCTTCATGGTGGCCTCGAAGGCCGTGCTCTGTTTGAAAGCGTAATGCAAAGCCTCGCTGCTTAATCAGCAAAGCAAACAAGTTTTAGAACCCGGGATGCTCAGCACTCCGGGTTTTTTTGTTTTCTGAAGTCCTTAAATGAACGCAAAGCCAATCCCGGTCAGGCCAAGCAGTACCACAACCACCCATGGCGGCGATTTGAAAGAAACCAGCAGAACAAATCCACAAAGCGCAGCTGCAAAATCTTTTGCCTCAAGGATCGCACTGGTCCAGACAGGCGCATATAAGGCCGCTCCAAGAACACCAACAACAGCCGCATTTGCGCCAGCCATGACGCCACGTGCAGAAGGTGTCTGACGCAGCACGGCCCAGTAAGGCAGACCGGCAATCAGAAGCAACGCCCCCGGCAGGAAGATGCCCAGCAACGCTATGCTTGCTCCAATCCACGCTGCATAGCCAGTCTGCATTTCAGCGCCCAGATATCCGGCAAATGTAAACAAAGGCCCCGGCACGGCTTGCGTCGCGCCGTACCCGGCAAGGAAAGAGCTCTCACTCACCAGCCCTTTGCCAACCACCTCGGCTTCCAGCAATGGCAACACCACATGCCCTCCACCAAACACGAGCGAACCGGAATGGTAGAAGCTGGCAAACACACCCAGCAATGGATCAACAATAACATCACTCAGAATGGGCAGACCAAAAAGCAGCACAGCAAATAAAATGACAGAAAGCAGCCCAACCCGACGTCTAGGAGCAAATAGAACCTCATGCACCACGGCTTTGGGCTCCGAGCGGCAAAACAAAAAGCCTCCCAGGCCACCAGCCACAATTGCTGCAATTTGCCCTCCGGCCCCACCGAAGGTGACAACAAGAACTACAGCGAGCACAGCAAGTCCGGCTCTGAGCTGATCCGCACAAAAGTTGCGTGCCATCCCCCAGACAGCCTGAGCAACAACAGCAACCGCCACCAGCTTGAGACCATGAATCAGCCCCATGCCGACAGGTCCTTCAAAAGCGCTCGCCCAATAGGCAAATCCAAAGAGCAGCAAGGCTGAAGGAGCAGTAAAGGCAAAGAACGCAGCCAAAGCTCCCAGTGGTCCCGCCCGCATAAGTCCAAGCCCAAACCCAACCTGACTGCTGGCCGGTCCCGGTAGGAACTGACACAACGCAACCAAATCACCATAAGCTTCTTCGGAAAGCCACTTCCGGCGCTTCACGATCTCCTCACGAAAATAACCCAGATGAGCAATCGGCCCACCAAACGACGTCAAACCCAGTTTTAGAAAAGTAACAAAAACCTCTAGCGCATGACCTTTGGCATGCACTTCAGGAAGGTTGGTCGGACGTTCTGTAAAACTCATGTACAGCTCAATTGTATTCTGAAAAGAAAGCGGAGCAGCATATAAAGCAGAGATGTGACATTAGGACAAACACGCAGAACGCATCCGCTCTATGCAGCCACACCTGTTTTCAATGCAACATTACGAGGAAGCTCATTGTAACGCCGTTGATAGGCCCGCGACAATGCCGTTGGTGAAGCAAACCCAACCCGCGCAGCAACGCTTTTCAAAGGGCGCCCAGCCTCCAGATCCAATTTAGCCAAAGCCAGCCGCCAGTTGCTCAAATACGATCCCGGCGTCTCCCCCATGACTTCCTTGAAGTGCACAGCAAACTGTGTGCGCGACATGCCAGCAACTTCTGCAAGACTTTCCAGACGCCACTGCTTGGAAGGATCTTCATGAATGGCAACAAGCGCTTGCGCTAGATTAGGATGAGCCAACCCGGCAATCAAACCACTGCAGGCAACACCGGACCGCACCGCATGACGCAGCAACCGGATCACCACCACTTCACACAAGCGATTGATCACAGCGGCACTTCCGCACCGAGGCGAAAGCACTTCTTCTACCACCAATGCAGCAAGGCTCTCCAGCTCTGGCGCATCCTTGAGATAGATCTCCACATAATCTGGCAAAGCAGTGCTCAGCTGAGATCCCGGCCCGCCAAACTCAACCCGAGCTCCGGCAAGAACAACAGTATCCTCGCAGATACGCTTAACTTCAGTGGGGTTATTGGGACTGGCAGGGAGAAACACAAGCTTCCGGAAACCTTGCATACACCGAAGAATGAAAAAGTTGCCCTGAAGCACCTCATCCTCAGTGTTTTTAAGAATATGTGCCTCCACTTTAAAGCGTTCAATAAGCGAAGAAAGGCGATCGTATCGCAGCTCTCTCGGTTTCACCTCAGCAAGTGCAGTGGCCATATCCGAACTCTCAGTCAGTTATTTCGAACAAAAAGCAATTAAACGTTCAATATCATATCAAATAGAAATCGACCACTGCTAATTGCCTTTTCAAGAAATCGAATTGAGCAAAGCTACAAAAAGAAAATTTAGCTCAGGAGAATAACAATGCTTATCCCTCGCAAGCCAGTCCCAAGCTTATCTGCGAACCTCCTTGGTGGTGGTACATTCGATCTGTCAGCCGATGCTTCTGACTTTGCCACTCTGGTCGTTTTTTACCGTGGTCTGCACTGTCCCATTTGTGCAACCTACCTGAAAGAACTGGAACGCCTGACACCAGAGTTTGAGGAACGTGGTGTGAAAACCATCGCCCTCTCAACCGATACAGAGGACCGTGCCCAAACATTTTCCAATGCGATTAAAGCAGACAAACTGCGCGTTGGTTATGGCGTTACTCTGACAAAAGCACGTGAATGGGGTCTGTTCATTTCAGCAGGCCGCGGAAAAACGTCTATCGGTATCGAAGAACCAGGCCTCTTTGCTGAACCAGGCCTATTCTTTGTAAAGCCTGACGGCACTCTCTACTTCGGGAATGTGCAGACTATGCCATTTGCACGCCCTGACTTTAAACCAATGCTCGGTGCTCTCGACTTCTGCATCAAGAATGATTATCCCGCTCGTGGTGAATACACCGGAGCTCTTTAATCAATTGTACCACAAACACTTTTCTTGATGCACAGAGAGGCTGTGATTTCACAGCCTCTCTTTTTATTGGTCTCCATCTGGTTCTTGCTTGGTCTTTTCTTTTGCAAGGTGATCAATATGGCTCAGGTCTGCACCCTGCCAGACACGCACCACAAATAGCGCAGCCCCACCAATAATTGCCCCAAGAACAACTCCTACAAGTCGATCCAACACCAATTGGATGTCACTAATTGGTCCTGATGACGCTAATGCTGCAATAACAAATGCATAACCAGCCTGAGTGCCAGCATATGCCCAATAACTGTTACCATGATGGACCGAGGTCAGAATCCATAGGCCTGCCCACATCGCGATAAGCCACCAGAAAAATTCCTGAAAAGCTATGGCTGCAAGCGCAAGCCCCATTACGCCGCCGACAAAACATCCAACGGCTCGATTAAGTGCAACTTTCTTAACTGACTCGACTGGCCCACAAAGAACAACCATAGATGTGATCGCAATTTGCACCGTTCCAGTAAGGTCGTGGCGGTCATAAATAATGGGTGCGGTAACAGCCACAACTGCACCGCTGACGCACAATGCAACGACCCAATCCTTATCTAGATTCTCAATGGTGGGTTTCCCGAATGGTGCAATTCCAAGAGAAAATCCATCATTTTTAATGAAAACATGAGTGACAGCAGCAGCAACGGCCACACCGAGCGCCAGGTTCAATGCCCGATCAAAAAGTAAAGGAAACAACTGCCCAAGTTCTGCGATAGATATATAGATCGCCAACAAAGCTGTCACGGCTCCCAACAACCACGCATAACCAAAATTCGGACTGGCCAACCGCTTATAGATAGCCAATATCGCTAAACCCGCCACAGCAATCATCTGCAAAGGTTGTTCTTCTACGAATAAAATCACAAATATATAGCCTACAACTGCACCAATGATCGTTCCCAGAACTCGTTGGGCTCCCTTGCGCCAAACATTGGTCCAGTCAGAATTCGCAACTGTCAGAGCTGATAAACCAGCCAGCCAGGGAGCATCAGCATCAACAATAAGTGCAGCAACAGCAGCAAGTGTCACAATCAAGCTGGTCCGGAAACCATATTTGAAATCAAAAAAGACTTGCTGTTCCACGTAACTCTACTCCAATATGCGACTTAGTGAATGAGGAGTATGCGGGCATCGCCGCCATGCATTGGTTGATAACCTTCTAGAAACTCTCCCATATCAATTTCGACAGGAAACCTTTGGGACAATCGGATCCAAGCTGTCGTCAGAGGTATAAACGGTAGAACACGAGGATCAGTTATCGCACGCGAAACACCTCGCCCTATCGAACGGACTGTACCTTTGTGAACACGATAGGGGTCACTGGAGACCTGAAACCAAACTGTTTGTCCCGGCTTTAATCGCGATGCATGCCGTTCCACCAAATTGGCTATAATTCTCCAGTTTGTATTCGTGATCAAAGCCAGTTGAGGAATCCCTTCCAGCACATAATTACCCGGGTTAACCGTGTATTCGCTGACCACACCATCGACAGGCGATAAAAGAGACGATTTACGAAGATTGTATTGCGCAAGGGCCGTAGCTGATTGACCCGCCTCATAAGTGGAGCGCATCACCTCAACCGAATGCGTGGCCGCTCTCAAGGTATCACGTGCAGAATCCGTTTCTGCGTTAGCCTCTTCCAACGAGAGCGTAATGTTATCGAGGCGCTGCTGTGTCACAAACCCATTATCGGTCAATTCTTCAAAGCGTTGCTGCTGCGCAGACAGATTAGCAACCTTGGCAACGGCAGCAGTCACAGAAGCTTCGGCAACCTGAACTTCCGCCTCAGACCGGCGGAGACTGGCCAGTGCCTTTGCTTCTTCTGCTCGTGCTTCCTGAACAGCTAATGCAAAGGGTTCAGGATCAATTTGCAGGAGGAGTTCTCCAGCCCCAATTTTCGTGTTTCGGGCAACTGGTACTTCGGTAACAAACCCGGAAATTTCTGGAGCAACGCGCACAACATCAGCGGAAACATAAGCATCAGCAGTGTAAGTGATGTAATAATCCTGTACCACATAAGCGCCGATCAAGGCGCATGCGCCTAAGATCACCTTGATCGGACCACTTATATGATAAATGCCTCCAGGCACCCTTTATCTCCGCTCACCTGACACTACGCAAAACATAAGTATCGGCGAATTCTTGTTAGACAAACCA
Organism: Pseudovibrio sp. W64; assembly: GCF_001623145.1. Taxonomy (NCBI): domain Bacteria; kingdom Pseudomonadati; phylum Pseudomonadota; class Alphaproteobacteria; order Hyphomicrobiales; family Stappiaceae; genus Pseudovibrio; species Pseudovibrio sp. W64. The sequence continues at coordinate 242,274 of NZ_LMCI01000018.1, read as the reverse complement.
GCGTCAAACACTGGCAAAAGGCACCCATTTGGAAGCACGAGAAAGCATCGCAAATGAGGGTTTTAAAATCATGAAAACCATCCCTCTAAATTCAAAGTAGGTAGTAAATACAGTAAGTTAACAAAGATTTCTGAAATATGAAGTTTTTACACGTGCTCGTTGCAGAACGCGAAACAAAAACCTAACCAGTTCAAAAGGTCGTCGTTGAAAGGGGATCAGCAGGTGTGGTTGCATCGCGAAAACGCATAGGCTTGGCCCAGTTGTCAGGCAAACCTGCAAAGGACTATCTGTGATGCCCCCCCTCGCGAAAAGAATTGCCGTCCTCGGAACCGTTTTCGCCACCGCGTTTGCAGCGACAACGCTCAGCGCCAATGCAGCACAGGTTAATGCTCGAGCCGCAAGCTTCTCCCACACAGGCCAGTTGGCCACCTTTGGCCTCTACAACAATGCAATTGTGACGGATCAGCTCAATCTTAAGCGCATCAACGCTGATTATATCTTCTTAAGCGATAACCCTGAGGACCCTTTTGACTTTGTATCAGGCAGTTGCTTCGGAGGCGCTGTCGTCAAAAACATGCAGGTCCAAGGCGGTGGCGTCTGCAGTTTAAAAGATAAGAATGGAACGCCCTTCGCTCTCAGTTATGAAATCACGACAGTTAAGAGTGGAACCTACTCCGGCAACTGGGCAATCCTTGGCGGTGATCAAAAATGGGACACAGCCAAAGGCAGCGGCACATGGAGCAGAATGGCTCTTCCCAATAAGTCCATGTCCGTCACCACAATTCAGGGCGAAATAACCTTCTGACAACCCAAAAATCGCCAATCAGAGGTGAAAATTTTTTCAGTCAATTCAAGAAATTACAACCTGCTTATTTTCCAACAAAGCGACTTGACGTTAAGCTGCAAAAAACCATGCCTTGGCAGCAAAAAAACCAAAAAAACGGTGTCTACAGTTTCCATTTTCCTATGAATCCTGTTAAGCAGCCCGTGACATTTGGCCCCGGCGCACTGCGCCCAAATTTTCTGAGTGTGATGATCCAAAATAGCGTCAAGATCACCCCCGAACTCATTGAGGCCCACGGTCTTAAGGAAGATGAATATGCTCGCATCCTGGAGCTGATTGGCAGAGAGCCAACCTTCACCGAGCTGGGAATTTTCTCCGCAATGTGGAACGAGCATTGCTCTTACAAATCCTCCAAGAAATGGTTGAAGACACTCCCGACCACCGGACCTCGTGTTATTCAGGGACCGGGCGAGAATGCAGGCGTTGTCGACATCGATGACGGGCAGGCAGTCGTCTTTAAGATGGAAAGCCACAACCATCCGTCTTACATTGAGCCATATCAGGGCGCAGCAACTGGCGTTGGCGGCATTCTGCGCGACGTGTTCACCATGGGTGCACGTCCGGTCGCAGCCATGAACGCTCTGCGCTTCGGTGAGCCAGATCATCCACGCACCCGCCACCTCGTATCCGGCGTTGTTTCCGGTGTGGGTGGATACGGCAACTCCTTCGGTGTCCCGACAGTAGGCGGCGAAGTTGAGTTCCACAAATCCTACAACGGAAACTGCCTGGTCAATGCATTCGCAGCGGGCCTTGCCGATTCTGACAAAATCTTCCTGTCTGAAGCAAAAGGTGTTGGCCTTCCTGTGGTCTACCTTGGCGCCAAAACAGGCCGCGACGGCGTGGGCGGCGCCACAATGGCTTCTGCTGAGTTCGACGATTCCATTGAAGAGAAACGTCCAACTGTTCAGGTTGGTGATCCATTCACTGAAAAGTGTCTGATGGAAGCCTGCCTTGAACTGATGAAGACCGGCGCAGTCATCGCCATTCAGGACATGGGCGCAGCTGGCCTTACCTGTTCAGCAGTTGAAATGGGCGCAAAAGGTAACCTTGGCATCGATCTGGATCTCGACAAAGTCCCAGCCCGCGAAGAGAACATGAGTGCCTATGAGATGATGCTCTCTGAAAGCCAAGAGCGCATGCTCATGGTTCTAGAGCCATCCAAGGAAAAAGAAGCCGAAGCCATCTTCACCAAGTGGGGACTGGACTTCGCAATCTGCGGTGTAACCACAGATACCCTGCGCTTTGTTGTGAAGCAGCACGGTGAAGTCATGGCCGATCTACCAATCAAGGAACTCGGCGATGAAGCGCCTGAGTATGATCGCCCATGGACACAGTGGCCTGAGCCAGAAGAAATTGCAGCAGCCAATGTTGAAGAGCCAGCAGACTACAAAGAAGCTCTGCTGAAGCTTATCGGTGGCGCTAACGGGTCTTCCCGCCGCTGGGTCTATGAGCAATACGACACCCTCATTCAGGGCAACTCCGCAGCAACTCCGGGCGGTGATGCTGGCGTCATCCGCGTGGACGGAACAGACAAGGGTCTGGCATTCTCCGTAGACGTGAACCCGCGCTATTGCTACGCAAACCCATATGAAGGCGGCAAGCAGGCAGTCGCAGAAACCTACCGCAACCTGTCCGCAGTTGGGTCCCTTCCGCTGGCGATCACCGACAACCTGAACTTCGGCAATCCCGAAAAGCCTGAGATCATGGGCCAGTTCGTTGGCTGCTTGAAAGGCATCGGTGAAGCATGCGAAGTGCTGGAAACTCCGATCGTCTCCGGTAACGTGTCTTTGTACAACGAAACCTACGGCGAGGGCATTCTGCCAACACCTGCAATCGGCGGCGTTGGCCTGCTTAAAGACGTGACCAAGCGCGTTGGCAGTGCATTTGTCAGCACTGGTGAAACCATCATCGTGCTGGGCGGCAAAGGCAAGCACCTCGGTTCATCTCAGTACCTGCAGGAAGTTCTGGGCAGCGATGAAGGTGCCCCTCCTTCAGTGGATCTGGAAGTTGAAAAGCTCATCGGAACGTTCGTACGTGAAGCTATCACCGCGGGCCGCATCACAGCAGCTCACGACATCTCGTCTGGCGGCCTGGCTGTTGCTCTTGCGGAAATGGCCATCAAAGGCAAGCTCGGTGCTACTGTAAAAATCACCGGCGAACATCCTCATGCCATTCTGTTTGGCGAAGATCAAAGTCGCTATGTTGTGACTGTGGCAGAGGAAAAGCTCGCTGCCTTCTTGGAAGATGCGATCGACGCTGGTATCAGCTCGGAAGAAATCGGTAAGACTGGAGGTGATACTCTCGTTCTTGGTGATAAAATCAGTGCATCAGTTGAAGAGCTGAACAATGCTTTCGAGGGATGGTTCCCGCATTTTATGCAGGCGAGCTGATACTCGTCCACCGAACTGCTAAACTGAGTTCTAAATAAGATTCGCTTCCCTCCTCATTTGGGTGAGGGAAGCAGCCAAACAGAAGTAACCCAGTCGGGCAAGGAGGCATACCCATGGCCATGGACGCAGGCGAACTACAAAACCTTATCAAAGAGGCTTTGCCAGACGCACACGTGGAAATCAGAGATCTGGCAGGTGACGGCGACCATTACGCCGCTGTCGTTATCTCAGAGAGTTTCCGCGGTAAATCCCGCGTACAGCAGCACCAGTTGGTGTATCAGGCTCTTAAGGGTAAAATGGGCGACGATTTGCACGCATTGGCGTTGCAGACCTCTGCTCCGGAATAACAAAACTAAGGCAGTGCGACCTTTCTCTTGCATTATCCCTGCAAGTTCCCATATGAGTGCCGCACTACGAACAATATACAATCACGGTCACCGGGCTTTGACCCCGGTCGAGCGAAAGGAACTCGACGACATGAGCGATATCCAAAGCTGGATCAAACACGAAGTAGAAAACAACGATGTAGTGCTCTTCATGAAAGGCACTCCAAACTTCCCACAGTGTGGCTTCTCCGGCCAGTCTGTGCAGATTTTGGATTACATCGGCGTAAAATACGTCGGTCATAACGTTCTGGAAGACGATAGCCTCCGTCAGGGCATCAAAGATTATAGCCAGTGGCCAACAATTCCACAGCTCTACGTCAAAGGCGAGTTCGTTGGTGGCTGTGATATTATCCGTGAGATGTTCCAGTCTCAGGAACTTCAGGCTCTGCTCTCAGAAAAAGGCATCGAGATCGCACCAGCTGCGTAAGTCTCTGCTGAACATAAAATTCATAAAACGGGCCTTCCCACGGAGGCCCGTTTTTTCGTTTTCACTCACGAACCCTTACTCCATCCCATTTGTGAGGTTTAGGTGCCCATCTCACTGTGCTAGCTCTAGTTATTATTCTTTTCGGAGCGCACTATGACCGAGCCAACCATTAAATTTCTTCCCAAAGACTTACGCAACACACATTCAACTTGGTTGCAAAAATACAAAAAAAATATCGTCACCAAATATGGCGAAGATGGCATCATCGATAAGATTTTTGATGTTATTGGAGTGGAAAACAAAGTTTTATGCGACGTGGGTGCAGCCGATGGAAAACATCACAGCAACACATATAACCTATTAAAAAATAAAGGTTGGAAGGGCATCTTATTTGAGCCAACAAAGCAACGTTACAAATTGCTCAAAGAATTATACAAAGAAAACGAACAAGTACTCCCACTATTTGAATACGTTGGCCTAGATAAGCACACTGATCTGGATTTTCATCTCGACCAACTTCGTGAGAAGCTCCCAAGAAATTTTGATTTTTTGTCAATCGATATTGACGGCTGTGACGTCCACATCTGGGCAGATGTAAAGCGATATCGTCCGCGCGTTGTCTGCATTGAGTTTAATCCCTGCATATCTTTGGACATTTATTTCCTGCAAGCGCGAGATCTTTCAGTGAATCAAGGAAATTCCTTACTCGCTATCTGCGAAGAAGCAAAAGATATGGGCTATGAACTAGTTGCAACAACTCAGCTAAATGCATTCTTTGTTGATCGCAATGATTTTGATAAATTTGAGATTTTAGACAATTCTCCGAAAGCAATGCATTTCTTGGAGGATAAAACCACTCATATTCTTATGGCTTATGATGGCCATCTTTTCTTAGCTGGAAGAACCCATCATCCGTGGAAGCATTACGAAATAAAAGACGACAATATACAAGTATTGCCACCGGAGTACCGAAAATGGAAGGCGGATGGGCGCTTTGCATTCGCAACGCAGGATAAAGAAAAAGCGCCTTAAAATCCTCTCATCTGAGTATCGGCTTGATAAAATATTTTCCTACAAAGCCCTTTAAAACGGGCCTTCACACGGAGGCCCGTTTTTTGTTGTCAGGCACTCGAAAACCATTAGGTTATTCTGCAAGCATTCCTCAAAACAGGCAGCATATGTTTAAGACCATTGTTTTCGATTTGGATGGCACAATTTGTCATCACAAAGCATCCTACCCGAAAATGTTCTTTGAGATTTTTGGTGAGCAGTTCAACAAGCACAGCGACACCTGGCTACGCCACATGCTGCACAATGGCGAGCACACCGGGTTGGAGGCTGTGCAGTCGTGTTTCCCAGACATGCAGGCTGACGAACAGGAGCACGCACTGACAACGTTCACCCAGAGGTGGGCGGAGGCACAAGCTCCTTTCTCTGGCATTTTTGAAGCAATCGCACTTTTGAAGGCAAACTTTGACTGTCAGATCGGTGTCATGACCAATGGCCCTTCAGGTTTCCAATGGGCTGTCATGAACAAGCTTGGAATTCTGGATCACGTCGACTTTGCGTACGCCAGTGGTGATACATTCCCAGCAGAGTGCAAACCAAGCGTGTCCCTTCTTCGCAAGCTTGAGAACAAACACGACTTTATCGCGGAAACAGCTCTGTTTATTGGCGATAATCTGGAAAAAGACATCAAGCCTGCCCGCGAAGCAGGTTGGAGTGCCCTCCATGTTGCTCCCCACGATCGAAAAGCAGATGCCCTGCCCCTCAACAGCTTCACAGAAGCAATAGCGCAGGCAGAGTGCTTAGAGGTTAACTGGAGTAGCCTGACCGCTTAACCTTCCTGAACGCTGAATGAACACACCTCTCAGAGCTCTCTCACATTCCCCTTGCTAAAACAGTCTGATCAACAGTTCATCGGGGGATGAGAGATGCAAGTTTATCTGAGAGTTTTGCTCCTAGGCGTAATCACAGGCACCACGATGGGTGCAGTCGCCGCGGCTATTACGCCAACCACGAAGGAAGGCCTCGCCCGTTACGAGTGCAACCACATAACCGTGTTCCAAAAGCCGTCTCTACTAAACGGCCCTGACGCCTGTAAGTACTATGGGGGGATGAAGTGAGAACTCAGCTGCACTCATACTGCTGCTTCACCACGGTGATAACACCGTCTCGTAAGTTAAAGCGCTCAGTCAGCTTGCTACAGCTATCACACAGTGGAACGATCTGAGCCCGACTTCCGCTCAGCCATCTCAGGTGTGATCCTTGGGTGGGTTTTTTATGACATTCTGCATTGCTGCAGGTAGATGGCCAGTCACGTTTTGAATGCCTGATCCAGTGCAACTTCCAGGAACCGCACTGACAGGATTGATCAGCAGTATCTCTCTGCTTTTTCCATCCAATACCGTTCAAGCCATCAATGACCATATTCATAGTTACCTCCAATGTCTTTCGTGGAAAATTCACATCGAGAAACTAAAAAAATATCACCACGTTAAACCGCGGCTTGATCGCTGAAATTCTGTCTTAATTCGACTTTAGTTACAGGATCTGGATACAATCTTTATTGAATAGGTAAAATCGCGTAGTTTCTGCAATTATTTCTCGCAGTTTACGTATTTTTATTACCTAACAAGAATTTAAAATACCGCAGGGAATCTCTAGCAGCACTGAAAATCAAACACCATTGAGACGGCGAAACTGGTTGATTTGCTCAGCCATTTCTTCTGGAGATTGCTTGTAGGTGCCTGGCAACACCCCATCAACGCTCAATCCACGCACGGCTTGAGCATAGGGAAACTTCCGCTTCCCCTTCAAATCCAGCACAACGCGTTTGGCCAGCTTAAACCCCATAAAGCTGAGTTGCTTTACATCCACACTCTCAATCTCATTCCAGGCCAATCTGCGCTTGATGAGAGCACGGTGATAAACAATCCCGTCTTTTCCAATCTCGGTATAATTGAGCGAAGGAAGATGAAAGATGCAAGCAGTGCCAAGTGCAATGGTAATGCCAATCAGAAAGAACGTGGTGATGCTTATGCCAAACACCTCTTCAAGCAACGGAGAGAGATCTGCAAACCCTCGCAACTGTGAGAACACCACAAACATCAGTGCGGTAAAGACGTTCTGCAGAACCAAAGCCGTGTTGCGTGCCCGAAATCGAAGTGGTGTCATGTCTCTATCCAATGCAGCCGATCAATCTATCGGAAAAAAGCAAAAACCGCTCCATCAAAGGATGCAGCGGTTTAGAAATACAGCAGTTAAGCCAAATGACTAAAACTCATTGCCAAACAGTTTCTCAGCCATTGCAGCAGCAGCGGAGCAAGGTTCCTGATCACTCTCTCCCTGCTCACCCGTATTAGGACGCAGGCCAACAAAGTCAAACGCTTGTGCATCATGTAAATGAGATGGACGCACATGCGCCAGAGCACGAGCCATAATGCCCAGCCGGCCTGGCGTCTCCTTCTCCCACTGTTGCAACATCTTCTTCACCTGAACACGCTGCAAGCCATCCTGTGAGCCACACAGGTTGCAAGGAATGATTGGGAAATCCATTGCCTTGGAGAACTTCTCGATATCCGCTTCAGAGGAGTTCATCAGCGGACGCAGCACCATCAGGTCACCTTCATCATTCACCAGCTTTGGCGGCATGGATGCCATACGACCACCAAAGAACATGTTCATCATAAAGGTTTCCAAAGCATCGTCCCGGTGATGCCCCAGCACAATTGCCTCACAGCCTAGCTCACGCGCAGTGCGATATAAAATACCGCGGCGCAGGCGAGAGCACAGGGAACAATAAGTAGACGTTTCAGGCAGCTTGTCGGTCACAATGCCGTAGGTGTTCTCGCGCACAATCTTGTTCGGGATCTGGTAGCGCTCAAAGAACTCGGGCAGGATGTGTTGCGGGAAATCCGGCTGGGACTGGTCAAGATTGCAGGCGATCAGGTCAACAGGAAGAAGACCACGCCACTTCAGATCCATCAAAACAGCAAGCAGAGTGTAGCTGTCTTTACCACCAGAAAGACAGATGAGCCATTTGGTTTTCTCCGGGCTCGCCCCATCCGGAACCATCTTATAGTCAGAGATTGCCTGACGAGTTTCACGCAGCAACCGTTTACGCAGTTTTTTGAACTCAACCGAACTTGGCACCTCACGGAAAAGTGGATGACACTGTGAATCAAAACTCTTGTCCTCAGCGGCTGTATCAGTGGCGTGTTCTGCGCTTAACTGGCTCATGGCGTTATCTTATCTTCACTCGTTCTCAATCATACAATGGCGAATGCAATATGCTGCGGGAGGAATAGCACCACCAAAAGAAAAGGGCCACCCAAAGGGCAGCCCAAATCAAATCCTTCAGGATCAAACCTATTAGCGGGAATAGAATTCCACAACCAGGTTTGGTTCCATCTGAACTGGGTAAGGCACGTCGCCAAAAGCAGGAACACGAGCAAATGTCGCGGTCAGCTTGTTGGTGTCAACGTCAAGGTAGTCAGGAACGTCGCGCTCAGCGGACTGTACTGCTTCCAGTACGATTGCCAGCTGCTTGGACTTTTCACGAACTTCAATAACGTCACCAGGCTTACACATGTAAGAACCGATGTTTACGCGGCGACCGTTTACGTTCACATGACCGTGGTTGATGAACTGACGAGCAGCAAACACAGTGAGAACGAATTTTGCGCGGTAAACAACTGCGTCAAGACGGCACTCGAGAAGACCGATAAGGTTTTCAGAAGTATCACCGCGCTGACGGGAAGCTTCATCATAAGTCTTACGGAACTGTTTCTCAGAGATGTTGCCGTAGTAGCCTTTCAGCTTCTGCTTAGCGCGCAGCTGCACACCAAAGTCAGAAAGCTTACCCTTACGACGCTGACCGTGCTGGCCTGGGCCATATTCACGACGGTTCGCAGGGCTTTTAGGACGACCCCAGATGTTTTCACCCATCCGACGGTCTAGTTTATACTTGGCGCTCTGGCGCTTAGACATCGCAGTTTCCTTAGCGTTTATCTGTAATTTTAAAGGAAACGCGCCCTCCTTTTCCTTCACAAACCCAAAGGCTCATAAAGATTGACAGCGGTCCTGGCAAATAGCGCATGCCGAACCACACGGGTGCGTAAAATCAAAGCGGCTCCATAGGAACCGCCATGAACAGCGCATTCCTATTGAAATTGCTCGCAAGAGTCAACGGAATATGACAGCAAACAGCTGAGAAATAAGAGCACTATCAATAGCGCCTTTGCGCTTCTTCGCCACGCTCTTTGCTCCAGATCGTAGCATCAACACCATCTGCAAGTTCAGGATGTTCGGCAATATCAAACATAGGCTCCTTCCCTTCCTTAAGCTGCTTAATGTAATCCTTGGTAATCAAGGACACCTTTGGCGCCAGAAGCACAATCGCAATCAGGTTGATTGTCGCCATCACAGCCATAGCGGCATCCGCTGCGTTGAATACAGTATCGACTGTCTGCAAAGTACCCCAAAACACCATTGCCAGCGAAAGAACACGAAGGATTGTGAGCCCCGGCTTCCAGCCATGCTCCAGATAAATCATGGCATTTTCCGCATACGAGTAATTCGCCACAATCGAGGTGAATGCAAAGAACAGGATCGCAACAGCGATGAAGTAGACACCAAAGTCACCCACATGCGCCTCTGCCGCAGATTGTGTAAGCGATATACCCGTCACACCAGTTGTCGGATCATAGATACCGGAGAGCAGGATAATCAATGCGGTCGCAGTACAGATCACGATCGTATCAATGAAAACACCCAGCGCCTGCACAAAGCCCTGAGAGGCAGGATGATGCGGATCAGGAACAGCTGACGCAGCAATGTTTGGCGCAGACCCCATGCCAGCTTCGTTGGAGTATAGACCACGGCGGACACCGTTCAGCAACGCTGCCATCACACCACCAGATATCCCGCCAACCGCTTCTTCAAGGCCAAAGGCATGCGCGACAATACTCCACAGAACACCGGGCACTTCTTCATAATTCGCAGCCAGAATACCAAACGCAATCACCACATAAGCAATCGCCATAAACGGAACGACAACCTCTGCAAAGTGAGCGATCTTCCGCAGGCCACCAAAGATGACCAGCCCAGCGGCCAAGACAAGCACGACACCAGTGACGATTTCCGGCATATCAAATGCACTGTTCATAGCATCTGCAATGGAGTTGGACTGCACGGCGGAGAACACAATGCCAAAAGCAAAAATCAAAGCAATTGCAAAGATATGGCCAAGCAATTTGCTTTTAAGACCAGCTGCCATGTAAACCGCCGGACCACCGCGAAACTGACCGTCGTCATCTTCAACCTTATACAGCTGGGCCAACGCGCTTTCTGCATAGGCCGTTGCCATGCCAACCAATGCAACCATCCACATCCAGAAGATCGCCCCCGGCCCGCCCAGCGTCAGCGCAACTGCAACCCCTGCGATATTGCCGGTGCCAACACGGGACGCCAAACTGGTACATAAAGCCTGAAACGGGCTGATCCCGTTGCGATCTTCGTGCCTCGATTTGAGAAGAACGCTGAAACACTGCCCAAAATAACGAAACTGGATAAAGCCTAATCGGAACGTGAAAAACACACCAACGGCAAGCAAGCCATAAAGCAGAACGTAATTCCAAAGGATGGTATTGGTGTAATCGACAACAGTATTGATGATATCCAAGGCTTCGACTCCAGCAAATCCGCAGGTGCCGACTGGGTATCAAAACAAATTCAAGATCCGCCTAGAACAACCAATTAAATAAGAGAGGATTTGAGCCAAGGCAGGCAACACTCCAGCAACCTATACGCTTACAAGAGAGAACCTCAGTTGGTCAGGAAAAACAGATCGTCGCACCCCGTCGCCACAGATTTCGGCTCTACGACCTGAACCAGCCGTCTGGCGATCGCAGGTGCAGGGTCAATCCACGTTACCGGCCAGGGAGCCACTTGCTCCATTTCTTCCTGCAAAAAAGGATAGTGCGTGCATCCAAGCACAACGCAGTCGGTGCGTTGGCCGTCTTTCTCGACAAAGCAAGGAGCAATTTCCTGCCGCAAGCGATCAAGGTCAACTTCGCGACCTGCCAGCTTGTCTTCTGCAAGTGCTGCAAGACCAGTTGCCCCAACAAGTGCAATATGGTGCTCAGGCGCAAACTCGATGATCAGATCCTGCGTGTAGTCGCGCTTCACAGTCCCCGGCGTTGCAAGCACTGCAAAAACGCCGCTTCGTGTTTGCTCAGCAGCCGGCTTTATAGCTGGAACTGTCCCAACCACAGGAACGCTCAACATCTCTCGTAAGCTCTTGAGCACAAGCGTCGAGGCCGTATTGCAAGCCACCACAACCGCGCTCGGTTGCCACGCCTCACTGACAGTCTGCACCAATGCGCAGATGTGCTCACGCAGTACCGCCGCATCCCAGTCGCCATAAGGGAAAGCAGCACGATCTGCCAGATATAACAATGCAGCATCAGGAAGCATTCGCTTGATCTCACGCTGCACCGACAGCCCCCCGACACCACTATCCAACACCAACACACGACCAGACGTATCCGCCCGCATATGCATTTGCTGAAATGGAACGACTGGGGAGCCGGTCAGCATCAATCTTTGTCCTTCACGCCATACTTCTCAAAGCAGGAAATCACACCACGCATGATGCGCACTTCATTTTCGGTGAGATCTGCTTTCTGAAAGATGTTGCGCAGCCTGCGAATTGTTACTGGCTTCTTTTCAATAGGACGGAAGAACCCGCGAGAATCCAGCCCTGCTTCCAGATGCTCAAACATTCGTTGAATGGATTCTTGTGTTGCGAGCTCTCCATCATAATCGTCCAAGGAGAAAGGCAGTGCACCAGCAGTCGCCACACGGCGCCATTCATAGGCACATACCAGAACAGCCTGGGCAATATTCAAGGACGCGTAGGTTGGATCAACCGGAAGGGTCACAATTTTATTTGCAAGCGCCACCTCGTCATTGTTCAGGCCCCAGCGTTCTCGGCCAAACATATAACCGGACGGGATCCCGCGCACGCCCTGAGCAACACTCTCAGTCGCGGCCTCATCAGGTCCCACAACAGGTTTTGGAATATCACGGCTACGTGCGGTCGTTGCAAAAACGAGTTTCAGATCGGCAACAGCTTCTTCAACACTGTCGAAAACCCGTGCTGCATCAATAACATGATGTGCCCGGCTGGAAGCTGAGCGTGCTTTTTCACTCGGCCAACCGTCGCGTGGGTTGATCAGGCGCAGGTCGTGCAGACCAAAATTGGCCATAGCACGAGCAACCATACCGATGTTTTCGCCAAGTTGAGGTTCACAAAGAACGACAACAGGAGGAATGGCATTGTTTGTTTCAGGAGTGCTTTCAGACATGCGGATCCTCTAGCCGATCACACCGGAAATTACCAGAGCCGTTTTGCCTCCCAGCCGTCTCAGCAAACGCGTATTCCTATCAGAATAAGCCTGCTGTTTTCCCTCGGCGACAAGTCACCACCTGCACCTCAGTCACATGATATGGCGTAGGAACTCTGACCAATCACGTAAAGAGGGTAAAATTCGGCGAATTCAATCAAGAGTAAAGCTGTGTTTTGCTGTTACCTAGAGTGTTAGCCATTTCAATGCAGCCTCTGAATGGCATGACCCTCTACGAAGGAGACCCCGACGACAATGTCTGGACAAGAACCCAACGCAGGTGGCACCCCGCCTCCAAATGTCCCGGACCTCACGCAGTTAGTGCGTGACAACTGGTTGAAGTTTCTGGTGCTCGGAGTACTGATGGTGATTGGTGGTACGATTGTGTTGGTCATACCATACGCGTCCTCCATCGCAGTAGCACTGGTAATTGGATTGGTTCTGATAGTCGTCGGGGTTCTTCAACTCTGGCACGCCATGCAGGTAAAAGAATGGGGAGGCTTCCTCGGGCAATCACTGGTCGGCATCATCGCGCTGGTTGGTGGGGTAGCAATCTATTACAACCCTGTCGCTGGCACAGAAGCGCTGACACTCGTGCTCTCCGCTGTCTTCATAGCGCAAGGCATTGCACAGGCGCTGTTCTCATTCCGTTTGCGACCTCACACCAGTTGGGGCTGGATTCTGGCCTCTGGCGTCATAGCAATCGCAGCTGGCTTGATGATCCTGCTCGACTTCCCTGCTTCAACCGGTTGGGCTCTGGGCCTTGTGGCCGGCATTTCCATCATGTTCAACGGCTGGAGTTATGTGGCCATAGCACTGGCCGCGCACAAGAAAGCATAATGCGCTTCAAATGAGAACTTGATCGGAAGAGTGAATTCAAAAAACAGCGTGCCGCGCAATCTAAAATGAGCGCGGCACAATTTTGTAATTAATAGGCCTGCATCTGCCATTCTTTGATGGCATCCAACGGATAAACCAGCATGATCACATTGAGTGTGAGGTTGTCCCTGATGATCGCTCCAACAATCAGTTCCATGGCAAGAATGAGCACAACAGTCAGCCAAACCGGCAACCGTGCAGCAAGCCAGAACCCGAACATCATCCAGATAATATCAAAAACGGAATTCAGAACACTGTCGCCAAAGTAATCGAGGGCGATAGTCGCTTCACGGTAACGATTGATAATGTAGCTGGAGTTCTCGACAAGCTCCCATGTCGCCTCAACAATAACCGACAGAACCAACCGGAAGCCCATTGGCCAGCCTGCCCCACCTGTAAAGAGACGACCCATCCACCAGAACAAAGCGTAAAACAGCATGCCGTGGATGATGTGAGACGGCGTGTACCAATCAGAGATATGCTGGCTGCTATCAGCACTGTTGGCGTTGCCCGCCCAAAGTTTGATCACCCCACATTTGCAGATTGGTTCCCGCCCCATAGCAAGAAGGATAGCGGCAGTCGCGATCAGCAACAAAACGGTGATCAAAGCATAGTGCTTGTTGTTCAAACGGTTGAGCATCAATCAAACTTTCAAAATGAGCAGGAACTAAAATCTTATCCGCGAAGGATGAACAGGACCCTCAAACAAGCCTGCGTATATAAGCAACGCCTAAATCAATCAACGAAAACTGCAAGAAACGTGAGTTGAATTAAGTCAGTAAGGTGCAGCTAAAAGAACAATGTGGCAAAAAGAAAAGGCTCAGAGAACCCCTGAGCCTTTTCCAGAACTATGTTGTCGCTAGCTGTCAGCTCGGCTTTCCAAAGATCACAGAGGCATTCACCCCGCCAAAACCAAAGCCATTGGACATGACATATTTCAGGTCTTTCTCTTTAGACGCATTCGCCACCAGATCAAACTGGGAAGCCTCATCATCAGGCTCTTCCAGGTTCAGTGTCGGAGGAAGCACGCCTTCCCGCAGTGCCATAATAGAAGCGATTGCCTCAAGAGCACCGGCAGCCCCCAAAAGGTGCCCCGTCGCAGATTTGGTTGAAGAAACAGCCAGATCTTTCCCACGATCTCCAAACACAGCCTGAATGCCTGCAATCTCTGCAGCGTCTCCAACTGGTGTGGATGTACTGTGGGCATTGATATAATCAATGTCGTCAGGATTAATCCCTGCCTGCTTCAATGCCTTACGCATCGCAGCTTGCCCACCTGCACCATCCGGAGGAGAAGCCGTCACATGGTGGGCATCAGCTGACGTACCATACCCCAGGATCTCAGCAAGCGGCGTCGCACCGCGAGCGAGGGCATGCTCAAGCGTCTCAATCACCAACATCGCAGCCCCCTCACCCATGACAAATCCATCACGGTTCTTGTCAAAGGGACGCGAGGCTTTGCTAGGTTCATCATTAAACCCGCTCGACAGCGCACGGGCAGCAGAAAAGCCGGCAAACGAGACAGCGTCAATGCAAGCCTCAGCACCGCCAGCAAGGGCGACGTTTGCTTCACCGCTCTTGATCATGCGCACTGCATCACCAATGGCCTGCACACTGGCAGCACATGCGGTCACAGGCGTTCCCAACGGCCCCTTAAACCCATTGGCAATCGAAACCTGACCCGCTGCAAGGTTTGCCAGAAAGCTTGGCACAATAAACGGCGACAAACGCCGCGGACCTTTGGTCTCAACGGTGCGTGTAGCTCCGGTCATCGCTGGAAAGCCACCAACTCCGGATGCAATGATCGTCGCGGTGCTCTCCTTCTCTTCGTCCGTTTCAGGACGCCAGCCAGCCTGTTCAACGGCTTCTTTGGCTGCAACCAGAGCATAATGGATAAACAAATCCATCTTCTTCTGGTCTTTAAAAGGAATAGCAACACTGGCATCAAAGCCAAATTCATCTTCGTCGATGGTTGGAACCTGTCCTGCCACCTGACAAGCATGCTCGCTTCCATCAAATCTGGTAAGAGCGCGAATACCACTTTCAGAAGCTACCAGTCTCTTCCAAAACGGGTTGATCCCAACACCTAGGGGCGAAACAACCCCCATACCGGTTACAACAATCCGCATCTTCCCTTACTCCTAAGTCAAAGAACGCAGCAACCGACTCCTGCGCGCTCTACAAAATGCTCGCGTCCCAATTATGACGCCATCAGGTCGCCAGAGTAATTGGATATGTTTTGAGAGTTAAGAACAAACTGCACAATTGCAACTCATAGTGGATAACATCTTGGGATTGCGGAGTAATCAGTTTTTGCGCCCTAAGCAGAATGTTCGACAATCCACTCGGAAAGGAGAAAGGTACAGCAAGATTATGGACAGCATCTCACACCATGCATGAGAGCAAATACAGTTGAAATTGCAGTTTGTTAGCAAACACCACTTCTGTGCAGCATACGAATTTGGTATTACAAGCCAACCGAGCTAGCATTTCCACTGGCATTAAATTGCGCACATGTGTATACACATGGCAATTCGAGCCGCTTCAGGCTCCATTTTCATGTACCTAAAAACACGAGGTCTACTAATATGGCGAAGATCAAGGTAGCGAATCCAGTCGTCGAGCTCGACGGCGATGAGATGACTCGCATCATTTGGCAGTTCATCAAGGACAAGCTGATCCATCCTTACCTGGACATCGATCTGAAGTACTACGACCTCGGCATTGAGTCCCGCGACGCAACAGACGATCAGATCACCGTTGATGCTGCAAACGCAATCAAAGAACACGGCGTTGGCGTTAAGTGTGCAACCATCACTCCAGATGAAGCCCGCGTTGAAGAATTCGACCTGAAGCGCATGTACCGCTCTCCAAACGGCACCATCCGTAACATCCTGGGTGGCGTTATCTTCCGTGAGCCAATCATCATGTCCAACGTTCCACGTCTGGTTCCAGGTTGGACTCAGCCAATCATCGTTGGCCGTCACGCATTTGGTGATCAGTACCGCGCGACTGACTTCAAATTCCCAGGTAAAGGCAAGCTGTCCATCAAATTCGTTGGTGACGACGGCGCTGAGATTGAACACGAAGTATTCGATGCTCCTTCAGCGGGTATCGCAATGGCGATGTACAACCTGGATGATTCCATCCGCGACTTCGCCCGTGCTTCCATGAACTATGCTCTTGGCCGTAAGGTACCTTGCTACCTGTCCACCAAGAACACCATCCTCAAAGTATACGATGGTCGCTTCAAAGACATCTTCCAGGAAATCTATGACGCTGAGTTCAAAGAGAAGTACGAAGCAGAAAAAATCTGGTACGAGCACCGTCTCATCGATGACATGGTTGCTGCATCCATGAAGTGGTCCGGTGGTTACGTTTGGGCTTGTAAGAACTACGATGGCGACGTTCAGTCCGACACCGTTGCACAGGGCTTCGGTTCCCTTGGCCTGATGACTTCCGTTCTCATGTCACCAGACGGCAAAACCGTTGAAGCAGAAGCTGCACACGGCACAGTGACCCGTCACTTCCGTCAGCATGAAAAAGGCGAAGACACTTCCACAAACTCCATTGCATCTATCTTTGCATGGACCCGTGGCCTGGCGCACCGCGCGAAACTCGACGACAACGCCGAGCTGAAGAAGTTTGCTGAAACTCTTGAGCAGGTATGTATCGATACAGTTGAAAGCGGTCACATGACCAAAGATCTGGCTCTTCTCGTAGGTCCAGAACAGAAGTGGCTCACCACAACTGGCTTCCTCGACAAAGTCGACGAAAACCTTCAGAAAGCTATGGCTGCTGCATAAGTACTGCCAAAGCGCTGATTTACGAAAAGGGTGCCTCCGGGCACCCTTTTTTGTGGGCGAAGCAATTGTGCAAGCCTGTCAGCAACCCGATTGAATTTCCAGTACTCCCTTTAAATCAAGGGAGTACCGAACAATGCATCCTTCACGAATACGGCCCTACCGTAATCAAAAAGGATCCTGACGATGAAACCACAACTCTTACTGCTACTGCTCGGCGCGGGATTGGCAAACTTTGCTCAAGCTCAAGATAATGACGCCATAACCGCCAAGAAAATTGGCCCGTATTTCCAGCTGGAAATACAAACTACAACCCCGTCTGGTGAAAAAAAGAGCTCGATCTTTGTGATGGATACAGGATCAACCGGCATCGTTGGCTCCGCTGGCTTTTTTATTCCCACAGCTGAAGAACAGGCCAGCTCCACCTGCTCCACCCTGTCCTACTCCAGCTCAGGGAATACCTATGCTGGATACATAATCAATCGCGATCTCTCGTTTGGAACGCCCGGTAAGGCTACTACAAAACACCTCAAAAACTTTCCGGTCTTTGCTGCCGTACAGCATTGCCCAAACAGTAAGAACAAACCCACCTGCTCAAAGACACCCGCCCTCACTTGTAACCACAACCCTAAGGTTTTCATGATGGGTGTTGGTTTTGACAGTCCCCATGGCATTTCCCAGGTGGATGCAGATCAAGCCAATCCCACAAATCCATTCCTTAATCTGGTAGACGACAACGGCGTCCCTTTCGAGAAACAGAATTACGCCCTCACAAGCACGCACTCAAACAGCAGCAGCATAGATGTCTATTTGGCATCCACTCAAAACCCGCTCCCCAATCTGGGCAAAACGCTTACGCTTCCATTATCGGCATCACCAACAAATCCAACGGCTTTGGTCGCACCTATCCTCCCCTTTGCAATCACAAGCAAATCCAACGGCGAGGTCGTTTATCCGCCAACCGGTCCCCAACCAACCCGCGTTCTCCCCGATACTGGTATTTCATATGGAATAGTCTCAGTAGCTAAGACCACGCCTCCGTGTTGCACTACCAGCCCTAACAGCGGACAGATTGAAACGTCAGACTATGAGATGCAGCTTTACGTAAATAAGCAAAGCAAAGAACCGCTGGTGACACTAAGCTATGGGAACGATCAAGCTCTTGGCCAGTCCGCCAGATGGTCCTTAGGGCATAAGGAAGTTAGTGCGATGCTATTTAACAGCGGTCAGCTATTTTTCGAACACTGCAATTACTTCTACTCCCCCACGGATAAGCAAGTGACCCTAAGCTGCGCTTCAGGACAATAAGGCTCACAGGGAGCGGAACAGCTGCTCTGACGCTCCCTGATGAACAGATCGACCAGATCTCAACATGCATCTGCCTGATTACCGCAAACTCTCCATGAGTTCATCAGCACCTCGATGCCGAAATCTTGAGTACGCCAAAACAACGCCTAAGTGAGAACACATTACGCTTTCAACCTAGGCGGACGGTCACTGTTTCCAATCCGGCGCCTCTTATGTTTAAAAAGATTGTTCTGCTGCTCCTCCTCGCATTTGCTGGGGTCTATCTCTACAACGCTTCATGGCTTTCAGGCCAAACTCCATCCGGCAAACCCAGATTCATTGCTCATCGTGGGGTCCATCAGACCTATCATCGCAACGAGTTGACCAACCAGACTTGCACAGCAGAGCGCATTAACACGCCTACCCATTCCTTTCTAGAAAATACGATTGCCTCCATGCGGGCTGCATTCGAAGCTGGCGCAGATATTGTCGAGCTGGATGTACATCCAACCGCAGATAACAAACTTGCCGTCTTTCATGACTGGACACTGGATTGCCGCACCAATGGACTGGGCATCACCAGATCTCATTCACTTGCAAAACTCAAAGCACTGGACATCGCCTATGGCTACACCGCAGACGGCGGAGAAACCTATCCTCTAAGAGGAACCGGCATAGGTGCAATGCCAGAACTTGAAGAGGTTTTCCGTGCTCTTCCCGGCAAGAAATTCCTGATCAACTTCAAAGAGAAAGAACTCCTCTCGGCAGAACTTCTGCAGGAGAAGCTTGACAAGCACCCTGAGTGGAAAGCGCAAGTCTGGGGCGTCTATGGGGCATCCGCACCCACCTGGAGTATTGCAGACAGCGCGGAGGAAATCGTAGGCTTCGACAAACGCCAAACCAAAGCCTGCTTAAAAGCATACATTGCTCTCGGCTGGAGTGGTTACGTCCCGCAAGAGTGTAGAGGCACCGTCATCGGCGTTCCCTCAAATTACACATGGGCTGTTTGGGGCTGGCCGCATAAGTTCCAGCAAAGGCTCAAGGAATATGGCAGCGAGGTCATCGCATCCGGCCCATTCACATTACAGGGTGTCGGTGGCGGCATAGACACACAGGAACAACTTGCTGCGGTGCCAGATAACTTCGACGGATACATCTGGACGGACAAAATCGAAGTGCTCGCACCGTACATCCAAGGCCAGATTACGAAGTGAACTCCACATCCGTATGACGGCTCTTCCGCTCATCAATGGCTTCATCAATGATCTTCTTTGCTATAGCCGGTTTACGATCCATGAAGCGGCGCAGGTCTTCCATCTTGAGGACCATGAGCTGAACGGGTGTTCGCGCAACAGCGCTGGCCGTTCGCTTGCGGTGAGCAAACAACGATGCCTCGCCAAAATGCTCACCCTCACCATGTAAAATACGGTGGTCAGAAAACACTTCTTCCACTTCACCAGATGCAATCAGGTAAAGGCTGTCTCCATCCTCGCCCTTCTCACAAATGGTTTGTCCAGCAGGTACACTGTGCGAATGTAAAAGCTCCGTCACTGCAGCGATCTCAATCGCAGACAGGCGCTCAAACAGCGGTATGGTGGCCACCATACCCCAGGTGATCACAAAATCTCTGCTATGGATCTCACGCGCAAACGCAGTGCCAACAATTCCAACTGGCAGCGCAAACAGGCAGTACCCCATCAACATCACCAGACTGGCAATGGTTTTACCCATCGCTGTGACAGGCACAACATCACCATAACCAACCGTAGTGAGAGTTGAAAACGCCCACCACAACGCACTCGGAATAGTACCAAAATGCTCCGGCTGCGCGGCATGCTCAACACTGTAAAGCAGCGTTGCAGACACGAGAGCAACCCCGAAAATCAAAACCAGACTGCCAACAATCGCCCTCTGCTCAGCAACAACTGCAGAAATAAGAGAGCGTACGGCAGGTGAGTATCGCGCGATCTTCAGGAATCGCAACAGACGCAATATAACAAGCGATTTCCAACTGATACTGGCGAAGAACAGCGAAAGCCAGAAAGGCAGAACAGCCACAAAATCAACCAGCGAGAGCGGCTGCATCGCATAAACAGCACGTGCTTTGAGCGGACCATATTTCCTCAAAGGAGGATGCAGGTCTGAAACCCAAAGCCGCAAAAGGTATTCAACGGCAAAGATTGAGCCAGCAATGAAATCCAGCAGAAAAATCTGCCAGACATACACTTCTCCGATGCTTGGCTCCGTCTCAAGGACAGCAAGTCCCACATTCACAACAATAAAGATGATGAGAATCGCATCAATCTGCTTGGCAAGCCGGTTACCGGCACTGCTGCGCTCCAGCAGATTATAAACTTTCAACTTGATGGAGTGTGCCACCAACGCCCCCAATAAAATTCCCGGGCACTTGAAGAAACAGATAAAGCAATCCCAACAGCAATAAACCTCCCTTCACCATTTTACAGGCCCACGCAAACCGCAAAAAGAGGCACCCAGCGAAAGTAACTGGCAAAAAATAAAGGGGAGATTAAATCCCCCCTTTGCAACTCTTAGATCTTTGGTTCGGTATTAAAGCGTTTCAAGGTGAGCCTTGATCGCAGCAATCGCCTCATCAGCCTTGCTTGCATCCGGGCCTCCAGCCTGCGCCATGTCCGGACGGCCACCACCGCCACGACCACCAAGAGCAGCAGAACCAATGCGAACAAGCTCAACCGCACTGGCTGTCTCACTCACATCCTTGGTCGAGCCAACAACGATCGCAGCTTTTCCGTCTTCCGCTTTGCTGATCAGCACAACAACACCGGAACCAATCGCAGTCTTGCCTTCATCGGCAACAGACTTGAGATCCTTCGGATTGATGCCTTCAAGAACACGAGCCATAAGCTTAAACTTACCCGCTTCAGTAACACCGGCATCCCCATCGGAGCTGCCACCGCCCATCGCAAGTTTCTTCTTCGCATCAGTCAGTTCACGCTCAAGCTTCTTGCGCTCATCCAGCAAGCTTGCAATACGAGCAGGAACGTCAGCTGCAGCAACCTTAAGCAAACCAGCACTCTCACGCATCAGCGCATCTTGCTCTGCCAGATACTTACGTGCTTCATCACCAGTAAGCGCTTCAATACGGCGAACACCAGCAGCAACAGCACCTTCAGAAACAACAGTCACAAGACCAATGTCACCAGTGCGCTTCACATGCGTACCACCGCAAAGTTCCACGGAGTAAGACTTTCCGGCTTTCTCGCCAGTAGTCGCCGTACCCATGGAAACCACACGGACTTCATCGCCATACTTCTCACCGAACAGAGCCATCGCGCCAGCTTCGATCGCCTCATCAACTTCCATCAAAGAAGTCTCAACAGCACCGTTTTGCAGCACGATCTCGTTGGCCAGAGCCTCAACCCGTACCGTTTCTTCAGCGCTGACAGGCTTTGGATGCGAAAAGTCAAAACGCAGACGTTCTGGCGTAACCAGAGAGCCCTTCTGAGCAACGTGAGTACCAAGCACTTCACGCAATGCTTCGTGAACCAGGTGCGTTGCGGAGTGGTTGGAACGAATAGCACTGCGGCGAGAATGGTCAACAACCAACTCAAGCGCATCGTCCACCTTAACTTCACCGCTCTCAACACGAACAAAATGGACGAACAGGCCGTCAGCTTTCTTCTGCGTGTTGGTGACAGCAAGGGAAACACCATCTGCAATCATAGTACCACAGTCGCCAACCTGACCACCGGATTCGCCGTAGAACGGTGTCTGGTTAAGGATCAAAGACCCCTCTTCATCTTGCTTCAGAGAAGTAACTTCTTCGCCATCCTTCACAAGGTTCAAAACAACGCCTTCTGCCTTCTCAGTCTCATAACCGAGGAACTCAGTCGCGCCTGCTTTCTCCTTGATGGAGAACCAAATGGCGTCTGTTGCAGCATCACCGGAACCTGACCACGCCGCACGCGCTTCAGCACGCTGGCGTTCCATGGCGGTGTTGAATCCATCGGTATCAACCGCAATCTCACGGCTGCGCAATGCATCCTGTGTCAGATCGAGCGGGAAGCCGAAGGTGTCATAAAGCTTAAACGCTGTTTCACCATCAAGCTGATCACCGGAGCCCAAAGAACTGGTCGCATCTTCCAGCAGGCCAAGACCCCGCTCAAGAGTTTTGATGAAACGCTTTTCTTCCAGCTGAACTGTCTCTTCAATGAGCTTTTCAGCACGTGGCAGCTCAGGGAACGCCTGACCCATTTCACGAACCAGAGTAGGCAGCATCTTGAAGATGACCGGCTCTTGTGCACCCAAAAGGTTTGCATGGCGCATCGCGCGGCGCATGATGCGGCGCAATACGTAACCACGGCCTTCATTGGACGGCAGAACACCATCAGCAATCAGGAAGGCCATGGACCGCAAGTGATCTGCAATCACCCGGTGGCTCGCCTGCGCTTTGCCAACAGCTTCAACACCAGTGAGATGCTCAGAGCTCGCAATCAACGCCTTGAAGAGGTCAATCTCATAGTTGTTATGCACGCCCTGCATGATCGCAGCAAAACGCTCAAGTCCCATGCCCGTATCGATGGACGGACGAGGCAGATCAATGCGCTTTTCTGGCAGCTGCTCGTACTGCATGAACACGAGATTCCAAATCTCGATAAAGCGATCACCATCTTCCTCAGGAGATCCTGGAGGGCCACCCCAGATATGTTCGCCGTGATCGTAGAAGATCTCGGAGCATGGGCCACAAGGACCTGTATCACCCATGGCCCAGAAGTTATCTGAGGTTGGGATGCGGATGATTTTCTCATCAGCAAAGCCAGTCAACTTCTTCCAGATCTTGAATGCTTCTTCATCCTCGGAATAAACGGTGATCAACAGCTTGTCAGCCGGCAGCCCGTATTCTTTGGTGATCAGATTCCACGCCAGCTCAATAGCGTTTTCCTTGAAGTAATCTCCAAAGGAAAAGTTGCCCAGCATTTCAAAGAAGGTGTGATGGCGCGCAGTGTAGCCAACATTGTCCAGATCGTTGTGCTTACCGCCAGCGCGGACACACTTTTGCGAAGATGTTGCACGCACGTAATCCCGTTTTTCCAAACCAGTGAATACGTTCTTGAATGGCACCATACCCGCATTTGTAAACATCAATGTCGGATCATTGCGTGGCACCAGTGGACTGGAAGGAACAACTTCGTGTCCGTTCTTTGCAAAGTAGTCGAGAAAAGCCGACCGAATTTCGTTGACGCCACTCATAGGTATTGATGTCCGTCTCGTTTTCTAGTGGGCAGCTACTTCAACAATCACAGCCGCCAAATTGCAGGGTATGCGCATCAAAAACGATGCAACAAAAAATTAGTATCTGCCGCGTTTTAGCCATATGCAGCAAATCTGTCCATAAAACCCTACAAAAAAAGAGGCTGGATAAATCCAGCCCCTCTAAACTCTATTGGTTTTCCGCAGCTTTTTCCGGATCATCAATTGCTTCAGCGATCAAACCTGCATTCTGTCGGATAGCAAGTTCAATCTCGTCCGCCAGTTCAGGATTCTCTTTCAGGAAGGTTTTCGAGTTCTCTCGCCCCTGCCCCAGCCGCTGGCTGTTGTAAGAGAACCACGCACCAGACTTCTCAACAATGCCGCCTTTCACACCAAGATCCAGCAATTCCCCCATTTTGGAGATGCCTTCACCGTAGATGATGTCAAACTCAACCTGCTTGAATGGAGGCGCCAGCTTATTCTTCACCACTTTCACGCGGGTCTGGTTACCAACAATTTCGTCACGATCTTTAATCGCACCGATACGGCGGATATCCAAACGCACAGAAGCATAGAACTTGAGTGCGTTACCACCGGTTGTCGTCTCAGGCGAACCAAACATCACACCGATCTTCATGCGGATCTGGTTGATGAAGATCACCATAGTGTTGGATTTGGAAATAGAAGCGGTCAGCTTGCGCAGCGCCTGGCTCATCAAACGAGCCTGTAGGCCAGGGAGCGAATCGCCCATCTCACCTTCAAGTTCAGCTTTTGGCGTCAGCGCAGCAACGGAATCGATCACCAGCACATCAATCGCACCAGAGCGAACCAGCGTATCGGCGATCTCAAGTGCCTGTTCACCAGCATCCGGTTGAGAGATGAGCAGGTCATCAATATTCACACCGAGCTTGCGTGCATAAATCGGGTCCAGCGCATGTTCAGCATCAATAAAGGCGCAAATCCCGCCTCCTTGCTGCGCACAGGCAACTGTGTGCAAAGCCAGCGTGGTTTTACCGGAGCTTTCAGGTCCATAGATCTCAACGATGCGCCCTTTTGGCAGTCCGCCGATTCCAAGGCCGATATCAAGACTGAGAGAACCAGTCGAGACGCTCTGGATTTCTACGGCCTGTCCCTGGCCCATGCGCATAATGGAGCCTTTACCAAAGGCTCGTTCAATTTGGGAAAGCGCTGCATCCAGTGCTTTATTCTTGTCCATCTGATTGCCCTCAACAAGGCGAAGTGAAGTTTGTGCCATACGTTCTCATCCCTTATTCCACGATGGACGCGTAGTTTCAAAGTCAGTTATTTGTACTCATTTTGTTCCAACTTCGCAATACCCGATAACTAACTAATAAAAATGGATTAATTTCAATGTGTTCTCCTATTGTTCAACATGTAGATAACTTTTCCCGACACCTGTTTGGAGGAACGCATCTGGAATCAAACAGCAAAATGCACTTTTGATACATCACCCACAGTCTGTATTTGCTCGTAGCTTGCTTTGGCCAACCACATTGCATATCAACTGTCTTTCGATGTCGGGAGGAGAATTGGTTATGTCCACTAAAAAGGTCGGAGTAATCGGAGCAATCCATCTGGACAGGATTGCCCATGCAGATCGACCATTCCAGCCGGACACCTCAACACCCGGGAAAATTATGTCCCGTGCTGGAGGTGTTGGAGCAAACATTGCACGCGCAATGGCCCGGCTGGGCATGCAACCAACAATGCATGGATGTCTGGGGGACGATGCAGACGGAGCATACCTCGCAAAAAGTCTGACAGACTGCGGGATTGATACCTCCAGTATCACCACTGTCGCAGACGGTCGAACAGGATCCTATCTGGCGCTTCACAATCCGGATGGCACATTGTTCTCCGCAATTTCAGACAGTGAGATCACAGCAAAGGTAAGTTTCTCAGAAGCAAATCCAATCCCGCAGGCTCTGCTGGACTGCGATAACTGGCTCTGTGAAACCAATCTGGAAGAAGCAACGCTTCTCTCACTTGCCAATGCCAAGGAGCATCGCCTTCTCGCAGCAGACACCGTCTCAATTGCGAAGGCGCCCAAACTGCGTCCCCTCCTCTCAAAAATCGACATTCTTTTTACCAACACAGATGAAGCCACAGCTCTTTTGGAGTGCGAACCAGGAGAATTCTCAGCAGAAAAACTAGCTCAAAAGCTGGCAACTGCAGGCATTCCAATTGTTCTGGTCAGCAATTCCAACAAGCCGCTGGCTCTTCACTGTGCAGGCAGCACAAGCTCGCACACTCCATTTTCTGTTGTTCCCGTAGATGTCACCGGTGCCGGTGATGCCTTCATTGCAGGCTTTCTTTATGCAAGTTGCCTCAATGAAGCCCCGGTTTCAGCAGTAAAAAGCGGTCTTGCCTCTGCATCAATTACAGTGGAAGCGACCGGCGCTGCGCCAGAAACGCTTTCACCCCAATCGCTTAAAGCTCGTTTATTAGAACATGCCTAAGCACCAACAACATACGAAAGACTGGGAAAACCATGGGAAGTTCAATTAAAATCCATCATTCAAAAGAAGTTGCAGATGCTCTGAGCAATGGCGCCCCTATTGTTGCGTTGGAGTCCACCATCATTACCCATGGCATGCCGTACCCGCAAAACGTTGAAACTGCCCGCGAAGTAGAACAGATCATCCGTGACGGTGGCGCAGTCCCTGCGACAATCGCTGTGTTGAACGGCGAGCTGCATGTGGGTCTGGAAGACAGCACTCTGGAAGAATTGGCAAACGCCAAAGACGTCATGAAGTGCTCCCGCGCAGATCTTTCCTTCGCTATGGCGCTGGGTAAAAACGGCTCCACAACCGTAGCTGCAACCATGATGGCAGCACACGCAGCTGGCATCCGCGTGTTCGCAACCGGTGGCATCGGCGGTGTCCATAAAGGCGCAGAAACCAGCTTCGATATCTCAGCAGACCTGGATGAGCTGTCCCGCACTCCAGTTTGTGTTGTTTCCGCAGGTGCAAAAGCCCTGCTCGACATTCCAAAGACACTGGAAGTTCTGGAAACACGCGGCGTTCCGGTCATTGGTTTCAATTGTGAAAACGTGCCTGCTTTCTGGTCCCGCGATTCAAAGATCAAAGCGCCCTACAGCCTGGACGATGCTTCAGACATCTCAAAACTGATCAAGTTCCGCGAAACATTTGGCGACCACGGCGGCATGCTCGTCACCAACCCGGTACCTGTTGAAGATGAAATCCCATCTGACGAAATGCAGGTGTTCATCGATGCCTCCATTCAGGCAGCAGAAGAGCAAAACATCACCGGCAAGCAAGTCACCCCATTCGTGCTGCAAGACATTTTCGAGCGCACCAATGGCCGCAGCCTCGCAACCAACATTGCGCTTGTTAAAAACAACGCAAAGCTTGCTACTAAAATCGCTTGTGGTTTGACTGCGTAAGCAACTTTTAACCCAAGAAATAATGTAAATCCGGGTTGGCCCTTCCAATCCGGATTTTTTATGTACGATCAGCACCATTTTTCAAAAGCACCCCGACACGTGTAGTCAACTCAAATCATGCAGAGACTTTCACATCTCTTTGATCGAAAGATTCCGTTGTTTTTCGGTCCCGATTATTTTAGGTGTTCTAAAGCTATAGAATTTTACATCTCTGTGTTTCTATTGGCGCATCTGCATCTTGTGGTCATATAGTGCTCATCAAAACGCCATCAGGCGGGCATATGCGAGAAAGGCCGATCCCATTTAATGGGTGGCTCCATTGAAATCACGCCAAACAGAATTGCGCGGTTGGCGGCAGCTGCTTCTGTTTTTGTCACCCGCAGGATTTACGCTATGAAGAAACTCATTTTTATCGGATTAACTGCAGCTCTCGCGGCTTGCCAAAGCGGCCCATCCAATCGCAGTGGTCAGCCAACTATTCGCGCGGACGCAGATTCTCAAACCATTCAGATCAACGCGTCTCCTGAAACTGTTCGCAAAACACTGGTCGATAGCGCAAGCGCACGCGGCACCATCGTGCAGCAGAACGAACAAAACATGGTGGTGATGGAAAGCTATGTACGCGGCGAAAACGCTGTTTTAGATAACGAGTTCGGCGCCTCTGACTCCGGTGAGCGCGCCTACCGCATTCGTGTGCGCTTCTCTGGCGCACAGTGCCGTACAAATGTTGTTCAGGACCTTGCACTGGTCAACAACATCTACACCCCGCAAGAACAGTCTTTCCAACTTCCAGGAAATCCGGGTTCCATGCAGAGCCTTCAACGTTTGAAGTCCAATGCGGAATCATCTGCAGGCTGCTAAGCATCAAGAATTCAAAAAAAGGCCGGAAAGCTTCACAGCTCTCCGGCCTTTTGCATTAAAGAGTAAGAAACTACAGCGTATCTCCGAAAAGTGGAAACCGGTTTTCGGATAAAGATACGCAAAAACAAAGGCTAAAGCAGTTCAGATGTTTCAACTTAAATGCGAACTGCTTTAGGCGCGTTCTTGCGTCTTGGCTTCCAGAGTTTCTTTCACGGTTGTTGCAAGCTGCTTGAGTGTGAACGGCTTCGGCAAGAAGGTGAAACTCTCCTCAGCAGGCAAGTTCTTCTCAAAGGCATCCTCAGCATAGCCAGAGATAAAGATGATCTTCAGGTCAGGACGCGTCTTGCGCAGCTCAATAAGCAGGCTTGGCCCATCCATTTCCGGCATCACCACGTCAGAAACCACAAGGTCAATCGCCCCGCCTGTTTCTTCCATCACTTCCAATGCCTCAGTGCCGGAACCTGCTTCATAAACCTCATAGCCGCGGCCACCTAATGCGCGCGCAGCAAAGGCTCGCACAGCCTCCTCATCCTCAACAAGAAGAATGGTTGCCGAACCAGTCAGGTCAGCCTCTGTTACTTCCTGTTCCGGCTTAACCTCAACCACCTCTTCCTTTTCAGTGGAGATGTGACGCGGCAGGAAGATGCGGAACGTCGTACCCACACCAACTTCACTGGTGCAGAACACATAGCCACCAGTCTGCTTCACAATGCCATAAACAGTGGAAAGCCCAAGACCCGTTCCTTTACCAACATCTTTGGTCGAGAAGAACGGCTCAAAGATCTTGTCCATCACGTCCTGCGACATGCCATGGCCATTATCGGCAACTTCAATGAGCACATACTCACCCGGTGGCATACCGCGCGTGTTCTCATAGGTTTTGGAAACAGCCTCTTCCACATTAAGCGTGCGGATGGAGACTTCGCCTCCACCTTCCATCGCATCACGGGCGTTCACAGCAAGGTTGACGATCACCTGCTCAAGCTGGTTCACATCCGCCATCACAGGCCACAGCTCCCGGCCATGTACCAACTTCAGCTCAATCTTCTCGCCAAGCAGACGGTCCAGAAGAATAGAAACATCAGCAAGCACATCAGCAAGTGCGAGCTCCTGCGGGCGCAAGGTCTGACGGCGGGAGAACGCGAGCAACTGACGCACAAGACCGGCGGCCCTGTTCGCATTCTGCTTGATGTTCATGATATCCTGGAACGCCGGATCTGTAGGCCGGTGGCTTGCCAGCAGCAGATCAGAGAACCCGATAATAGCAGTCAGAACGTTGTTGAAATCATGCGCAACACCACCCGCCAGCTGACCGATCGCCTGCATCTTTTGGCTCTGGGCAAACTGAGCTTCAAGCGCGCGCTGCTGGGTGGTTTCCAGAACATAGATCACCGCAGCATCTTCACCGGCCTGACTGTCCTGCACTGCAGAAACGTAGAAGGTCGCGGAGCGCGGATCGCCATTTCCTTTAAGCGAGACATCAAGCGGCGCAATCTCGCTCTTGCCCAGCGCAGCTTCCTCCAGCGCACTTTGCAGAGCAACGCGGTCAGTTTCAACGACGAACTCGGTGAGCTTCACATCCTTGCCAAGGCCTTCACCCTGCTCGAACAAACGCATGAACGGGCCATTGGTGCGCTCCACAAGGCCATTCTTGTCGATAGAGGCAATCGCGACAGGTGTGTTGTTGAAGAAGCGTGAGAAGCGAACCTCTGCAGCCCGCAGCGCCTCTTCATCATCATTGCCCGCAGAGCGATTGATCACAAGCGTACGACTGTCACCAGCAAGCCCATCAGCTCCAAACGGAACACGGTGCACAAGGCGCACAGGCAGACCGGTGCCATTGCGGGTCACCAGATCAATATCAAAGCTCTCGGTCTTAACTTCACCCTCAGAGCCCAGCAGCGCCTCAACAAGAGCTGCCCCTTCTCCGCGCACGATGTCTTTCAAAGACAGTTCGCCGGAGATGAATTGGGTCAGATCATAGCCAAGCCAGTCAGCAAGTGTCGCATTCAAGTAGACCAGCTTGCCTGTGCTGTCAGAGGAGAAGAACCCGCAGGGCGCATGGTCAAGGAAGTTGATAACTCTCTGCAGCTCCTGGAAGGAGTTTTCCTGTTCGGTTCGGTCACGCGTAATATCAGAGACCTGCCAGATGGTGATGCCGCTTTCAACGCCAACCGCTGCATCCTGATCCAGTGGCCGAACACTGATGCGATACCAACGAGCCCCGCTGGCAACCTCACCAACCGCATTCGGCAGGCGCACTTCTTCTGTTGCATATCGTCCGCTCCGCACCGCTTGCGACAGCCGGAATATGGCATCAGCAGCATCCGGGTCTGACGAAAACACCCGCTCCACCGTGCGCACATCCGCAGGTCCACGCGCACCCGTCAACTCAGCATAGGACTGGTTGGCATAGATGATACGGCCATTATGATCAGCCAGCAGAACACCATCATCAAGCGAGTTCATGAAGGATTCAGCAAGTGGATTGCGATGGGTTTTGGAGATGAACCGTAAAAGGCCAATGGCCATAGCAAAGAGAGAGAACACCCCGACAACGGCCAGAACACCCAGGAGCCCCAAAATATAGGGCTCCGCCTGTTCCTTGCGCATCAACGCGAAGGCGGCTGTCGCTGCAACAAGTCCTAATGCAAGCAGCATCAAGGCCCCAAGGCTGCCTCCCTTGTCTGTCCTGTCTATCACCGGCTCAGGTCGCCGCGCTTCGGTCTTCGTCATCTTACCCTCTCTACGGCTGCCCCGCAGACGATTTGACTCCATCGCGCCATGAGAATAGTCCGCTCCAAAGCCGACACTCCGGCACGCATGTGCCGTTAAGACCGCCAGCTCTTCTTTTTACGCAGTTGCATGACATAACCAATCACCTTCGCAACCGCGGCGTAGTGCTCCTCAGGCACATAATCATTCAATTCTATCGTTGCATACAACGCACGTGCCAGCGGTGGGTTCTCCACGATCGGCACATCGGATTCCTTCGCAACCTCTCGTATGCGGAGCGCCAGTTCATCCACCCCAAGCGCAACACATTGCGGTGCTCCCATGCCCTCTTCATAACTCAGGGCAACCGCGTAGTGGGTCGGGTTTGTAATAACAACCGTCGCATCCGGCACACTTGCCATCATTCTGTTGCGTGAACGCTGAAGGCGCAACTCTCGAATTTTGGCTTTAATCTTGGGATCACCCTCAGATTGCTTGTATTCCTCTTTAACTTCCTGCTGGGTCATCTTTTGCTTTTCGAACCATTTTTTCCGTTGCCACACCAAATCGGCTCCGGCAACAACAGTCATAAGCGCAAGAATTGCTCCAATCACCATAATAGCAAGTTCGCGGACCTCCTCCAGCACAAGGCCCGTTTCTCTGAACACCACTGTGTCCAGACGGTCTCTTTCCGGCCACAGCACCAGAAAGACAACCACAGCAACCGCAATGATCTTTACGAGCCCTTTCAGAAAGTTCGCAAGACTGTCTTTAGAGAACAACCTCTTCATTCCTGAAAGCGGCGAGATCTTGTTCAACTTCGGCTTCAACCGTTCAGCTGTCCAAAGTGGTTTGTGTTGAACCACATTGCCAACAACGGCGAGCACCAGAAGTGTGAGCAACGGCAGTGCCACCACACCAAGTATTTCAGGCCCAGTTATTTCTAAAAGGAAAACAAGAGCACCCGGATCAACAGCAATCGTGTCTGCATGGGCAAAAAAGCCCTTTAAAATGGTAGAAATACCCCCAACCATCGCAGGCGCGAGGAAAGAAATCACCAAAGCGGTCCCCAACAACGAGAACCAGGCACTCACTTCCTGCGATTTCGGTATGTCCCCTTTCTCGAATGCATCATCGAGCCGCTTTTGGGTGGGGTCCTCGGTTTTCTCCGAATCGTCGGTATCTTCAGCCATCACATCCCTCGTTAATTCAGCAGGAACGGCTGAAGCGCATTTCGGAACTCCGTCAGGTAAAAACCCATCAGCGTTGAAAGCAGCAGCAGGAAGATACCAAACCCGATCAGAATATTGACCGGCATGGCAATGAAGAAGATTTGCATCTGTGGCATCAGCTTATTCAGCAGGCCCAGACTGAAGTAAAACACGATCCCGACAACGATGAACGGCGCACCCATGCGAAGGGCGACAGAGAACATGTGCGACACCGTTGCAATCGCCTGCGCTGAGAGGTCCCCAACCGGTAACGGATTACCGGGGGGAAACAGCGTGAAGCTATCCTGCATGGCCGCAATCATCACATAATGCAGGTTGGTCACAAACACCATGCAGATGCCAAGCACGTTCAGGAAGTTGCCCATCAACGCGCCTTGTTGACCAGAGTTCGTCGCATCGCCGCCCATCGCAAAGGCAAGGCCGGACTGGTTGGCCATGATCGTACCAGCAGTAGAAAGGGCGTAGGAAATCAGCTTCATCGACAGACCGATGAAGAACCCCACCAAAAGCTCTCCGCCCAGCAAACCCAGTAGGCGCGGCAGACTGCTCATGGCATCTGGCGGATAAAGATCAGCATTGATGGGCGCCAGCACGTAAGTCATCAAAAGCGCGATGGTCAAACGGACTCGGACTGGAATGAAGGATTCGCCAAAGGCAGGCACGAGCATAAACATTGTGCCGATGCGCGCAAACATCAGCAGGAAACCCATAACGATCACCGGTAGAAAATCCAGATTGACCGTCACAAATTTGCCCCCAGAATGCGCGCCGCCCTGCGCTGTATCTCGCTCAATATCCGGAGATAATCAACCCGGCAATGCGGTTTGTAAAAGAATTCATCAACTCCCCCATGAAAGGAAGTGTCACGAGCAACGCAATAAAGATACTCAGGATCTTAGGAACAAACACCAGCGTCTGTTCCTGAATTTGTGTCAGCGCCTGAAACAGCGCTACAATCACACCAACCAGAAGCCCAATAAGCATCACAGGAGACGACACCAGAATAAGCGTCCATATGCCCTCGCTGGCAATATCCAGCACCTCTGCTCCGCTCATCCTGCTTTAACCACCCTCTCGCTCATCATCTTGGCACCGACACATATAGCCAAGCAGTTAGATTGGCATCCGCATAATTTCTTCATACGCAGAAATAACGCGGTCACGAACAGAAACAACGGTCTCCAAAGCAAGTTCAGTCTCAGCAACCGCTGTCACCACATCCACCACATTGGCTTTGCCCTGCAACAGGTTAAGGGACTGCACGTCAGCAACCTGACCGCCCTCATTGATCTCACTGATCGCAGACTGCACCATATTGCCAAAAGCACCGCTTTTGTCACCGCTCTCACTGGCAGCTTCAAGTGGATTACTCAGTTTTGCTGTGTTTGCATAAGCACTTGCAGCAATAGAAGCATTAGACATGATTGTATCTCCTTCCGGTGTCAGCCAACCGGTCATCAACCTCTAAGAATATCGAGCGTTTTCTGCATCATGGAACGTGAAGACTTCACCACATTCAGGTTCGCTTCGTAAGAGCGGGTCGCTTCCTGCATATCCGCCATCTCAACCAGCGTGCTCACATTCGGCATCTTCACGTAGCCTTTGTCATTCGCAGCCGGGTGGTCCGGTTCATACCGAAGCTTGAACTCGCTCTGGTCTTCACGCACCTTGCCAAGCTTCACCAGCTCAGCTTCCACCTTACTGTCAAAACTGTTTGTGAATGTGGGAACCTTGCGGCGATACGGATCCTCACCCGGTGTTTGGCCGGTGGAATCAGCGTTGGCAATGTTCTCTGCGATCACCCGCATGCGACCTGTCTGAGCCTTCAGCCCGGACGCCGCAATAAACATCGACTTAATAAAATCCATGGGTTCCTCCCACATTAACCTCAGTGCTCATCACACCAAGGCAACTGCTCTCACTCATCGTCTCAGCGCGGTCTTGAACATACCAAGGCTACGCGTATAAAGGCTTGTTGCTGTCTGATAGTCGATCTGGTTCTCGGCGATCTTCATCATCTGCTCTTCAAGAACCACACTGTTGCCGTCTGGAGTTCTTTCAAAGCTGGAAGCCTTGCTTACTTTCGTCCCGACACCAGCGCTGATCCCGCCACTTGTAATGTGCCCGGCATTAGTCGCTACAGGACGCAACGCACCAGATCCAGCCTCGGCCTGGACCATGTCACCAAAGCTCAGATCCTTCAGGTCCTTGCTGCGGTAACCAGGCGTATCTGCATTGGCAACATTTTCAGCCAGTACACCCTGACGTTGTTGGTGCCATTGCATCTTTTGGCGCAACGCCTGAAACATCGGAAGATCAGTTAAGGCCATCTGACAGCACAACCTATGAGAACAGATTTAGTAAATTAAACTAGGTAGAAAGTGCCTAGGCAATGGTTAACAAAAAGTTAACATTAAGGTTCTATTAATATTTACGCACCGAAGAATCCTTAAAAAGCAGAGCACTACCGAAATTCCAAGCGCATCAGAGCCCTGAAAAGAATCATGGGCTTTAGCACCTATTAAGAATTGCGGCCTGAGAAGTGGAAAATTTTGCCGGGCCAGCAAAATTCACCCGTTCAAAAGTGCAATTTCGTGATTTTCGCGTAAAAACTCGGGTAACGCCACCAACTTCATCCCTGTGAACTGTTCATTCTACATAAACTATAGGTTACAAATGCGCGCATGAGTTAATGCGGGGATTCGTACCCCAATTCCGGGCTGTTTTATCAAAAGAGCAGTCCGCTGAATGCTGAATACGAGTTGAGGAACATTCATGCCTGACTGGCTGGCCCAAACCACTGGTATGTCGCAGGGAAGCGCACAGCTTCTTGCTGTCGTACTGGCGATGTTGATTATCGCGGTTCTCATCGCGGTCTGCATTCCGCTTTTGAAGCGCTTAGCAAGAACCAGTTACAAGGGGTCGCGAAGTCGCCAACCTCGTCTTGCAATCATGGATGCGACCGATATCGATGCGCGGCGCAGATTACTGCTTGTCCGCCGAGACAATGTTGAGCACCTCATCATGATTGGGGGCGCTAATGACGTTGTTGTTGAGCAAGGCATCATTCGTGGCATGCCGGTCTCGGCCCCGCCTCGCGGACAGATGTTTACAGGCAATGGGCAAGTCGGCACCACACCGGCAACACCAGAACAAACGCCCTCTTCAGAAGAACCAACAGCACGCCTGAACTGGGGTGAAGACACCGCGCCAGTAACGGCAGAGGTCAAACCTGCACTTGCAAGTCGCCCTGCTCTAAAGCAGCAGCCTGAAGTAAAGGCACCTGCACAACCTGTAGCGACAGCACCTGCCCCGGCGCCAGCAACAATCAAAGAAAAAGTTGCTGCAGTGCCTCAGGCAGCGCCAATCCCACAAGCTGCAGCAGCAGGGCACATGACATCTGCGCGTCCGGCAAGACCAGCTGCCCCAGCATCAGCAGCAGCACCAGCACCAGCACCAGCAGGTAGACCAGCCGCTTTGCAGACGCCAACCATCGGCGGCGCACGCGGCGTTCAAAAAGTAGCGGCACGCCCAATAACAGCACGCCCGTCTCCAGCGCGTCCAGCCTCACCACGCTCACTCAGCCCGTCACAGCCAAGCCCAGCTGTGAAGCAGCCGGAGCCGATTGCGCCAGTACCAGAGAAAACTGCAGAAAAGCCTGCACCAAAACCGGAAGCGCCACAGCCAGAAGCACCGGCAGCATCCAAGCCTATTCCAAAAGCGGCAATGAAACCGCCTTTGAATGGTCCGGCAGCAAACGCAGCAAGTGCTTTCATGCGCCCTCGGGTAACTGAGACGCCGGCCAAAGTGCAGGAAGAGAAGAAAGACACGCCAAAACCTGAGGCGGCAGCCGAAAAGCCTGTCGCAAAAGCTGAAGCTGCTGCTGAAAAGCCTGCGCTGAAGCCAGAAGAGACAAAAGCTGACGCAGCACCAGCAGCTATTCCAGCTGAAAAAGCAGAGGCAACGCCAACACCTGCCGCAGAGCAGCAGCCCGAGCCAGCCAAGGCAAAGGAAAAAGCCGCCAGCAAAGCAAAAGCCAAGAAGCCAGCTAAGCAGGAAAAGGCACCTGAAGCTGAGAAAACAGTAAAGCAGGAAGAGAAGGCAGAAAAGCCGGTAGCTTCCGAAGCTGCTCCTAAAAAAGCAGAGAAAACATCACCTAAAGATGATCCCAGCGAAGCTGTAGATGGCATCGCAAAGGAAATGGCAGACCTGCTAGATGACATTGAGGCCAACACAAAATAATTTAGCAGGAATGGTGAAAGCAAAGCTGAGCGAAAACAAAGGCCGATTGGGGCTTTTGGGTTTCGCTCTCTTGCTTTTCTGGTTCGGTCCTGCTGCTGCTCAAAGCATTTCAATTGATTTTGGAGGCGGAGAAGGCAACTCGGTTACAGAGCGTGCTGTTCAGCTGGTTATGCTGCTCACAGTGCTCTCACTGGCGCCGAGCATCCTGATCATGGTGACAAGCTTCACGCGTATCGTTGTGGTTCTTTCACTGCTCCGCTCTGCAATCGGGCTTCAGACTGCACCACCAAACGCGGTCATGTTATCCCTTGCCATGTTCCTGACAGCCTTCGTCATGGCCCCAGCCTTTGAAACTGCATGGGATCTCGGCGCAAAGCCCATGATTGAAGGCACCATCGACCCGCAAGAAGCATTCAACCGGGCATCCGAACCCTTTCACGAGTTCATGCGTCAACAAGTACGCGAAACTGATCTCCTGCTCTTTCAGGAACTCGCAAAGACCCCTGCCCCGGAAACTCCTGAAGAGCTGAGCCTGCGCGTTCTGGTGCCAGCCTTCATGATCAGCGAGTTGCGCCGCGCCTTTGAAATCGGCTTCCTGCTCTACCTGCCGTTCCTCATCATCGATCTCGTGATTGCATCAGTCCTGATGTCCATGGGTATGATGATGCTGCCACCAATCGTGATCTCGCTGCCATTCAAGCTCATCTTCTTTGTGCTCGTAGACGGCTGGCAACTGATCGCAGGCAGTCTGGTCCGAAGTTTCGGCGGTTAGCCACTTCCCCGTTCAGCCAGACATCAAACAAAAACACCGCATGAAAGATCATGCGGTGTTAAAACTGCTTCACGACGAGGCTGCTTAAGCAGCTCCCTCACTTGTATCTTCAGGATAAAGGAAAGCTTCCTCAGTCGGAATAATCGGCGTTGCTGAGAGATATTGACGTCTGTACTCCTCAAGGAAGGACACCAGACTATCCCCACCACCAATCGACTTGGCAACATTCAGGAACTCAACGCCGCGATCATCAATGGGCCGCGTCACAATCTCAAATGTTTCAGCCTGCGGAGACTCGCTCATTTTCTGCGAGTATTTCTGCCGCAGCCGCTCAAGACCTAAGCTATCTTCAGCCAGCGTATAGGCAATCGCCGCGCGGATGACATCAACACGCTCATGGTCAGCAAGCGGCACTTCATCAGACCAGCGACTGCCGTTCATCTGTTCCAGCTGCTCACCAGCCTTCCGCCAGGACCGCGCCGACCAAAGCGTATCAGCCCGCAAACGATCCACGTCTGACCCAGACATGTTACGCACCAGCTCCAGAGCAAGATCAGGACGCCCGCTCTCACTCAAAGCACGCGCCTCAACAATATTTCGCTGGCGCTGCAAAGCAGCCGGCAATTGTCCCTGACGCGTTTGCGAAAGCACCCGCAGCGCTTCTTCCGGCTTCCGGTTCAGCAGATAAACAACAGCCAGATCAGCAGCGATCTGCGCCCGCGCAGCGCCTTTCAGACGCTTGTCGATCTGATGCCGCAAAACAGAGGCTGCCTGATCCAGCAGGTCCATATCAATCAGACGACTGGCCAGCATCCGCGCCATCTCATCACCTTGACGACCAGCAGGCACCAACTCACGGAAATCATAAAACAGCGCAAGCGCCTTCACAGGCTCCAGAGCTTGCGCCCTGCCTTCAAGGAACAGGGTTGCAAAGACAGAACCCATTTCCTGCTGAATGTTCGAGGTGATTTCTGCGCCTGCATCAGATTGCACAGCCTGAGACATCGCCTCAAAGGCCCGGCGGTAATTGCCTTCCTGCGCATGCAGCTGAGCCATCAGCCGCAAAGTCTTCAGCTCAGTTTCATCACCACGCCACGACGCAGCAAGCCCCTCCAGTTCGGAGAGGGCTTCATCCGCATCAATCAAACCATCCCGATACCGCAGCTTCACACTCAGGAACTTGGCTTCAGCAGCCTCCGGCCCATCACTGGAGCGCACCACCAGATCATACACATCCAGCGCTTCCTGTGAGCGGCCAGAAGCATCGGCAATCCGCCCGCGCAGCAAGTCATACTGAATGGCCTGCTCTTCATTCACATCAGAAGGCTCAATCTGCGACAAAGCCCCCAGCGCCCGACCATAGTTGCCAAGAGCCAGATGCGTCTTGGCAGCTGCAAGGTTGAAGTACACCTGCAACATCACCGGATAATTGGCCATAACAGCCAACCCGCGCCCAAGATTTGCATGAGCGCCCTGCCAGTCCCCCAGCGAGGAATGCGCAAAGGTCCGCCACACCGCAGCATCAGGGCTGCTGGCAAGCTCAGGAGCAGCAAGATACTCAAGCGCCTCACCCGGTCGCGACGCCAACATCTGCGCAGCGCCCATCATCACGTTGAAGGTGGCATCTTTCTCGATGAGAGGATCGTCCTCTTCCATGATGCGCAAGGTGCCAATAGCTTCCTGCGCAAATCCACTGGAGAGAAAAAACCGCGCCATATCCAGACGTGGACCACTCAACTGCTCCGGATCAGCCTTCGCAATCGCATCTTCATGCGCCCGAAGGCCTTGCATATAATCCTCAGGCTTTTGCTGGTCCAGCTGCGCAAATTCAATCAGGCCCGGTTGTGTCGGGTCCTTAACATGAGCGCCAATCGTCGTGCCTTTGGAAAGACCACGATTCGAAATCTTCAATCCGTCAGGTCTGGAGATCACAAGATCTTCACCCGACAACTCAACATCAATCCCATCTGCACTCGGAACCACCGCAAGTCCCTGAGAGCTGCGCAGAATCTGTACCTGAGGGAACCGGTGCGATTTCAAAATACCACGAACAGGCGCAGGACCGCTGACCACATAAATCCGGTCGCCGACGCTTTTGTCAGTTAGCACATGCAACCGCCCACTTGCACCAAACGGCAAACGCAGAACATTCGAGCCATCACCCTGCACATTCCGCTCAACATCAACCGGATCAGTCTTTGTCGAGATCGACGGCCCCAAAGTAATCGCCCAGGCGTCATCCTGATACTCGATGGAGATCAACGTGGTCCGCTTCAGGTCAAACCGCAGCACCTGCGCGCCATCAACTTCATCAAGCTCCACCTTGCGCGCAAGATCACTCAAAACGGCCGGAATACCGCGCCCGTCCAGATGCTCCTCACTGTCGAACACCGCCCAAACCTTTTCATCTCGGCGGAAAACAGCAGCACCAACCTCGTGCTCAAACGGAAACACCAGACGAACAGTATCACCAATACGATACGTCTCAACACCAACAACACGCGCTGCAGCGTCATTCTCTTCCTGAATAATTGTTTCAGCAGAAGCACGACGCGCAATCGGCAACTCCTCGTCTGCATCAGCAACAACAGCTGCAGCAGCCGGAGCAGCATCAACGCCCGCACCTTGATCAGGTGCAAGCATCACTGGTATCGAGGTCTGCCCACCTGCATTCACAACCTCGGCAATGAGATCGGTTTCCGGAATCACCTCAGCAACAGGTGCCACATCAGTTTCAGGCGCAGGCTCAGGTTTCACACGGCGAACAGGTTGCGCCTTTACAACAACAGCTTCAACGGGCTCTGGATCCTTGCCAGCCTCAGCCTGCAAGTCTTCTTCCGAAGGCTTTGATAGAGGAATGTCAGCTGGAGCAGGCCGGTCAACCGGATCACCAATGCGTTCCAACTCCGGCTTCGCAACTGGCAACGGCATCTGCGGAAAATCAAGGCCATCATTCACGCTGGTTTGAGCGGTCTGAACAGGTTGAGGCGTCGGAAACAGACTGCCCGGAGCAGCAACCCGAGCCTGATCAACAGCAGCAGACACGGCAGGTGCAATTGCAGCGGGTGCCGCATCTTTATTACCAAGCGTGTTTATGACATTCGAAGCGCCTTGTGGCACATCTCCATCGCCAAAAAGCTCATCGCGAACTTCGGAAACCCGTGGATCCAACTGGCCGATGTCTTCAGGCGTGACATCAACAATAAGCTGCTTCCCCTCCTGAAAAGATCGCACATCAACACTCGGATCAACAATCATGTTGAAGATCAGATCATTGTCACGGGTTTGCGAGCCAACATCCAGCACAGTACCCGGTAGACTTGCTTTAAACTGAGACAGATCCAGATCAGCAGCCTGATCAAACTTGACACGAATATTGTTTCCGTTGCGCTCAAACGCACTGCCAACCTTCACATTCCAATCGAAGATCAGGCGCGTAAATGTTGGATGTGTCCCAATCCGCAGCTTGACCTTGATCTCCTGATCCTCAAGCGCGTTTGCTTCTTCCAGCACACGAATACGCTCAAGCGCTTCCGCAGCCCGTCGGGCAAGCTCATCAACCACATCCTGAGGTAAGGACGGAGGCCGGCCCTCGTAATTGGCAGGAAGCAGATCGATAAAGAGCTTCTCACCAGCTTCCATACTGTTGATGTTAACCGGCTGCCGCAATGCAAAACGCAGCGCAGCACCATCAGGATCAGCACGGGCAATGGAGATGTAGTCCATCAAAGCTTCCGGCACATCCTCAACATCCGCTGCAATGCCATCGGGAAAGGAGATGCGCAGGACACTGGTGGAAATGGAAGCTTCATAGGGCGGCAACAACGAGCGATCCGGGAACGTGATCAACATGCGGGCAAAATTGCCGGTGTCTTCGACTTCAAGAACAGCAGAAGCTGGCTCGGCCCAGGCACTTAAAACACTGCCCCCTAAGGCAGTTGTGGCGAGCATGAAGGAGACAAGCCAAGCCTTGCCCTTTACCCTAACAATGCGTGCTCCATGCAATGCACGGCGCGGCACAAAAGGTAAAGTGGCGCGCAGAAAGGAACGCTTCTGCTTATCTTTAAGGTCGCCCCCAAAATCGCCCATGCCCGATTCTTACTCCTAAAATTAATTAGGTATCTGTAACAATTGGCTATTAACGCAAGCTTACAGACTCCTGAGCCAAGAGCGAAAAACCGCCAATTTGCTCAGTTAATTCCCCTGAATCTTCGGAAGAATTGTGGAAGTCGTCTTCACATTGCGGCTCTCGCCTGCTGCCAGTGCAATTGTCAACTGCTCCGCCATTTCCGGATCCATCTCAGAAAGCACATCCGCCATCTTCCGCGGCTGCATCTCCTTCACCACCTTCAACATGATGTCCAGGTCCAGACGGTTGAAGATCCGCGCTGCATTTTTGGCCTTCATGCTTTCATAGATCTTCACCAGATCCAGGATCTCTTCCGCAGCCTGCTTTTCTTTGCGCTCAACTTCAGAATCGATCTTCGCTTCAAGTGCCTTAAGTTCCTGAAAACGCTTGTTCAAACGCGCTTCAGCAGCAGCAAGAACCTGCTCGCGAAGCTCCAGATCACTTTCACGCTGGTTCAGCACATCACGGCGATTACCAAGGCTATTGAGAACGGCAAGTTCAGAAACGGAGTTCGTTGGAACACCACTTTCTTTCACACCACTTGTATTTTGAGCAATCTGGATCTTCCGTGCGCCAGATGGATTGGGAAGAACGTTTGGAGTAGCAGGTGCTTCTTCCTCAGCCTTCGCCACTTCCGACTGCTGCGCATCAGCAACCCGAACAGCACCAATTGGATAAGTATCACCTAGAAACAAACCAAGCAGTTTCAAAACCAGAAGGGCGCTACCAGCAAATACGACAATCGGAAGGAGCCTTAGTTTCATGCTACGCGGTCCTGCGCTTGTCTACGGAAGCGCTCAAGGCGCGCAGCGGATTCATTTGCAGCTTCACGAATGTCACGGGTCACAGAGCGGGTCGCAGCTTTAGGGGCTGGTGCGCTACGTGTTTCAGCCGGATGCATTGTTTCCTGTTCCGCAATGATCCCGGCAGCAAGTCCCTCCGCTGCGGTTTCATAAGTGCGGGACATTGGAGCTGCTGGTGCGGCCACACGGGTATCACGATCAGCAAGCGCACGATCTGCAACACCGCCAATGCGGTCGAGCACATCTTCACCGGCTCCCAACTGATTAGTCAGTTTGCGGGAAACCGCCTCAGCTTCGCCCAGACGCACACCAAGAGTACGGTCTGCATTTCCGCAGGTGGACTTGAGACCCATGATCGCACGCTCTGCAATTTCAGTCGCTGTAATCAGCTCAGAAATAGTTGCGCGCAAGGACTCTTCGTCAGAGCGGAGACGACTTAGGCGACGGTTAAGTGTCCAGCAATACCCAATGGTAATCACAAGAAGAACCGCAACGATGCATTCAATAATAAGACCTAGGGACATCTAGTTTGTCTCCAGTTCGCTTTGCAGGGACTTTTCAAAAGCGGCGAGCGTCATTTTCGGTTGCTTCAGCTTCTTTGAAATTTCGATGGA
This sequence comes from Pseudovibrio sp. W64, assembly GCF_001623145.1. Lineage (NCBI taxonomy): Bacteria > Pseudomonadati > Pseudomonadota > Alphaproteobacteria > Hyphomicrobiales > Stappiaceae > Pseudovibrio > Pseudovibrio sp. W64. The sequence goes on along the minus strand of NZ_LMCI01000018.1, from coordinate 199,823 downwards.
AATTCGGTCATCAACATGGCCCATAAGGCCCTCTGTCAAAGCCACTCCCCCGCATTTCACCTGAACAGGATCACGCGGGCCGGTATCAAACAGCAAGGTTTGACCAACTTCCAGATTCAACACCCGCTGGAGCGGGATGGTGTTTTCATAAAGGACAGCATCAACCTGCACTTCTGAGGAATAAACCTCAGTGGCAAGGTGCTCTTCCCAAATAGGATCACGCCCGAACTTCTCACCCATGAACATCTGCAGAAGCAGTTCACGGATTGGCTCAAGGGTCGCGTAAGGCAGCACAATCTCAACTTTACCGCCGCGATCTTCCATATCGATGCGCAGCTCAACCATGATGGCAGCATTCGCAGGACGGGAGATCGCAGCAAAGCGTGGGTTCGTTTCCAAACGCTCAAGCGGGAAACTCACAGGGGACAACGGTCCAAAAGCCTGCTCAGCATCCAGTAGAATAATCTCGATCATCCGGCGCACCAGATTGCTCTCAATCGTGGTATATGGCCGCCCTTCAACGCGTGTAGGCGAAGACCCACGGCCACCACCAAGCAACACATCAATGATGGAATAGATCAGAGAGCTCTCAACGGTAACAAGTCCAAAGCCATCCCATTCTTTCGCCTTGAACACACCAAGGATCGCTGGAAGTGGAATTGAGTTCAGGTAGTCACCAAAACGCACATTGGTCATGGAGTCCAAAGAGACTTCAACATTGTCCGATGTGAAATTACGCAGAGACGTTGTTGTGAGACGTACGAGACGGTCAAACACGATCTCCAGCATCGGCAAGCGCTCGTAAGACACCATTGCCGAATTGATCAGCGCACGAATACCGCCTTCATCACCAGCCAGAGACCCATCCAGCGTAAAGCCCAGAAGGTTGTCGATCTCTTCCTGATTCAGAATACGGTCCGCACCACGAGACGCGCTCTCTACATCCGGTTCGCTGTCGTCGATCATCGCAGCCCATTGAGCTGCGGCCTCTTCACCGCCTTCTACGCCTTGCTCCTGAAGCGCAGCGCCCCACGCCGCGGCAAGATCCTCATCACTGTCACCGCCCTCAGCTTCAGAAAGAGCGGTGTCCCATGCATCATCCATATTTTCAGGGAGAGTATCGGTATCTGACATATGCCGCTCCCCTACTGGATCAGGATCTCTTTAAAGAGAACCCCTTCAACCTTGGCTGGATAGATTGCAGAGTTGATGCGGCGCAGAAGTTGCTCCTTCAAGCGGAACAGCCCAGCAGACCCTTCCAGATCAGCAGGACGCAACTCACGCAGATAAATCTGGAAAGCATCAAGAATACGCGGAAGATAAGGCTCCACCTGAGAAACCATGCTGTCGCTCTCAACTTCAAGAGCAATGCGAACTTTCAGGTAGGTCGTGCGGCCTTGGGTAGAAAGGTTCACCGTCATTTCTGGCAGATCGTAAAAAACGACAGGCTTGGTTTGGATCTGCTCAACAGTGCCATCCGCTCGTTTGACGGTGGCTGTCTCGCCCAGATTGATCCAGTCCATTACATATGCACCGCCCACACCAAGGGTTAACAGCAAGACGCCAGCAATCGCTCCGATAACGATCTTGCGTTTGCCGGACTTACCGTCATCCTCAGTATTTTGCAGTTCCGCATCTGCCATTTTTGCGTCCCGGTGAATCGCAATTAAAAGTTTAGTAACTATTAATGCAACCTAGTTGGTTAACACTGATTACCGAATGGTTAATACCGTCATTACTAAGCAATTTTTGCCCACTAGGAAATTAAAGTAGGCATATTTTATCAAATACTTAACAGATAATTTGCGCTTCCCTCCGTCAAAACAGCAGAATTCAGCCAAAGTTCCAAACTGGCACAACTCCTGCAAGAACCTTGGCGCTGCGGGTCTGGGGAGACCTGTTGCAATGCTGGGGAGCATAAAATGGAAAACGCACAGCTGATCGGCTTATCACGCCAAAGTGCCCTTCGTCGGAACTTGGATGTGGTGGCCAACAATCTGGCTAACATCAATACGACTGGCTACAAAGCTCAAAGGCTTATCTTTGAAGAGTTCTTGATGCCAACCGCACAGGCGACTGAATTTCAGCGCCCAGACCGCCCTTTGTCCTTTACACAGGATGTAGGGACAGCAACAGTTCTGACACAGGGCTCGATCCAACTGACAGGTAATCCGCTAGACGTCGCGATCGAAGGTGACGGCTATCTGGCTGTGACTGGTGCAGGCGGTGAGCAGCTTTACACTCGCGCAGGCAGCCTTGCCATTGATCCTGAGGGCACGCTCGTAACAGATGCAGGCCTGCCAGTTCTCGCTGACGGCGCTCCAATCCAAATCAATCCAGAAGATGGTGAAATCACCATCACCAAAGAAGGCGTGATCTCCACCCCACAGGCTCAACTTGGCCGATTGGATGTTTACACCTTCGACAACCGCCAAGAGCTTTTGCACGTTGGCACAAACCTGTTTTCCGGCTTGAACCCAATCCCAGCAAATAACCCGACTGTCGTCCAGGGCGCCCTTGAAGGCTCCAACGTGGAAGGCATTCAGGAAATCTCCCGCATGATTGAAATCACCCGTCAATACAAAAGCGTGTCCAAGATGATGTCGCAGCGCAACGAACTTCGTCAGCGCTCCATCCGCGAACTTGGATCGGTTGAAGCTTAAGGAACAGCCCAATGAAAGCCCTTCACATCGCCGCAACCGGCATGAAAGCTCAGGAACTGAACGTCGAAGTTATTTCGAACAACGTGGCCAACATGCGCACCACTGGCTACAAGCGCCAGCGCGCAGACTTTCAGGATCTACTCTACGAAAACCAGCGCCGCATGGGCACCGAAACCTCAGACGCAGGCACAATCGTTCCAAACGGCGTGCAAATCGGCTCCGGTGTACGCACAGCAGCAACCACACGCATCATGTCACCGGGCTCCGTGACCCAAACGGGCAACGAGTACGACATAACAATTCGCGGCGAAGGCTTCTTCCAGATCCAGCGTCCGGACGGCACAACCGGCTTCACCCGTGACGGCTCCTTCGCACGCTCCCAGACAGGCCAGCTCGTCACCAAAGACGGCTATACAGTTCAGCCTGGAATCACAATTCCGGACAACGCCCGCGATCTGACAATCAACGTACAAGGCCTCGTGCAGGCCATGGACGACAACGATCAGGTGCTGAACCTTGGACAGCTCGAAATCGCCCGTTTCACAAACAAAGCTGGCCTTGAGGCAATCGGCGACAACCTCTTCCTGGAAACACCGGCAAGCGGCCCGCCACAGACAGACAACCCGGGCAACGCAGGCTTTGGCAACATCCTTCAGCGCCATCTTGAATCATCCAACGTCGATGCTGTGACCGAGCTTTCCAATCTGATCTCAGCTCAGCGCGCTTACGAGATGAACTCCAAGATCATCAAAGCAGCCGATGAGATGTATTCCACCACAACGAATCTTCGCTAAGGAGTTGAGTTGATGAGAAAGTTGGCAACCACACTCATTGCAGGACTACTGGCCCTGACAGCCAGCAGCGCATTTGCTGCCTCAATTCTGCGCCCAACGGTCAATGTAACCGGACCAGTCGTCACCATTGGTGACTTCTACACCGAAGCGGGAGAGCTGGCTCAAACACCAATCTTTCGCAGCCCGGACCTTGGCACCACAGGCAACGTGTCTGCATTGATCATCGCACAGCAGGCACAAGCTGCCGGCTTTATTCAGGCCGACACCAACGGCCTGACAACTGTGAGTGTGCACCGCCTTTCCATCCCCGTAGATGAAACACTCATCTCAGACATCCTGCGCAATGCATTTGCGGAGCGCGCAAGCGTGCAGCCGGACGAGATTGAAATCTCCTACCACTCACCACTTCCGGTGAACATGCAGGCAGACGCCAACTCCATTTCTCCGCTAACCATCGGGCACATCAACTGGTCACCGCGCACCGCACGCTTCAAAGCCATCCTCAATGTGGTACAGGAAGGCCAAAGCAGACCAATCTCCGTCATTGGCAATGCCTCTCAGATGGTGTCCATCACTACACTGGCTCGCAATCTGGAACGCGGCAGGGTCATCACAGCCAAGGACATTCGCGAGGAGCGCAAGCCAGCCTCTCGCTATGCCGGACGTGAGTTTCTTGCAGCTGCTGATCTTGTTGGAATGGAAGTGCGCCGTAACATGCGCTCTGGTTCAACCATCACTCCAAGGGATGTAAGCGCACCGATCCTCGTCAAGCGCGGCGCTAAAGTGACTGTGATCTACAAGATCCCCGGCATGAACATCACAACTCAGGGCAAAGCCAAGTCTGAAGGCGGCAAAAATGACCTGATTGAGATTGTGAACCCAATTTCAAAGAAAACGATCCTTGCTGAAGTCATCGGCAGAGACATCGCCATCGTGACCACCGCAAAAACGCAGGTCGCAGCCGTATTGGAGAACCGCTGATGCCGAGAATATCTTCAGCAACCAAAATCAAGCAATATGCTGCGCTCACGATTGGCCTGTTTGCACTTGTCGGCTGCGAAACAGCCGACAAACTTTCCAAAGTTGGACAAGAACCTGTTCTGACCGCGATTCAGGACCCACGTACGCAGCCTGGCTATCGCCCGGTACAAATGCCAATGCCAATTAAGGAAGTAGAGCGCTACAACGCGAACTCTCTTTGGCGCACCGGTAACAGAGCCTTCTTTCAGGACCAGCGCGCAAAACGTGTTGGCGACATCGTAACGGTAAACGTCACCATTTCCGACAAAGCAGCTTTTGAGAACACCTCGAAGAGCTCGCGCAGTGATGCGAAGAACTCCGGAGCTGGTGGTGCACTCGGCGGCGCAATCAACACACTGGCACTTCCTGCCAGCGCTTCAGCTGACGCTCTGGCATCAATCAACAGCTCCGACAGCTTTCAGGGCACCGGCTCTATCGACCGCACAGAAAGCCTGAAGACCACCGTCGCAGCTGTCGTGACACAGGTACTCCCCAACTCCAACCTCGTCATCGAGGGCCGTCAGGAAGTGCGTGTGAACCACGAAGTTCGTGAGCTGATCGTAGCAGGCGTCGTTCGTCCGCAGGACATTGCATCCGATAACACAGTTGAAAGCACCAAGATCGCAGAGGCACGCATCGGCTACGGTGGTCGCGGCCAGATCTCCGTTGCCCAACAACCTAAATACGGCAGTCAGGTGCTGGACATCGTGCTTCCGTTTTAGAGCGTGTTCCGTTTGATTGGTTTCAATCAAACGGCAAGAATTCGCTCCAACAAAAATGTTAGAGCGCGATGCGTGACTGTAAATGAACGCGGCGTGCTCAAAAAGAAATCAAAGAACCCAAAACCGCTTAATAAGCTCCCCAGCTTGAGCGGTACATAAAGCGAGCTCGGCAACATGCTCCCCAGCATGCCGGGCTCGTTTTCTTTTGTGCACCAGAACATCGCCCACCGACGTCCGGCCAAAACAAAACAAGGGAAGCACAGCTAAGCCGTGCTTCCCTCGTAAAGTCATACTTCAAGTACTAGAGCCTAAAAACTTAGGACCACAGCTTGAAAGGCGATATCCTGTCTCCCTGAGGATCAGTCATCCCGATAGATTTTCTCGCGCCGCTCATGAGCCTCTTGGGCTTCAATAGAAAGCGTTGCGATAGGTCGTGCATCCAAACGACGAACAGAGATTGGCTCGCCAGTCTCTTCGCAGTAGCCGTAGGATTTGTCTTCAATGCGAGCAAGAGCAGCGTCAATTTTAGAAATCAACTTTCTCTGCCGGTCACGCGCACGTAATTCAATCGACCGATCGGTTTCAGAAGAAGCACGGTCAGCCAGATCTGGGTGATTAGTGCTTTCTTCTTGAAGCGCAGCAAGGGTCTCCTTGCTCTCTTTCAGAATATCTTCCTTCCACGCAAGAAGCTTTCTACGAAAGTACTCGCGCTGTTGGTCGTTCATGAATGGTTCATCCTGTGTTGGACGATAATCAATTGCGACATCAACTGCCATCTGAAACTCCGCCTATTTATATGGGCGGCTGGAATATAGCGAGAGGAACCTGAAACAACAATCTACTAAAAAGATGAAATTGTCTAAGAACACAATTATTCAGTGTATTCAGCAACTTATACGGTTGGAAACCTTTGATACTATCGTAAATGGATAGGCTATTCTACGTAGTGACCCAGCTTTGCGAGCTCGATTCTTGCACGCAATTCAATATCTTCGACCACTCTGTCGAGACCGGGGTTACCACTTTTGACCTGCATGGACAGGTTACCAACAAGCCGCTCAAGGCGCTCTGGCTGCACTTTGCCTTGCAGCAAATCGATCCGCAGCGCATCTAGTTGATCCAGAAGTTTATTTCCATGCTGCACAGCGCGCTGCTTGTCATCGACCTGAACTTCCATCTGCTGAAGGGCCAGCAAAGAATCCACACCCTGCAGCGACGGTGTTGGAACACCAGCCTGCGACTGCGCAACGCTGGTGGTCTCCTCCTCAACGGCAAACGCACCCGCCTGCTCGCCTTCAGAACCTTTGCGACGTTTCGTGCCCACTTTACTCGTGGAGTTCAAACCAGAAACTGGAGTGCTGCGTACAAGCAAGACCTTACCCTCAGAGCTATGGAACTGGACAAAAGCTTAAACCCGAACGCATTTGCCGAGCTGATCACATAAAACTTTACCAAGCAGGCAACAATTGCCGCATTAAAATTTGCAGTGCTTTAACTTTTATCCACCCCCTACTAAAAATACCCAGTAAATTCAGCAGGTTAAAAATTAGCAAACGCAACACTGAAACTGGCACAAAATTCGCATATTTCCGGCATGTGTGAACTGAACAGCCGGGTACCAATGCGCTCTTTCGCAAACTTACGTAGAATCGCCGCAGCGGCACTGATCGTCCTTATGGGCGCGACCCTTCAGGGAAACGCAGCCTCAAGGATCAAAGACATCACTGACTTTGAAGGCATCCGGGACAACCAGCTCATTGGTTACGGTCTCGTCGTCGGCCTTCAGGGCACTGGTGACTCTCTCAATGCCTCACCATTCACCCGGCAATCTTTGCAGGCAATGCTGGAACGCCTTGGCGTCAACACCAACGAAGCAGACCTGAACACAAAAAACACCGCCGCCGTAATGGTGACTGCCAACCTGCCAGCGTTCTCAACACAAGGCACCCGCATCGACGTAACCGTGAGCGCACTTGGCGATGCAAAGAACCTTCAGGGCGGAACACTGCTGGTGACCCCACTGATGGGCGCAGACGGAGAAGCCTACGCCATCGCGCAAGGCCCGGTGGCAATCGCAGGCTTTGCAGCACAGGGCGACGCAGCTTCCGTTGTACGCGGCGTCCCAACATCTGGCCGCATTCCAAACGGTGCTCTTGTGGAGCGGGAGGTTGAGTTCAAACTCTCTTCACTCAGCACTATTCGCTTGGCCCTGCGCAACCCGGACCTGACCACATCCCGGCGCATCGCAGTTGCAATTAACGAGCTGATTGGCCTACCGACTGCAGAGCCTCTGGATCCATCCACCGTTCGCCTCACACTACCAAAACAGTTCGATGGCAACATTGTCGATTTGATCACTGATATCGAACAGCTGATCGTAGAGCCTGATTTGCCGGCCAAGATCGTGATAGACGAAAGCTCCGGCATCATCGTCATGGGTCAGCAGGTGAAAGTCTCCACCGTCGCAGTCGCACAGGGCAATCTCACAGTCACCATCGCTGAATCACCAGAGGTGGTTCAGCCGCTGCCATTCGCACAGGGCCAAACGGCTGCGGTGCCTCGTACAGACGTGCAGGTGACTGAAGACAATAGCCAGCTGGCACTCGTCAACGAAACAATCACACTGCAGCAGCTTGTTGATGGATTAAACGCTCTGGGCATCGGCCCAAGAGACCTGATCTCCATCTTACAGGCCATCAAAGCCGCAGGCGCCCTTCAGGCAGAAATTGAGGTCCTCTAATGCTCCAACAAGCACAACTGCCCTCTCCTGCCCTGACAAGCTCAGCAGACCTGATCGCAGGCGCCAATCAGGCAGGCAAACCACCAGCTGCCAAAGATCCGCTGATGGAAAAGGCCAAGGAATTTGAAACCGTATTCCTCAATGAGATGTTGCAAAACATGTTCACCGGTCTTGATGAAGGTGGGACCTACGGCAACGGCGAAGGCTCAGAAGCGTGGAAATCCATGCTGATCAACGAGTACGCCAACACAATGTCTCAATCTGGCGGCATTGGTATTGCAGCTTCAGTTCACTCGCAATTATTACAACTTCAAGAGAACGCAGTATGACCAACCAGTACGACGCTGAAACTGTTCCAAGTACAGTATCGTTTGAAGAAGAACCTATCCAGACACGGATGCAAGCCGAGGTCTTCTGCGAAAACTTTGAAACGGCAATGGACAATCTGGTCCACATCATCGAAGCAGAAACGGAGCTGCTACGTGAAGGCCAGATTTCTGAGCTGCCAACCGTTGCCCCCAAAAAACATGCAGCCATCGAGTCATATCTCTCTGGCATCCGCGTCGCAAGTGCAAACGCCATCGCACTAGGCAATCTCGCTCCGTTGTCCATTCAACGTATGCGTGAGCGTCACGGCAATCTGCGGCCAATTCTTCAAACCAACCTGCAAGTGGTCTCTACGGCACGTTCAGTGACGGACAACGTCATTGAGACCGTTGCTAAAGCCGTTGGTTCTCAAATGAAGACAAGAGGTTACGGCGCAAACGGCATGATGAGTTCGCCCCAAAGATCCGCTCAGGGCATTGCCGTTAACCAAACCCTGTAAACGGCACCATATTAAGCGTGCATATTAACGAAATAACCTGAAGATCGCCCGTAGCCTCCCTGATAAATAGGGGTATTTGGCGGTTTTCAGTCGCATTTCTCTAAATATTTCGTAAATTTCTATCATTAAGATTAATATTATTTAAGAACATTCCCCATAAAGTTGTCAGAGATTGAACACGTGGGGGACATTATGGAAATAGTCACACAACGACCGACACTCTTACATCAAGCGCTGACAACACAAGCAGCACCGGTAAAATCGACGACCGAACAGGTCAAAACCGAACTCTCCGGCGCCCAGGCGGTCACTGCATCCTCTGAGTCAGAGGATAACTCAACCGCCTCCGAAAAGTCATACCTCTCAGACTCCCGTCTCGGCGTCATCCCTAGCAAACCTAAGGACGACCAGAGCCGCATTGAGCGCGGTTACATTTATGATGAAGAGTCAGATGAGCTCATCTATTCGATGACGCAAGAGCCAGAAGGCGACGTCATCTACGAACTGCCCTCCAAGACAGCTCGCCGCATTCGTGCATTCCTGGATGAAGTCCTTCAGGCACAAGAAAAGCGCAGCCTGGGCGGTGAGGCAAAAGAGATTGATCCTGCAATCTACGAAGCAAAGCAGGTCGAGCCAACGCAAGCAAAGCAGGCCTAAGCCACACAGGCTTTATCCTCCCTGCAAACCAGACTTATCCCCCTTGAGCTATGCCGCCCCCGCAGCATGGCTCTTTTTTTGTCTGCCCAGTGACCACCACATAACAACGTGCCCACCACCACAAAAACGCAAAGCAACGCACATACCAACGCAAACGGTGCACGCCCAAAAAGACAAAAGAAAAACGCGCCCCAAAGAGCGCGTTCTCCAAATTCTAAATCTGAAACAAAGCTTATCGGATAAGCTGCAGCACAGACTGACCAGCCTGAGTTGCCAGAGACAGAGTAGAAGTAGCAATAGAGTTCTGAGTGTTCAGAGCCGCAAGGTTCGCACCTTCCAGGTTGGAATCAGCCAGCGTCAACTTACCAGCACCAACTTCCAGTGTGTTGATCAGATCAGCTGTGAAGTCCTGACGGTTGGTCACGATGGACAGGTTTGTACCGAAAGTAGAAGCCTGTGCACGCAGATCCAACTGAGTCTGACGAACCTGCTCAAGAGAATCTTCAATGAGGTTGTCATCACCCCAACCGTTACCAACAGCACGTTCTTGCGCTTGCGTATCTTTCGCAACTGTTACACCAGTACCAGAACCAAGCTCAGCACCGATGGTGGAGTTACCGCTACCTTGCAAGAAGCCAAGCTTCAGGTCTTCCTTATCAGAATCAACGTTGATCTGATTGCCGCTAACTTCAACAGAAACGCCATCGGCAGATTCAAGCGTAGTTTTCAGGTTACCAACAGTTGTGCCGTCTTCAATCTTGAAGGTTTTCTCAGCGCCGTTACCCAGCTTGTAGGTAATGGAATCACCAATAGCAAAGCCATCCAGATCCTTCAACTCAGTGTTGGCATCCAGAGTACCCGTAGCTGCAGAAGCACCCGACCAATCAGTACCCAAATCGCTTGCTGCAGCGTCTGTCGCATCAAAGGTGATGTCTTCGTCAGAAACGATCTGGAGTTTCCCATCAACGTCAACACTTGCAGAAACGCCATCAACGCTATTCAATGAGTTCACGACGTCTCCTACAGTGGTGACATCAGTACCAACAACAAGATCAACTTGCGCACCACTACCAACGGTATAGGACAGAGTATCACCAGTTGCGATACTATCTAGACCAACAAGGTTATCGCCAATAGCACCTGCACCAAGATCCACCTCAGCCTTGTACTTTTCAGTGCCGAGTGTCAAGCTTTCGATATTATTATCAAAATCGACCTGATCTTGAGATTTAACAGTGGTTCCGATTGCATCCAGCGTCAGGGTTGAATCATCAGAGTCGAGATCGGTATAATCAACAGATTTGATATTCAGGTCGGAAGAACCATCTTCATTGAACTTTACCAGGAGGTCGTTGCCTTCACCACCAAGAAGGTTCTTGCCTTTATAGCCAGAATCTTTAGCGATATCTTCGATCTGAGTGCGGAGTTCGTTGAACTCTTCAGCGTACTTAGCACGGGTCTCAGTGTCTTTAGACTGAAGCGCCTGGTTCGCCTTACCCTTTGCAGCGTCGAGCAGCTTATCAATCGCGGAGATACCTTGGTCAGCAGCTTCCAAAGTAGAGACAGACTGCCCAATATCATCCTGCAAACTACTTAGATCTGAAGCGCGGGAGTTCAAAGATGAAGCAGTGAAGAATGAGTTCGGGTTATCAAGAGCAGAGTTAACTTTCTTACCAGTTGAAAGACGCTCCTGGGTATCGCCGATCAAAGAAGCCGTGCTCTGAAGTGTGTTCAGGTTCGTGCGCACCGCTGCAGTGAGTGTAATATCAGCCATTTTATAATTCCCTTCTAGGATAATGAATGACCCTTTCTGGGTCACAAACGCAGCAAATAATTACTGAGTTTTAATTGGGTACAATTACCCGTCCTGCGAGTAAAGGGGGAACGTGTTAACAAGCACTTAATAAATCAGTGATTGTAGCAGCCACGTGCGACAGCTCACAAGTAAATTCAATTTTATATAATTAAGTCAAAAACTTACTCAACAACGGCAGCGATACAGCTGCACAATATTGTCTGTGCATATTTCCACCTATTTGTACTTTCACAGCCCTCCCAATGGCTTAAGCTGCGCTGCATGAATTGGCGACTTTACATATTCAATTCAGAAACACTCTAAACTTAAGAAAAATTAGAAATAAATCGCTGAATAACTTGTAAGATTTAACTAGATTAACCTTTTGGTTGCCATCATAGTTAAGAGTGCTTTGAAGGAGGCTGCATGGCACTAAAGGTCGAATTAAAACCCGGAGAAAAGTTGATTGTTGGTGAGACACTTATCACTAACGATAAGCAACGTGCACGATTTTTCATTCAGGGAGATGCACCTATTCTCCGAGAGAAGGATATCCTTCTACCGGAAGACGCCAGCACCATGGCACAGCAGGTCTACCTAGCAGTGCAGGTCATGTATTTAAAGCAGGATATCACGGTTACTCAGAAAGAGTATTTCGATGTGATCGGAAAGATCTTGCAGGCCGCACCAAGCACACGCGACCTTATCAGCGAGATTAGCACCGCAATTTTGCGAGAAGAGCTCTATCGCGCCCTGAAGCTCGCCAAGAAATTGATTGAATATGAAAGGACTTTGATAAGTCATGTATCAACAAGCAACTCAGGCATATCAGCAGTCCGCAAACACCTCGGCCTCAGCGGATCCGAGGGCTCTGGAAGCTGAAGCTCTGATGAAAGCTGCAGCGCGCCTTTCTGTGCTGCAACGTGAGTGGGATACAGTTTCACGCGAAGAACGGAATGAAACACTCATATTCAATCGCACGCTCTGGACAATTTTTGTAACTGAGGCCACTGCAGAGTATAGCGAGCTGCCTCTGGAGCTCCAAAATAACATCGCAAATCTGGCCCTGTTTATGTTCAACAGAACCATGGAAATGATGGGTGGTGCGGAGCCTGAGGCGCTTGAGACGATGATCAACATCAACAAGTCTCTGGCATCTGGATTAAGAGGCCAAAAGGCAAACGTATAATAACAAAAAGCCTCCGTTTTACGGAGGCTTTTTGTTATCTCAAGAAGTCAGTAATTGTTAGATTTAACAGTATAGACGTTGCTTGAAACGAGGCGTCTAAATCCGTCTTTAGCACGGCTATCTCAGTTCCAACTTCAGTCTTGTCAACGTTCTCGAGCCCGGTCAACGTGTTGTGATAGGTCAGAGACGCCTGCTTTTGCCTCTCAGCAGTACGTTTCACAGTGGTGTTTACCACCGACATCTCTGAGGCTACGCTTTGGATGCCTGAATTTCGATCCCCAGCAACAGAGAGTGCGTCATCGCTCTTACCTGCCAACGAAGCATAGTAGGATTTTGCGACCGCTTCACTCTCAGCATCATCTGGAGTTTCTGCTGTAAAGCCTGCCGCTACAAATACAGCAAGGTTCTGCAATTGCTCGGAAAACGCCGACTCATTCGCGCGCGCGCCATAATCCACGCGCACATTGTCATCGATCTGAACAACCTTGTCTGAGCGCGGATCATCAGAGTTCTCGGTACCGGTATACCAGTCGACCAGAAGGTCAGGTGCGGTCTCATAACCAGAACCGTCCGCTTTTGGTACCTTCGGCGCTGGATCAGTCCGCCCGTGATTACCAAAAAATTCCTCACCAGCCTGCACATCAGCAACCGCACGAAGCTCAGTCTTTGCAATATCGCCTATTGCCTTATCAAAAGCTGCCTGAGCATTCTGAGCGCTCTCCAAAGCAGGATTAGCACCCGTCCCAATCAGGAAGGTTCCCTCCCCTGCATCAGGATCATCGGTTGCTGTAAGCTTAACAACTGATTTGCTCCCGTCAGGAAGTTCCAGCTCAACCTCAATCGTATCACCAACACTCGGAGTGTCATTGAACGCGAAGGTCCCCTTCTTCCCTTCAGGATTAGCCGGATCAGTCAGGTCTTCAGGAGTAACCGCTGTTGCAACATCAGCAGAGGACGCTGAAACGGAAGTGATTTCAAAGCCAAATCCCTCAACATTGTCCTGTTGAAGTGTCAGAGTAGGAACACCAAGCGGATTTGTCACACTGGATTCGATGCGACCATTTTCAGAGGCACCAACATGAGCATTCTCATAACGCTTCATGAGCTCCTTGAGCCCAAGCTTTCCACCTTGCCCATCCATTATGGCATCAAGCGAGGCAACGGGTGGCTCAGTCGCATCCTTACCACCGAACAGATAATACCCGTTCACTTCAGAGTTCAGCTGCGAGATCGTCTCATTCAGCATAATCTCAGTTGCTTGTTGACTGGTTGTCTGGCCATCTGTGGTCAGCGTATAGTTGTTCTCATCAATAGCACTCACACTCTCAGAGCGCATTTTCTCCATATGCTCAATAGACTTGCCCATAAGGTCGAGCTGAATGCTGGCAATCGCGTTAGAGTCTTCATAAACCTCAATATTTGAGATCTCGCGGCGCAACTCCAATGCCATGCGAGAATCTGAACTGATGCCACCATAGGTTTGAGACTTCAGCCCGGAAGTCAGCTGAATAGACTTGTTCTCCAGCTGCGTCTTTTGCTGCATAAGGAGATCAAGCATATAGCTATGAGATTTAGAATAACCGATTGTATTCATTTGAATAACTCAATTCCTAAAGCAGCATCATGCGATTCTAAAAAGTGTATCATACATTTCGTCGATAGCCGATAAGACACGAGCATTCGCAGCATAAGCATTCTGCAATTCAGTCAGCTTCACCAACTCTTCGTCTACATCAACCTTATAGCTGTTTTCATAAGCATTCTTAGCAATACTGGTAACAGCCTTTGAGTTGCTCGCAGCTGATGTCGCCGCGCTGGCAATCTGACTTTGCTTGACCACAGTCTCAATGCCAAAATCAGAAATCGTCCCGACGTATGGGGCATTCTTTGCTCCGATCCCCGAGCTTGGCGCATACGTATATTCAGTCTCAGTCAGGCGGCTTTTCAGGAGGTTTGCACGCTCGGAGCTCTGCTTATCTGGCTCACCTGCTAAAAGACTTGGATCATCAACAATAGCTTTGTTGACAGTCATCCGTTGCGCAAAGCCGGTCTTCTGGCCACCATCTTCTAGCGCCCCAGTATAAGGTCCACCATCCCCCTTAGTGTCTACAAAGAGCGGGATCTCGGCACCATCAGCAGCGGTAACAGTCCGCGTATTTTTCGCTGTAAGACCGGTAATCTCAATAGTACCTGGGCTGGTCGGAGACAGAATTTTCAGCTCACCGGCAGCATCAACGGAAACATCAAACCCAGCACCTAGCGCACTAGAAATCTGACTTTCTAGCGAGGTCGAAGTCGCTGGAATTACAATACCATGCACAATATCATTGGAGTCGGCAGTTACATCCGAAGAAAGCGGCAGTAAACTTGGGTCGGTCACTGCAACAAATGTAACCTTACGGCTTTCTCCGTTAACATCAAACTCAAGCTCAATCGTATCGCCAGAAGATTGCAGTTTGGACGTATCAACACTGAAGCCCGTTGCCGCAGGTGGCGCTCCACCATCATCAGCAGCAACACCTTCAGACGTCTGCTGAGACAAAGACAGTGCCATCTGACTTGCAAGCTCATCCAGGCGCGCCTGCGTCTCTGGAAGGGTATTATCTCGCAACTCCACGAGCGCGCCCATACTACCGCTCTTCAGGTCAAATGATGAAAGCTCCATAACAGCGCCAGACTGTGACTTTACTTCAATCGGATTACCTTCAACACCGACACCAAGCGTAGGGCGCGGAGTAAACTGTAACTCTGATGCGCGATCATTGTATAACGTGGTTCCAGATTTAGTTGATATGCGTAGCAAGCCATCGTTGTCTTGCTTGATTTCAACATCCATCTTTTCAGTCAAAGCTTCCAGTTGCCGGTCCATCTGATCATGCAAATGAGCCGTTTCCCGGCCAGCAGAACGCTCAACAACAATGGTGTCTTCCAGACTCTCAATTTCTTTGAGGATGGAATTGACCTGCGTTACTTCATCAGCAATTCCAGCATCGGCATCGCGGCGCATTTCCTGCACTTGCTTGGCTGAGTTATTGATGCTTCTGGAAAGCTCTTCAGCAGCATTTACAGCCACTTCCTGCGCACTTTGAGAACTAGGATCTGTTGCTAAAGACGTCAGCGCATTTGTGAAATTGTTCATCAAACTCGGAATAGAGCTTGGGTCTCCAACCTTCCCAAACATCTGATCAAGTTGCGTGATGTATTCGTTGTATTGAGTAGCATAAGCCGTATCACTCAGGCTTTCCCAATAAGCAGACTGGAGTTGGGTATTAACTTGCCGTTGAACTTGATTGGTCAGAACGGATGAAGAAGACGTAGACGTATTGTGAACTTCTGTGCCCACGATTGTCTTAAGCGTATAACCGTCAACGTTCGCATTGGCGACATTCCTCGATGTAACCGCAAGCTGCGCCTTCGTAAGCGACAATCCCGACATAGCCGCATTCAAAGCTGCTCCGAGACCCATACCCTATACTCCCTAAGGCAACGAGGTAGGCAATAGCCTACCCCAACACCAGTTTATCGAACGATATTAAGAACTGAATCCAGCATTTGGTTTGCTGTCGACAAAACTTTCGAGTTCGCCGAGTAGGCCTGTTGAGTGATGATCAACTTCGAGAACTCCTTGGCAATATCAGCATTCGAGCTCTCTAGCGCTTTTGCACGGATCGTACCGCCGTTCCTAAAGTCAGGCTCACCAGAAGTAGAGGTCTCGGAAAAAGCAGCACCGTCAACACGCTGAAGCTCTTGCTCCGCAGCAAAAGTCGCAACTGGAATCTTAAAGAGCTTCTGGGACTTATCGTTGGAGTATTTCCCAATCACATTACCTTCAGCATCAATGGAAACATCCTGAAGTTTTCCGGAAGGGAAACCGTCCTGTGAAGTGCCAATATTGGATGCACCACCAATTACATCTTCATATTGGGTTAAGTCATCAAGACCAAACTTGAAGGTAATGTCGCCCATACCGACACCATTGACTTCAAGATCAGGAATATCAACTAAGCCTGAAGCAGGTGACGTCAAACGACCAGCTGCGTCGAATGACATGTCACTGACTTTTTTCCACGCAACTTCATCACCAGACGCATTAGTGTTCGTATTGTAGAAAAGTGACCACTTATTCTCTGCATTCAGCGCCCAGCGTAGTTCAACGTTAACTGGTGTCCCATTCTCATCGTAAACAGTTTCCTGCCCACCAGCGACAGAGGACTTAATGAAATCGTCAGCTTTATCACCCGTGACAACGTCAGGATTATAGGTACCAGTTGAGGGTAAAGGCTGAGGAGCAAAGTCCATATCGAGTACGCTACCTGAAGAAGGTACACTTCCCGCCTGATCGATTGTTAATGTCTCGAAGGATGAGATCTCAATCTCGCCAAGTGCATTGATCTGAGCTGTTACTCCATGCATCCCATTCAGCTTATCAAGCAGATCCTGAACAGTCGTATTGGCATCAATATCCAACACTTCAGGGTCATGCTGCCCCACCTTCAATGTCAACACACTATCAGCTTCAAACTGGTTTGACGGCAACAACTTGCTCTCTGCTGTAAGCAATGTTGCAGGTGCACCGTCATCATTCAAAGCGAGTGTTGATTGTTCGTCTGGATCGGAAAACACGCTCAAATCAACATACTGCGAGTTCGCCGCACCATCTGCTTTTTGATAGTTCGCAGTCGTTGGCTTGGATGGCAAATTCGCCTGATAATTGATTTGCGTCGATGGTTGCGCTGGCATCGGGGCATCAGACACCTGAATTGGCACTGCACGATCACTCACAGCACCCGTTGCAGGGTTAATCGGGTACCCCTGCAGAAAATAGCCCGCGGAGTTAACCAGATTTCTCTCAGTATCCAGTTCAAAGTCACCAGCACGCGTATAGTAACTCTCAGGAGTTTCCTGACCTAAGCCATCTCTGTTGGTAACCAGAAAATACCCTGGCCCGTTAATCGCCATGTAGGTGTTGCGGTCAGCGGATGTGACATCGCCAGACAAGTAGTTAGTGGCACGAGAAGTCGCAATTACAGTACCGGAAACCTGTTCAGCCTGCCGACTACCTGTACTGGAAACAAGATCGGAGAAGCTTGTATCAAGGCGTTTATAGCCAGTGGTCGAAGAGTTCGCCACGTTACCGGAAATATTCTCCAACGCCTTGGACTGTGCGTCCAAACCGGTCGTTGCAGCGTTGATAGCACCATAAATACTCATCGAGCCCACCTAGAATTCAAATTCGCTCATGCTTACGCAGATCTTTGAACACTAAATGCAACTTACGTGCCAAACTAAAAAATTCAATTTATTCAGCCATTTCAATAATTTACAATTTTAACCTATTGTTAAACATAGGATTTTCTGCCTAAACCCGGCAAATAGCTCGCCCTACTCGGCACATAATTCCCAGAGAGGCAAAAGAAACCGAGCAAAGATCGAAACCACTAGATAAGCCCAATGGCGCAACCCTGCAGGGATTGCCCATTGTCTAACGAGAGATTACTGTTTTCGCCAAATCACGATACTCAAGCAGGATTTAGCGATGAAATTTCAAGGGACCTCCCAATACGTTGCCACAGAAGATCTCCGGATCGCAGTCAACGCAGCTATTACCCTTGAGCGTCCCCTGCTTGTAAAAGGCGAACCTGGAACCGGCAAAACTGTCCTAGCTCAGGAAATCGCCCAGAGCTTAGGCGTCCCCTTCCTTGAGTGGAACGTCAAGTCGACCACAAAGGCTCAGCAAGGCCTATACGAATACGACGCGGTTTCCCGTCTCCGCGACAGCCAGCTTGGCGATGAACGCGTAAAAGACATTCGCAATTACATTCGCAAAGGCAAACTTTGGACTGCTTTTGAAATGAATGAACGCCCGGTTCTTCTGATTGATGAGATTGATAAGGCTGACATTGAGTTCCCAAACGATCTGCTTCAAGAGCTGGATCGTATGGAGTTCTTTGTTTATGAGACAGGCGACACGATCAAAGCAAAACAGCGTCCAATCGTGATCATCACCTCAAACAATGAGAAAGATCTTCCAGACGCATTCTTGCGCCGCTGCTTCTTCCACTTCATCAAGTTTCCGGATGCAGAAACAATGACAGAGATCGTCAATGTGCATTTCGGCGAAATCAAAGACCGGTTACTTAAGGAAGCACTCAACGCATTCTATAACCTCAGAGACTTGCCGGGCCTGAAGAAGAAGCCGTCAACCTCTGAGCTTCTGGATTGGATTAAACTGCTTCTGAACGAAGACATCGCCCCGGAAACCCTCCGCGATACCGAAAGCCGGAAAGTTATCCCGCCATTGCACGGCGCACTCCTCAAGAACGAACAGGACGTTCATCTGTTCGAACGCCTCGCCTTTATGAACCGTCGCTAGTATCTGCATTGCCTGGCTTGAAAATGAAGCAAAACAATAAAACTAGTTTTTTGAGCCAGCACATACTTTCCAGTGCATCAAAAGCAATTCTCGCAAGCTGCCTGCTTCTTACAGGCAGCTTACTCGCACAAGCAAACAGTACCATCTCGGAAAGCCTCCTCTACCAGCCGCATACACTGCACAACGGCTGGCGCAAAGATGTGGACGCACTAACGCACTTCACCGGCATGTTTTGCCCGGACTATATCAGCAAACTTTCCCGATCAGCTCTCGTTCCCGATCTGAAGGAACTCGGTATCGGATGCATTTACGAAACCGAGAACGGCGAGATCAAAGTCATCTTCCGCCGGCACAAAAAAGACACGGCGACAACTCTCATAAACAACTTCAAAAGCGGATATCGTCAAAGCCACTTCAAACCACTGGATCTGAAGACACCGCAAAATGAGGTTGCGTTCCGAACCGAAACAACAATGCGGATGGGCCGCGTCGAGAGTTTCACCGCCTACACAGCCCCAAGCGCTGACTATACGGTCTGGGCATCCATTTCAGATGATCTTCCTGTAAGCGAGCTTGAGAAGATCCGAATTCTTTTCAAAAAGCTTACTCTTCGCGTCGAGCAGGAACAGCGCCGCAACTAACGCAGCGCGGCTAAATTGGCGGATCGCCCAGCACACCTACATCAGTGCAACCCTCATATTACAACACACCGCGTCGTAAGCGACCAGAACAGCTGCCTAAACCATTCTGCCAACTAAATATCTTATAGGCACGACTGAAATGAACTCAGTTACGAATGCATGCATCACTTATAAATATTTCAGTAATTATAAGATAAAAACCCCATACTATTAGGGGAATACTATCACCTTCCAAATTCAATCAAAAACATGTAGGTTTCAAACAGAGACAAAGCAAGTAATAAACAAACAAGTCCATCCAATTATGCTGCATCGCAATATCGCATAGCAGCACAAATACAACTTAGAATGTTTCTACCTCTTAGGAACATAAAGTAATAAAGTATATCTGGAGGATAACATATGCTTCGCCTGATGCTGTTACGCCATGCAAAATCCGACTGGAGTGATGAGGGTGCTCACGATCATGATCGCTCCCTTAACACCAGCGGTTGGAAAGCCGCAGCAAGGGTTGGAGCCCACATCCACCAACATCATATGCATCCAAAACTGATCTTATGTTCTACGGCTCTTCGGACACGGCAAACACTCATGGAAGTAATGCCATACTTGCGCAGTGATACGCGCATTCAACTGCTCAGGGATCTCTACAATTCGAGCGAAGGTGACTACATAGATGCAATCCGCGCCTACGGTGGTGGCTTCGACACTATCCTCATTGTCGGCCACAACACAGCTATTCAGGACACAGCTCTTGAACTCACTGGCAAAGGCAACCCTGAGTACATACACCAGATGCAATCCAAGTACCCAACCGGAGCTCTCGCTGTAATAGACTTTGAAGAGCACCGCTGGTCAGAAATTGACTGCAAGAAAGGAAGGATCGTCTCATTCTTCCAGCCACGACACCTGCAAGCTGTTTCAGGCTCCTGACTAGGAAAATTTTGCGCAATTCAACATTTATTGGCGCATTTGCGATTGCATTCCTCCAAAGAACGCACCACATCGTTCTTTGGAGGATGATCTGTGAGCCCACTGAATTCATTATTTAAAAACGCTAAGCTGGCCCTAACTGATGCACAAACAGCATTGGACAATCTAACGGGATCAGCGATTGACCTAACAGTCCCCACGGTCCGTCTGGGTGTCACTGGATTGGCACGTTCCGGGAAGACCGTCTTTATCTCAGCTCTCGTTCACAATCTCATTGCCGGAGGTCGCCTGCCTCTGCTGGATGCAGCGGGCACAGGACGGCTCGCGCGAGCATGTCTTCAGCCTCAGCCCGATGACAATGTTCCACGGTTCAACTATGAGCAGCATGTCGAAACACTGACAAAGGATCGCCTTTGGCCGGAGTCCACACATCAAATCTCCGAACTTCGCCTGACCATCGAATACGAGTCAGCCACATTCATGAACCGCCAGTTAGGCGGTGGCAAACTGCACCTCGACATCGTGGATTACCCTGGTGAATGGCTCCTCGACCTTGTTTTACTACGACAGGATTTCCGGCAATTCTCAGAGGAAGCCCTGAGACGCGCTAAAGCAAGGCCAGATTTGTCTGAGGAGTTTCTGTCAACACTCGCGCGCTATCAAGATAAGCTGCACGATGAGTTTTCAGAGGACATCGCAAAGGATCTGGCAAGCACCTTCACCACGTATTTGAGCCGCTGCCGGGATGATGAGAACGCACTATCCATGTTGCCTCCTGGTCGCTTCCTCATGCCCGGCGACATGAAGGGCACACCAGCCCTCACCTTCGCCCCGCTCAATCTGGGTGATACGCAGGTCAAACCCAAAGCAGGCACGCTCCTCGCCATTATGGAGCGCCGCTACGAAGCCTATCGCAAGCACGTGGTCAGACCGTTCTTCAAAAACCACTTTGCCAAATTAGACAGACAGATTGTGCTCGTGGACGCACTAACAGCAATCAACGCTGGCCCTGAGGCCTTGGATGATTTGAGCGGAGCCCTCACTGAGATTATGGGCGCGTTCAGACCCGGCAAAGCAAGCTGGCTATTCTCAATAGTGTCTCGCAAGATCGATCGCATTCTGTTTGCAGCCACAAAGGCAGACCATCTGCGACGCGAGGATCACGATCACTTGGAGTTACTCCTCAAGCAGCTGGTTGAACGGGCAATCAACCGCGCAGAGTTCTCAGGCGCTTCAGTTGAAACGCTCGCCCTCGCATCCGTCAGAGCCACCAGGCAGGCAACCGTTCATCACGATGGTGCAGAAACCCCCGCGCTCCTCGGCACACCAATGCCAGAAGAAACCATTGGCTCCATGAGGTTTGACGGCGAAGAAGAAGCAGCTATTTTCCCCGGCGATCTTCCTGACGATCTGAGTGACCTTTTCTCTACAGAGCAAAGCCACGGCACGCCGGAAGATCAGACCGCATTGAAATATGTGCGCTTCCGCCCTCCAAAGCTGGAACGCACGGCAGAGGGGCTGACCTTATCTCTCCCTCACATCCGTTTGGACAGCGCAATGGAATTCTTGCTGGGAGATAAACTCGCATGACCAACAAGAAAACACAGCAACATAAGCCTCAGGCACGCCGCGCTCCCAAAGCATTCAAACTGGATGACAGCTCCGTCCGGCTGGAGGGGGAGTTTGCCCACGAACCACTTTCCTCTGAAGCCGTTGTGTCAGAAGAAGATGAAAACGCGTTGGCCCTGCCACAGAACAATGTTGCCCCAGAGCCAAAACCAGCGAAGAGTCGTTGGAGCAAGATCATCGCCATTGGCGGTGGCGGCCTCGTCTCACTTGCCGTTGGCTTGGCTGTCGATAGCCTAATCAGAGACCTCTTTGCTCGCTATGACTGGTTGGGCTGGACAGCTGTTGGCCTCACCGCTCTCGGCTTTCTCGGACTGATCGGTTTGTTCTTCAAAGAATGGCGGGCACTCTCTCGTTTGGAGCAAATCGACCATATACGCGATGACCTCCAAACCGCAGCAGACAACGATAGCGATAAGGAAGCCCGTGCAGCTCTACAAAAGCTAATGGCGCTCTACGCGGACCGTCCGGAAACAGCTCATGGCCGCGCTCTGCTAAAAGGTCATATGCAGGAAATCATTGATGGGAGAGATCTCGTCAAACTGGCAGAACGTGAGCTGATGGCACCAATGGATGCACGTGCCCGCTTGATCGTCATGGAAAGCGCGAAGCGTGTTTCTGTAGTTACCGCACTATCACCTCGTGCACTCGTTGATATCCTGATCGTACTTTACGAAAACCTGCGCATTGTTCGCCGCATCTCCCGTCTTTACGGAGCCCGCCCCGGCACACTCGGTTTCTGGCGCCTTTCACGAGATGTAGCGGCTCACCTGGCCGTCACAGGTGGCATGGCCGCAGGAGATAGCCTGCTGGAACAGTTCATCGGTCAGGGTTTAGCAGCAAAACTTTCCGCACGTCTTGGCGAAGGACTAGTCAATGGCTTCCTCACAGCACGCATTGGCGTTGCTGCAATTCAAACCTGCCGCCCTGCGCCATTCATCGCCACAAAAGGCCCATCACTAACGGAGCTCATGAGCGAGATCACGAAATCTGCCCCAGATGAGATTGCAGATCAGGATTAACGAATATCTCACGCCAGCCCTATGCTTCCCCCAATCTCTTGGTATGTTCAAAGGGCTGACAAAACAAAGGCGGCAGACACAGCTATGATCACGCGCAAAGTCAAAGTGGTAGATGCACAAGACAACTGGGCCGAGGAGTTCCGGCTGGAGCAAGAAATTTTGCGTGAGCTACTCGGAGATATTGTCGAAGACATTCACCATATTGGCAGCACATCTGTGCCAGCTCTTGCCGCCAAACCAATTATCGACATCCTGCTGGAAGTCTCCAGCATCCCAGCACTCGATACTCAATCTGCAAAGCTGATCAATCTTGGCTATGTCGCCAAAGGTGAATACGGCATTGCAGGTCGCCGCTACTTTGAAAAAGGTGGTGACGACCGCACCCATCACCTTCACGCGTTTAAATCAGGAGATCCGCACGTTTACAGACATCTGGCCTTTCGTGATTACCTGAAAGCTCATCCTGAGATCCGTGAGAAATATGCCCACCTGAAGAAGAAAACAGCGAAGGAGGTCAACGGAGATGTCGAGGGATATCGAGAAGGCAAGAAAGATTTTGTTGAGCTTCATCTCGCCAAAGCGATTGACTGGGCCAGAGGCTCTTATTGATCCCTATGCTTTTGCCTAAGGTGTCAATTGCACTCTCGACACTGCACCGCCCAATCGCATAATGTGCCCCCATGTTTATTCAGTTTTTCGAAGAGCTAAAATCCGCTGGTTTACCCGTATCCGTACGCGAATATCTTACGCTTATGGAAGCGCTGGACGCTGATCTGGCCGGCAAACGGGTGGAGGATTTTTACTTCCTCGCCCGTGCAACGCTGGTCAAAGACGAATCCAATCTGGACAAGTTTGATCGCGTCTTTGGTCACACGTTCAACGGATTGGACCTGATGAGCGAAGTGGCAACCACAGACATTCCAGAGGAGTGGCTGCGCAAGCTCACAGAAAAGCACCTTTCTGAAGAAGAGAAGAAGCTTATCGAATCCATGGGCGGCTTTGAAAAGCTCATGGAAACACTCCAAAAGCGGTTGGAAGAACAAAAAGAGCGCCATCAGGGCGGCAACAAATGGATCGGGACAGGCGGCACATCCCCATTCGGCGCGTATGGCTACAACCCTGAAGGCATTCGGATCGGACAGGATGGAAGCCGCCATCGCCGAGCAGTCAAAGTCTGGGACAAGCGCGAGTTCAAGGATCTGGATGACACAGTTGAACTGGGCACCCGCAACATCAAGGTTGCCCTGAAACGCCTGCGCAAGTTCGCCAGAACCGGAGCAGCTGATGAGCTGGACCTGGACAACACCATCAAATCCACTGCCCACAAAGGCCTGCTAGATATTCAAATGCGTCCCGAACGGCGCAACTCGGTCAAAGTGCTTTTGTTCTTCGACATCGGCGGCTCAATGGATGATCACATCCGCGTCTGCGAAGAATTGTTCTCTGCTGCCAAAACCGAGTTCAAGGTGATGGAATACTTCTACTTCCACAATTGCCTCTATGAGTTCGTCTGGAAAAACAACCACCGCCGCCACACAGAGCGCATCAACACGATGGACGTGCTTCATAAATATCCAAGCGATTACAAAGTGATCTTCATTGGCGACGCCTCAATGAGCCCCTATGAGATCACTTATCCCGGCGGTTCAGTTGAGCATTGGAACGAAGAAGCAGGCAACGTCTGGGTAAAACGCGTGACAGACCTTTATCAAAAAGCAGTCTGGCTCAATCCGGTACGGGAAAAGCACTGGGATTACACCCATTCCATCGGCATGATGAAAGAGTTGTTTGATCAGCGCATGTACCCTCTCACTCTGGAAGGCATGGATTCCGCCATGAAGGAACTTGTACGCTAGACGTGTTCCGTTTGATTAAATTCAATCAAACGACAAGAACTCGCTCCACCAAAGAGGTTAGAGCGCGGTGCGTGAATGCGAATGAACGCGACGAGTTCTGACAACACAGCGCATTTAACTTCCCCTTTTTGTAATTTTACAACTAGACTGCAAGTAGCATTGAGATCTAGACAGCAACCGCGCTTGGCAAAAAGCATGCTTCACACCTGTTTTGGAGAAGAAGCTGCAACACGCTTTCAGCTGGGCGCAAGCTGATTGCGTTAGGCAACAAGTGCACCAGAAGAGCTAAGAGAGGCTATGCTGTGAGCAAATCTATTTTGTGGCAACTGTTTACAAGGACATCGGCAGGCACCATCGCCTTCATTGCGCCGTTCCTTGCTGCCAATGCCAACGCAACAACTATTCCGCCGATTAACTCGCTTATTCCAGCGCTCATAATTGAAAGCTGCCTCGACAAAACCGACGCAGCTTTGGATAGCCCGGAATTCATCGACTGCCTGACCAACACCCTCACCAGACAACCTGAGGGCGATAACATACATAGCAGCGATCCGACGCACAGGCCTTCAACAGCGAACCATGTCGCCAACTCACCAGATCGTCTGGATGGCACCAACGTGGTTGTTTGCGCCTCTGAAAACGCTGGTTACACCAAGTGCAAGATCTCGAACGCCAACCGCAATTACGTCCAGTTGCTGCGTCAGACCTCTTCAGCGCTCTGCAAACTCAATGAAAGCTGGGGCGTCGTCCCATCGCATCTTTGGACGGATAAAGGCTGTTCTGGCATCTTTTATGTTGGCAACAAACCGTACGCTCGCAAAACCGTAAACACGGTAAGTGCCAGTTCGTCTTCACTAAAGAAGCAGATCAAGTCAGCCAGCTCAGGTGGTTTGATCACCCCCATTCCGCAGCTTCCTGAATTTACGAAGGACGGATGGCGTAAGTGCGCTCTCGAATTTCAGGTTTGCGAGCTACCCTACGCAACAACCGTTCGCTTCGGCAGGCCCGGCGCATTTTACGAGAAGTCTGCGAAAGGTGATGTTCATTGCCGGACCGATTTCTTCGGAGACCCAGATCCTGCCGCAAGAAAAGCATGTTATTACAAGCTGAAGCGGGATAGCACATCTCCACAGGCAGCGCCTCCAACGCAAGTTGTGACACAAGACTTGCCGCCATTGGAAAACAGCCAGATCGCACCGGAAGATGATCTGGCAATCAATGTGGCCGAACCACTCTGGCAGGCCCGCCGCGCCTGCTCCACACTGGGCAGCAAGATCATCGCAACCAAGAATTCCCTGTCAGAGTTGCCGCCTGTCTATTTGGGCCTCGGCACCTTCACCAATCAACAAATGAACCAGAAACCAGTACTGGTACGAACAGGGGACAAACTCGCTGGTCGCGGTGTCTACCAAAGTCAGGGCATGTACGTGCCCTTCAACTTTTCCTGCGCGCTCAACAGCAACGGAAGAGCCGCCCAACATTTTGTTTTCCATGAGCAAAACACAGACCTCATAACACAGGACCTTCTGCCAAACCCTGACAAGTTCCTTCAGGAAAAAGCTCCATTGAATGGATTTGACGGTCCCTATGTCTGGGTGTCTGGCCTCCCAACAGGTGCAGGCGACAAGAGCGCAGTTTTGGTTCATGGCGTACCTGAAACAGACGATACCGACTTTTACGCCCGTTGCCTGGCTGGAAGCGGTGATATCGAGATCATGTTTCAGTCAACCGTCCCTGCTTTGCAGGAAGGCGATAGTATCCTGATTTCGCTAAGCACAAGACGGTTCAAGGAAAGCTATGTTGGCGTCGGCAGTTCGTTGAATCAGGAAGCCGGTGTTTCCCTGCCACTCCTCACTTTGAGCAATGGCTCTTCACTTTGGAACCGAATGGTGCGAGACAACGAGTTGAAGATCAATCTGGGCGGCTATGCTATCTACAACGTAAGCCTCAAAGGTAGCGCTAAGCACGTTCGCAACTTCATCAGCGCATGCAGCGCCAGCAAATAACCTAGGCTACGCAGTCTTGAAGTATTTGCCCGGCGTCGTGCCAAAGGCTTTGCGGAACTGAGAAATGAACGGACTTGGCCCTTCATAGCCAAGTTTGAAAGCCACATCACCCACACTTCGGCCTGCTGAGAGCAGCTCCAAAGCACGAAACAGCTTGGCCTGCCCACACCATTTGCGATAACTCCAGCCCGTCTCATCAAAGAATCGCCGCTCAAACGTGCGCTGGGACATAAGCGTCCGCTCCGCAGCATCCGCAAGGCTCGGCAGGTGCGCAGGGCATGACAGGATAGACTGGCAAAGCTCTTTCAAAAGCACGTGGTTGACTGGCATCGGCAACTGCAGCGGCGCATCTGGTAAACTCTTCAATTGATCAACAATCACCTGCGCAATCCGCGCTGTCGCCCCATCAAGCGCATAGTCCCGGGGCGCTGCCATAATCTCTTGTATCAGCTCGCGTAAGAGCGGTGTCACTTGCACCACAACAGGCTTATCGGAAAGCCGCTCAGACCAGTCCTCTCGCAGATACAGGCTCCGAAACTGTGTTTTGATCGGATAGACAGTCCGATGCACCATACCTCCGGGAACCCAGACTGCACGCTCTGGCGGTACAACAAATGTCCCCTCCTCAGTAAACACAGTCGTGGACCCTTGCATGATATGAACCAGCTGCCCACGTGAATGCGCATGCGGCTCCCCCTGCCCGCCGATGGGCATATCTACCGCATAAGCAACAATGGGTTGCGGACGATCCACCTCATGTGGGTCTGCAAAAACATCAGCATGAATGGGCATCAAACACCTCTTGGCGACTTCAAGATATTTTTTGGCAAACTAGTGCTATCACGTAAACAAACTTTTCGCTTACTTAATTGCAAAACTCATTTCTAAGAACGAAGCACCATGTTGAATATCATTAAAGACATCAGAGCCGACTGGCGCTCACCCTTTGTATTTTTGTTGGTCCTCACCGTCGCCTCACAGCTCTCATTTTCTGTGTGGTGGAACCTCATCAATAACTTTGCAGTCAACACGCTCGATTTCACTGGCCAAGAAATCGGCATTCAGCAGTCCATCCGCGAAATCCCCGGCCTGCTGGCATTCACAGTCATTTTCATGCTGCTGATCTTCAAAGAACAAACGTTCACGTTGATCTCTTTGGGTCTGATGGGCTTCGGCATTGCAATCACCGGATACTTCCCATCCGCGATTGGCTTTTATGCCACCACCCTCATCATGTCTTTCGGCTTCCACTACTACGAGACGCTTAAGCAGTCTCTATCCCTGCAGTGGTTACCCAAGAAGGACGCCCCGGCACTCCTCGGACAGATTATTGCGGTCTCATCGCTGGTCTCATTGTGCATCTATGGCTCGATCATGATCGGCTGGAAGACGTTTGATCTATCCTATGAGCAAGTGTTCCTGTGGGCAGGCATTGCAGGCATGGCCCTGACCATCTTTGCCGCCTTTGCCTTCCCAAAGTACAAAGCACACGTGGAACAGCACAAAAAGCTGATCCTGCGCAAACGCTATTGGCTGTACTATGCGCTCACCTTCATGAGTGGCGCCCGCCGTCAAATCTTTACAGTCTTCGCTGGCTTCCTGATGGTCGAACGCTTTGGCTACGAAGTACACGAAGTTGCGGCACTGTTTCTACTGAATGGCGCAATCAACATGTTCCTTGCTCCAAAGATCGGTGCGTTCATTGGCCGCGTTGGTGAGCGGACTGCATTGACTTGCGAGTATGTCGGTTTGATCATCGTCTTCCTGTCCTACGCCTTCGTTACCAACGTGTACGTGGCTGGCACTCTTTACGTGATCGATCATGCTTTCTTCGCCATGGCCATCGCAATGAAGACCTACTTCCAGAAGATTGCAGACCCGGCAGACATTGCACCAACCTCCGCTGTCGACTTCACCATCAACCACATCGCAGCTGTGGTGATTCCGGTGGTATTTGGAACAATCTGGCTCTTCTCCCCCGCACTGGTGTTCATCGCAGGCGCCTCCATGGCTGCTATCAGTCTGATCCTGAGCCGCATGATCCCGCGCAATCCGGAGCCTGGTATGGAAACTGTTTGGGTTCCAACCCGTCAGCCGCAAGCCGTCGGCGCTGAGTAAGCATCCCATAACCCAACAAAAAAGGCTGGCCCAATCGGACCAGCCTTTTTTCATTCAAGCTCCGCAGTTGCTTAGCTCTGGCTCTCTGGAATGTGAACCACAAGACCATCCATTTCGTCAGTCACACGGATCTGACAGGAAAGGCGAGACGTGTCACGAACGTCCTGAGCAAAGTCGAGCATATCTTCTTCCATAGGCTCTGGTTCACCAGTTTTGTCATTCCACGTTGGGTCCACGTACACGTGACAGGTCGCGCAAGCGCAGGCTCCACCACATTCTGCTTCAATTCCAGGAACCATGTTCTTAATCGCGTTCTCCATAACGGTAGAACCGGCAGCAGCATCCACCTCATGGCTTTCACCTGATGAGGTGATGAAAGTAATCTTTGGCATATTTAAAGTCGTCCCGACCCTGATTGGCTTATTCTGTTGTCTTCAGATACATGCAGGCGCCCAGCTATTCAAGAACTTCTGGACCAGACCTTATGGTCAAACCCGCGCAGCCAATCTCGCATTACAAATTCCGCAGCTTTGAAAGATCCGCAGACACCTCCGTAAGGCAAGTCTCAACAGTCACCAGCAATGGCACAGCTCCGCTCGCAGCTTCCTGCTCAGCTTGCTCCAGCGCCTCCCCAAGCGCAAACGCACCAACACCGCGCGCAGAGCCTTTAAAGCGATGTAGCAAAGCACGAAGGGCTTCTGTTCCCATTGTCTCGCACAATCCCCGACGGAACTCTTCTATCTGATGAGCAAACATCTCCAGGATCTGACCTTGCAAATCCGGGTCATCAAACGTCACAGAAGAGAAGTGATCCCTACATATAGCACTTGTAGTTTTATGTAGTTCCATAGCCAAGTTTACGTTAGGCCTCCAAACACAGCCAAGTGACTCAAAGTTATCGCGATATTCGGAAAGTTGATTCGCTTGAGTGACTCAAACCCTGCCACCACCAAGACTCTGCAGTGACTCTACCCCTCATTTCCCATAGGCAACGGAATCTAGTCCCCAAAAGAAAACACAGGTTTTTATTTCATGGTTAACAAGATCCTACCGCCCAGATTCAAATCTAGACTCGTGACCCCGTCACCGGCTCTCACTGCCATTACACGTTAAAATTGACAAGACGCTCTGTTAAAGATGGTTAACAAGATTTTTCGAATTACCATCCCGCTCCAGCATAGCACGTCCCGTATCGGTCAGCTTACAAACGAGCCAATCCGGCTTCAACGGGTTGGAAAACCAAGGCTCCGCCCACCCTGCTGCAATACACGCCCGCACAGTTGCAGCTGGCACTTGTCGACCGCTCTCATCGAACAGCGGTAACTTTCCACCTGCTTCGTTAAGACCTCGCCTTAACCATTTGAGTTGTGTGGGACTCGGACGATTGGAACCTTTAGAACTGACTGGAGAATTTTCGCGATTAGCCATAGTGAGTTCCCCCCAAAATTGCTGCCTGTGACTTATCGTAGGGCACCTAAAAATCCCGGCAACTTCTGTTGTACAGTCCACCGGATTGTGCCATTAGGTTAAGGGTAGCTGCAAGGTGGGGAAATCTAAATCTTAAGGTACCGTTAACATTAACGGTCCGCTTTGATTCTGAAAACTCCCTGTTTTTGGCCCTAGAAGTTCGACGGTGCTCTCAATTCAGAGCTGTTGGATTGCATGGGGCCAAACCTATTGTTGTCTGAAATGCGTTCTTGTTTGGGAGGAATGTATTTCGCGTAGGACGGACACCTTGTGGTGACGGCGCCGGCACAAAAGGCGAAAAATGTGCTGACGACCGGCAAGTAGAGAGTACGGACGCGAGGCGAGATATGGCGAACACCCCGAAGGCGAAAGCTCCATCGGAAGTGGCTCTGTCAGCGGTAGAAGAAGCCCTTCAGGCTGATTTTGGCGCTCCACAAGAGCCTATTTTATCCAGTGAACAGGAGAGCACTACTGCGGAACCCCCGCAAATGTCTGCTAGCCCTGCAACGGAGTCTGTAACAACAGCTCCTTCCTCTGATAAAAAACTGGCTCAGCTTGTAGAAGAAAATCAAGCTCCGAGACAGGTTCGCAAACGTGGCCGTGGTGGCCGCCCGCCCACAGCAAGCAATGATGACCGCCAGTCCATTGGCTCACTGATGTTTGCTCTGCAGCGTAAGCCGTCTGCAGCTCCATTCTGGTTCGCATTTGCAGTCTCCGTTGTCTGGGCCAGCCTTGGCTTGGCAATGTCCTGGGGCTCATTCGCTGCTCAGCTTGAAAAATCATCCTCCTTCTCAGGCGTATTTGAAAACCCGACGCTGGTTCTCATTTCCGTCTTTATTGTTGTTCCAATTGCATTTGTCTGGGTCATGGCCCTCCTGTTCTGGCGAGCACAGGAAATGCGCAACGTCGCACGGGGCATGACGGAAGTTGCTCTCCGTCTTGCTGAGCCTGAAGATGTTGCAAAAGAAAGCATCCTGAACGTTGGTCAGGCAATCCGCCGCGAAGCTGCCGCCATGGGCGATGGTATTGAACGCGCGATTGCACGTGCCAGCGAGCTGGAAGTGCTCATTCATAAGGAGGTCTCTTCTCTTGAGAACTCCTATAATGACAACGAACTGAAAATTCGCCGTCTGGTGGAAGAACTTGTCAGCCAGCGTGAAGCCATTCAGGCAAACGCAGAGCTGGTTCGTGAAACCATCTCCGGCTCCCACGAAAATCTTGCATCACAGCTCGCGAACACATCAGAGGAATTCGCCTCCTCTGTTGATCGTGCCCGGGAACGCCTAACCGGTTCGATCGACGCTACGCTTGAGCAGATGACAAGCAAGATCGAAAATCGCGTTACAGAAGCAACCGACAGCTTCACTGAAGCTGGTAGCGAAATGGTCTCCTCGCTGACCGTTCGCTCCGATGATTATGTCGAGCGCCTCACCTCCACTGGCTCTGAGCTGGTTGAAACACTCTCCGACACCGGCTCCAAGCTCTCTGAAACACTTCACGAGCGCGGATTTT
Source organism: Pseudovibrio sp. W64 (assembly GCF_001623145.1). Taxonomy (NCBI): domain Bacteria; kingdom Pseudomonadati; phylum Pseudomonadota; class Alphaproteobacteria; order Hyphomicrobiales; family Stappiaceae; genus Pseudovibrio; species Pseudovibrio sp. W64. The sequence goes on along the minus strand of NZ_LMCI01000018.1, from coordinate 167,863 downwards.
CCATCAATGAAGAGTTCTCCTCTACTGCAAACTCCTTCATTGATAACCTGACCGAGCGTGGCACAGACCTCAATACCCGTCTTTCTGAAACCTCAGAAGCACTCGTTGACAATCTGGCAAGCCGCAGCGATGAAATCACCGCTTCTCTGTCCTCCACCGGAACTGAAATTGTTGAGGGTCTTTCCACTCGCGGCAATGAAATCAGCGACCTGTTGGCAGAACGCGGCGATGCTCTGAACGCAACACTCGGTGCTGCTGGCGCAGAACTGTCTGCAACCATCACAGACCAGACAGAAGCCATGAAAGGCGTTCTGCAGGCACAGGGTACTGAGCTGACTACGTCTCTTGAAGAGACCGTCTCTTCTGTAACGGCACAGTTTGTTGGTGCAAGCTCTGACCTGACACAAACTCTGGTAACCACATCCGGTGATGTTGTTGGCCAGATCAGTGCAGCAAACACAGAACTCAACTCCACACTGACCAACGGTCTGTCCGAGTTTACATCCAGCGTTTCGCAAACCAGCGGCGAGCTGGCACAGACACTGGTGATCACCACATCAACCGTCACCGAGCAGCTGACCGAAGCAAATGCGTCCCTCACCGATACGCTCAACGTTTCTGTTCAGTCCATCAGCTCTGCTGCTGAGGGTGCAAGCTCGCAGATTGGTGCTGTTCTTTCAAACGGCGTTACAGAGTTGAGCACAAGCGTCACAAGCGCAAGCTCCGAACTCTCGCAAGCTCTGGCAACAACAACCTCCACTGTGACCGATCAGATCAACAGTGCGAACGACACCCTGACAGAAACAATGAACCTTGGCGTTGTTTCCATTAACCAGAGTGTCGAGACCGCAGGTTCCGAGCTGACAACGACACTTCTCACCGCTTCCAGCGAAGTCACCGAGAAGATCACCACAGCAAACGACAACCTGACTGAGACCTTGAAGGGTGGCATCGATACCATCACCCGTACAGTGGATGGCGTTAGCGGCGAACTCTCCCAGTCTCTGGACAGCGGCGTTGAGCTTCTGTCTCAAACGGTTAGCAACACAACCTCTGTTATGGCAGAGACAATGGAAAGCGGCGTAGCTAATCTCAACGAGAGTGTTTACGGCGTATCCGCACAGCTGACAGAAACACTGGACACCAGCGCATCCAACTTCACAGCATCTGTGTCCGGCGCGACCGCCAACATCACAGAAGCTCTGGAAGATGGCGTCTCCAGTCTCAGCACCACTGTCTCTAGTGCAAAAGAGCATATCTCCGAGGCTTTGGAAGGCGGCGTTGTCACACTCAGCGAAACCGTCAATGCTGCTGGTTCCCAGATCTCTACGATTATGGACAGTGGTGTGGGCAGCCTGACCGACTCGGTCAAAACTGCAGACACAATCATTTCCGAAACGCTGAACACAGGCGTCGGCAACCTCAGTGAAACCGTCAATGCAGCAAGCTCCCAGATCTCCACGATCATGGACAGCGGTGTGGGCAGCCTGACCGACTCGGTCAAAACTGCAAACACGATCATTTCCGAAACGCTGGATACAGGCGTCGGCAGCCTCAACGAAACCGTCAATTCCGCAAGCACACAAATCTCAACGCTTATGGAAACCGGTGTTGGCAGCTTGAACGAGACTGTAAACACCGCCAATACTCAGCTGACAGATACGCTGAACCTGACAGTCACAACAGTTTCCGATCAGTTCGGCAGTGCAAACGCGCAGCTGCATGAAACGCTCGAAACCTCTATCTCTGGCATCACCAATCACTTCACCTCCGCAAGCACACGTCTTTCCGACGAGATCCTTACCCGTGGTGAAGAAATCAACGCCAACCTGTCTCTTACAAGTGGCCGCCTGATCGATACGATCACAGGCCGCACCGAAGAGATGATGGGTGTCGTTGATGAGCGTGTGACCAATCTGGACACTGCCCTGCGCTCAACCGGCGAACAGGCAGCAGAAGGCATTGCAAACCGTGGTCGCGAGATCAATGAAGCAATCGCTGTTCAATGCACCGACTTCATCGACACACTGTCCCACCGCTCCACTGAGGTTTCCGAAGTGTTGCGCGGTGCTGGTGAAAGCATCATTGCGGATCTGTCTCTGCGTGGCGGCGACATTGCGACCCGTCTGGATGACACGGCAAACACACTCGGCACCACAATCACAGTTAGCGGCGGCGAGCTGGCTGACCGTCTTGGCAACGTCAGCACTCAGATCTATGAGAGCATCACCATCAACGGTGCTGAGCTGGATCAGCGTCTGGCAGAGCGCGGTGCAGAAGTTGCTGACACCATCAGCAAACAGACATCCGCCTTCAAGACCGCTCTTGAAAGCACAACAACTGACATCACCGGCGCACTTGGCCTGCGCACTGAGGAACTGGCTGACAAACTGGCTGACACCGGTACACAGCTTGCATACCTCATCGGCTCTCGTGGTGAGCGCGTAACAGCTGATCTGACCGAAATCGGCGATCGCATTACCGAAACCCTCGACATCCGTGGCCGCGCTTTGAACGATGGTCTAGCCAGCAAACTGGCAGAACTGGAACAGGTTGTTACCGAAAGCGGTTCCGATCTTGTTCAGTCTCTCGATTTGCGCAGTCAGAACATCGGCGAATCCTTCGACAACCGCATCGAGACACTCGACGCGAAACTCGAAGAACGCACCAACACCTTTGAGCAGAGCTTCGATACACGCGCAGCAGCCCTCACTGAGACCATCGAAAGCCGCACCACCAAGCTGGCAGACGCGGTCGAACAGGGCACTGGCATCATCGCAAGCACTCTGGAAGAGAAAACCCAGTCCATCTCCAGGATCCTCGAAGATCGTACCGACATCATTGCGGTCAATCTCTCCGAGCGTGTGGAACAGGTTGGCGTCTCTCTCTCCAACCGTGCAGAAAAGATCGGCGAGATCCTCGCTCAGCGTTCAGAAGCCATCGAAGAGACAATCTCCACAAGCCTGTCCACTTTCGATCAGGCAGTTGGCGACAAGGTCGAGGCAGCTGCAACTGTCATCTCTGACCGTGCAGAACACCTTGCAGACTCTCTGTCCACGGGCACAGAGCGCATCGATCAGGCTCTGGACGCACGTGCCAAGCAGATCTCTGAAACTCTGGTCAGCCGCACCCGCGAGATTGCCAAGGCATTCCACGATGGTCAGACCGAGATCAACGAAGCGCTCGACAGCCGTCTGGAAGAAGCTGGCAGCATCATCGTCAAGCAGTCCAAGAACCTCACCGACGCTCTGTCCGAGCAGGTCGCAGAGATCAACGTTTCTCTTGGCTCCAAAGTGTTCGAAGTTGCAGAAACACTCGACACCCGCTCCAAAGCTCTCGAAACGATCCTCAACGATCGCCTCGAAGCAATCTCCTCTACCATGGGAGACGAGAGCGAGAAGGCAGCAACCACGCTTACAAGCGCAATGGCAGAGGCAACCTCTTCCCTTGGCTCCGAAAGCACCCGTGTTCGCGACCTTATCCTCGAAGTCGTTGGTCAGGCATCCGATCGTCTTGCTCAGGAACGTGACCTCACAACCGAGAAGGTTGTCAGCAGCGTAGAGCAGCTGTCCGGCACACTGAGCAAAGAAGGCGAGCGTCTGCAGGAAATCGTTTCCAACTCCATCGGCGAAGCCCGCAACTCTCTGGAAGGCGAAGGCGAGAAAGCAGCAGCAGCTGTTTCCGATGCCATGGCAACCGTACGCGGTACGCTCACTAAGGAAGGTGACGAAGTCGCACAGCGCGTTCTCAGCACTGTGGCTCAGGCAGCTAACGCTCTGGCCGTGGAAAGCGAAAACGCCCGCGCCATGTACACCGCAACCCTGGCTGAAATGTCTGGCGCCCTCACCGGCGAAAGCGACAAGGTTCGTGGTGATCTGTCCCAGACCATCGAGCTGGTAACTGGCCGCCTTTCCGCAGAAAGCGAACGCTCCAAGACGATCCTCGCAGAATCTGCAGAAGACGTCCGCAAGCTTCTGGCTGGCGAAACCGACGAAGTTCGTGCTCGCGTCTTCACCACCATCGAAGAAGCAGCAGGCACTCTGTCCACCCGCGTCAAGTCCGTGGCAGACGAGCTGCTGGTTAAAGCTGAAAACCTCAACGATGCCTTCGGCAGCCGCTCTGCTGAGCTTTCAGAGATCATCGGCAAGGACGGTAGCGAGTTGATCACTGCCATCGAAAACCGTGCTCATGACCTCACCACACGCGTCAACGAAGTTCAGAACGCAATTCTGGATGCAGTGGCCGTGAAGGGCCGTGAAGTCTCTGACCGCTTTGCACAGAACGGTCTGCAGGCAACACGCGATTTGGTTGAAGCAGGCGACAAGATCGTGACTGCAATCGATGAGCGCAGCAACATCGCAACAACCCGTCTGGACGACAGCCGTGAGCGTATGCAGGCCGACATGAACGTCCTGCTCAACGCAGTCTCCACAAAGGGTCAGGAAGTTGCAGAGACCGTCACCCGTCAGGGTGCAGTCGCAACCGATGCTCTGACACAAACCATCGACGGCATCGGCAACACCATCGAAGATCGCACCCGGATGGCTGTGAACGTGATGACAGGTACCAAAGAGCGTCTGGAAACAGATGTCTCCGAAATCCTGACACGCCTCAACGCATCCAACGGAAGCCTTCGTCAGATCCTTGCATCCGCAAGCGAGAACCTGTCTGAAGTTGAAACCAACCTCGCAAACCGCGCAGGTGAGTTCAGAACTGCGATCGACCGTGCAGTTACCGAGACTGAAGCAGCAAACGCCACCATCGAGAACCAGGTCGGCCAGCTCCGCAACACAACACATACCGTGCTTGCAGACGCTGCGAAGATCGCGGGCCGCATGGAAGACCAGAACCAGCTTCTCGGTCAGGCCATCGCGGATCTGGAAGCAACCAACACCCATGTTGACAGTCGCTTCACAGATCGCCGCATGGCAATCGAAATGGTTGCAGACACGCTGATCAAGAAAACATCTGATGTTGAAGTGCTCATGGCGAACTACACCAACACCCTTGGTGATACGCTTGAAGTTGCTGACGACAAGGCCCGCGAAGTTTCTGGCATGCTCCGTGCTGCTGCTGAAGCTGCGACCAAGTCTGTAACTGAGCAGTTCGAAAGCATGCGCATGACCGCTGGTATGGAAGGTCAGAAGGCACGTGATGCAGTTAAAGCTGCCCACGATGATATCCTTCATGACATGAAGTCCACCGTCACTGAAGCATCCGAGCGCTTTACTGATGCAACATCTCGCATGCGTGAAGTTGCCCGTTCAGTGCACCATGAGCTGGAAGCAACCCGCTCTGAACTGAATGCAGGTATTCTGGCTCTGCCGGATGAAGCCGAAGCATCTACCTCTGCACTGCGCCGTATCGTGAGCGAACAGGTGAAGGCACTGGAGGAACTCTCCACAATCGTGTCCCGCCAGTCCTCTCAGTTCGATGTGTCCACGCCAGCAGAACCAGCCCGCGCAGTCAACGCTGCTCCTGCAGCCGTGGCAGCAACCAGCCAGTATGCAGCAGCTGAAGCACCAACACTGCAGCAAGTTGCAGCTACCGGCGCAAAGCCTGCCCGTATGGCCCCGTCCCCTCGCCGCATGGAAGCACCTGCTCCACGCGCAAAGCGTCCTCAGCCAACACCAGCGGCTGCACCACAGGGAAACGGTACGTCCAAGGGCTGGATCAGCGACCTGCTCCGCCGCGCTTCAGACGATGAAGACACAATGGGCGGACATCCGCGTGACACAGCAAACGCACGCACCCCGCAGCACATGGTTGAATCCCTCAACTCCCTGAGCATGGACATTGCTCGTGCAGTTGATCATGAGACCTTTGTGGATCTGTGGGAGCGCTACAAGCGCGGCGAACGTGATGTCTTCACCCGTCGCCTGTACACCCTGCAAGGTCAGCAGACCTTCGACGAGATCCGCCAGAAGTACGGTCGCGATCCTGAATTCCGCAGCGCAGTTGAGCGTTACATTCAGGACTTCGAACAACTCCTGTCTCAGGTCTCCAGAAGCGACAGCGACAATCAGCTCGGTCAGACCTACCTGACCTCTGATACCGGCAAGGTCTACACCATGCTTGCTCACGCAAGTGGCCGCTTCGACTAAGCGCGACAAACAATCAAACTCAAAAAAGGCTCCTGAGATTTTCAGGAGCCTTTTTTGTTGGGCCGACACAATAACACCGGTCTCCGTACTCGCTGCCCTTGTCTCCTGCCCCTCAAACCTCTCAGATCCTATGGTCTCCGACCCTAAAACTCTCTCAATCGCATCCTACAACTCGGGGATGTTTGATCCTCAGAGGAAGCGATAGGGTGTGCTTCACAAGAGCAAAGGCGGATAAGAGCGATGCAGGCAACATGGCGGCGAAATTCCTTAAAAAGCGCACTGGAACACATCCACTCAACAATGCAGCTGAAGTTCGGGTTCCGGTTGTGGGATGGCACACATGTTCCCGCCAATCCGCCTCAAGCAATTATTGCAATCAATGATCCCGGCGTGATCTCAGCCCTTTTACGACGCCCCAGGATTGAGACACTCGTTGATGCATGGGTACAAAAGCGGGTCGATATCGAAGGGGTAAACCTCTTTGAGATGGCAGAATTGCGCCCACCCGGAAAAGCAAGCAAGCTCGCCAGAAACCTGAACCGCCTCCTACTCGCAAAAGCAGTCCTGCCCTTTCTGTTCGCCCCCTCAAAACGGCGCGCTAGCTCAGAGGTAAAAGGAGAAGGTGCCCGTGATGGCAGCGAGGCCTCTAACCAACGCAATATCGCCCACCACTATGATGTCTCAAATGAGTTCTACGCGTTATTCCTTGATGAACAAATGCTCTACACCTGCGCCTATTTCACGAAGGCCGAAAACACACTGGATCAGGCACAGCGCGACAAGCTGGATATGATCTGTCGGAAGTTGCGGTTGGAACCGGGAGACCGCCTATTGGACATTGGGTGTGGTTGGGGCGCTCTCATTTGCCATGCAGCAGAACACTACGGCGTCACCGCCAAAGGCGTGACGCTCTCTGAGCAGCAAGTCCTGCTGGGCCGCAAAACCATTGCGGAACGAGGCTTGGAAGACCGTGTCTCAATCGAACTGCAGGACTTCTCCAAGCTCTCTGGCACTTTCACGAAAATCTCGTCCATCGGCATGTTTGAGCATGTCGGCCTTGCCAATCATGAAGGATACTTCCAAGCCGTCAAGCGTCTGCTGGAGCCGCGCGGGATCTACCTGCACCATGCCATAACAAGACCAGGCAAGCGCACAGAGAAGAAATTCAGGAAAAAGCCTGCCGAATACAAAGCACTGATCCGCTACATCTTTCCCGGTGGAGAGCTCGACCACATCGGCATGAGCCTCCGCAACCTCGAGGCCACAGGCTTTGAAGTGCACGATGTGGAAGGCTGGCGGGAACATTACGCTTACACCACGTCCCACTGGGCAACACGGCTTATGTCACGCAAGGAGGAAGCAATCGCTCTGGTGGGAGAAGAAACCTTCAGAATGTGGGCGCTTTATCTGGCAGGCGTCTCACTGGCATTTGAACGCGGTTCCGCACAAATCTTCCAGACGGTCGCAACCCGAAAAACAAAGAGTTTCTCCGGAATGCCTCTGACACGAGCCTCCCTGTACAAACGAGAGAATGAGACCTGTTAGCGATCAGATGCCCTATGAACTCGTCAGAAGCTATTGCGGCAATCAGCTCACCAGAGCAAATGCAATGGCCCACATGACAACAGCGATGACACCATCAAGAACCCGCCAGGAGGCGGGATTTGCAAATATTGGTCTCAGCAAACGGGCGCCATATCCCAGGGAGAAGAAGAACACGAAGGACGCCACGACAGCCCCCATGCCGAAAATGTACTCAGCACCTTCATGGCGACTGGCAACAGACCCGACAAGCAGCACCGTATCCAGATAGACATGCGGGTTCAAAAACGTAAGCGACAACACCACAACAAGAGTGCCAACAATCCCTGCCGTTTTGCCCTCATCCGGACTGAGAGCCGCCCCTCCTCTGATTGCGGACAAAGCGCTGCGAGCACCGTAGAGAACCAGAAAACCAGCCCCGCCATACCGTAAAAATGGCTCCAACTCGGGGATTGTTGCGGATATTGCCGCGAGGCTGGATATTCCAACCGTAATCAGGAAAGCATCACTGACTGCACATGTGATGCAGGTCAGGAAAACATGCTCTCCTCGCAGGCCTTGCCTCAGCACAAAAGCGTTTTGCGAGCCAATTGCGAAGATCAAACTAAGGCCAAGAGAAAAGCCGGAAAAGGCAACTGATAAGACTGACATTGGGTTTCCTAAGAGAGGAATTGGGAACTCATTGCCAACTTGACTATCTCGCCCTTCACCATTAGTAAAATTCAAATACCTTCTTCTACATTAGAGATTCTAATGGATTTTGACCGAGCACAACTGGCCGCATTCGCTTCAATCCTCACCACTGGTACATTTGAGAGAGCCGCACAACACCTCGGCATCACACAATCCGCAGTATCTCAGCGCCTGAAGACCCTTGAAGAGAAGCTTGGTTGCGTCCTCGTAATACGAGGCACGCCATGTGTCACCACCGCTCAAGGGGAAGCGCTGCTTCGACACGCCAACGAAGTTGCTTTGCTGGAGAAACAGGTCAAAGAGGAAATCGGCTTTTCAAGTGAGGCTAGCAACCTGACCAGCCTCCAGATAGCAGTCAACGCAGACAGCCTTGCCACGTGGTTCATTGATGCACTCGCACAGGTGGATGGTTTTCTGTTCGACCTGAAGATTGACGATCAAGACCACAGCGCAAACTGGTTGCGACGCGGGGAAGTTCAGGCCGCTGTCAGCGCGGAACCTACCCCCATACGCGGATGTGATTGCTTTCCTTTGGGCGCTCTGCGTTACCGGGCAACAGCAAGTCCGGCTTTCGTCAAGCAATGGTTCCCGAAAGGCGTCACCCTTGATGCACTGAAGCTCGCACCTGCGCTCACCTACAACATCAAAGATACGCTACAGACAGAATGGTTGCGCGCAGTATTTGGAGAGAGCATTTTCCCAAACACCCATTGGCTCCCAAGCCCTCAGGCGTTTATCGACGCCACAGTCAATCACATCGGTTGGGGCATGAACCCAAGTATTCTGGTCGATCCACTCATTGAGCAAGGGAAGCTGGTTGAGCTGATCCCAGACATGCCATACGACACAAAACTTTTCTGGCATACAAGCCGGGCAACAGCCCACACAATAGCTCCCCTCACAACAGCCATACGCCAGGCAGCAAGATCAGCACTGGCAGACTAAGGCCAGATGTGAGTAGCTGAACAAGCATCTCTGTTTTCCAGAGCACGACACATACGCCTTGGTACAAATTACTAAATTGACCTAGAAATCAACATCATAGTAGTTCTCCTTACCTGCGCCAGTATATCGGGCACACCTCCGCATCGAACTGAGCAGCTCCTTCTCATCGGGCAACGCAAGGAATGCTGACATGAACTACCCAAACATCGCAATTCTCGGGGCCGGAACAATTGGAATGAGTTGGATAGCGCTGTTTGCAGCCACGGGTCGGCAGGTCACAGTTTATGATCCCTCACCGGAGATAGAAGACCGGGTGACCGATCTGGTAAAAAATGCCGCAGAAACGCTTGCTGCACTTGGATGGCAACATGCCGGTGACACATCAAAATTACGGTTTACAAACGACCCTGTGGCAGCAGTATCAGACGCCGACTTCATTCAGGAGAGCGTGCCGGAGCGGCTGGAGATCAAACACGGGCTCTACCAGCAGATCGAACCACACCTGAAACCAGAAGTCATCATTGGCAGCTCAACCTCCGGCTTGAAACTCTCGGAGATGCAGGCAGGATTTAACAATCCAAGTCGCTTCATTCTGGCTCACCCGTTCAATCCACCACACCTCATCCCATTGGTAGAGCTGATGGACAATGAGAAAACGGATGCAAGCGTACTCCAATCAGCAAAAGACTTCTATGAGAGCATTGGCAAAGTCTGCGTACGCTTAAATAAAGAAGTTCCCGGGCACATTGCAAACCGGCTACAGGCAGCAATCTGGCGCGAGACTATTCACCTGGCGATGGAAGGTGTCGCCAGCGTCGAGGATATAGACAAGGCCGTTGCTTACGGCCCCGGCCTCCGTTGGGCCGCTATGGGTCCAAACACACTCTTGCATCTGGGCGGCGGTGAAGGCGGTATCCGTTCGTTCTGTGATCACCTCGGCGGTCCTTTCCAAAGCTGGTGGGACGATCTTGGCACCCCACGGATCACCTCTGAAGTGGTGGATACACTCGAAGATGGCGTGAAAGCCTCATTGGAAAACACATCCATGCAGGAGCTGGCAAAGCGCAGGGATGATCTCGTTCTGCAATATGTCTTGTCGGGGCAAACCAAGAAAGAGAGAAGCCCAGCCTAAGCGAAGCTGACATCCAAGCTACCAAGCGCTGGTCCTATGTTCTTTTCCAACCCGTCCCTACCATGAGCACATGCACAACAAAGGAGAGTGCAATGTGCTCATCAACGGGCTCAGTAAGGCCATTGATAATAGCACGGATCGTGAGTGGGCCTTCGCGCCACACTCTCTCTTTAGTTGAGTGCTGCCAGATAAGGTATTATGCAATTTTTGTAACAAGATTTCTTCGAAAATCAATCCTCGATGTACGAGTACGATCTCTCCACTTTTACAGTCGCTATTTGTTGAAGGAGCTCCCTGCCCACATTAGCCTCCTGTTAAAATATCATTTGCTTGTCGCACATAAACTCTCCAATTAAAGTCACACTCTCTGACATTTAATACTCTCGGCAAACTAGAATTCCCACCAGTAAACAACAAGCAAAACCCAACTGGTATGTTCGGCGATGCATTGCCTCCGATCTTCGCAATAATTGACTCTGCAGGATAAGGTCTCTTCACAAGAACAACTTTCCTAAGTCCCTCATCATTTATATCATCACTATGAACGAAAAAGCCGCTTTGCCTTAAATCTAAAATCACTTCATCAGTATTCAGCACCAACAATTTACTTAAGTATCTTTTAAGGGCCTTTTGCGCAGTTTCAGATGAGATAAATATTTCTGATTTGAATTCATGTTTATCGGGAATGAAACCATCTAAGATAATACTATGATATTCGGCATCTAATATGCGCCCACTAGAAGATCGTTCGAATAAGAAATCATGCTCTTCACCTGCCCCTTCGACTTCTCTACAAAGATATCGAAACACAACTACTATATTATTTTGTTGGGCTAACTCTTTTTGAATTACTCCTTGAGTGTTCTGTAGTTCATTGAAAACATTCTGATAATCTTTTGCTTCAACACGTTCTCGCAAGCGTTCTATTCTCGCAACATCACACTCACCAGAGGTTGCATTTCCAATGCAAATAGCAAAGGCAAATATAAGACTTATCAAAATAAGGCCTGAACGCCACATAATTGATTATCCGATTATAGGTCCCAGTAATCTCTTCATGTAAACGCTCAAAACTCAGCAACTCAACCCAGATATTATTGTAGACTAGAAGCTGACACCCAGCTCACCAAGCGCTGGTCCTATGTTCTTTTCCAACCCGTCCCTACCATGAGCACATGCACAACAAAGGAAAGTGTCATGTGCTCATCAACAGGCTCGGCAAAACCGACAGTTCTAATCGAGAATGACCGCGTAAAAGTCACCGAATGGCGGTTCAAACAACGCGGAGATAACACCGGCTGGCATCGCCATGCCTACGACTACATCGTTGTCCCGCTCTTCGATGGCACTCTGGAAATCAATTTAGGCAATGGGGAAACAATGGAAGCCGCAATGCAAAACGGTGTTCCATACTTCAAAGAGATTGGCGTAGAGCACGATGTCATCAACGCCAACAACTTCGAATGCGCATTCGTCGAAATTGAACTCCTTGAAGCCCGTCGATAAACACCGGATTTGAACCCGCCTACTTCGTCGTCCCTGCGACCTCGATCGCAGCCGGTGCAACAGCAGCAACCTGTCGTTTGCCTGCATCCTGCTGGCTGTTCAGTGCAGCGCGTTTGGCAGCGGCCGTTGCACGAGGGATGCGACCGACAGTATTGATAGACCAGCTGGTGATCTGGGCGAGCACATTGTCTGAGGCAGCATTAAGTGCCGGAATTGCATCAGTGACTGTATCTCCGGTTGTCGGCACACTCGCCGCAAACACACGCATGCCGATGGAGCGGCCATCCCGGTCATCCACGATACGTGCAGCCACTTCCACATAGCCTTTGTCACCACCATCCACCTGCAGCTCAAAAGCCCGCAAAGTGGTTTGCAGTTGATAGTCGATTAACAATCCCTGCCCCGGTTGCGAAACGCCGCGCAGCTTGCCGGTGTTCTCCAGCGTCTCAACAAGCTTCGCCTGAAACACACGTGGCAGCGTGTCTGTCCATGCCACCTTTGGGAAGTAGGAGTAAATTGGGCCGCCGCCCTGTGTCACTGCGATATTGCTCGTATCCAACGCTTGAAGAGCGACAGGTGTCGCCACAAGCATTTGATAATCAGAAGCACGGACTTTGACGGGAACATCGCGCGGCGCAGTCAAGCCATACAGAGCTTCAGGACCACTTGCCCCACACCCTGCAAGACCACCCAGCAGAACGGCACCAACAACGATTTTTTTAAGTGTCGAACCGAACACACCGAGCTCCAGCCTACTGCCATTAGCCACTCGCACGTTTTCGAGTCGCTTATCTACATTTTTGTCAAACATTTCAAAAAACTCAACGCCGCTGCGCACCATTAAAGACAGGTGTGTCCGATCCGCCGAAAATCACGCGATTTGGGTTACGGTCAAAATTGCTCACAGCACGCCGAATTTCAATAAGTGTCTGGTTTAACTGTTGCATTGCTGCAGTAAAGTCCTGTCCGCCTTGTTGGCTTAGTTTCAACAGGGCAGCAGAGATTGGCTCTGCCCGCAAAGCAAACGCATCCGCAACCTTGCGGATGGAGGCCGCAGCCTCAGTCGCTTCCTTGATAAAGCCCTGCCCATCAGCTGAAACCATACCGTCTACTTTCTCCAAAATCGTGTTCACACGAACGGAGGCGGCATTCAGATTGGTTGCAATGCTCTTCGCCTGATCAATCACTTTGTCAACGTCCGGCACCTTCTTCTTCAGTTCCATAGTCATGTCATTGACGGACTTTGCAGCATTCTGGATTTCATCAATCGCCTTGGCAAGATCTGGAGTTTTCTCAGCAAGAGTGGTCGCCACCTTGTCAGCCGAAGCAACAATATTGGAGACTTTCGCAGGGTCGATGGCTTCCACAATACCGTTGGTGTTGGAGATCAGAGAGTTCGCATTGTCCATGGTTTCGCTCAGCTGATCGGAGGCAGCGCTCAGGTTCGTTCCAACTTCACGGGCCGAAACGATCACACTGTCGATCTCCTTATTGCGACCAGCAATGGTATTGCTCACTTCACGAATGTTCGCTGTGGCAGCACCTGCATCATCAATAACTTTTGCGATCACCTGATTTTTGTCAGAAAGCGTTTTGGTCACCGTCTCAACCGAGGTCACGATATTACCGACCTGCTCGGACTTCACCATACTCAGGATACGGTTTGCATTCTTCGTGGTCAGTACAATCTCGTTGGAGGCCGTCTCAGCATTCTTCACGATACGGTCGATGGCGTCTTTATTCTTGGTCAGTTCAACAGTCAGCTGCCGCGCGTTTTCAGCAACAACAGAAGCAGAGGAAAGCATGGTGTTGATATCGCCGCGACGCTCAGTCAGCACACCACCAAGATCAGACGCACCTTTCAAAATGCGCTCAACCTCTTCAGGCTTGACGGCTCCAATCACAGCTTCAATCTGATCAAGTTCATCGGAAAGCTCTGTCGTAAAGTTCACCAGCTGATCAGAGGCCAGCTTACCGTTGGCAATGATGTCACCAACACCATCCGCGGAGGCAGACAGTTTCTTGGTCATGGCCTCAACATTGGTGACGATCTCACCCAGTTTGTCCGGCGGTACATTCGCCAGCAGGTCTTCACCGCGATCAACCAGTTTGCCAATCCGGCCCGAGAGCCCCGTCAGCGCTTTACTTGTCTCCGTCACACCAGCAAGAAAATCATCAACGCCCTTGGCATTGTTTGCCAGCGCTTGGGTAAAGACCTCGACATTCTTTATGGTCTTTTCCACTTCGGGCCGCGCAGTCATCACCAGCTCATCAATATGCGCCAGCGTGGAATCTGCCTTGCGCATGATGTCTTTGGCACCCTCCAGCAAATCCTCAAACTGGGACCTGCGTGCATACATGACCGGAATAGTATCAGCTGCTTTGGAGAACAACGCCGGACTGTCAGAAGAACCGCCGGACAGATCCACATAAGCCACGCCTGTCAATCCCGTAAACCCAAGAGACGCAACAGTGTCACGGCGCAGCGGAGCATTGGCATCAACGCGCACAATCGCAACAACAAGCTTAGGATTTTCAGGATCGTACGTCAGCGCACTCACATCACCGATCTTGATGCCGTTAAACAGCACCTGACCACCAATCGGCAGACCCGTGACTGCACCGGGGAAAATGATTTTGATATCACGCCGGCTTGAGCGGTCACCCGCACTCAACAGCCAGAACGTAAACAGGAAGGCAATGCCAACAACAGTTAGAACGAATGCACCAATAGCGATATTATTTGCGCGGGTTTCCATGCATCCTCCTCACACCCGTTTGAGGGCGCGTGCCCCACGGAAATAGGACTTAACCCAAGGGTGCTCCACCTGCATCATTTCCTCAATGGTTCCTTCAACCAGAACCCTGCGTTCGCCCAAAACGGCAATACGATCACAAATACTATGCAGACTATCCAGATCATGGGTCACCATGTAAACCGTAAGCCCTAGAGTTTCTTTCAGTTTTACAATAAGATCATCAAAATCAGCCGCTCCGATCGGATCAAGACCGGAAGTGGGCTCATCCAGGAACAATAAGTCAGGATCCAGCGACAAGGACCGGGCCAGAGCAGCCCTTTTGATCATACCGCCAGAAAGCTCGGAGGGCAGCTTATCAGCCGCATCCAATGGCAGGCCGACCATCTCAATCTTCAGCAAAGCCAGCTCATCCCGCAATCGCGGCGACAGCTTCAGGTGCTCACGCATCGGCACCTGAATATTCTGCTTCACAGTGAGAGAGGAGAACAACGCTCCCTGCTGGAACAACACACCCCAGCGCTGCTCAATCTCCCGGCGCATAGCATCTGTTGCTTCGTCAAAATCCTGCCCGAACACCTCAATGGAACCGGACCGTCGCGGCGTCAGCCCCAGCACAGCACGCATGAGCACGGACTTGCCCATACCAGACGCACCAACAAAGCCAAGCACTTCACCGCGGTAAACATCCATGTTCAGGTTCTCAAGAACCAGTTTGCTTCCAAAGCCGACGGTAACATCGCGCACCCGAAGCAAAATCTCCCGATCATCAGCCGCACGATGACCTGAGCCCAATCCGTTCACCGGTCCCGATTGTCCTTGTCCCATACTGGTTAAAACCCGATAGACGCGAAGAACACAGCAAAAACTCCATCCACCACGATGACCATAAATATAGCTTTCACAACAGAAACAGTCGTATGACGTCCAAGGGACTCTGAAGAGCCCTCAACTTTCATACCTTCCATGCACGCGATAAGCCCGATGATCAGGGCCATAAACGGCGCTTTCACAATGCCAACCATCAATGTGTCAACAGTAACAGCCGCCTGAAGTTGTGCAATGAAGGAATGAGGCACAATGCCCAGATACCACCAGCAGGTCAGCCCTGCCCCAAACAACGCCGCGATGTTCGCCAGAAACACGAGGATCGGAAGCGCAATCATCAGCGCTACCAAACGCGGCAAGATCAGCACTTCGGTCACCCGCAGACCGGTCACCTGAAGCGCATCAATCTCTTCCTGCATCTTCATGGAACCTAGCTCTGCCGTGTAAGCAGAACCGGATCGCCCAGCCACCATAATGGCTGTCAGAATAACGCCAATCTCGCGCAGAACCAGAATGCCGGAGAGGTCCACCACAAAGATCTCAGCACCAAACTGCTTCAGATAAAACCCGCCTTGTTGAGCAATAATTCCGCCGATCAGAAAGCTCATCAGGCACACAATCGGAACCGCCCCCATGCAGGAGCGCTGAAACTGAACGCCGATGGAGATAGGCCTCAACCGGCTTGGATGCGTCGCGGCGGCTGTGATTGTCGCGGTCAACCCACCCAGCATGGCCAGAATATCGCGCGTATCACGGCCCAGCTGGCGTGTCGCCTCGCCCACGGCTTCCAGATAATTGACGAAAGAGTTACCAGAGTGTTCTTCGGTGGGATTGTCGACGTCTTGCCGGTCAACTTCCTTCAGCAGGATGTCAAAACGCTCATCCTCATAGATGAACTTGACCTCTCGCCCCTGTTCGGCTTGCTCCATTTGGAACCGCTGCAGCAACCAGGCACCAGCCGTATCGAGAAAACTAACCGCCTTTAAATCCACGCAAATTACGGAATGGCGCAGTCTGGACGCGGCTTGATTGATGAGTTTTTCGCAAGTAGATCCCTGCCGGATACCCCAGGCACCGGAAGCCGTAAGCAAAAGTAACGCCCCGTCTTCAGCAGTTACCAGGTCCGGCGCATCCATTTTATCAGTCAGCTTCATCACGGGACCCTGCGCTCTATAATCCAAAAATCCTATTGATCCTATACAGGTTTCTGTAGTGTGTCGTCTAGTAATCCTCATTCAGCCACAAGTACAACGGAAAAAATTATGTCTATTTCTAAGCCATATCTATTATTTCTTGGGGACGTAAAAGACGAACTGGCAGCAAAAACTGCCCATGGCGTACTTGATTGGCGACCAGAGTGGTGCCTTGGCCAATTTACACTCCCGGGCTGCAAAGCCCACACGACCCTGTCAGAAATGAGTCTTACTGATGCCACAGAGGCAGGTGCAAAGACTATGGTCATCGGCTGCGTAAATGCCGGTGGCGTCCTGCCAGATCACTGGATTGCAACCATCGTCGACGCTCTCAACCATGGCCTCGACATCGCAGCGGGCCTGCATATCGAGCTGGCAAGCATCCCAGCCATTGCCGAGGCTGCTGCTAAGAACAAGCGCAAGCTTCACGATCTGCGCTTCACGGATCTCACGTTCCCAACTGGCAAAGGCGAAAAGCGCTCCGGAAAGCGTTTGCTGACCGTTGGCACCGACTGCTCCGTTGGCAAGAAATACAGCGCACTTGCTCTGCAAAAAGGGCTGGCTGACCGCAACATCAGCTCTGACTTTTGCGCAACCGGCCAGACAGGCATCCTCATTGCCGAACGCGGCGTTGCCATCGACTCTGTGGTCTCGGACTTCATCTCAGGCGCGGCGGAGCACATCAGCCCAGCCACCAAAGACAACCACTGGGATGTGATTGAAGGTCAGGGAGCCCTGCATCACCCGTCTTTCGCCGGGGTTTCGCTCGGCCTGCTCCATGGCTCGCAACCAGACGCTTTTGTAGTCTGTCATGAGCCAACCCGCTCCACCATGCGCGGTGTGTCTACACCCATTCCATCCATTCAGGACGTCATTGACCTGACAATACAACTGGGCCGCCTTACCAATCCGGACATCCGCTGTGTCGGCTTAGCCATCAACACCATGATGCTTTCTGAAAATCATGCAAAAAACCTGATTGAAGAGCTGGGGGAAGCGCATAAACTGCCTGCAACTGATCCTGTCCGCTTCGGGACAGATCCAATCATTGATCATATTTGCGCGGAGTTTAAACTGGTTTGACCTGTCGCCTGTCTATTGAAGCTGAAACATTCCCAATTGCGGGAAGCTTTACCATTGCCCGCGGTTCACGCACGGAAGTAAACGTCCTCACCGCCACACTCACAAAGGACGGTCACACAGGCCGCGGTGAGTGTGTTCCTTACCCGCGTTACGGCGAAAGCGTCGAGAGCGTCACCGCTCAAATCGAAGCTGTGCGTGGAGCTATTGAAGCTGGTGTGTCCATTGAAGAGCTACAAAGCCTCATGCCGGCAGGCGCAGCCCGCAACGCAGTGGACTGCGCCCTTTGGGATCTGACCGCCAAACGCCAGAGCTCCACTGTCGCTGAACTGGTGGGCATCAAGTCCCAGCGCATTCTGGAAACCGCCTACACTATCTCCGTCGGCACTCCGGAGAAGATGGCGACAGACGCCGCAAAAGCGGCCAGCCGCCCTCTCCTCAAGGTCAAACTTGCTGGCGATGGCGATGTTGAACGCATCGCTGCCGTCAGACAGGCAGCACCAAACAGCAAGCTCATTGTGGATGCCAACGAAGGCTGGTCAGAAGATAATCTGGAAGCCAACATCAAGGCTTGTCAGCAGGCAGGTGTTGGGCTGGTGGAACAACCTTTGCCAGCGGGCAAAGATGGCATTCTGGCAGAAGTGGAACACCTCATCCCGATTTGTGCAGATGAAAGCCTCCACACCTCAGCTGACCTGGAAAGCCTGCGTAACCGTTACTCAGCCATCAACATCAAGATCGATAAAACCGGCGGTCTCACTGAAGGGCTGAAGCTGCTGCGCAAAGCAGAAGAGATGGACTATGTCATCATGGTTGGCTGCATGCTCGCCACATCTCTCGCCATGGCGCCTGCCATGCTGCTGGCGCAAAATGCAGAGTTTGTTGATTTGGACGGACCACTGCTGCTTGCCAAAGACCGCGACCATGCTATCCGGTTTGAAGGCAGCCTGATGCACCCGCCATCCCCTGAACTCTGGGGCTAATCACAAGCATAAAAAAGGCGGCTCTCACATCGAGGCCGCCTTGTTTTTTAAACGCGTTTGGTCACCAGCATAAGCGTCAGTACACCGACACAGCAGATCCCCGCCATCAGATAGAAGGCATAGGCTTGTTCAATCGCATAGAGCCAGCCGCTGGCAATACCGCTCACGCCCATCACCACACCAAAAGCTGTTTGTGTCAGCCCCTGAGCCGTGCCAAGGCGTTTGCTTGATACCAGTTTGGACGTGTAGGCAACCATGCCCAGAAACACCATGCCAAAGCTACCAGCATGCAAAAGCTGAAGCAAAACAGCGGACCACGTCTCTGTTGCATAAGGGAACAGCAACCAGCGGATGATGCTCGCAACACCGCCCGTGACCATCAATCCCCAGGCTCCCAGGTGGCGCATGAAGAAGGAGCCCCAAACAAAAATCCCAATCTCTGCCAGAGTACCGATCGCCCATAATCCACCGACCATCGCATCGCTGATGCCCACAGACAGCCAGAAGATGCTGGCGAAGGCATAAAGCGCAGAGAAGCTGCCAAGCAACAAACCACCAGATAACACCACAAGCAGGAACTGCGGATCGCGCAATTCTTCAGCGGCCCAAACACTTTCTTTGCTTGAGCTGCGGCTTTCTGAAGGCATGCCCGGCAGCAGCACAGCAAGCAGCGCCAGCAAACCCAGACTGCCCACAGTCAGGAAAAGCAGTTCAGCAGGCTCACCAAATGTCAGATACCAGCCACCAATCAGCGTCGCGACCACAAACGCAATCGATCCCCATGATCGCATCGGCCCGTAATTCAGGCCAAGAGTGCTCACAGTTTCATAGGCATATGCATCCTGCAGCGGCTGAATAGGCGTGTAGAAAATGGAGAGGAAAACAACCAGTCCAATGACAGTCCAATAGTCACTGGAGTAGATCAGAACCCAAAAGGAGATCAGCGCAATAACACTGAACAGCGCCATGGAATGACGCCTGCGCCCTGCACGATCCGAGATGCTCGTCATCAACGGAGTTGCAAAGATGCGGACGATATTTGGCAAGGCAATCACCAATGCGATCTGCACGGGTGTAAAGCTAATATCCTCCAAAAAAAGCGGAAAGTACGCAAGAAAGAAAGCGTTTGCGAAATTAAACGCTGCAAACAAACCACTCACGCCTGTTGCAATCCAGAATAGGTTACTGGCTTTCCCTAATGAGGAAGTTCTTCTGGGCATAGTCATTGGAAAACACTACAAATGGGGGTGGAGAGTACCCGAGGAAGTGGATGGGAAGGGATACTCCTATCACTTGTGCTAATAGGGACTATCCAAATCAATGTAAACCAATTATTAGCCGTAGAATCTGTTATATAAACTTGTAGTATTATCTTAGTTAGTTATGAAGGAGCCACTTATGGCTGGCAACAACCGAAAGGTCCTTTTGAGCCCCGAGGAATTTGATGCCATCAAAAGCGCACTCTCTGAGACTGATAGAGGCCGTGCTTTCCTTCATGATCACCTCACACTAAACAGATCCGCCGAAACAGCAGACCTTCTGGAAGCTGTGCGACGACTTGAAAAAACATTGGTTGAGCGCGAACTGCCATCTGAGATGGAAACATATCGCCTGCACACCTATGAAATGTATGAGGCAATTGAGCGAACGAAGGACGAAATCTCAAAGATCAAGCTGGAAAATGCCGACAATAATCGCTTTTCAGCCGCTTCTGACGAGCTAGATGCAATCGTCACATCCACAGAAAGCGCAACACAGGTCATTTTGGAGTCCTCCGAAGCTATTCAGGATTTGGTGGACAAGCTCCGTGCGTCCGGCGCAGAAGATGCCCCATGCGATGCCATTGAAGAAATGGCCATGGAAATTCTGATGGCGTGTTCCTTCCAGGATCTGACAGGGCAGCGCATCAACAAAGTGGTAAAGGCCCTTCATTACCTTGAAGGCCGCATCTCCAAGATGATCCGCATCTGGGGTGTAAATCTGGCTGATGAAGATCGCCCGGAAATCAATTTGGATGAGCCGCGTGATGAAGATGATCGTCACATCGACAAGCGCCCGGACGCCCACTTGCTCAACGGCCCGCAAATGGATGGTGCAGGCGTTGATCAGGCAGACATCGATGCAATGTTTGACACAACACCTGCCTCGACCGAAGAAGCCCTGAACGAAAACGTCGTTCAGTTTGCTGCTGAAACACGAGCAGAAGCAGCCCATCAGGAAGAGGACAAAGCAGAAGAGCCCGCCGAGGAACCTGCTGAAATCTTTGAGCTTGATGATGTGGAAGACGAGCTGAACGCTGTTGAAACGCCTCAAGTCGCGTTGATCGATGACGACGACCTCATCGTCACCAACGACGACACGCCAGTCGAGACGGACACCGCGACAGAGCAGGACGATGCACCAATCGAGATCGAGGGGCAGTCGCCTCCGCTGACTTCCCCAAGAGGCAGCAATTCCGACCCGCTCCATCACCTCTCAACAGGAGAGCGCCTCGCACTCTTCTCGTGATTGAGACCTAAAACCAGAATTTCGAAAGCCGTTTGCCTCCTTTTCAGCGCAAACGGCTTTTTTCTTATGCAGGTGTTTTCTCTGCAGAGTACTGCTTCAATGCCTTCTCAAAGACAGCAGGATCCACATTGCCGCCGGAGATCGTGATCACTGCCGTCTTCCCGGCAAGGTCAATCTTGCCAAACAACACAGAAGCCAGAGCAACAGCTGCGCCCGGTTCAACAACCAGTTTCAGCTCAAAATAAGCAAAGGCAATCGCTTTCATCGCCTCGTCATCTGTGACACGCAGACCTTTTGCCTGACGCCTGCTCAATACTGAAAAGCTTTTGTCCCCCGGCATTTCAGTCAGCACTGCATCACAAACAGAACCGCCCAGAACAGCATTGCGAACACGTGTCCCAGCTTCCAGTGAGCGCGCATAATCATCAAAACCAGCAGGCTCTGCCGTGTAAATCTGACACTCAGGCAGGCTCGTTTCCAGCGCCAGCGCAATACCGCTGGTCAGACCACCGCCGCCAGTACAGCTGATCAACACATCAGGCGTGACACCCAGAATCTCACATTGCTCTGCAATTTCAAGCCCGGTCGTGCCCTGTCCCACAATCACACCACTGTCATTGTAAGGGTGAATGAACGTCGCACCGCGCTCCTCACAAAGACCACGGGCAATCGCCTCACGGTCCTCGCTCTCACGATCGTAAAGCACAACTTCCGCCCCCAGCGCTTTCGTCCGCTGGATCTTCAACTGAGGCGCATCCTCAGGCATCACAATCACCGCCGGAAAACCAAGGATCTTCGCAGCAGCTGCAACGCCCTGCGCATGGTTTCCGGAAGAACACGCAACTACACCAGCGGGCCGCTGTTCCTGCGGGATCAGGGAAAGGCGATTGAACGCGCCTCGAAACTTGAAAGACCCGGTGCGCTGCAGATTTTCGGCTTTAATAAAGACACGGCCATTCACCTGCTCATCCAACACCGGATAGTTCAAAAGCGGTGTCAGGCTGACATAGCCTTGCAGCCTTGTTCTTGCTTTTTCAATTTCGGAAAAAGTGAGTTCGACTGGACTGGAAACATCTAAAACCATAAGAACCTCGGCAACAGCAATATGCCGCCCTGTATAGCACGCAAATCTACGAGGGTTTCAGATATTCTGATCACAGCTCAAGGAGATCCACTCAACCATTCAGGTGATTTCCAACAGAGCCTTTGCCCGCATACAGGTCCTGCCGAAATCCTGCAGTGAATGCAGGGTCATAGGCATGTTCAGCATTGGCCAGAAACTGCTCGGCACTTGCCCGCCACGTAAAACGCAGGGCAACATCCCGGCAATGATCCCGCGAAACCTCCAGTGCTTCTAGTGCCGCCGCCTGAAGATCATTCTTCAATACACCTGCCCCACTGTTGCCAATCACATCAATCGGCCCCATCACAGGAAAGGCCGCCACCGGCGTCCCGCAAGCAAGCGCTTCCAGCAGCACATTGCCAAACGTGTCAGTCTGGCTCGGAAACACAAATACATCCGAGTTTGCATAATACTCAATCAGCTCATCACCGACGACAGGCCCGGTAAACAACACCTCCGGATAAGCAACCTTGAGCTCCTCCAGCTGCGGGCCTCCACCAACAACCACTTTGGTTCCCGGCAAATCAAGCTGCAAAAACGCCTCGATATTCTTCTCAACCGCCACGCGTCCCACATATAAAAATCGCGGCCCTGACAAGTGATCCAACAGACTGGTCCGCATTGGCCGGAACCGTTGGTGATCCACCCCGCGAGACCAACGCAGCAGATTGTCAAACCCACGCATGCGCAAGTCAGCTTCCAAAGTGCTCGTCGCAACCATGCACCCCTGCCCGCTGTTATGAAAACGGCGCAGCCAAGAATAGCTAAAGGACAACGGCACCGGATAACGTGCCTGCAAATACTCAGGAAAACGCGTGTGATAACTGGTAGTGAAAATCCGCCCATCTCGCTTTGCCACCTGCCTTGCCATAAGGCCCAACGGTCCTTCGGTCGCAATATGCAGATGATCGCAGTCGTACTTCTCAATAAACCCACGCACGATATGCGGCAGCGTCAGGCTCAGCCGGATCTCGCCATAAGACGGCATCGGAATGCTATGGAACGATTGCGGTGTCAGAAACTCAACCCGAATACCCATAGAGCGCAGTTCAACTGAAAGTCGCTCCAGCGTCCGCACAACGCCGTTGATCTGAGGCTTCCACGCATCGGTAACAATCAGGATCGAGCTCATGCCGCCACCCG
This sequence comes from Pseudovibrio sp. W64, assembly GCF_001623145.1. Classification (NCBI taxonomy): domain Bacteria; kingdom Pseudomonadati; phylum Pseudomonadota; class Alphaproteobacteria; order Hyphomicrobiales; family Stappiaceae; genus Pseudovibrio; species Pseudovibrio sp. W64. The sequence continues at coordinate 144,327 of NZ_LMCI01000018.1, read as the reverse complement.
TCCGTCAGAACTCTCGCTGGTAGGCTCACTCTCGCCCTGTTTGCCATCGCCCCAATGAATAACCTCAAAGGTTCCATCAAAGTTCTCGGCTACAGCAGTGCAACTCTCCACCCAATCACCAGTATTGATGTAATGGATGCCGTTGGTCTCATGATCAGCCGCATGATGGATATGTCCGCAGATCACCCCATCCACCTTCTGACGCTGCGCTTCTGAGACCAGTGTTTCCTCAAACTTGCCAATGAAGTTGACGGCGTTCTTGACCTTCAGCTTCGCCCACGCAGAAAGGCTCCAGTAGGTCAGCCCCAGCTTACGACGGCAATAATTCAACACTGTATTGAGATTGAGCGCACTCACATAAGCCCAGTCGCCAAAGAAGGCCAACCACTTTGCATGGCGCACCACCACATCAAACTGATCACCGTGAATGACAAGATACCTCTTGCCATTGGCGCCCTCATGAATAACCTGATCAACAACCTCGACACCCCCAAAGTGAATGCCGAAGAAGTCCCGCAGGAACTCATCATGATTGCCGGGAATGTAAACGATCCGTGCCCCTTTGCGACCTTTGCGCAAAAGCTTCTGCACCACATCATTATGCAGTTGAGGCCAATACCAGGACCGTTTCAGCCGCCAGCCATCAATAATGTCGCCGACAAGATAAACCGTGTCAGCGTCGTTTTGCTTCAAAAAGTCCAGTAAGAGATCAGCCTGACATCCGCGTGTGCCCAGATGCACATCAGACAAAAACAAGCTTCTGTATTTTTTACTAGTAGAATCCCCGGTCACCACAAAGCCTCCGGAATAAGAAAACCTTCTTTCCTTTAAATTGATTCACAAGAAACAAATATGACAGGATGCATATACTCAAACCTGTCAGCTTCTTGCTTAAACCTCAAGTAACATTACTCCCCGTTTATTATGGGAGAGAAAATCAAGTGTCTGCAATTCAAGTGAATATTCTATTTGCTTGCTAAGCTTGATCCTGACTGGCTCAAACCTTTCTGAGAATGTAGGCTGCCCTTCACAATTCACCGATTCATTAGGATGTTGAAATGCACTTGGGTATTGAGGGGCGCAAAGCCATTGTCTGCGCATCCAGCCGCGGGCTGGGGTTGGGAACGGCAAAAGCACTGGCAGAGGCTGGGTGTGATCTCGTAATCAACGGACGCAACGAGCAACGACTAGACCAAATCGCAAGCGAACTGGCAGCACAACACAACATCTCAGTCATTCCCGTGGCAGCAGATATCTCCTCACCAGAAGGCCAGCAAGCCGTTCTCAAAGCGTGCCCAAACCCGGACATCCTCGTCAACAACAACGGCGGCCCGCCACGCAAAGACTTCAAAGAGCTGGACCGTCAGGCGATTCAGGATGGTGTCATCCAGAACATGATCACCCCGATCGAACTGATCAAAGCAGTCATTGATGGCATGGCAGAGCGCCGCTTTGGCCGCATCGTCAACATCACCTCCATGTCCGTTAAGATGCCAATTGAAGGGCTGGACCTGTCCAGCGGTGCCCGTGCAGGTCTTACCGCATTCCTGGCAGGCGTCTGCCGCCAATACGCCCAGCACAATGTCACCATCAACAATGTGCTGCCCGGCAAGTTCGACACCGACCGCTTGAAAGGTGGCTTCGAGCGTCAGGCAGAGCAAACAGGCATCTCCATTGAAGAAGCCAAACGGCTATCTTCAGAAGAGATCCCAGCAAGACGTCTCGGCAATCCGGAAGAATTCGGCAAAGCCTGCGCCTTCATGTGCTCAGCCCATGCTGGATACATCACAGGCCAGAACCTTCTGCTCGACGGCGGCCTGTACCCAAGCGCTTTTTAAAAACAAAAAGCCTCCCCGCAGTCGCTCTGCAGGGAGGCAAATCAATTTAGCTTTTGCAGTGT
>NZ_LMCI01000018.1:26836-142357 GCF_001623145.1 Pseudovibrio sp. W64 | reverse complement strand
CGGTTTTCGGATAAAGATACGCAAAAACAAAGACTAAAGCAGTTCAGGTGATTCAGCTTAAATGCGAACTGCTTTAGAACTTCAAACGTGCACCAAAGCTGATGATGTCAACATTGGTGTCATTGACCGGCCCTTGAATGGTAATGCCCTCATAGAACGGGTGGTCCGGATTGATGTTGATGTTTGAGCTTTCTGGAAAGATATGCGAGTAGCCAAAATCAACTTCCAGCCAATCCTCGTAGAAGTAACTCACCCCAGCACTCAGCCAGAACCGGTTTGAATCAGGCAGTCGCGGTGTCCGGTTCGCTTCGTCAATTGGAGACCACTCATAAGCCAGCCCAAACCGACCAGTGATGTTCTGAGTGAAATCATACTCCGTACCAAGCGAGATGAAGTAGCCGTCGTTGTATTGGAATGGTAACTCGGAAACCACCTGATCCTGCAGATTGAACACCGGGAAGGTGCTAAACCGTGACCAATGCGTCCATTCAAACGTACCCATCCCGCGCCAGCGCTCATTCAATACCTGCTGGAAGGAAACTGTCACAGTCTCTGGCATAATGATGTTGGAACGAATTGGAGTTGGCGTGCCACCACCGACCACAAGCCGCCCCTTAAGGTTGTGCTCAATGGGCGAGCGATACCCAATACCAAGCTGAGTGCCTTCCCACGGCTTAAAAAGAGCTCCAAGGGTTGCCCCAAATCCGAGATTGTAGTCTTCGCCGCGCAGTTCCGCAGTTGGTGAATTCGCAGCAATTGGCGGAACACCCGTCGCAGACTTCAGCCTCACTTGCAAATATTGAAGCTGCCACCCAACCCCAACAGAGAATTTTTCGGTGACTTCATAAGCCGCCATCGGCGTAACATTGACAGAAAGCACACGGGAAGACCGCGCATAGACCTGCCCCGCCCATTCAATTTGAGGTTTGGTTTCAAAGCCATAAGGTGCATTGGAACTGACGCCAAGAGTAAGGCGGTCATTAATCTTCCAAGTGCCATATCCTGCTGGCACCCAGGCATCCACCCCAATATCACCTGAGGAGTAAGGAACTCCAGTAATTGGACCAAATCCATCAATTGTCGCCGTATCCAGATCAATCGTTGCGCGTGGAAACACAAATGTCTGCGAAGTTTCCACCTGGACACCGTCATGACCAGTCATGGTCGCCGGGTTCCAGTACATACTGGAGAGGCTTTTGGAGACAGTTGCATTTCCCGCAAAGGAGAGCCCCTGATACCACGCAGATTGCTCACGAACAGCAAAAGCACCGGCAAATGCATCAGACGCAATCAGCAAGGAAGAAAGGCTAGCGATCGTAATGGGTAAATATCTGGACATGCACGGTACTTTCTGTTCTCAAGAAAACATTCAAGTAGTGCCATGATCAACCTACGAGTTACTTATTGATTCGGCTCTCTTCCTCATGATTGAAAATATTAAAGAGTAATTGCACTGGCATATTTAAAGGTATGAGACGTCGACTTCATAAAACAACAATGCCCAGCTCACTTACAATCACTTGGTTATTCGCATTTCAGGCAGGTACACTGAAACATTTTCTGTGACAAAACTTCCGCATAACAAAAGGCCCTCCAAATGGAGGGCCCTTCAAACGCGATTTGATCTGCCAGTTAACTTCTTGCAGAGATGTTTTTGCCCAGTGAAAGAGCGCTCCACCCCGCCAGAAGCTCCTGCGCTTCTATGTAACTCTCATAAATCTTACGAGCTGTTTTGTCTTTCTGGGTATAGATATCCAGCACCTCAACACTGGTTTCCTTCAATGCTGCAAGAACCTCTTCCGGGAATTCGCGAATCTCTACCCCATGCTCTTCCTGCAGCACCTTAAGGCTCGCTGCATTCTGCGCATTGGCCTCAGAAAGCGCCAAGTCAGCTTCCACACGGCAAGCCTCTTCAACCACCGCCTGAAGCTCAGCTGGCAAACCTTCCAAAGCAACCGCATTCACAATTGCCTCACCGGTGCCGTTTGGCTTATTAAAGCCCGGACCGTAGTAGTATTTGACCAGTTTATGGAAGCCCAGCGCACTGTCTGTCCATGGACCGAGAAACTCTACACCATCCACCACACGCGTTTGCAGACTGGTGAAAATCTCGGAAGCTGGAATGTTGACCGGAGTAACACCAAGCTTGCGCATGATTTCACCACCAAGACCTACCATGCGCAGTTTGCGCCCTTTCAGGTCATCCAGCGTCTCAACAGGCTCACGATACCAGCCCGCCATGGTAGGGCCAGCATTACCAGCCATAAACGGCTTCACACCAAACGGCGCATAAAGCTCATCCCAAAGTTCCTGTCCACCCATCTGGTCCACCCAGGCAGTGTGCTCCTGAGGCAGCAGACCGAAAGGAACAGTCGTAAAAAACACCGAACCCGGCATCTTGCCAGCCCAGTACAAAGCAACTGAATGGCCCATCTGTGCAGTGCCGCTTGAAACAGCGTCAAACACCTCAAAAGCCGGAACCAGCTCACCTGCAGCAAACAGGCGCACACGCATCCGACCATTACTCATAATGTTGATGCGATCACAAATGCGTTGCGCAGACATGCCTGGGCCCGGCAGGTTCTTGGGCCAGCTGGTCACCATGCGCCATTCGATCACCGGATCAGCATCCTGAGCCAGTGCAGGTGCAGCAAGTGCAGCGCTACCGGCAACCGCCCCAGCAGTTAGCCCCAGCGCCTGACGGCGGGTCAGATTGTTTTCTTTGTTCTTGGTCATTATCTCCGCCTTTTATTCAGACCAGAATTCATGGAAATGGTGCACAGGCCCATGTCCCTCGCCTACGTCAAGCGTATCCGCAGCTTTAATCGCCTGACTAATATATTCTTTCGCTTCGCCAATGGCATCTTGCAGCGCCAACCCCTTGGCCAGTTCCGCCGCAATCGCAGAAGACAGGGTACAGCCAGTCCCATGTGTATTCTGCGTTTTATGTCTTGGCGCCGTATACCACCTCTCCACATCACGGGAGAGGAAGAGATCATCACAGGTATCATCAGATCCGTGTCCGCCTTTCAGCAGAACCCCGTTAGCACCCATGTCCAGCAGCAGTAACGCTTGTCTGTGCATGTCTTCACGGGATTCAGCTACCGGCTGGTCCAGCAAAAAGGCCGCTTCCTGCATGTTCGGCGTAATCAACGCCGCCATGGGAAACAGCTTCTGCTTCAGGACCGAAACGGCGGAGTTTTGCAACAAAACATCACCAGAAGTTGCAACCATCACCGGATCAAGGATGACGCGCTTAACATTATATTCCGCCAGCTTTGTGGCAATAACAGCGATAATCTCTGGCTGTGAAAGCATGCCGATTTTCACGGCATCCACCTTCAGGTCAGAAAAAACAGCATCCATCTGCTCTGCCACAAATGCTGGCGGCACATCATGAATACCTGTCACACCTTTGGTATTTTGGGCCGTCAGTGCAGTGATGACACTAGCCCCATAGACCCCACGAGCCGAAAAGGCCTTCAGGTCTGCTTGAATTCCGGCACCACCACCGGAATCCGACCCTGCAATTGTGACTGCAATCGCACTCATTAGGCCAATACCCCACCTTTATTATTCATTGTTTCGAGCTTGAGACGCTCGTTGAACTGGTCAGCCTTCAAGCCATAAAGGGTATCGATGAAAGCTGGAGTGAAGCTTCCCGGTCCGTTCGCCTGCTCTGCGGCAATCTCGCCGCATACACCATAGACAGCAAGCGCAGCAAGCACGGCAAGTTCCTTATCTGGCTCGGTAGCGGCAAAACCAGCCAGCACACCGCCCAGCGCACAGCCAATGCCAGTCACCTTGTCCATATAAGCATGCCCATTGCCCACGGTATAGGTCGTCTCCCGGCCAAACACAGCGTCTTCAATACCGGTGCGCACAATCAGTGCGTTCTCGGTGACAGCTCCACTCAGCCCAGCGCTCTCAGTCATGTTTGCTTTAAGGATCGAAACATTCTCTTTCAGAATATCTTTCGCAAACTCCATGCGAATGTCTGACCGATCTACTTTAACCGGGTCCAGAACCACGGGCATAGATTTTTTGGCAGCCCCTTCAAGCCCAAGCCGAATACCATGTCGCCTCTTTCCATCCAGCGTACCAAGATTGAGGAGCAACCCGTCAACACTCTCGACAAATGCAGGAATTTCATCATGGGCCGCTGTCATGGAAGGCACAATGTTACAAGCCAACATGATGTTCGCGGTAAGGCTCTGCGCAACAGAGTTCGTCAGGCAATGAACCCGAACACCACGCTCACGCACGCTCTCAAAGACTTCCCAGAGATTTTCACTTGTGTAGGACATTTGTTTTCGCTCCCCTATAGATTACGGCGGGAACGATTACCTTGGTACTCATCCCAATTCCCTCCGCCGGCACAATCCGGATCAGGTTCTAGGAGTTGGCTTTGCGCCTCTCAGCCCGTCAGTCACTTCCGAGCACCCCCATTGGTTAGAATTTTTTGCTAGCAAACAAGAGAGCGAACTGCAAGCGGAAACGAGAGGCAGCGACAAAAGGCAACTGGGGGTAGATTTCGCATAAAAAACGCAAAAGCTTGCAAAAAAACGCAGCTTCAACGCAAAATGCTCACAAAACAACGCAAACTCAAATTTGAGCGCATCCCTGAAAGACAAATCAGCCTTTCGGGACAGAAGGATAGCAGATTTATGATTCCGTTCTTTGTACAGATCAAATGCCAGCTCGGAAAAACCTATCAGGTTGCCAACGCCATCGCAGACGCGGAAGTCGCCTCCGAGATCTACTCCACCTCCGGGGATTTCGACCTGCTGGCCAAGTTCTACATCGATGATAACGAAGACATCGGACACTTCGTTGCAAACAAAGTTCAGGTCTTCGAAGGCATCCAGGACACCAGAACCATCATCACTTTCAAAGCGTTCTGATACCTACGAAAACAGGCGGGACACCAGCCCGCCTGCACAATCTTATTTCAAGCTTTACGATCTTGATAGCTTAACTCTGAGCGTCCTGAATAGCGCTCCAGACAGCAACCGGCGTCGCGGGCATATCTATATGCTCAACACCTGCATTCTTGCGCAGTGCATACTGCACAGCATTCATCACCGCCGGCGCCGCTCCAATAGAACCAGCCTCACCAGCCCCTTTGATGCCCATCGCATTTGTCGTGGAAGGAACATTGCTCGTCGAGAAGTCGAAATTCGGCAAATCATCAGCACGTGCAACATGATAGTCCATGAAGGACGCTGACAGCAGCTGCCCGGTTTCATCATAAACCGTGTTCTCACAAAGCGCCTGCGAGATCGCCTGCCCCGCACCACCATGCACCTGACCAGCCAAAAGCATCGGATTCACCGTCACGCCAAAATCATCCACGATCACATAACTGACCACGTCCGTCTTGCCCGTTTCCGGATCAATCTCCACCTCACACACATGCGTGCCATTGGGATAAGTACATTCATCCTGCATGACTTTTTCCGCTGCATTCAAGGTCTCCGGTTGCGAACCAGCCACATCAACAAGGCTGACTTGCTGGTCGGTACCAACCACGCGCACCTGCCCGTCTTCCAACGTCAGATCCCCAACACCAACCTCAAGCTTTTCACTGGCGATCTCTTTGATCTTCTTAACCAGCGTTTCAGAAGCCGCTTTCACAGATGGCATTCCAATCGGAATGGACCGCGATCCACCGGTACCACCGCCAGTCGCAACACGGTCCGTATCTCCCTGAACCATCTCAACCTGGTCAAGCTGCAAACCAAGATGTTCTGCAATGACTTGGCCATAAGCGGTGGCGTGCCCCTGACCGTTGCTCTGCGTTCCAATCAGCAAAGTAACGCTGCCGTTCGTGTTCAGCTCAAGCTTAGCTTCCTCACCACCGGCAAAGGCACAGGCCTCCACATAGGTCGATAGCCCAACACCGCGATACAAACCTTTTGCCTTGCTCTCCGCTTCACGCTCCGCAAACGTCGAATAATGAATCTCGTCCAGCGCCTTGGTCAGGTGAGTTCCAAAGGAACCCGTATCATACATGCGGCCAAGCGCTGTCGTATAAGGCAGAGCAGCGTCGGGGATAAAGCTCTGACGGCGGAACTCCGCCGGATCCATACCCATCTCATGCGCAGCTTTGTCTGCCAGACGTTCCATCAGATAAAGCGCTTCCGGACGCCCTGCCCCTCGGAACGCATCCACCGGCACTGTATTGGTATAAACGCCTGTCGCTTCCACCCATGTTGCGGGGATATCGTAAAGACCGGGGGTCATGGTGATGCCGATCTGCGGAATACCTGGGCCAAATTCGTGCAGGTAAGCCCCCATATTTGCAAGCACATGCACCTTGAGGCCGATCATCTTGCCGTTTTCATCAAGCGCTAGCTCAGCCGTGGATACATTATCCCGGCCATGCGCATCAGACATGAAGTGCTCAGTACGCTCTTGAAGCCATTTCACGGGATGACCAAGACGTTTTGCGGCAATCAGGCAAAGCGGATATTCAAGATAGGTGAACATCTTGGTTCCAAAACCACCACCCACATCAGGTGTCACAACGCGGATATCTTTAGGGTCGACGTTGAGTATGTTCTTGGCAATCAGATCACGCATCCCATGACCGCCCTGCGTTCCAGTGGTCAGCGTATACCTGCCGCTCTCACCATCAAACTCGCCAATACAAGCTCGCGGCTCAATCGCATTGGACACCAGACGGTTGTTGATCACCTTGATCTTGGTAACATGATGCGCATTCTGGAAGGCCTCTTCCATCGCCTCCTTGTTACCCATGCCAATGTGAAAGGCCTCATTAGACCCATGCTCAGGCCACACAAGCGGAGCGCCGTCTTCTAAAGCTGCTTCAGTTCCGATTGCCGGATCAACATCCTCGTAGTCAACCTCAATCGCCTCCATCGCAGCCCGCGCTTGCTCCACCGTATCGGCAACAACAAACGCAAGAGCATCACCAACAAACCGGGCTGTATCAGAGCAAAGAACTTCACGATGAGGCACCCAGTGCTTCGTCCCATCCAGCTGCCGAAGCACGGCTTTACACGGGATAGAGTTCGTCCCTTCAATATCCGCAGCAGTCAGAATAAGCTGCACACCATCCATAGCCCGTGCTTCATCCACTCCCTCTAAGGTGAACTTGGCAAACGCGAGAGGAGACCGCAAAACAACGGCATGTGCTGCACCAGCCACCTTCAGGTCATCCGTGTAATGGCCCTTGCCAGAAATAAAGGCAGCATCTTCTTTTCGGCGAACGGGAGCACCAATTCCAAACTTCGGTGTAGCAACCTGATTCATGAAAACCTCAAAAATCTGGAGAGCGACCCAACACCGCACCTCCCAATACAGCTTTTTACGTATCAGCAGAGAACGTACAGTGCTTTTCTCAGGCTGCAAGTGTTTTCTGGTTCACCGCAGAGGTGTACTTTCCAGAGTAACTTAAGGTCATTATCGCATTATTTAGAGCAAATTACGGAAGGGTACTTAGAGCTCTAAGTTGTCGGCAGCTTCGTGCTTACTGTCGAAACTCTCAAGCTAAAATTTGTTTTAGAATTTGACCAAACCGCAAACATTAGGTTATTTAAGCCATACACCCATCTGATCTTTGTTACGTTGTCCGCCCCCTGGCGCACACCATTTTGCACCAGACATCGGGTCTGGTCGTTTTGATCGTATCAAGGCAGCTTCGAAAGCAGTTACATGCCTGTTCCTTCAGCAGAGCCTGAAGGCAGCTCATCATCTGCTGCGTTAAAAACAAGGTTTTCCGCAAAATGGCAAAGCCTGTCTAATAACACACGCGGCATCTGCTGGGCCCTTCTGGCAACATTCCTTATGGCCGTCATGAGCACCATCATCAAGCTGCTCGGCGATCGCTTACACGTTACTCAAATCCTTATGCTACGCCAGTTTTTCATGCTGGTGATCTCAGCACCGATCATTATCAAAGGATTTCCGGGTTCGCTCAAAACACAGGCTCCACTGCTTCACCTGGGCCGCATCCTGCTTGCGTCCTCTGCAATGTATTTCGGCTTCACCGCAGTCATTCACCTGCCGCTTGCTGAAAGCACAGTGATTGGTTTTGCACGCACGTTTTTCATCACGATCTTTGCAGTTTTCTTTCTGAAAGAAGTTATCGGCATTCACAGAATTTCGGCAACTATCCTTGGCTTCATCGGTGTGATGGTCATCGTCCAGCCCGGCACCGGCGCGGAAATGAGCATCTACAGCTTCATGGCGATCTTGGCCTCAGCCTGTGCCGCACTCGTAGGCATCATCCTGCGCAAGGTCACTCAGGTTGATCAGCCCATCACGATCTTGACCTTTCAAGCAACATTTGTGGGTCTGATCATGGCCCCCTTCGGCATCTATTATTGGGTATCAATCAACCTAAATGATGCGATCCTCCTGCTCTTGCTGGCAGGTGTCAGCTGGAGCGCTCAGATGAGCAACATTCAGGCCCTCAAGTTTGGTGAGGCCTCTGTGATTGCACCGTTTGATTATATCCGCCTTGTCTACGCGGCAATCATTTCTGTCGTAATCTTCGGCATCTGGCCGCTCTGGACCACATACCTTGGTGGCGCAATTATTGTCGCAGCTTCCCTTTACACCCTGCACCGCGAGACTGTGCTGGGCAAGAAGGTGGCAACTGGAACAGCGCCCACGAAAACGCACTAGAGCAAACGCTAAGCTCAAGCAAAAAGCCCTCGCAAATGCGAGGGCTTTTCTTTTTTCACGAAGTAGCTATCAGCTGGCGTTTTCAGTGCTGCGTGTCTTGGCAGCCTCTTCCTCAACCAGCTCTTTCTTGGAGAGTTTACCAACCATGGTCTTTGGCAGCTCCTCACGGAATTCAATCGCCTTCGGCATCTCAATCTTGGAGATGTGCCCCTTCAGGAAGTCTTTCAACTCTTCTGCAGTCGCGCTCTGACCATCTTTCAGCTTCACAAAGGCCTTCGGTGCCTGACCGCGATACCCGTCTGGAATAGCAATCACGATAACCTCAGCAACGGACGGATGCTGATAAAGCGCCTCCTCGATCACACGCGGATACACGTTGTAGCCAGAACAGATGATGAGGTCCTTGATGCGATCAACGAGGAAGATGAACCCCTCATCGTCCATGTAGCCCACATCACCAGTATGCAAGACACGGCCACCTTCCAAAGTCTTGGCGGTCTCATCAGGACGGTTCCAGTAGCCCTTCATGACCTGCGGGCCGATGATGCAAAGCTCACCTTTTTCGCCTTGTGCAACGATCTTCTCAGGCTCATCCAGATCACGAAACTCAACAGTCGTCCCCGGCATTACAACACCGATAGAACCGTCTTTGCCAGTTCCGTCCATAGGGTTAGCTGAAGCAACCGGAGAGCTCTCTGTCAGACCGTAGCCTTCCACCAGAACGCAGCCTGTCAGGGCTTCAAACTTTTGCTTCACTTCAACAGGCAGCGGCGCTCCACCAGACATACAATAGCGGATTGATGTCAGATCGTAGTTCTTCGTCAGCTCACTGTTGTTGATCGCGGTGTAAAGCGTTGGTACAGCCGCAAACAAAGTTGGCTTCTTCTTCGCAGCCAGATCAAGCAGTTCTTTCAGATCAAACCGCGGCATAAGCAGCATCTCAGCAGCGCCCAGAATGGAAAGGTTCTGCAGAACAGTCATCGCAAACACATGGAAGAATGGCAGCACACAAAGTGTCTTCTCGTAGCCGCGCTTCAAGCCACCGTAATGGCTTTCCAGCATCTCCATGTTTGACGTGATGTTGTAATGCGTCAGCATCGCACCCTTAGGCACACCAGTAGTACCACCGGTATACTGCAGGATCGCCACATCTTCCTTCGGCTCAATCTCAACCGGAGTAATGCCTTTGGACTTTGCAAGAAAATCTTTGAAGCGGATGTGAGCTTTATCAGCTGGAATGTTGGAAACATCCTTCCGCTTGAACAGCTGGAACAACAGCTTCTTAGGCTGAGGCAGAATGTCAGCCATCGGACATACAATGATGTTGTCCAGAGCACCTTCTTGACGAACAGCTTCCACACGATCATAGATCACAGAAAGATCCATGGTCACCATGATGCGTGCGCCAGAATCCCGCGCCTGAAACGCGATTTCGCGCTCAACATAAAGCGGGTTGAAGTTGACGACGACACCGCCAATTTTCATGATCGCAAAATAGAAAATGGTGTAGTACGGCGTATTAGGCAGACAAAGGCCGATCTTGTCGCCCTTCTTCACACCCATCGCCTGCAGGGCACCTGCAGCACGCTCAACGAAATCTCCCAATTCGCCGTAGCTTGTTGATTTGCCCATGAAGTAGATAGCCGGACGGTGCGCATAATTTTTGACCGTATCATCCAGATAGCTATCGATAGTACGAATTGGAAATTCCACTTGTCCCTCACGACCTGTCGCCATGCGCAGATCTCCTCCCCGAATTATTATAGTTCTTCAGACGAAGTTGACAGGAAACCGAAGCTGAGCGCCAAGGTTCATGTGCGCAACATATCAGAAAAACCTTATATCATCATGCTTTGCGTGGAATTTGCGGCAGGTTTACCATTGCGTCAACCCAGACATACGGTTGACCTTCAATGCGACACATTACTCAATTCCACTGATTTTTTCTCGAGAACCCAAGAGATATCAAAGCTCTGCTCTATTGAATGAGCTGAAAACTCGACACGTCAAAAAGCCCAAAATCAGTAATTTTAAGGTGGGGAATAACCGGAAGAGGCAAGAATGCGACCTGCAAAAACGGCTCTGGTAAAACACAATTGAGAGATTTTGCAGCTTTGCGCAGCACTTCCAAACGCTCTTTGACCACCTCAAATCGCTCCAAACTCATCAATCCGGCAAGTGGCAGTTCCATCTCAGCCAGCACTTCTTCACCTTCAGCAACCACAAATCCACCGCGCAACGCAATGCATCGGTTCACAGCAATTGCCATGGCCTCTTCATCAGCGCCAACCACACAGATGTTGTGACTGTCATGTCCAACAGAGGAGGCAATCGCACCCGATGTCATTCCAAACCCGTTTACGAACCCTGTCGCAATATTCCCTGTCTTTCCATGACGCTCCACAACAGCCACCTTGATAGCATCCTGCCCCAAATCGATCTGGGAATAATTATGATCAACGGGCAAATCCCGCTTCAGATGCTCGGTGATAATCAGCCCCGGTTTCACACCAATCACTGATGTTTCGCGCTGCGCAGGCACACGGAAGCTCTCTGCATGCACTGGTTCGGCATGGCAACTGTCCAGCAATCCTTCCGGCTCAATCAACTTGCGGCTGGCAAACAACTCATCCGAAACCACACGCCCAGCACTGATCACCTGATCCACATCACAGCTTTCTAAGTCATTGAGCAGCACAATATCTGCACGCCAACCCGGCGCAATCAATCCGCGATCTCGCAGACCAAACGCAGTGGCTGCTGACCAGCTTGCCGCACGGTAGACATCACGAGGTGCACATCCATGAGCAATCAGGCGCTTGATGAGACAATCAAGATGTCCCTCCTCCGCAATATCAAGTGGATTCCTGTCATCCGTACAAAGCGCAACAAAACTGGCCCGTTCAGGCGTCAGGACAGGCGCTAAAGCATCCAGATCTTTGGAGACAGATCCTTCTCGGATCAGGATCGTCATGCCCTTAGAGATCTTCTCCAATGCTTCTTCTGCGGTGGTCGCTTCATGATCAGTCCGAATGCCCGCAGCAAGGTAGCCATTCAAGGCTTTGCCACGTACCAAAGGCGCATGACCATCAATATGCTCCCCTTCAAACTCAGCAATCTTAGCCAAAGCATCCGGATCACCGGCCAACACACCGGGGAAGTTCATAAACTCCGCCAAACCAATAACGCTTGGATGATCCTTGAATGGCAAAAGGTCATCAATCTCCAACTGAGCACCAGCTGTCTCAAATTTAGTGGCAGGCACACAGGAAGACAGGTTCACCCGTAAATCCAGAATGGTCTCAACAGAGCTGTCGAGGAAGTACTTAATGCCAGCAGCACCGGTCACATTGGCAATCTCATGCGGATCACAAATCGCAGTCGTCACACCATGAGGCAACACACAACGATCGAACTCAAACGGTGTCACCAACGATGATTCCACATGAAGATGTGTATCGATAAAACCCGGCACGGCAATCTTGCCGCTGCAGTCGATCTCGTTCACACCGCTATAGTCATCATAAATTCCAACAATCTTCTCGCCGGAGATCGCAATGTCGGTCTTCGTCAGACTGCCGTCGATCACATTGAACAGCTCAACATTCTTCAACACCAGATCAGCAGGTACATTGCCCTGCCCCTGATCGATGAGTGTTTTTAAACCGGCAACCTTTTGCTGACGAGATCCCATGCCATTTCCTCCCAGAGGAAGCATAGGGCATGCTTCCTCATTTATATTTCCCTTGGGGCAAGCCTAGCAAAAGATCGCAAGCTCCCCAATGCCGCCATTACAAATGCTTGTTGGAATTGTACAAATCATGACAGTCAGAAAACAAAACCCACAGAAACTGTATTTTTTGAATGGCGACTTCCCCTTTCAGCACACCGAACTGCCTAGTTTCTAGGCACATTCGTATTTTTGCTTGCATTTTGATGAAACCCGCATCAAACAGAGGTGCAATTTCATAAATGCAACCTTTGTATGAGTTTTGATGCAGATAAGAGCAGTCTAACTGCCAAGCTTGCGGCTCACGTCCGCGCCTCTCACAACTCTACAATCAAATTTAATTCAGTTGGCCTGCTGGCTTGCTCCTGCAAATTCTCCAACTGATACCGCATGCCAAGCAATTGAAGCCGGATATCCGATACCGGCTCACGACTAAGGGAACTCCATGGCGAACCGTCCAGCTCAATCTGACCCATTTGATCTCGTTGTATTTGGAGGCACCGGCGATCTTGCACACCGCAAGCTGCTCCCAGCTCTCTATCATCGCGAACCAGTCGGTCATCTGGGCGAAGACGCGCGCATCATCGCAGTTTCCCGCCGCGAGCTCAGCGATACAGAGTACCGCGACTGGGCCCGCACTGCCATTTGTGAGCACGTCGCTGAAGTCAATCAGGAAGCTCTCGAACGCTTCCTCGCTCGTATCCAATATGTGTCCGTTGACGTTGCTCAGAACACCGGTTGGGAAGCTCTGGAGCAAAAACTGGCAGGCCGCGAAGACGTTGTCCGCGCTTTCTATCTCTCTGTTTCTCCAGATTTCTTCGGCCCAATCTGCTCCGCGCTCGGCGAACATAACCTCGTGACAGAAACGTCCCGCGTGACCATCGAAAAGCCGATCGGCAAGAACGGCAGATCTGCTCACGATGTCAACGAGACCATCGGTTCCGTCTTCAAAGAACACCAGATCTTCCGTATCGATCACTACCTCGGCAAAGAAACCGTTCAGAACCTTATGGCTCTGCGCTTTGCCAACGTACTGTTTGAACCACTCTGGAACGCGGCTCACATCGACCACGTACAGATCACCGTGGCAGAAACACTCGGCGTTGAAAGCCGCGCTGGTTACTACGACACCGCAGGCGCTCTGCGCGACATGGTCCAGAACCACCTGCTTCAGCTGCTTTGCCTCGTTGCTATGGAACCACCTGAGTCCATGGCACCAGACAGTGTGCGCGACGAGAAACTGAAGGTACTCAAAGCCCTTCGTCCAATGAGCAGCGAAATGGTCGAGCGCAACACAGTTCGCGGTCAGTACCGTGCCGGCGCATCTGCTGGTGGTGCTGTGAAGGGTTATCTGGAAGAGCTAGGTCGCAACGATTCCAACACTGAAACCTTCGTAGCTGCCAAGGTAGACATCGAAAACTGGCGTTGGGCCAACGTTCCGTTCTACCTGCGCACCGGCAAACGCCTTGCCGCTCGTGTTTCCGAAATCACCATCCAATTCAAAGACCTGCCTCACTCCATCTTCCTGCCAGATGCTGGACGGATTGCTGCAAACAAGCTGGTCATCCGCCTGCAGCCAGATGAAGGCGTGAAAATGCAGGTGATGATTAAGGACCCGGGCCCAGGCTCCATGCGGCTGCGTGAAGTTCCGCTGGACATGACCTTTGCTGAAGCCTTCAGCTCCCGTCATCCGGATGCTTATGAGCGCCTCATCATGGATATGATCCGTGGCAACCAGACCCTGTTCATGCGCCGTGACGAAGTCGAAGCGGCATGGACATGGATCGATCCGATCCTTGAACAATGGTCCCAAATTAAAGAAGCTCCAAAGCCTTATACCTCAGGCACGTGGGGCCCATCTGCTTCCATCGCACTTATCGAGCGTGATGGCCGTACATGGCATGATGAAACATATTGATTAAACACCAGGTGCCGGTCCGCTGGCACCTGGTCGCCCTTGCAAGTATTTCTCCCACTTGCGCCCATCCCCGAAAAAATCAAAATTGCCTACGGGCAGAGTTGTCAGAATAAAAATTAGGCTCAGAATTTAAATCGATTAAAACGACCAAAAACAGGGATTTCCTCCTCCCAGTCCCGCATCTGGTCATTCGGTTTGACTGATGAAAAGTCAAAGAACAAAAGGCAGAGCACAAGACATGGTTCACCCTCGCCTCAAAGAGATTACAGATCGCATAATCGAGCGCAGCGCTACGAGCAGACAAGACTATCTTCGTCGCATGAAAGCGCAGCACACAAACGCACCACAACGCACAAACCTCGGCTGCACTAACCTGGCACATGGCTTCGCAGCCTGTCCGGCAGCTGATAAACAGCACCTCGCCACAGACAAGCAGCCAAACCTCGGCATCGTCACCGCCTACAACGATATGCTTTCCGCACACCAGCCATACGAGAGCTACCCGGAAATCATCCGCGAAACAGTCCGCAAAATTCAGGCGACAGCTCAGGTTGCTGGCGGCGTACCAGCCATGTGCGATGGCGTGACACAGGGCCTGCCAGCGATGGACCTGTCACTGTTTTCCCGTGACCTGATCGCCATGTCCGTTGCCGTTGGTCTGTCACATGGCATGTTTGACGCGGCAGTGTTCCTCGGTGTTTGCGATAAGATTGTCCCGGGCCTGCTCATCGGTGCCTTGTCCTTCGGTCATCTACCGGCAATTTTCCTACCTGCTGGCCCAATGACCTCCGGCATTGCCAACGACGAGAAAGCCCGCATTCGCCAGCTGTTTGCAGAAGGCAAAGCAACCCGCGAAGAACTGCTTGCTTCTGAAAGCGCATCCTATCACTCACCTGGCACCTGTACTTTCTACGGCACCGCAAACTCCAATCAGATGCTGATGGAGATCATGGGCCTGCACATGCCGGGCAGCTCCTTCATCAACCCGCTCACACCACTGCGCAAAGCATTGGTTGAAGAAGCAGTCACACAAGTTGTCGAACTCACCGCGCAGCGCAGCACACCTACGCCGCTCTTTGAGATCATCGACGAACGCGCAATCGTAAACGGTGTCGTTGGCCTGCACGCAACAGGCGGCTCCACCAACCACACCATGCACCTCGTCGCAATCGCCGCCGCCGCTGGCATTCAGCTCACATGGCAGGACATCTCAGACCTGTCCGAGCTCGTCCCGTTGCTCGCCCGCGTTTATCCAAACGGCAAAAGCGATGTAAACCACTTTGAAGCAGCAGGCGGAATGGGGTTCCTCATTCGCGAACTGCTGGATGCAGGCATGCTGCACAAAGACGTCAAAACAGTCAACGGTACTGGCTTGGACGGTTACACCGTCAACGTCTTCCTTGATGACAAGGGTGGCGTCCTCCGCAAGCCAGCACCGGCTAAGGCATTGGATGAAACCATCCTTGCGCCAATGTCCGTTCCGTTCAACAAAGACGGCGGTCTCAAAGTCCTCACAGGCAACATCGGCTCTGCCATCATCAAAACCTCTGCTGTCGCACCTGATCGCCATATCATCGAAGCGCCAGCTCAGGTTTTCCATACGCAAGAAGATGTTGAAGCAGCCTTCAAAGCTGGCGAACTCAACAAAGATGTGATTGTCGTGCTCCGTTACGTTGGTCCGCAAGCCTGCGGCATGCCAGAAGCCCATAAACTGACGCCACCTCTTAGCGTTGTGCAGAACCGGGGGTATAAAGTCGCACTTGTAACAGATGGCCGGATGTCTGGCGCCAGTGGCAAGATCCCAGCTGCAATTCATGTTACTCCCGAGGCGATGGATGGTGGACCAATTGCAAAGGTAAGGGACGGTGACTTGCTGCGCCTTGATGCAGTAAGCGGTACGCTGGAACTGCTTGTTCCTGCAGATGAGTTTGCGCAAAGAACTGCCGCATCTGCAGACCTACAAGCTTACCAGAGTGGAACCGGAAGAGAATTATTCGCAAGTTTCAGAGCAAACGTGAGCTCAGCCGATACCGGCGCTCGCCTCTTCAATCTGGAACAGACAAACAAAACCCAACGGAATGCTGACACAATCAGCGCAATGGAGACAGTGTAATGGCTCAAAATATCGAGCGCGTAGAAGCAATCATGACCGCCGCCCCGGTGATCGCAGTTCTCATTGTCGATGACCCCAAAAAAGCAGTTCCAATGGCACAGGCCCTCGTGGACGGTGGCATCCCGGGCATCGAGATCACACTGCGCACTCCAAACGCTCTGGACTGCATCAAAGCAGTCGCTGACAACGTGGAAGGCGCTCTGGTTGGTGCTGGTACCGTTCTCACCCATCAGCAGTACGAAGCCTCCGTCAAAGCAGGGTCAACATTCGTCGTTTCTCCGGGCGCAACAGACAACCTCATCGCAGCTGCTGAAGATTTCCAGCAAACTCCTTTACTTCCGGGCACGTGCACTCCGTCTGAAGTGATGAAAATGCTGGAAGCAGGCTATGAGCGTCTCAAGTTCTTCCCGGCTGTTCCAGCCGGCGGCACTCCGATGTTGAAAGGTCTGTCTTCCCCTCTGGCTGCGGCTAAATTCTGCCCAACTGGTGGTATCAACCTTGGCAACGCACGTGATTTCCTTGCTCTGCCTAACGTCCTTTGCGTTGGTGGGTCCTGGATCGCAGACGCAAAAGCAATTGAATCCGAAGACTGGGCAGGCATTGAAAAGCGGGCTCGCGAAGCAGCTGCATTGACTGTTTAATCGCAAACCATCACGATTGATTGCATTGAATTTCTTACCCGGGGCCTTACATCAAGGACCTGTCATGCTCCTAAAAAGCATGAACATATTTCCGCGTAAGAAGACGCATAAAAACAAAACTTTAGAGCAGTTTGCACGTCCCGAAAAACGAGCAAGCTGCTTTACGGTAAATTGGCAAGGCGCGACACTCGCTGCCAGCCAGAAGCTATTACAAGAATAAATGGAGGCCTCGATGCCGACAGCTAATCCAAAAGATATCTTTAAACGCCTTGATGAACACGCTCAGGCCATTCATTCCACTAAGATTACCGATCTCTTCGCTGCAGATCCTTCTCGTTTTGATAAGTTTTCCCGCTCTTCTGACGACCTGCTCTACGATTTCTCCAAGAACAAGCTGACTGAAGAAACTCTGGAGCTCCTGCTCGAACTCGCACGCGCTGCCAATGTTGAAGCAAAACGCGATGCCATGTTCGCAGGTGAGCACATCAACACCACAGAAGACCGCGCCGTATTGCACACTGCCCTGCGTAACCAGTCCGAGAACCCAGTACTGGTGGACGGCAAAGACGTTATGCCTGACATCAACGAAGTGCTCGTCAACATGGGCGACTTCGCAGAAGGCATCCGTTCTGGCGAAATCACAGGCCATTCCGGCGAGAAAATCACAGACGTGGTCAACATCGGCATTGGTGGCTCTGACCTTGGTCCGGTGATGACAACTCTGGCTCTGGCCCCATATCATGATGGTCCGAACCTGCATTACGTCTCCAACGTAGACGGCGCACACATTGCCGACACTTTGGAAAACCTGAATCCGGCGAAGACCCTCTTCATCATCGCCAGCAAGACCTTCACCACTATTGAGACCATGACCAACGCGGCGACAGCCCGCCGTTGGATTGCCAAACACAACGGCGAAGAAGCCGTCGGAGCACACTTTGCAGCTGTCTCCACCGCACTGGAAAAGGTCGCGGCCTTTGGCATCTCGCAAGAGCGTGTCTTTGGCTTCTGGGACTGGGTCGGCGGACGTTACTCCATCTGGTCCGCGATCGGCCTCCCGCTCATGATCGCTATTGGTCCGGATGCATTCTCCGATTTCCTCGGCGGCGCCCATGCAATGGACAATCACTTCCGCACCACCCCGATTGAAGACAATATCCCGTTCCTGATGGGCCTCGTCGGTGTCTGGCATCGCAACGTGCTGGGTTACGACACCCGCGCAGTTCTGCCATATGATCAGCGCCTTGCCCGCTTCCCTGCCTACCTGCAACAGCTGGATATGGAATCCAACGGCAAAAGCGTCACCAAAGATGGCACAACGGTTGAAACCCAGACCGGCCCAATCGTCTGGGGTGAGCCTGGCACCAATGGCCAGCATGCGTTCTACCAGCTCATCCATCAGGGCACGAGCATCATTCCTTGCGAGTTTTTGGTTGCTGCCAACAGCCACGAAGAAGACCTGCAAACCCATCACAATCTCCTTCTGGCAAACTGCCTTGCCCAGAGTGAAGCCCTGCTCCGTGGCCGTTCTCTGGAAGAGGTTGAAGACAAGTTTCGTAAAGATGGAAAATCTGAAGAAGAGATTGCCAAACTAGCTCCACAAAAGGTCTTCCCGGGTAACCGGCCTTCAACCACCCTCCTCTATGATCGTCTCGATCCATTCACGCTGGGTAGGCTGATCGCGTCTTATGAACATCGCGTCTTTGTTGAAGGAGCGATTTGGAACATCAACTCCTACGACCAGTGGGGTGTTGAACTTGGAAAAGAACTCGCGACACAGCTGTTGCCAATGGTTGAAGGCAGCCAATCCGCAGCAAACAAAGACAGTTCGACCCAAGGCTTGTTAAAATATCTAAAGAAGGCGAGGAGCCTCTAATTTTTAACAAACTTTAACCATGTTCTTTTTGTTAGCTCGACCTCACAAAGTTAGAGCTGCCAGGAGGTATCGGGGTCCGGTCAAATTGGGATTGGCAGCAAAAGGAGACTGGAAAAAATGAAAAAAATTGCTCTTGCTGGTGTAAGTGTTGCATTGCTTGCCCTCGCTGGCTGTAACACATCTTCAAGCACGGACCGTACTCTCATCGGCGGTGGCCTTGGTGCTGCAACTGGTGCAGCCATCGGCGCTGCCACAGGCGGTGGTGTGGGGTCCGCTGTCGCTGGTGCAGCAATCGGCGGTGTAGCTGGTGGCATTGTTGGCAATGTGACAACTCCGAAAAACTGCACTGCCTATGATCAGTACGGTCGCCCTTACCGCGTAAAGTGCCCATAAGCCTCGCAAAAAGATTTGGTTACACCATTCCAAAGGCCCTGCAACCGCGGGGCCTTTTTGCGTTACATACCTACAACTCTCAAAAGGCAAACAGCTTCAACTTAACCACCTTGCCATCTCGTAAGCTGCATTCACTCATCTGCAACAGATCAGGTACTACCGTGGGTTTCAAACAATCAGCCCATGGGTAGGATCGTGAGAAAAGCAATAATCATAACAGCCACCCTGCTCACACTCGGTGCTTGCAGTGAGTATAACCGAACAGACCGCGTCCTCGTTGGCGGTGGTCTTGGTGCAGCCACCGGCGCTGCGATTGGAGCAGCAACAGGGGATGTTGGCGCGGCCTTTGCCGGTGCTGGTATCGGTGCCGTTGCAGGCGGGTTGATTGGTGCAGCCACCACTCCGCGCCGCTGTGTCGGCTACGACACCTATGGCCGCCCATACTACTACCGCTGCTGACAGCAATCCTCTCTACAGATCAGCCATAAAGTCTAGTGCAGTCATGTCCAGCTTGAAGCTGCGCGGGCTTTTGGCACCCGAACTTTGCTGCACCATCTTCTTGTAGATGATCTTATGCGCAGCCGCCAAAGCCATCTTGGCGTATTTCATCGCACCAACGCTATGCCGATTGCCAGAGATCCCTGCTCTACGCAGCAAACCATTGGCATAGATGATCGCATAAAAATCCCTGATCTCAGTGGTGAAGTGCTCAGTGGTCACCGAGATGTTCACTTCATCATGATTCTCAACCCGATGCGGGTTGTTGAGCGGCCAATGCGCCATCTCACCCGGGCTCAGCGTCACCTTTGTAGCGAACTCATCATACCAGGGCTCAAAGCGGATCTCTTCTTCGGTCGTTCCAAGGAAGATACCTTCCAACTGCTCATCAGAAAGAAACGGCGCGGTATTCTCATAAATATAAACGTCCTTATGGCCCTTCACCTGCCATAAGGATTGTCCGGGTACATCTGCATGATAGTACACTTGAGCACCGGGGGAAGAAATCAGCATCCCGGTCTTGTGCTTAAAGGTCTCAAAGCCTGGAACCTTCACCTCAAGCTCATCAAATATCTTCGATGTGACCTGCTTGAAACCTTCATCCCAGTCCTGAAGTGCACGAAGAGAAAGCCAGAACCGCCCTTCTTCTACAGCACGAAGCACATCCTCGCCTTTGGCGCCTTCAATACTGCCTTGTAGCCACTGGGACTTCTTGGTGCCAATCGCACCAGGACGAACAAAATCATAGTGCTCAGAGGGAGTGGTCTCGATCAACCGCGCCAGGTTTTCTGGCAGAAACACAGGTAACTCATGCAGGCGGTTGTTTAGCAGGAGCGTGTGCTTGCCGAACACCTCTTTGTAATGCTCTTTCCATTCAACAATCAAATCATGCTGAAGAACCAATTCCAAATCATGATACATGACGCCGCCCAATCAGAAAAATACTAGTAAATTTTGACCAGTATATCGAAACCGCACCTGCAAACTCATTAACGCCGCAGCAAACCGGTGACAGGGTAAACAGAACCTTTACCAACGCAAAACGGGAGCCAGTGGCCCCCGCTTCTAATCTCTAGAGCGCGTTCCGTTTGATTGGATTCAATCAAACGACAAGAATTCGCTCCGCCAAAGATGTTAGAGCACGGTGCGTGAATGCTAATGAACGCGACGTGCTCTAAGTCCGCTTAGACTTTCAGGCTGCTTCGGTTTCCTGAACCAGAGCAGCTTCCGGAGCTACGTAAGTGTAGCCCAGGTTTTCAGCAACTTCAGCAACAGTCACCTGACCCTTATAAACGTTCAGACCCGGCAGGAAGCCCGGGATGTCGCGAAGAGCAGCTGCGTAGCCTTTGTCAGCCAGCGCCAGAACGTATGGCAAGGTCGCATTGTTCAGCGCGTAGGTAGAGGTGCGAGCCACAGCACCCGGCATGTTTGCCACGCAGTAGTGAACCACTTCATCCACGATGTAGGTTGGATCCTGGTGAGTTGTTGCACGGGAGGTTTCAAAACAACCACCCTGGTCGATAGCAACGTCAACCACAACAGAACCCGGCTTCATCGCCTTGATGTGCTCTTTGGTCACCAGTTTCGGCGCAGCTGCACCAGCCACCAGAACAGCACCAACAACCAGATCAGCAGCCAGAACTTCTTTCTCAAGCGCAGCACGGTTGGAGAACACTGTCTTCAAACGGGAACCGAAGCGAGCAGAAAGGGCGTCGAGAACATCAACGTTTCTGTCCAGAACGGTAACATCAGAGCCAAGGCCGATTGCCATTTCAATTGCGTGGGCGCCAACAACACCGCCGCCAATCACAACGGTTTTCGCAGGAGCAACACCCGGTACACCGCCGAGTAGAACGCCAGCGCCGCCATTGGCTTTCTGCAGTGCAGTTGCACCTGCCTGAATGGAAAGACGACCAGCAACCTGAGACATAGGCGCCAGCAGAGGAAGGCGGCCTTTCTCATCCGTTACGGTTTCATAAGCGATGCAAACCGCGCCGGAGGCGACAAGGTCAGCAGTCTGCTCTGGATCCGGAGCCAGGTGTAGGTAGGTGAACAGCAGGTGATCAGGACGGAGCATCTTGCGCTCAACAGCCTGAGGTTCTTTCACCTTCACAATCATTTCTGCTTTCGAGAAGACGTCTGCAGCAGTCGGCAGGATGGATGCGCCAGCTGCAATATAGTCAGCATCGCTCGCGCCAATGCCAACACCGGCATTGGTTTCAACAACCACGTCGTGGCCATGAGCAACAACTTCACGCACGCTGTCTGGCGTCAGACCAACGCGATATTCGTGATTTTTTATTTCCTTAGGAACACCAACAAGCATCACAATCTCCCAATCAGCTTCGGCTTTGTGTTTCTACATAGCTTATGGAAATCTCAACTGCAGATGCTTGCAATGTGCGCATGACACGGTACATTTTAGCAAACATCTACGAATAAACATCGTTCAGACACAATAATCTGCGAAAACGGCAAAGCTATGAAACTCGACAAGCTTGATAAAAAGATCCTCCGTGCGCTGCAGGACAATGGCCGTATCTCCAATTCTGATCTTGCAGATCATGTGGGTCTGTCCGCCTCTGCCTGCTTGCGTCGTGTCCGGACTCTGGAGGGTGAAGGCGTCATCGAGAAATACGTCGCACTGCTCAATCCGAAAAAGCTGGGCAAGCGTATGAGTGTCTTTGTCGAGATCTCACTCGGTTCTCAGTCAGAGGAAGCCCTTTCAACATTCGAGAAAGCCGTTGATCGCTCCACCGAGATTATGGAGTGCCACCTCATGGGCGGCGATGCGGATTACATCCTGCGTGTGATGGCCGATGATCCGGTTGATTTTGAGCGCATCCACCGTGACCACCTCACCCGCCTTCCCGGCGTTGTGCGCATGCGTTCCTCCTTCGCGATCCGCTCCACCAAACAAGGCAGCGCCCTGCCAATTTCCGAGAGCTAATTCACCTCGGAAACCTTGCGGTTTTCTCACAGGCATACTCGACGCTTCTGCCAAACCTCTCTATAACAACGCTCAATTGTATATTGCTGCAGCTCTCCCGGGCTGCATGAGTATGGAGCACGACTTTGACCCCAATTATCACTTGCTTGCTGGACGGTCGCTACGAGCTGGCCGAAGGTCTCCTCTGGGATGAGCTGACAAAACACCTGTTCTTCTGTGACATCCTCGGAAAACAGATCCATGCAATGCATTGGGATAGCAAAGAAGTCACCACATGGGACTTCCCGAAAGTCGTTGGCTCCTTCGGCCTTTGTAAAGACGGTCGCCTCATCGTGGCGATGAAAGACGAAATCATCCTGTTCGATACAGGAACCAAAATGTACGAGGTCATCGCAAAGATTGAGCCGGATAATCCACGCACCCGTCTGAACGACGGTAAGGTCGGACCTGACGGCGCATTCTGGGTGGGTACCATGGATGACATCAGTCCAAGAACCCCTATCGCCAGCCTCTATCGCGTCACGCCAGACGGCAACGTCACGCAGATCGCCACGGAAATCAGAACCTCCAACGGCTTGGCATGGTCTCCGGACAACAAGACCATGTACCACTCTGACACCGGCTCCGGTGAAGTCTTCGCCTATGATTTCGACCGCGACTTCGGTGCTGTCACCAACCAGCGCAAGTTCCTGCAGCTGGACAACACAGTGGGCAGACCTGACGGCGCAACAACAGACACCGATGGCAACTACTGGTCCGCAGGCGTCTCAGCGGGCAACGTCAACTGCTTTGATCCGGATGGACAGCTGCTGCAGTCCATCGCCATGCCAGTCCCACGCCCGACCATCCCGTGCTTTGCAGGTCCAAACCTGGGCACACTGGTCGTGGCAAGCCTGCGCCCGCATGGAGATGAGGAGCTTCTCAAGGAGTTCCCAAAATCAGGCGGTCTATTCGCAATGGATGTGGAGCACAAAGGTCTGCCAGCCTGCCGCTTTGGCTAAGCTCTGCCCTGCGTCTTGAAAAACAAACAGATTTAGCACCGCTGGCTCATGTCCGGCGGTGTTGTCGTTTGGGCCCCGGAGTGCGGGGTGAGCAAGGCGAGCAGGCAGTGCCTGCGCATTATGAGTAAATTAGTTTCTTCGGCATTGGCTGCTCGCCTCGCCCGGGCGTTTTTGTATGAAACAAGGTCTCCACCGAAAGGCATTGGGAGCAGGCACCATCAGCAACAAACACACCAGCCAGAGGCAAATGTGAGTATCAGTGATAGCTAAACGCCTGCCAGTGTAGACGCCCATCGGGTGACCAGCTTCCGCTTGGTCCCTGCACTAAAGACTTTCAAGGGGTGTTTCAACGGACCCGCCGGAGGATGCGTTATGTCTCCCGGTAGCCCCGCCCAGCTCACGCTGCACTGACGGTCGCTCCGCCAGCTGCCCGTTTACGTGAACATGAGATCAACAATAAGCTAGCCTGAGCAAACGGGGATAAGATTTTCCGGATGCAGACAAAAGTAAGGGGCAGTCAAACCGCCCCTCAATCAACTCTGCTTCAGCTTTCACCAGCCTCAGAAGGCTTGTCGTCAATCTGGTAGGGCGCGAGAACCTTCTTGGTTTTCTCCGGCAGGTTCTTCCCCCAGCCAGCATCAAGCTTGTGGTCAACAGACACGCGGTCATCAAACACAAAGCACTCGCCTTTCCAGAGGCTCTCGTCCTCTGGCACATTTTCCAGATAATTCAGAATACCGCCCTCAAGGTGGTAAACCTCATCATAGCCCTGCTCCAGCATCAAGCCGGTAGCCCGCTCACAACGGATACCGCCGGTGCAGAACATGGCAACCTTCTTCTTGGCGCGCAGAGAATTGTCATTGCGTTTGACCCACTCAGGAAACTCATTAAAAGTCTCCGTGTCTGGGTCCAACGCACCTTCAAACGTGCCCAGAGCAAACTCATAGTCATTGCGCGTATCAATCACGACCGTATCCGGGTCAGAGATCAGCGCATTCCAGTCCTCTGGCTTCACATAGGTGCCGACAAGATCATTCGGATCAATATGGTTCACGCCCATATTCACGATCGCTTGCTTCAAACGCACCTTCATGCGCTTGAATGGAACTTGCTTCGCCCAGCTTTCCTTGACGATGATGTCATGAAAACGCGAGTCTTTGCGCAAGTAGGCAATCACGTCCCGCATCTGCGGTTCTTCACCAGCAATAGTTCCGTTAATGCCCTCACGAGCAATAAGAAGACTGCCGCGAATACCACGGCTTTTGCAGTAGTCAAGCAGAGGTTCGCGCATGTCTTCAAAGTCCGCAAACTCAACAAACTTGTAGAGCGCACAGACCAAAATGGGGGTTAGCGTATGTGTCATTCTTTGCCTTTGTGGGCTTATTCGTAGCAGTACCTATACCCATTTCCATCGGGTCTGTCAGCAAAAGAGACCATACCAAAACTGCAAACCTCCCCTGCCGAAGCAGGGAAGGTTGAAATGTAACTCGCACGAGAGGTCGTCACAGGTTCATTTACCGGCCCGGACGGAAGGTTTCCATAATGGTAAGAAGCGTCTGAAGCTGATCCGGCGTACCAGACTGAGCAACCTTTTCCGTAGCACCAGCAGCTGCCATGGTATCCATGGAGTAGATCTGCATAACGCCCTGGTTGGTTGCAGCCTGAGCCAGAATGTTCTGCTGCTGAGAAGCAGCCACGTTATTCTCAAAGAGAATACCGGTTGAGTGCGCCATAGTCTGGAAAAGCGAACCCATAGCCATGGCGGGTGCTTCACCAACAACCTTCACATTGGTTTGTGTGACGGCATCAGTAATCATTGGATTTACCGTATCCGGCATAGTCGTCATCCTTAAAAATGCAGCATATCTTTCGAAGAGACGAAACCGCCTTTCGAATACCGATACGCGGGAGACAGAAACAAAAGCAGCTCAGCAGAATATGAACTGCCATGAATAAGAGAAGTCGTGTCCGGTGATTTCACAGAGAACCACCAGGGGCATGCCCACCTGAAAACCAACCGGACACCATTAACTGCAAGTTGAACCAACGCCGCCGGAGGGCGACGCCTAAACCCGTTAGGTTGGGTTGAAAACGCGCATGATTGTCAGCAGCGTGTTCAACTGGTCTGGTGTGCCGCTCTGAGCAACTTTTTCGGTAGCACCAGCACCAGCCATCGTATCCATGGAGTAAATCTGCATGACTCCCTGGTTAGCCGCTGCCTGAGAAAGAATGTTCTGCTGCTGAGCGGCAGAGACATAATTCTCAAAGAGAATTCCGGTGGAATGAGCCATTGTCTGAAAGACACTGCCCATTGCCATCGCAGGGGCTTCACCCACGACCTTTACGTTGGACTGGGTAACCGCGTCAGTGATCATAGGGCTAACAGTTGTTGGCATTCTAATAGTCCTCTTTCATACAGTTCTGGTCAAAATCCGGTTCTGCATTTCCTTGAACTGGCTCCAAAGGAGTACGCGCTACTACAACTTAAAGGATGCATCAGAACCATTCTCATCGCTCTGGCCTTTGCACCAGAAAGCGAAGCTCGAAAGTTCCGGTTATGGGTTGAAACTACGCAAGGTAGTCAGCAGCGTGCTGAGTTGGTCAGCTGTCCCAGCCTGAGCAACTTTTTCTGTGGCCGATGCCCCGGCCGTTGTATTCGCGGAATAGATTTGCATGACGCCCATGTTGGTCGTCGCCTGTGCAAGAATGGTAGATTGAGACGCGGATGCGACTGAGTTCTGCAACAAAATGCCCGTTGAATGTGCAAGGGATGCATAGAGGTTTCCCATCGCAATTGCAGGCGCTTGCCCAAGCACCGTTACATTGGATTGCGTGACAGCATCCGTCACCATGCCACCCTCTGGTATTACGGGGCCAATCCCCGGTAGATCCGCCATAAATCACTCCCACCTGATCAACCGAACTCATGAGCAGTTCGGTAAAAACGCAGCCCTGCTTCACCTCTGATCAAGCGCAAGCACTGCACTGACCAGAGGCAAACTCTCAATTATTTAGAAAACTCAATGGCCGTTGCAGATCGACCAAACACCACGACTTAACGCGAAAAGTACCGACACAATGTTCCGAGCAAACTCTCGTTCACCTGCTCGGCTTCCTTCGGATCCATATGTGAAATGCTGTTTGCAGCAGCCATGGAACCAACAGAATAAGTATGCAAAATTCCCTGATTCAAAGCGGTCTGCGCAATGATGTTCTGGCGCTGTGCATTCGAGACGGAATTCTCAAAAAGCACCCCTGTCGATTGCGCCGCTGTCAGGAAGGTCAGCGCCAGCGCGAACGCAGGAGCCACCCCAAGAATTGCAATCACGTCAGCATCAACAGTTCCATCATCGGAGGGTTTTGCTGCGCCACATTGTTCCTCAATAGTCTTTGGCATTTTTTCTCCAATATGCTTGTTATTATTGCCATTTACAGACTATTGACGCCGCTCCTCTCTATTTGTGAACTCTTTCCTAAGAGCCAATGCCCTTCGTAAGAATTGGTTCACACATCACTCATCTATCGCGAGTTCTCTGTTGCAGATAACTAATCAAAAGCTCGGAGAGCTTCTCATTGAGCGGTGCAATCTGCCTTGAAAGCTCCGACTTGATTTCCTTCTTCAGAAAATCCCGCATGGCTTCAGCAGCCTGTACCGCCATCGCTTCCTGATTGGGAACCCCGCCCTGACCGGGCAGGCCAGAGCCCGGAAACTGCGCCATGCCGGGACCAGCTTGCGGCCCACCTTGCCCAGGCACCATTTGCGGCTGCGGCTGTGCAGGCGGTGGTGCTGGTGGTGATTGCGGTTCCTCCTCCTCATCCCCAGTACCAATCACGCTCTTAATCGTCGTAATCTCTTCATCAATGGAGGTGCACAGCTTGGCTGCCGCCTGCTCCACTTCAGACACAATCGTCTGCGCAGAGGATGTTGCATCGTCACAAGCCCGATTGATCTGCGCCTGCTGCTGGCGGATTTCAGCAACCACCTCATTGTAGTTTGGAATGCCCTGCCTCAGCTGCGCAAATTCACTGGCCGCTTGATCCACATTCTGCTTCACCTTGGTCAGCTGCACGACAGCATCATCCAGCGCAGAGTTGAATTCCGGGCCCGGCGTCACCGTGACCTTTTGAGGACCAGCATCTGCGGCCCCTGACGTTCCGTTCGCGGCTGTACTCATCGCCTCACTCCTCAAGTCCAGTCTTACCAGTTGTGATCTGAATTTCGCTCGGAACTACGGTCCTCTCCCCGCGCATCAAACTCAATGTCACCAGTGGAGGTAAACCGCGCAAGAAGCTCCTCTTCCACCCCATCCTGGATCAACCGGTCCTCGTCTTCACGGTCCTCATACCGGTCGGCCTCTTCCTGCAATCGCTCATCGCGAAACCCGAGAACCACATCCGCTGCAGTAATGCCATCTTCACACACCAGCATCCCTTCCGCCTTCACCAGCGCATCCCGCGCCAGACTCAGATGACACAGAAGCCCTGGCAGCGTCTCAACACCAGACCGCGACAGCGTAAGCGTCTCTTCCTGCTCGATAACCCCTTCCCAGCGGCGCAACTGATTGAGGATCACCTCCTCCAATTCCTCTCGAATGTATGTAACGTCCCGTTCCATATCTCACCTTTAGAGCTGACCGGGGATCTGCCTATCGCGTCAGAGCCCGAAGAAAAGTCGCAAGCAAAATGTAGTCCTATTGAAACAACAGCGTAATTTCCTGAAACAGATCCATCAGCTGACCCGCTTCCGGCAGATCACTCACTCACATCCTGAAACGCCGAGATGGCATTGGTCACCATGACGTTCAGCTCCGTCAGCGCAGGTGTCGCTGCCAGCGCCGGATCCTGTGCGATCTTCGCGGCCACAATCGCCTGTGCAGCCATAGAGATTTGCATGACACCGTTCATGTAAGTTTCTGCATTTTGCGACGCATGCCCGCTGGACTGCTTGGTCATCACATCATCAGGAATGGAGATCATCGACTCCAATCCTTGGTAATTTTGAAAGTTGGTAAACTGCACGGCCTGAGTAATCTGTTCGTTTAAAGCAGAAGTTGAAGGCGCAGAGGTTGGCAATGGTGGATAGGATGGCCCGGAGGACTGCTCCTTCCCGGTATCCGTGGATGTGCCCTGCGACTGCCCACCCGCTCCGTCAGAACCGGTAGTATCCTCAAAGTCTGCACCGCCAGCAGATCCCTTTTCACTATCCATCACCATGGTTTGTTGCGCTCCGGATTGACTGTTGCTCTCACTTGCTGTGTTGACGGTTTCCGTTGCCGCCTGTGAGGACATTTTGACCGCTGGAGAAGATCGCTGAGCACCCTGTGTTCTGGATGCCTCAGCACCGGACTGAGTTGAGGAACGCAAACTATTATCGCTCAAAGGTCCGTGGAGCAGAGAGATCAGGCGCCGCCGACGCGTAATCGCATTCTCATACTCTTGAGAAGCTGAACTCTCACCTCTCTCCCTCACCATCAAATTCCCTCAAATTAGCCACCTGAAGGTTTAGACTCCGCTCCAGACGTCGGGCCTATTTCCATAATCAGCTGAACGCCCTTGGACACCACAGCCGTCGATATCTGGTTCATGGATTGCTGCGCATGGGTCGCATTTTGAACCGACAGTCCCGTCGCATTGCTTACCACCTGATACAGATTGGCAATTGCCTGAGAAGGCGCTTCACCCACCACCTTCACATTTGTCTGGGTAACGGCATCCGTCACCTGAGCATTTACAGTATCTTCCGCCATGCTTTCGCCCTCGCAGTCTAAATTCGTTAACTATTCGGAGAGACGCACTCCCAACCCTCCTGTGAACATTCAATCTGCTCAATTGAGCCGCTTACGCTTCTTGGAGCGGGCATCTCTCAGCTTCTCACGCAAAAACTGCACCCGCTTGCGGGCCAAAGCCTGAGAAATATTCAGCTCCTCCGAAATCTCGCTGTAACTGCGATCCTCGGCAAACTTCATGGAAAAAATCTGCTGATAGATAAGAGGAAGCCGCTCCAGCGTCTTGCTGATCAACATCAGCTCTTCCTTCTGTGCCAGCAGCACTTCCTGCGGTGCGCTTTCAATCTCTGTATTGGTCAGATGTTCGTCGTAAACATCCTTATCGCCATCACGAAACTGATATTCATAACGCTTCTTCCGGTACTGACTGATGAACTCGTTTTTGAGCGCGTACATAAAAAAGGCAATTGGCTCCCTCATATTCAAGGGACGCTGTTCAAAGTGCGATGCAACCTTAATGATCGTTGCTGACATCAACTCTTCAGCCGCATCCATGTCACCACCCGTAAGATGAAATGCTCTTCCGAATATCTTTTTTCTATGTTCGTTCCAGTATTCCCAAACAGGCGTCAAATCCTGACGCCCATCAAGATGTTCTAGTCGTGTATTCTTGTAATACATCCGCCACACCTCAATGTATAACAGACTAAATCCCTGAACACCACAAAGAGACATCACGAAACATACACCAGAACTGGCATGGAGAACAGATATCAACTTTATTTCTAGAGAATTCGTCCGCTTCGATAGAGATGAAGCTACGGATATTCTTGTTTACGGAAAACCAACGCAATTTTATGGGTTGTATCAATTCACGCTTACAACCCACGATAACAGAACGTGAACCAGATTAGAAATTTTAAGAGGTTCCAGTCACTTAACGACCTTCGGGTAATCAACCTTGCAGAATTACAACACAACCAGAAACACGACGACGACCTGTTAACAACCTATAAGGTGTATGCTTGAGATTGATACAACCCGAAAAATGCATAAGCCCAATCTCATAGAGCAACATCCACCCTGCTCTTAATAGACAGCCCACCCGACGTTTTGTGACATCAGCGATTCTAGAAATTAAAGCAGGGAACGTTTTCCGACGCGCTCAATCACAAACCGCGCACGCTCTTCAACACACATTTGCGGCACTTCAACCAGCTCATATCCATAGGCACGATAGCCCGAAACATTCGCGGCATAATCCTGGCATGCAAAGTCAAAGCCATGCGTTCGCTCCGCATCATGTTCAAAAATCTCTCTCCACGGCGCACACACAAACACAGGCGACGCAAACCGCCTCAGTTGCGCAGCACGAACCATGCTCTCAGGAACAGAAGCCCCAATAATTGCACTATACGCAATCGCTTCCAGAAAACTGCGATCATGGAACACAGTCTCACCTGACCGCATCCCTCCCTGATCAAACGCCGCAATAGAACGCTCAAACAACAAATCCCGAAAAGCAACACGGTCTTGATCAGGAAGGGCAGAACCACCAATCCTACGCTGCTCCCGCACCAATTGACGCCCAACCTCCTCCCGGCACGCATACCCAAGAGACTTGAGATAAGCCAGCAAAGTAGATTTCCCAGCACCAGACGCACCAGTAATGACAAAATCCATCACAAAACCTTTCAAAGAAAGAGCGGAACAAACGATAGATTGGGAAGAGAGTTCGAAAACCAGAATGCAAGGAATGCAAAAAGGGGTGCGATCACTTTGAAGCAAAGCACACACAAACACCACCAAGGCATAAAAGCCTTTGTGAAACAGTCACCGATTTTCTGAAAGAAAATGGTGAGCCCGCACGGGTTCGAACCGTGGACCTACTGATTAAAAGTCAGTTGCTCTACCAGCTGAGCTACGGGCTCACTAAACACGAGACGTTTGTTGGTGGGTGCATAGGGATTCGAACCCTAGACCGGCTGATTAAGAGTCAGCTGCTCTACCAACTGAGCTATACACCCAAAACGTTTCCCGCCGAAGCGATGGCGGGTGTATATAAAGCCTTTAGCAAGAGCGCAAGGCCCTAGGTGCAACTTTTCAAAAATGTCTTGTGTAAAGTAAACTTATCCCAGACTAACCTATGCAAATCTACGAATTTTCGCAGCACAAACACAATTCAGAAGTGCGAAACGCGAAAAAACACCGCAAATTTCACAAGACTGACCTCTTATCAATTAGTCCAACGCAAATTTTTCATCAAACAACCAACTACGGGCCACCCCAGCTCTCCTTATCAGTCAGAGGCGTGCACTGCAGCTAAAGTGGCCCCGCCAGCATCGCACTGCAAAATCCTGTATTTCTGCGGGTTCGCTCAAGTGCAACAGTTGCGCCTGGAAAAGCCAATACAAACAGAGCGAGTAGGACTTTCCGCCACGCAACTTCTGCAAAGCACGCTGACTATTGCAGATAACTCAAGGAAACGAGAGGTCTTTGCGGCGCAACATTAAGAAGAAGCCACTTGACGCTTTTACGTATCTAAGCCTAATCTCACCCCGAATTTCAGAGTTTACCTGAGCGATTCAATGGTGAAGCGCGGTAATCTCTTACACGGTTGGAATTATGTTAAGGGAGAGTGGAGCCCTGAGGCTCCCAATACCAGAATGCAAACTTCAATTCTTCTTATCGTGGTGGGACGCGCGTCGCCGGAGTGAGCTAGCTCACTCGGAACGGTTAGACGCGCACAAGGAGCCAAACGGCTCCTTTTTTTATGGCTAATTCGCAGCGATGTTTAAAAGAGCACCCCTGCAAAACAAACAGTCGGATTGATTGCACACCCTTCAATCAGGCAAAACGAGCAGATACAGGCAACAAGGACTTGATGATGCAACGGGAGATGACAGGCGCTGAAATGGTTCTCCAGGCGCTGAAGGACAACGGGGTGGAACATGTATTTGGATACCCTGGTGGTGCAGTTCTACCCATTTATGATGAGCTGATCCAGCAGGATGCGATCCAGCACATCCTTGTCCGTCACGAGCAAGGCGCAGGCCATGCTGCTGAAGGCTATGCACGCTCTACCGGAAAAGCCGGCATTGCTCTGGTGACCTCTGGTCCGGGCGCAACCAACATGGTGACTGCCCTGACAGACGCCATGCTCGATTCCATCCCTATGGTCTGCATCACTGGTCAGGTCCCAACCAACCTTGTTGGGTCAGATGCGTTCCAGGAATGTGACACCGTTGGCATCACCCGCCCGTGCACCAAGCACAACTGGCTGGTGAAGGACGTTGATGATCTGCCTCGCATTCTCCATGAAGCATTTTATGTTGCACAATCTGGTCGTCCAGGCCCTGTTGTTGTCGATATTCCAAAGGATGTGCAGTTTGCCACCGGCACCTATGAAGGCCCGCAGGCAAACCCGAGCAACCACAAAAGCTATCGCCCGCAGCTGAAAGGCGACATGACTGCCATTCGCGCAGCTGTTGAGCTGATGTCAAAAGCCAAACGCCCTGTGTTCTATACAGGCGGCGGCGTCATCAACTCCGGCGCAGCTGCAAGCCAGCTGCTGCGTGAACTGGTGGATCAGACAGGCTTCCCGATTACATCCACCCTGATGGGTCTGGGCGCTTATCCTGCATCCGGTGAGCAATGGCTCGGCATGCTGGGCATGCACGGCACCTATGAAGCCAACATGGCTATGCACGATTGTGATCTGATGATCTGTATCGGTGCACGCTTTGATGACCGCATCACGGGCCGTCTCGACGCTTTCTCACCGAACTCCACCAAGATTCACGTGGACATCGATCCATCTTCCATCAACAAGATCGTTCATGTTGACCTGCCGATCGTTGGCGATGTGGCTCACGTTCTGGAAGACATGGTTCGCATCTGGCGCGCCTCCAGCTTCCGCTCTCAGCCAGAGCTGAAGGAATGGCAGACACAGATCGCCAAGTGGCGCGCACGCGATTGCTTGTCTTACCGCCACAGTGACGATGTCATCATGCCTCAGTACGCGTTGCAGCGTCTGAACGCAGCCATCAAAGGCCGCAAGGATGTTTACATCTCCACCGAGGTTGGACAGCACCAGATGTGGGCGGCGCAGTACCTTGGCTTTGAATCTCCAAACCACTGGCTGACTTCAGGTGGTTTCGGCACAATGGGGTATGGCCTGCCAGCAGCTATTGGCGCACAGGTTGCTCATCCAGACGGGCTGTGCATCAACGTTGCAGGCGATGCTTCCATCCTGATGAACATTCAGGAAATGTCGACAGCCGTTCAGCATGGTCTGGCTCCTAAAACGTTCATTTTGAACAACTCCTACATGGGTATGGTTCGCCAGTGGCAGCAGCTGCTGCACGGCAACCGCCTCTCCCACTCCTACACGGACAGCCTGCCTGACTTCGTAAAACTGGCAGAAGCCTATGGCGGTAAAGGCATTCGTGTCACCAAACCAGGTGAACTGGATGACGCCATTCAGGAAATGATTGAAACACCTGGCCCGGTTCTGTTTGATTGCTGCGTCGCTCAGCTGACCAACTGCTTCCCAATGATCCCATCAGGCAAAGCCCACAACGAAATGTTGTTGCCAGATGAAGCAACTGATGAAGCCGTTGCAAACGCCATCGACACCGCTGGCAAGTCATTGGTATAGGTAAGCTGGGAGAACCATTATGAACGCACAGAAAACAGACGCTCTATCGGCTTATTTCCTAGCCGAAACCAGCGATGTCCTCGAAACACATACCCTATCTATCATTGTAGACAATGAACCGGGTGTTCTTGCCCGCGTGATTGGTCTGTACTCTGGCCGTGGCTACAACATTGACAGTCTCAGTGTTTCTGAAACGGAGCACGAGAAGCACGTTTCCCGTATCACGATTGTGACCACAGGTACTCCTCAGATCATCGAGCAGATCCGTCACCAGCTGGATCGTCTCGTACCGGTGCATATCGTCCGGGATCTGACCGTTGCAGCACGCAACTCCAATCAGGAAAAGCCGCTTGAGCGAGAGCTGGCGCTGATCAAGGTGCGTGGTGAAGGAGAAAAACGTCTGGAGGCCTTGCGTCTGTCAGAAGCTTTCAGGGCAACTGTCATTGATGCAACCATTGATCACTTCGTTTTCGAGATCACAGGCCGCACCAATAAAATCGATCAGTTCATCGAAATCCTGACACCACTGGGTCTTGTTGAGGTTTCACGTACGGGCGTTGCCGCACTTTCACGTGGGTCCCAAGGTCTTAAAGACTTGCAGGATGAAATTTAACAGTTAGAGGACAATTTTGTCCTATTGATATTGAGCGGCGTCTTTTGCAAGTCTGTGAAGACGCCGTTTTATTTTGATAATCTAGAGCGTATCCCCGACAGGTGGGAACCGGTTCTCGGATAAGGGTACGTGAAGAATAAAAAAGTCAGAGCATGGCGTATAAAGGCGACATGCCCTGACTCAAAAAAGAGTATGCTCCATGAAGACGCCTAGCCGCTTATCCGTCAACGTAAACGCTGTAGCAGTTCTGCGAAATCGCCGCGACGTTCCGTGGCCAAGCGTGACGCATTTGGCAGCCCTCGCCCTCAATGCAGGTGCCAAAGGCATCACCGTGCACCCACGCCCGGATGAACGCCATATTCGCCGCACAGATGTTGAAGACATTTCCAAAATGCTACGTGAGGAGCTGCATGGCAAAGAGCTGTGCCTCGAAGGCTATCCGGATGAGCGTTTCATGGAGTTGGTGGAGCAAACCCGCCCGACGCAGGTTCTGTTTGTACCGGACGACCCGTCCCAGCAGACCTCCGACCATGGCTGGGACTTCTCAGAGAACATGGATCTCCTGAAAGAAGCCATCAGCACTGCGAAGTCCTGGGGCGTGCGCACATCACTTTTCGTGGATCCGGAACCAAGCCAGCCAGCTCTTGCAGCTGAAGCAGGCGCTGAGCGTATCGAGATTTACACCGGCCCTTATGGAGCCTGTCATTCTGACAAGGAAGCCGAGAAGGTCGAGCTGGAAAAAGTCGTTGCCACCGCAGAAGCGGCAAGAGCAGCAGGCCTTCTGGTCAATGCAGGTCACGATCTCACCGTTGAGAACCTGCCTGCTCTAATTGAGCGCGTGCCATACATCTCAGAGGTCTCTATTGGCCACGGCTTCACCGCTGACGCTCTGGAACACGGTTTCACTCAAAGCGTTCGCCGCTTCCGCCACGCCCTTGGTGAGCCGACAGAACTCTAAGAATTATCCCGTTTCAAAGAAAAGCCTGCTGTGATCCGTTACAGCAGGCTTTTTTGTATGTAGCTGCTGAATTCAAACCCCTTCAAAATACCGCAGAAACTCAAAGCTGGTGATGTCCTTCTCAATCCATGCCTTGAACGCCTTCAGCTCATTCTCCCGGCTACGTGCATACTGATCCGCCAGCGACGCCCCCAAGGCCTCCTTCACAAATTCACTCTCCCGGAAAAGCTCCAGTGACGCTTCTAATGATCGCGGCAACTTCTCCAAGCTTTCATCCTTCCCCGGATCACCAATCAGCATTGCCGGTGGCTCCTCCCCCTTATGAAGACCTTGCAGCCCAGCGGCAGCAATCAAAGGCACGATGATATACGGATGAGTGTCAGCCCCCGGACACCGATGCTCCAAACGAACCGCCTGCGGGTCAGGACTGGAAATCACGCGCACCGCACTCACGCGGTGCTCATCTCCCCAACACACTTCTTCAGGACAACCAGTAAATCGGGAAAGCCGGCGGTAAGAATTGATCGTTGGCCGAAACGCCAGATGAGACGCCTGCATCTGCGCCAAAAGTCCGGCTACAAAGAACCTCCCCCGCTCACTCAGCACCGCCTCCCGATCATAAAACACATTGTGCCCCATCTCGTCATAGAGGCTGATGTGCACGTGGGTTCCGCACGCAGAATCCTGCCCCATCGGCTGATAACGCGCCATGAAAGTCGCTATCAGATCATGCTCCCGGCACAGCTCTTTCAGGTGATGACGTGCTCGTACTGCATTGTCAGCTGCCTGCAGTGGTGAAGTCGGCGACAAGGCAATCTCATACATCCCCCAACCAATCTCACTCTCCATTGAGGAAACCCCAATGCCAAGCGAGTCCATACGCGCACGAAACGCTTCCATCAGGTCCATGTAGTCCGGATCACGGTTGACTGAGTCATATTGCAAGGAATGACCAAACGGCTTGAGCTTGTGGTGGTGCCCTGCTTCAACCAATGTCCGGTCAAAATGAAAGATCCCTAGCTCAAACTCCATCCCAACCTTCATGGTGAGTTTCAGCTCGGCAAGCTTTTCTTCCAGC
The DNA here is from genome assembly GCF_001623145.1 of Pseudovibrio sp. W64. Taxonomy (NCBI): domain Bacteria; kingdom Pseudomonadati; phylum Pseudomonadota; class Alphaproteobacteria; order Hyphomicrobiales; family Stappiaceae; genus Pseudovibrio; species Pseudovibrio sp. W64. The sequence goes on along the minus strand of NZ_LMCI01000018.1, from coordinate 105,547 downwards.
ATCTCCAGCGGACGCCGCAAATCCAATGAAAAACGCGCACCATTCCGCTCATAACAATTCAGCAGAACCTCTGAAACCTCGGGGCGCCACCCCAGCTGAAACAGTGTGTTGCTATCTGCCAGACTGTGCAAATTGCCAAAGCCGGTGTGATACCAGACGTGCGGAGACTCGTAGATCTGCTCACCAGCAGGCTGCCCGTCTCCGTGAGGAATAAGATAGAGCGAGGAGTTGGTGGAACACCCCTTCTCCAACCCATCAAGAGGCTGAAGTCGGCACCGCAAAAGCCCGTTCATATCTGGCACCTGCGTGATAACCGAATGTACGCCCCGCTGCCTCAACTGTGCGATTTGCTTGGCCAGCCCTTCCTTTGAGGCGGCTTGCTGTTCCCAAAATGTCGTCATGCCTGATCCACTCCAAGATGTACAAAGCACCTTAAAGTCAACGCTGATTGCAAAACATGGAAGAATTTGGCGACCTTTAAACTAAATCTCGCATCCGCACAAGTTGCAAGTAAATCCTCAAGATTACCTCAGCAGTGTAATTGGTACACAGGCGCCTCGACACGAATTATCGACAAAAACCACATCAAGCCTATGAAATGATGAAAATAAGTGCCCCCATACCCACCGTGCAGATCAGCAACACTCGTAGAGATAACTAATAGTTTATTGCCAGAAAATTGTAAGGATACGGATTTCTGCTAGGTTGGACGTTCCCTAAGGACACCCCATCAAGAATAATAGAAACATGCGCTCTTTATACCTCCTGGCTATCCCCATGGCTCTTGCCGCACATCCACTCAGTGCACAAGAAGCCAACCACCAAACAGAAGCTCCACGAGAGCTTAACGCAGGCGGTTTTGTCGGCGTCAACGTTGGTCGCTCTTTCTTTGAGGCTGATCAGATCGACACGAAAGATCAGGAACCAAACACCCTTGGCTTCTATGGATCTTACGCTCTGCCACTCTTCCAGCAGTTCAGCCTGCAGGTAGATGGAGATCTCGAATACTACCAGTTCGACACCAAGGACGGTGACAACACCCTCCGCGACGGTCTGGGAGCAGTCCACTTCGCTTACAAAGACCCACAGCAAGGCCTGTTCGGTGTCTTTGGCGGCGGTGGTGTAACCGTTGACGGCGGAGACGACACCTCCACCAAAACCTTCCAGTTCATCGGCGTTGAAGGCCAGTATTACCTTCAGGACATCACCCTGTTCAGTCAGGCTGGCTTCCTTGATGGTGATGACGACCAGAACGAGACCATCGACAACGGCCTGTTTGCCCGTGGTGGCGCAAGCTACTACTTCACACCAAACACCAAGTTGACCGGCTCTCTGTCTTACGTCAGTGGTGATCGCTACAATCACCCGAACCCGCGCGAAGCACGCAACGGTGAAGTGAACATCTTCAGCTGGGGTGCGGAGTTTAAACAAAGCTTCACCGCTCTGCCAGTTGGTCTCAGCGCTTCCTACAATGGTCATGACTTCCAGATCAAAGGTGATGAATCCGACGAACCGGTCATTCATGAGTTCCGTTTTGGCGCATTCTTCCAGTTCGGCACCACAACATTGCAGGAAAACGACCGCACAGCAGCAGGCTCTGATCTGCCACAGCTGAAACGTTGGATTTCCCTCTCAACCAACGAAGTCGACTAAGCCTCTGAGATAAGGCTGAGCTATGTAGTAATACGCTATTACCCGCTCAGCCTCTTCCCTTGCTACGTTTCCCTCGCAGTCACATCTGGGAGGGAAACATGTCTGCCAAAAAAGTGCTTATGATCACCGGTGACTTCACCGAGGATTACGAAACCATGGTGCCGTTTCAGACCTTAGGCGCCGTTGGTCATGATGTTCACGCCGTTTGCCCGGATAAAAAGGCAGGCGATACAGTCGCAACATCCATCCATGACTTTGAAGGTGACCAGACCTACACCGAAAAACGCGGTCACAACTTCACGCTCAACGCCAGTTTTGACGCCATCAACCCGGCAGATTATGACGCACTCGTCATTCCCGGAGGCCGTGCACCTGAATATCTGCGCCTGAACCCAACCGTTCTGGACATGGTGCGTCACTTCTTCAAAGAGAACAAACCGGTCGCAGCCATCTGCCACGGTGCTCAGCTTCTCTCTGCTGCTGGCGTGCTAGAGGGCAGAACCTGCTCCGCTTATCCGGCCTGCGCACCAGAGGTCACCATGTCCGGCGGCAAGTTCGCTGACATCGACGTGGCTGACGCAGTCACTGATGGCAACCTTGTAACAGCGCCAGCATGGCCTGCTCATCCAGCATGGCTCAAGCAGTTCCTTGCTCTGCTGAACCAGCCTGCTTATGCTTAAGAAGCAGCACTAGACAATTGCGGAGGGGACCATGTGCGAGCTTTTCATCAAAGCAGATACTGACCTGTGGGAGAGTACAACACGCTCCCTTCGCATTGACCGTATGGTCACCAGCGTGCGGTTGGAAACTTACTTCTGGACCATCCTTGAAGAGATCGCTAAGCGTGACGACATGTCCGTTGGCCAGCTTCTGACACGTCTGCACAATGAATCCATCGAAGCAGGACATGACCTGGGCAACTTCACCAGCTTCCTGCGTGTATGTTGCCTCCGCTATCTCTCGTTACAGGTGACAGAGGATATCCCAAAGGACAAATCCGTCCCGATCAGCACTCTCAATGCCCCTCAGTTGCTGAAGAACGAACGCGCCTATCGGGCACAAACACGCGCCATAGAAAACGCAAGTTAGGCTCCCCTCACCTTCTTCAGCGAGAGAAGCCAATCAACTGCTACGCAAAGACAAAGTCTTCAGCGCTCAGGCTATGAGTGAACAACCACCCCGTATCCACCTCCAGCACATCATTGCCGTAGGATATGGTGATCCATCCTCCCAAAACTGTCTCATCGATATCCAGCTCTGAAAATGAGCTCACACCAGCTGCAGATAGATCAATGGTGTCCTCGCCAACGTCGAAGTCATCAATCACATCCTTCACACCATCATCCGCAAAACAGAACGTGTCGGCACCATCTCCCCCAACGAGGAAGTCACGGCCCGCACCATCCCGCAGAACATCGTTACCATCTCCACCTTCCAGAATGTCATCACCGGAACCGCCAAGCAGCTGGTCATTGCCATCTTCCCCGCGCAGATGATCATCACCAGCAAACCCTTCCAGGGCATCATCACCATCATTCCCGCGTAGCAGGTCATTGGAGGTTGATCCGAGGATGTAGGCATCCTGTCCATGGTGACCGGTTGGGTCCAGCAAAATTGGAAGATCCTCAACCCACGTATCATCACGTTTCTGATCAGAAAGCCCGGAGATAATCACCACACTGTCCCGGTTCATCTCGCTATAGAACGCGGAGGCGTTGATGGCATTGAATGCCGTGCTGTAGTTGAAAGGCAGATGCGCCGACCAGCTCGGCAGGTTGAGCAATCCGCCCCCATCCCAAAACAACGGTGTATCATACCAATCATTGAAAATGACGATATTGCTGGTGTCGTAGCCGTAGTCCGTATCGTTACCCGTCAAATCCAGACCATCAGACGAGATCGTCGAGGGCACCGGATCGTTTTCCAGATCAAAGCTGAAAAGCTCAGCCCCGCTGTCTAGAACAGCCGCACCATCCTCCGGCGTATAATGGCTGGCAAATGCCATGTAGTTGGCATCCACAAAGAAGCCATCCAGCCAGTCATTGCTGCGCTCTGCCATGTTGGCAACAGCACCGCCACCCAGCGAATGGCCTGTCACAACCAGATCGCTGCCATCCAGTCCATGCCCAACCATGAAATCCTTCAGCGCAGCAAGCAGCCCGCCGAACGCTTCTTCAACGTAATGCGGTTCATCCTTGAAGAACTCAAGATAGTCGATCACATCCCCAATCGTGTCGGTAACAATGTTGTCCAATGTCCCCGTCGTTCCACGAAACGCCAGCGCAACCTGCGTGATGTTGCCTTGATCATCATACTTGGCCAGCACGTCTGCCTGAGCATCTTTGAACTTGAACGTCTCTCCCTGAAACGTCCCGTTGTGATCAACGATTGCACCATCATACCCAAGATCAGCAGCAGAAAGGACCGTCCATCCCTTCTCCTCAATCCTGTCACGTGCCGCTTGTTCACTCTCCCCGCTCAACAATCCGGCCTGGTCTTCAGTTCCCCAAAGAGTTCCGACCAGTGTTCCCAGCGAGAACCCGTTGGCTTGATACGCACTCCCAAGCGCATCATCCAGCCCGTGATAACTATAAAGCATCAAGTCCAAAGCATCAGACATGAGCTGTCGCGCGTCATTCCCTTTATACTCAAATAAAGACATCATCCCTCCCAAATGCAAAGCAACTACATCCTGAAGGAAAACGCCGGTCTCACAATAACCAATAGTAGGACTATGAATTCCATATTTCATATATTTGAAATGCAGATGGATGTTCATCCAGCAAACAACAGGTAACCTAACCAACGCCAATGAAACTATTGCGTTATATCTGGATGATCTTGTTGGAAGGACAAATTCATTCAGCTCATCTAAATCACGCTTCCCCTACAAATCCCTCTTGTATATTAGTTTATTAGAATATATTAATATACTAAATTAGAGAGAGATCGGAGGGCAATCAATTGGATCTTCTCAGGCAAAACGTTTGGTCCCCCTACCTGGCGGGCATAATTATTGGGCTCCTGCAAATCCCGGCATTTCTCCTGGTTGATACTGCGCTGGGGGCTTCATCCTCTTTCGTCACCGGCACCGGCTTCATCTTCTCGCTGTTTGATTCCAGCATCACGGAGATCAAGTACTTCGCCAAGTACATGTCCAAGGACAAATACTTCTGGCAAAGCGCATTGGTGATCGGCATCGCTCTGGGCGCTCTGATTTCCTACAAAGCAAGTGGCCGTAAAGCCAGCTTCTCCTCTGCCAGCTGGAAGACCATCGGTGCAAGTTCAGCCCCGGTTGTTCGTCTCCTGCAAGGCTTCATCGGTGGCTTCGTTCTGCTGGTTGGCGCCCGCATCGCAGGCGGCTGCACATCAGGCCACGGCATCTCCGGCCTTGCACAGCTCAGCGTTGGCTCCAGCGTCGCTGTTGCGGCCATGTTCGCAGGTGGCATCGTCACCGCCAACCTTCTTTACAAACGCGCATCCTAAGGAGAGGTCATATGGAAATTTTCTGGCTTGTTATCCTCGGCCTCACCATGGGCATCATCTTCGGTGTCGCACTGGAAAAGTCTCGTGTCATGGAACCTGGCGTGCTCATCGGCCAGTTCCTCTTCAAAGACTACACCATGCTTAAAATGTTCCTCGCAGCAACAGCAACTGGTCTGGTCGTCCTCTCAGGCCTGACTGCACTCGGCCTTGCAGAGCTGCACCCGAAAAGCTTTGTTGTTGGCAACATCATCGTCGGCGGCACCATCCTCGGCGCAGGCATCGCCATCGCAGGCGCGTGCCCGGGCACAGTCTTCGCCCAGATTGGCCGCGGCTACAAAGACGCATGGCTCACCATCATCGGCGGCATCATGGGTGCAGCGTTTTACGGCTACAACAAATCCCTCATTGACGGCGTGCTGGACATGGGCAGCCTTGGCAAGATCACCTACGCGGATCTGTTCCCATCCCTGCCCTTCTGGATGCTCGGTCTCATCACCGCAGCTGCCCTCATCATCGTCATGATTGCGCTAGAAATGTATCGCCCATGGAAAGTGGATCGTGGCATGGATCAAAACAACGATGCATCTGCCAGCTCAAATACGGCACATGCATAATTTAAGAGCCCCCAACTGAACTGACTTTAGTTCAGATCAGTAATGCCCCGGAGGAGCACAGACCTTCGGGGCATTTTTTTGTGTGAATGAGAAAGGATCAAATCAAACTCACCTTAAGACACCTAATTTTATTGCGCCCACGCTGTATTTTCCCTCACTTTCCTGTTGCATCCATTTCGATTCTACGGCATAACCGAACCGTACCGTACGGTACAGAAAATCAAACAAGCCAAACCGCTGGAATTAGAACCGCATATGTCCACTGAGCCAGAACAACCAGACTTTACAGACCGCCAGCGTGCGGTACTGGACAAAGCGCTGGAGCTGCTGGTGGAAGGCGGCGAAAAGGCGCTGACAACAGCCGCCATCGCTCGCGCTGCGGGGTGCTCAAAAGAGAGCCTCTACAAGTGGTTTGGAGATCGCGATGGATTGCTGGCTGCAATCGTGACCCGTCAGGCCTCCAAGGTTATTCCGGGAGCTGATCCCGCAGCCAACATGAGCGAAGACGGCCTGCGCGCCGCATTGGAAGAATTTGCCAGAAACCTGCTGGAGACCATCTCCGGCGACGTTTCTCTGGCCCTGAACAGACTTGCCATCGGGCAAGCCAGCAAATCTGAAACCGGTCTTGGCGCCATCCTCGAAAAGAGTGGCCGCGCCCGCATTGGCAGACAGACCACAGCATTGCTGGAAAAAGGATGCACACTTGGCTACCTGCACTGCGAAGACCCGCAGGAAGCCTACAGCACACTTTACGGGCTGGTCGTCCGCGATCAGCACATCCGCATGCTTCTGGGCGGCACCGCACAGGCATCGGCAAAAGACTTGGAACTGGCTGCCCAAACAGCAGTCAAACAGTTCATACAGCTCTACGGAGCACAGAATTAAAGCGCCTCTCTGGAAAGTGGAAACAGATTTTCAGGGAAACGCAAACCAAAAACTAGACCATACGTGCTTTGGGAAAGGCACGGGCGAAACAAAGGGTAGTACCATGCGCGTATATTACGACCGCGATTGCGATTTGAACCTGCTCAAGGGCAAGAACATCACCATCATTGGCTACGGTTCTCAGGGCCGTGCACATGCAATGAACCTCAAAGACAGCGGCGTTGCAGGCATCACCATCGCTCTGCGCGAAGGTTCCACAACACGCCTGAAAGCTGAAGCAGACGGCTTCACTTGTAAAACTGTTGCTGAAGCTGCAAAAGACGCAGACCTGATGATGATGGCAACTCCTGATGAGCTGCAGGCAGACATCTGGAAAGAAGATATCGCAGGCAACATCCGTGACGGCGCAGCAATCGCTTTCGCACACGGCCTGAACGTTCACTTCGGCCTGATCGAGCCTAAGTCCACCATCGACGTTCTCATGGTTGCACCAAAAGGCCCAGGCCACACCGTACGCGGCGAATACCAGAAAGGCGGCGGTGTACCGTGCCTGATCGCTGTTCACCAGGACGCAACAGGCAACGCAAAAGACCTCGGTCTGGCATACGCATCCGGCGTTGGTGGCGGTCGTTCCGGCATCATCGAAACCTCCTTCCGTGAAGAGTGTGAAACCGATCTGTTCGGTGAGCAGGCAGTTCTCTGCGGTGGTCTGGTTGAGCTGATCCGCGCTGGCTTTGAAACTCTGACCGAAGCTGGTTACGCACCAGAAATGGCATACTTCGAGTGTCTGCATGAAGTGAAGCTCATCGTAGACCTGATCTACGAAGGTGGCATCGCGAACATGAACTACTCCATCTCCAACACTGCTGAGTGGGGTGAGTATCAGACTGGCCCACGCATCGTGACTTCTGAGACCAAAGCAGAAATGAAGCGCGTACTGGAAGAAATCCAGAACGGTACCTTCACTTCTGAGTGGATCCAGGAATACAAGGCTGGTGGCGCCAAGTTCAAAGCAACACGCCGCCTGAACGACGAGCACCCAATTGAAGAAGTTGGTGCAAAGCTCCGCGAAATGATGCCTTGGATCTCCGCTGGCCAGCTGGTCGACAAAGCGAAGAACTAATCTGATCCTCATCGCAGGATACGCATAAAACAAAATCAGAGCGGCAGTTGAACTGAACCTCAACTGCCGCTCTGATTGTTTTTATAAAGATCAATGCACTGAAGACCTGATCACCCAGTTTTATCTCTGCCGGTTCGGCTCAACCTCAAGCTGAATTTTTCCGGCATCAACGGCCTCAGGCTGCAAGCTGAGTATGTTCTGAAAGAAGCTCTTTTCTTTAATCTCTATGGTTTTCTTGTCTCGTCTGCTTGCAACACTGCTGGCAGGCAAAGCTTCATCAGAGGGAGCAACCGAAAACTCTTTTGCTAGCCCCTCTGGCAGCTCAATTGAGTATTCGCCGCTATCAAGATTATAAGCTCTGAAAAAACCCTGATCATCCGTGAACACAGTAATGGCCTTATCGCTATCCTTGTTTTTCAGCAGCAATGGAGCATTCGCAATAGGTTCATTTTGATCATCAACCGCCTGACCACACACCGAGGCCGCAGGCGCACCTGTCACGGCATCACTCCCCTCGCATCCCCCCATTGAGAACGCTGGCACATTGACCAAAACCAAGGCGAAAAACATCACAAAACGAGCGAAATGCCGGATCATCATCTACGCTCCTCCTTAGCGGTTTTTGCTCAAAACAACGGTCGGTTTAAACTTCTCGCCTGCATTAAAAAATCGGGGAGCAACATCCGGGTCGCCCAGCGGGACCAGATATCCATTGTAAGACTTCCAGTTGCTGGGAACGGTCAACTTGATCTCAAGCTCTTCCTCGCTCCCCCAACTCTCCACGGAATCCCATTCATCGCTAACAACGGCCAGCGCAACCATGTTGACGGAATGCGGTTGTTCAATTCTGACCGTAGCAACAAGCTCAGTCAGGTTGGGAGCATTGCCAAATTGCTGCAGGCAAAAGACAATCAATCCTCCACCAATGAACGTCACAGCAATCGGTGCCGCGTTTGTTTTCAGCTTGCCAAAAAATGGAAGTTCAAGCTCAACAACACGCCCCTCATTGTCAACAAATCGCTTTTCTTTAATCAGCGCATAGACTGACAAGATGGCGATAAGGCCACCGAATAAAATACCCGTAAGAGCAAGAATAAAGGCAAAGAGCATGCAGACCTCCCACCAACCACTCCAAAAATATCCCAGCCAATTCAAAAAAACCAACCGTCAATATTCGAGAAGCAAAGCAGCGATGCTCAAACAGAATAAATCCAGCTCACCTTTATCCGATCAACAATAATCAATAATCTTCCAAAGGCTTAGAGATACATGACATCCAGAAAAACCCGGGCCTTCACTGTGTTTTTCTGTGCTTAAAATTGCTCACTTTACACGACACCCTCATCAGGTAATTTACGTAGTATTAGAGCGATTGGCCCGAAACCATCTTTTGCAAGGTTAGGGCGTGGAGTTTTTCTTGAATCCTATTAGCAGTCCATTACAAAGACTTGATAAGTTCCCAATTTTATTTTTCGCAGTGATGTTTTTCGGCGCATTTTCGATTGCCTTCGTAATCCCATTATTGAGCACCTACATCATTGAGGAATTGCAGGAACCAGCGTTTAATCTTGCGCTCGTCATCGGTGGTTTTTCAGTCGTGTCTCTTGCCACCAACCGCATTTTTGGTGGTCTCATTGATGGTGGCAACCGCGTCAAACCATTGCTTCTCATCAACATTTGCGCCTTCACTGTTCATGCTCTCATCCAGTTGACTGCCCCCTCCTACCTGTCTCTCATCATTTTCGGCATTCCGTTGATCGGCATCAGCGCTGGCGCTCTGTCCACCATGTATTCCACGGGCCGGTTGATTGCAGAGCAGACCGGACGCGATCCGGGCACCTTCAACCTTCACATGCGCATTTGCCTGTCGCTTGGGTGGGTCTTCGGTCCGCCTGCGGCCTTCCTGCTTTATGGGACCTATGGGTTTCAGGAAATCCATCTTGCAGCAGCCATTTCAGCCTTTATCTGGCTCACCCTTTGCCTGCTGTTCATCCCCGCAACGCTGAAAACCCACATCAAGCAACATGCTCAGGAAAGCAGCACTGCAGATACAGTTCCCATGATGTTGCTGATCGCATGTGTTCCCGTGTTCGCCTTGTCTGCTGCAAACAGCGTATTCTTCTCAGCAGGTCCCGTTTACTTCATTAAGGAGATGGGCCTCTCGGTCTCCGTCCCCGGCTGGGCTTTTGCAACCAAAAGCCTCTTTGAAGTCATCATCATCTATTTTGCAATCAAGCCGACACAGCGGATTGGCGAACGGAATATGATGTTGCTCTCCGGTCTGGGTGCCATGCTCTTCTTTGCAACAATCACAAGCGCCAATTCCGTTGAGCAAGTGCTCATGCTCTGCATCATTGAGGGCATGTACTATGGCATTTGTGCCAGTGTGGGCATCACGTTCATTCAGAACTATGCCCGCCACAAGCCCGGCATCGCGACCTCTTACTTCGTCAATGCCATCTTCGTTGGCGGTCTGGCAGGCAATGTCCTCACTGGGCTTGTCGCATCCTACACCACTTTCCAAAACACAATCCTGAGCAGCGTCGTCCTTGCAGCTCTGGCCACCTTGATCCTGTTGGTCATCAAGCCCCCCCAACACCAGCAGCTCGCACAAACATCCTGAGCATTTGCGCTGGCTGGATCAGCGCGCATAAAAGCGCGATAACATCTCCTGCTTGCATTTCATTCAAGGAGATGTATCAATACGTACATTCCCGCGAGACTCCATAAGTCTTTCCCCACCACCTTTGGATTCCCCATGCGCTCTATTCCTGCGGCTCTGGCAATGCTGGATCGTTTCCCAATACTGATTCACGTCTACATGCTCATTGGCTCTCTGGCGATTGCCTGCCTCATCCCGCTCTACAGCTCTTATGTTGTCACAGAGCTTGGCGAGCCAGCATGGAAACTCGCGGTCTACATCGTCGGCTCAACCGCCATCACTTTGTTTTCAAACCGCTATTTCGGTGCGCGCATTGATGCTGGCGCACGGCTGAAGCCTATCTTGATATTCTGCTCCACGCTTTACATGCTCAACATGGGCCTTCAATCAACAGTGCCAGCCTACTGGATGCTTCTGATGGGTGTCCCGCTCATGGGTGTCTCAGGTGGCGTGCTCTCCACCATGTTCTCTTTTGGCCGCCTGTTCGCAGAGCAAACCAATCGGGAACCTGCTAAGTTCAACTCCCACCTGCGCATTGCCATGTCGTTAGGCTGGATGGTCGGCACGCCGCTGGCCTTCACGCTCTACGGTATGTTCGGCGTCAGCTCCATTTTCCCGACAGCCGGCGTCATCAGCATCTGCTGGCTGGCGATGGGCATTTGGATCGTTCCCAAAAGCTTCACCACCCATCATCCAATAAAGACCAGTGAGAATGGCAGGATTGAACCAGTTCCGTTCGCCCTCATCCTCGCCTGCCTGCCTATATTCGCACTCACCTCGGCCAACGTCATTTTTGTATCCGCAGGTCCCGTCTTCTTCATTGAGGAGATGGGCTTCCCAACAGCAACCCCGGGCCTCGCCTTCTCAGTCAAATGCTTCGTCGAAGTCTTAGTCATCTTTGTTGTCGTTAAGCCTGCTCAAAAGCTGGGCCAGAAGAACGCTATGCTGTTCTCAGCTCTGCTTGGAACACTCTTCTTCCTACTGATTGTACGGGTAACAGAGCCCTCACAAATCTACCTGCTCTGCGCACTGGAAGGTCTGTACTACGGCATCAACGTCGGGCTTGGCCTCACATTCATACAGGCATACGCACCGCATCGACCAGGGATCGCCACCGCATCCTACACAAACGCCATTTTTGCTGGCGCATTGGTTGGCAACATGATGACCGGCACAGTGGCAAGCATCACCACATTCGGAAACACCATCCAGTTTTCCGCTTTACTCACTCTGCTCTCCGCCGCAATTTTGCTGGTCGTCCGGGCTCCAAAGCCTGAAACCAGCCTCCAAACCTCCTAAACGACAGACCTAAGCAGCTCAAAATGACCCAAACTCTGGAAATCGAAATCTCAACCGACAAAGACAAACTTCAGCGCGACAAGATCTATCAGTTCCTCTCAGAAGACGCCTATTGGAGCAAAGGCTTACCGCGGGATGTCTTTGACAGATCCATAGAAAACTCACTTTGCTTCGGGCTGTATCTGCCAAACGGAGAGCAAATTGCGTTCGCCCGCGTCATCACAGACAAAGCCACCCTTGCTTATCTGGGCGATGTCTTTGTAACGCCCGCTCATCGGGGCAAAGGCCTCTCCAAACAGCTCATGAAAGCAATCGACGCCCACCCCGAACTGCAAGGCCTCCGCCGCGTCCTGCTGGCAACAGCAGATGCACACGACCTCTACAAACAATTCGGCTTCACCCCACTTGGAGCCCCGGACCGCATGATGGAACGGCACAACAAGACGGCCTATCAGAAAGCTTAGGAGGGCAGACCACAACACACTCCTCCTACAATTTGTTCATATGATATGCGCAAGGCGCTAACCAACAAACCCAGCGCCTTGCATGTTTAAGAGATCACTTAACCGCCAAGAAATAAACTGCGCAAGAAAGCACCTTCCCTCAATCAAGCGAGGTGTGTTCACACTGAAGCAGAGGCGAACCGATGATCACGTTCAGCACCGATATCTCGAAAATTGAAAAGGAACGTGTCTACCAGTTCCTTTCTGAGGTGTCCGGGCGCTTGGAAGGACTACCACCACAAGCACTCGATACCGTTCTGAACAACTCCATCTGTTTTGGCGCTTACTTACCCAGTGGAGAACAGGTCGCCTTTGCTCGCGTGATCACAGATAAACTCACGTTTGCCTATCTATGTGACTTATTCGTTTTTGAAGAACATCGCGGCAAAGGACTATCCAAACACCTGCTGGAGGAAGTTCTTTCACATCCAGACGTCAAAGAGGTTCAAAGTATCGGCCTTGCAACCCCCGATGCTCACGACCTGTACAGCCAATACGGCTTTGTCCGAGTGGATCCTTCAGAACGTCTCATGGTGCGCTTCAACAAACACATATCCTCAACGCATTAACCCGTGGTTGCAGCGCTTCATTAGGCCTTCAGCAACCAAAAACCTCATTTCAAACAGCGGTTGAGCTGAGGCCTTAACCGCACGCCTATAAGGAGAAGGGCAACTCTACTCTGGAGGTCGGGAATGACGCTCAATAAAACCAAGAAATCCCTTGCCCGCCAAATCTTGTGCGCAACTGCCACCGTAAGCATCGCATGGTCTCTCTCGCTCACCGCGACCACCGCAGAGACCATCACCAAATCGGCGACACGCTTCACCGGAGATCTTTATGAAAACATCCTGAAGCAGTTGCATTTCTCCGATGAGCAAGATTTCAAGGATGCGCAGGCAGGTTATCTCGCTCCACTGCCAGACGGCGGCGTGGTCAAAAACGCCAAGGGTGATATCGTCTACGATCTCTCCAAGTTTGACTTCATCATGCAAGGCTCCATTGCCCCTGAAACGGTCAACCCAAGCCTCTGGCGTCAGTCCCAGCTCATTTTGCTGAGCGGCTTCTTCCAGGTGTCAGAACGTATCTTCCAGGTGCGCGCGGCAGACCTCTCCAACATCACCTTCATTGAAGGCGATGAAGGCATCATCATCGTAGATCCGCTGATCTCCGAGGAAACCGCCCGCTACGCTCTGGAGCTCTATTATGCCCAGCGCGGCAAGAAGCCGGTCAAAGCCATCATCTACACCCACAGCCATGTAGACCACTTCGGAGGTGTCCGCGGCGTGGTGGATGAAGCCGATGTCGCCAGCGGCAAAGTCAAAATCTATGCCCCCGAAGGCTTCATGGAACACGCCGTCTCAGAAAACGTAATGGCCGGCAACGCCATGAGCAGACGCGCCTCCTACATGTACGGCAACCTGCTACCGCACTCTCCGGAAGGGCAGGTCGGCGCGGGCCTCGGTCCAACCACATCAAGCGGCACGGTCACGCTCATTCCGCCAACCGATATCATCAAGGACAACGGCGAAACCCATAAGATCGATGGCCTCACCTTCGATTTCTGGATGGCTCAGGATTCAGAGGCTCCCTCAGAGTTCTTCTTCTACATTCAGGAGTTCAAAGCTCTCTGCACCGCAGAAGATGCCACCCACACAATGCACAACACATACTCATTGCGTGGCGCGAAACTCAGAGATCCACTGGGTTGGTCCAAATACATCAACGAGGCCATCTACAAGTACGGTAAGGACGTTGAAGTCCTCTTCGCCCCACACCACTGGCATCTGTCTGGCAATGACACCATCGTGAAACACCTGCGCAACCAGCGCGATCTGTACCGCTACATCAACGATCAACCGCTGCGACTGGCCAACCATGGCTTCCGCATGACTGAGATTGCGGAGATGTTGGAAGTGCCAGAAACATTGCAAAACGACTGGAGCACCCGCGGATACTACGGCTCGTTCAACCACAACGTAAAATCCACTTACGTGCGGTATCTGGGCTGGTTCAACGGCAACCCCGCCACACTGCATGAGTATCCAGAACGCCTGTCTGGCCCCAAATACGTCGAGTTCATGGGCGGTTCGGTGATCTTGCTCCAAAAAGCGCAGGAGTCCTTTGACAAGGGTGATTACCGCTGGGTAGCAGAAGTGCTCAACCATTTGGTCTTCGCAGAGCCAGACAATGAAGATGCCGCACAATTGCAGGCAGACGCGTTAGAACAGCTCGGCTACCAGGCAGAATCCGGTCCATGGCGCAACTTCTACCTCTCCGGCGCTAAAGAACTTCGGTCCGGCATTCAGGAACTGCCTGCCGTTGATACGGCCAGCCCGGATATCATCCGCTCTATGGATGTGGATCTGCTCTTTGATTACGCGGCCATGCGTTTGAACAACACAAAGGCGGGCGATCAGCAAATCAAGCTGAACTGGATTTTCCCGGATACAGACCAGAAATATGCAATGGAACTGCAGAACGCAGCGCTCAGTCATATTGAAGGATACCAGCTGGAGAATGCAGACGTCACGGTGACACTGGACAGAAGCACACTCGACAACATCATGCTGGGCATGGAAACCTTTGATGAGGCCATCAAATCCGGCATGATCACAGTGGATGGAGAAGCCTCCAAACTGACCGATCTGCTGGCAATGCTGGACAGCTTTGATTTCTGGTTCAACATCGTGCGCCCCGTGCCGATGGACAAGGCCAACCAGAGTACACCAAGCAAATAACAGGCATGCATGAATGCCTGAAAGAGCCGGCTCAACATCGGCTCTTTTGTATCTAGAGCGTGTTCCCGAAAAGTGGTTCCGGTTTTCGGATAAGAATACGCGCAAAATTAAAGAGTTAGAGCTTGGTGCGTGAATGCATATGAGCGCAACATGCTCTAATTATTGCTCTGAGTTCTCAAGCGCCATTCAAGCTGGCGCAATGCCCTCTCGGCTTCACGATATCCTTGATCAGCAGCCATCTTGTAAAAGTCACGAGCCTTCACGAGATTGCGGCCCAGACACCGCCCGCTTTCATGACAGTATCCAAGCAGATAAAACGCTTCCGGCACGCCTTTGGACGCGGCAAGCAGAAACATCCGTGCCGCCTCACCTGGGTTCGGCTCTTCATTGAAGCCCTGCAAATAGACTTTGCCTAGCAACACGTCTCCCACAGGCTCTCCTCTTTCAGAGGCCTGCTGGAACAGCTTCTTCGCCAGGTCCACATCCTGCTGCACACCGCGCCCATTCAGGTAGAGCAGCCCGGCATTGGTCAAAGCAAACGGAAAGCGCGCTGAGGACGCCGTATAAAACTCCAGCGCCAACTCATAGGACTGTGGGACACCGCGCCCGTTCTCATAAAGCACGCCCAGATCATTCAAAGCCTGTGCATTGCCCTGCTTGGCCGCCGCTTTGTAAAGCCGGATCGCCTTTTCCAGGTTTGGTTCCGTTCCTTGCCCAAGCAGATAAAACCGCCCCAGTGCAAACTGCGATCGCGCCAACCCGCGCCGCGCGGCCCGCTCATAATGAAAGAAAGCCAGTTCAAGATCTCGCTTGACCCCGACCCCGTCTTCATAAAGCGTGCCAAGATAATGGTTGCCCAGCAAATGTCCCTCACCAGCCGCAACACGGTAATGCCGGATTGCAGCAGCAAGGTCCGCCTCGCCGCCATCCCCATTCTCCAGCAGCTCACCAAGAGGCACATGCGCATCTATAGAGCCCAGAGAAATAGCTTTGCGATAAAGCACACGAGAACGCGAGGTATCCCGCTCAACGCCAACACCATCACGATACAGGCCAGCAAGGTTTTCGATGCCCTGCATCAACCCGGCCATGGCAGCACCTTTCACCCAATAAAAGGCCAGTTTTGGATTCCGCGCCACACCGATGCCATGCAAATAGAGAAGGCCAAGATTGTTCTGCGCCCAGGCATCCCCCCAGTCTGCAGCAATTTGGTAAAGCTCACGTGCTTTCTCCGCATCAGGCGCACCATGCTTGCCCTGCCGGTAGATTTCACCCAGATTGTTGTAAGCAGCCGCTAACCCCATCTCACCAGCTTTTTCATAAAGCTCCATGGCAACGGGTAGATCCCGCGGCACACCGTGCCCCATCTCATGCGCCACGGCCAGCCCAAAGACGGCCTCAGCATTACCAGCAAGCGCTTCTGCATTCAGGGAGGTTATCACCGCACTCTTGGATATCTCCGCCCGTGTGGAACGATGGATCTTCCCTGCCCGGTTATGAAGAAGCGTCAGCCCGCCAACCCCTTTGGTCAGCAGGAGTTCCTTTTCACTCCCACTTGCTTGCCAACTCACGGCATGAGCGGGCAGGCCATTGGCAACCGCAAGCAAGCAAAGGAGTGGCAAAAAAATGCGCATGAGTACCTTCTCAACTGTGATTGTCACGGGTCAGAAAGAGCGCCATGCGAGAGGGCAAACACGTCATGCTTGCCCGGAAAGCTCTTGTCAGCCTACGAACCTCATGCAAATAGTTAATCGTTAATCTTTTCGGGTTGGATATCCTTCAAATCACATTGGTCACTTGAAACCATTTCCTCTTTTGGGCCACTATTGGCTGGTTGTTTCAACTAGACCGAAAAGAAGACTGGCAAATCTTTGGCCTCAACTTCCTCGGGCTTAAGCACAAACGGTGCTGGTTGAATTTGGAGAATTAAGAAGAATGCATTGCCAGATGCGGCTCGCCGCAAAAAGCCAAGCCATTGCCCTTACAGATATTATGCACGCTGCCAAAGGTCACTGGGGATACGATCCGCAGGACATGCAGGAGTTTCGGGACCATTGGAAAATCACCCCGGAAATGATCGAGGCAGATCCAATCCTTGTCATCACCGATCACCAACGACCACTTGGTTTTGCACGCATCACCAGGGAAAATGCAGAAACCGCACTGCTGGATTGTCTGTTTGTGTTGCCCGAAGCACACGGCAAAGGCCACGGAGCCTGGTTGTTGGAAGGGGCTGAAGAAGCAGCCAAACGCATGCAATGCACGCGCATGCGCCTTGAATCAGATGCAAACACAGCTCCCTTTTATCAGCACCACGGCTATCACAGCACAAGCAACAGACCGAGTGCTTTCAAAGGGGCTGGCCCGATCGAGCACATGCAAAAAGATCTCACCCCGCAAATCCATGAGATCGCAGATGTCAGTTTGAACCTTAACACCTCCGATTGCTGGGATTTCGCCACCAATAACAGTGAGGCTATCAAGGAAAACTGGCGGACATTGATTTCCGATAACCCGGATCTTTGGGATGGTAAGGTTCTTTCATTGTACCAATACTCCTTGGACCAGAAGCAATTTTCCGGTGATCTGGTAGAAATCAACTACTCCGAATTCCTCGCATGGCGCGACTGGGGCTTTCCTGACAGAAGCACCAAAAACCTGTTTGGCTGCGCAGTCCTCCGTTCCAGCCAGGGCCATCTCGTATTTGGTAAAATGGCGGGAAACACCGCAACAGCAGGTCAGGTTTACCCACCCGGCGGCAATCTTGATCTCAACGATATCACACCCGCCGGGAAGGTGGATATCTTCGGCTCCATCGCCCGCGAGCTGGAAGAAGAAACAGGCCTCACATTGGATCAGGGAGAGTTGGGGGACGTCTTCGCAATCGAAGATGGGCCACGCCTCGCAATCGCGCGTATTTTAACACTGCAACTCACCTCAGACGAAATCCTTTCAAAAATTGCACATTTCAACGCAAACCAGAAAAAACCTGAGTTGGAAGAAGCAGTTATCGTAAAATCCCGTGAGGATCTTAAGGACTACAGCGTCCCCCCATATGCCTTGGCGCTCACCGCACACCTGTTAAATTAACGAGCTATCTTCATTTGCAGACTTGTATTTAGCGCCAAAACAATCTTGAGTGGCGCTCAAGCAAATCTTTTTCGTAAGTTGAGCCCGTGATGCAAGACCACGAGCTCAACACCAAACTGAGATAATTGGACTTTTAAAATGGCCAGACCTTATGCCCTGCTAGACGTTTTCACTGATAAAGCGCTGGCAGGTAATCCGCTTGCAGTTGTGCTGGATGCAAAGGGATTGTCAGACGCTCAGATGCAGCAGATTGCCTGCGAGTTTAATCTCTCCGAGACCGTCTTCGTTCTGCCACCAGACAATATCGCTCATAACGCCTCCATCCGCATCTTCACCCCGTCCATGGAACTGCCATTTGCAGGCCACCCAACCGTGGGCACCGCCGTTTTGATGGCCGAAAATCGCTTCGGCGCGCCGGATAACGATATGGACGCGCTGGTGCTGTTGGAAGAGAAAGTCGGGTTGGTGCGCTGTGCTGTCGCCCTGCAAAAAGACAAGGCCACCTCCGCTGAGTTTGATGTACCAAGACTGCCAAAGCCAGCTCAAAAGCTTGGCGAAAAAGATGTGATTGCTGCAGCTCTGTCTCTGGAACCAAATGAAATCACATTCGAAAATCACAAGCCCAAAGCTTGGGAAGCCGGCCTGCCATTTGCGTTTGTTCCAGTTGCAGATATGGACGCCATCAACCGCATCCAGCCAGTTCATAAATACTGGGAGGAAGCGTTCGGCACCATCGCCCACAACAATGCCTTTGCATACTGCCGCCAGACCATCCATGTAGACAGCGCTTTCCACGCTCGCATGGTCTATCTGGAAAACGGCCTGCCACGCGAAGATGCAGCAACAGGGTCAGCAGTCGCCGCCTTTGCAGGGTCCATTGCAGAGTTCGACCAGCCATTGGACGGCACACACAAATATCTCATTGAGCAAGGCTTCAAGATGGGACGCCCCTCCTCCATCTCACTGGAAATGGAGATGCGGTCTGGCGCCATTCACGCTCACCGCATTGGTGGACAGGCAGTTATCCTCGCCCGCGGCGAACTGCTCCTCTGAGCGATAACACCGGAGGAGAGCACTCCGCCTCCTCCACTTCTCCCGCATATTGGGACCGCTCTGTGAGCCAATTGAGATTATCTCAGCGTGAGCTGCATATACTTTTGAGTAATCAGAGCCCTGTTTTGAGTAAAATTCTTGCATTTAATCCGCATATCCGCTAGGAAAATTACAGATTAGGCAAAAACGAGACTTACTCGGTAACGCTACAAGAAGATTTGGCTTGTAACTTCAAACAAGTATCCGACACGTAAGTAGTTGGAAAACTTTGATTCCAAGCCATAGCGACGAAAAGGCAGCTGACAGATAATGATCGCGAACCGCGACAATCTGAATGAAAACAGCACCATGCGCCAGCATGGCGGCCTCTTCCTACGCGCGCTCCTTCTACTTAGATGCCCCTAGGCGTCGGCGGCCCCGTATCTGGGCGGGCACTTAGGGGATCACTCTTAAATATCTGAGAATGAAGAAAAATCCCCAGGCGCTATTCAAGACACACAAGGTGTCGGGGCAAAGTTGAAGGCATCACCAATGACCGCATCCGCTAAAGACCAAGTAGTTATTTTCGACACCACTCTGCGCGACGGAGAACAATCTCCCGGCGCGTCCATGACCTTGGAAGAAAAGCTGCAAGTCGCTGAATTACTTGACACAATGGGCGTCAACATCATTGAAGCAGGCTTTCCAATTGCCTCTCAGGGTGACTTTGAAGCGGTCAGCGAAATCGCCAAACGCTCAAAAAACTCCGTAATCGCAGGCCTGGCCCGCGCAATCCTGGCGGATATTGACCGCGCTGGTGAAGCAATTAAGCAGGCAAATCAAGGCCGTATCCATACATTCGTCTCCACCTCTCCAATCCATCTGCAATTCCAGATGAACAAAACAGAAGAGCAGGTTCTGGAGATCATCACCAAAACGGTGAAACAGGCACGTAACCTGATCGATGACATCGAGTGGTCCGCAATGGACGCCACCCGAACATCCATCGAGTACCTGAGCCGCTGCGTTGAAGCCGCCATCAACGCTGGTGCAACAACCATCAACCTGCCGGATACCGTTGGCTATGCAACACCCGCTGAATATCAAGCCATGTTCGAGCAGGTCATCGCAAATGTGCCGAACTCTGATAAGGCAATATTCTCAGCGCATTGTCACAACGACTTGGGCTTAGCTGCAGCAAACTCTCTGGCTGGTGTCGCAGGCGGTGCACGTCAGATCGAGTGTACCATCAACGGTCTGGGCGAGCGCGCAGGCAACGCCGCGCTGGAAGAAATCGTCATGGCCTTGCGCACTCGTGGTGATGTGCTGCCATATGAATGCACCATCGATCCAGCCTATTTGACCCGCGCATCTAAGCTGGTCTCTGCAGTGTCCTCCTTCCCCGTCCAGTACAACAAAGCAATCGTCGGCAAAAACGCATTTGCCCACGAAAGCGGCATTCACCAGGACGGTATGTTAAAGCACGCAGAAACCTACGAAATCATGCGTCCGGAAGATGTTGGAGTTCGTGCAACCTCTTTGGTCATGGGCAAACACTCTGGCCGTCATGCCTTCAAAGACAAGCTGTCTGAGCTGGGTTATGAGTTGGGCGACAACGCTTTGCAGGAAGCCTTCCGCCGCTTTAAGGACTTGGCAGATCGCAAGAAAAACGTTTACGACGAAGACATTGAAGCGCTGGTGGAAGACCAGATCACAATTGAAAGCGAGAACGTCAAGGTTATCGCTCTGACAGTGATTGCTGGTACTGGTGGACCTCAAAAAGCCATCTTGACCATGGACGTCAACGGCAAGCACGAAACCCGTGAAGCCACAGGCGACGGCCCGGTTGATGCCACCTTCAACGCGATCAAGGCAATTTGGCCGCATGACGCAAACATGTCCCTTTATCAGGTACATGCAGTGACAGAAGGCACCGATGCGCAGGCTGAAGTTTCCGTTCGTCTGGAAGACAACGGCAAAATCGCAACTGGTAAAGGTGCAGACACAGATACATTGGTCGCCTCTGCCCGCGCCTACGTCTCTGCACTGAACAAACTGTCAATCCGACGTCAGCGTCAGGTCAACGTGGAAGACGCGATCACCGTTTAAGTCATTCAATTTTCATGGAAAGAGCGCGGGTCGAAAGCCCCGCGCTTTTTTTGTGCCAGTTCAGGCTGGAACAGCAAGCTTTTGACAGCTTGGGCTAAGCACTTGATAAAATTCGCAAGGCAATCCATCAACCAGACGCGTCTCACGAAACTCAAAGCCTGCACGCTTCATGACTTTCTTGGAAGCATGATTTTCTGGATGAGCGAAGGCCAAAAGGTGAGAGTAATAAGTGTTCTCGAAGAACCACTCCACCAGCGCCTGTGCAATCTCACTGCCAAAACGTTTGTTCCAGAAGTGCTCTAACAAAGTGTAGTCCATCTCGACTTCGG
Organism: Pseudovibrio sp. W64; assembly: GCF_001623145.1. Lineage (NCBI taxonomy): Bacteria > Pseudomonadati > Pseudomonadota > Alphaproteobacteria > Hyphomicrobiales > Stappiaceae > Pseudovibrio > Pseudovibrio sp. W64. The sequence goes on along the minus strand of NZ_LMCI01000018.1, from coordinate 84,024 downwards.
CGGTTTTCTCGTAAAGAGAGAAACCAGCACGGCCAACGAACTCACCCTCATGCGTCGACAGATGCCATTGACTGAAACCCATCAGTTCCTGAGTCTCAATAAAGCTTGCCAACCGTTTTTTCACGATCGAAACATCCCAGGCCACATTAGTGGGCTGTAAGTAACGATTGACCTCTGGATTGCTATGAAGGCTTACAAGATCTGCCAGATCATCAGAGGTAAAAGGTCGTGCCCGCAGCCGTTTCGTTTCCAGGATTGGGAGTGTCACGCTTGCTTCCTCCATTATAATCACACGCCAGCCAGCCAGAAAAACCAGCCACGTAAGACCAACAGCCTCAGGTCACATCTGGAGAGTTCTCCCTCAGATTACAACCGCCTTAATGCATGCAATATGCTTTTAAATACCATCAAAATTCAAAGCCGAATGCTTGATGGCACTTCATTATGTCTAAAAAGCGTCAGAAGTCCTGCTACATGCAATCCTTTGAAATTCAGTAGGATTTTCTCGAAGAAAGTATGCAGATAACATTTAATAAGGCAAAATTACGATCTTTAGATACCACAGATTTGCTGGATAACGCCAATTATGCGAGCCGCACAATGACTTAAGGTAAACCTAGTCTTATACAACTCATCACAATCGCTTAAAATTAGTACTGGTCGGTGGAGTATACTCACACCGACCAGAGCTCTAAGGAGCCTCAGCTCCGCCGCAAATTAAATTTCTCGGAATATAGTATGGCTTGTTTGGCGGCCTCTGCCAAACGTGCGCCTCTCTTTAAAGAAACCGTAGAAAGATGTCACTCAGAAATTCATCAGTAAAACTATCTATCTGCCAATTTTAACAGGGATTTTCGCCAATCAATAAAAGCCAGCATTAAGATCCATGGGAGAACGCAGTCTTCACAGTTTCAACAAAAGCTTCAGTTTCGCTGGTCTTGAGCGGGTCAATATTCTGCCAGGTCGAAAGTTGTCCCCTGAAGAACGTGGATTGTCGCTTTGCATAGCGGCGTGTTTCAGTCTTAGCTTTCTCAACTGCCCAGTCCATGCTGGTGAGCCCCTGAGCGGCTTCAGCAAGCTGCTTCACGCCAATCGCCTTCATCACTTGCAAGTTTGGGTCAAGGCCTTTGGCCCAAAGCGCACACGCTTCCTCAACTGCTCCCTGCTCCACCATCAAATCAAACCGGCGATGAATCCGATCATGCAGGACTTTGCGATCTGGCGACAATACCACTCTCACAGATTCATCAGTACTCAGCAAAGGAGTGCTACGCTCATTCTGCCAGACTGATAGAGACTTACCCGTCCCCTCAACAACCTCCAGAGCGCGTACAATGCGCTGCGTGTCTGATGGATGCAAACGGTCAGCCATAATCTGATCCCGCTCTCCCAGAGCGTTATGAAGCGCCCCTGCTGCTGCATCCTGTGAGAACACCCTCCAATGCTGCCGCACATCCTCTGGGATGTCGGGCATCAGGGATAGTCCCTCCAACGCGGACCTGAAGTAAAGACCAGTCCCACCAACAACAACCAGCGGGCGACCTGATTGTCGGGCATCCGACAACAGTTCTTCAAACTCCGTCAGCCAGTTCATCACGCTGTAAGGTTGGTCACTGGGCACATGGCCGAACAAGTGGTGCGGTGCCTGCGATTCTTCTTCCACGCTTGGACGCGCGCTCAAAATATGCAGATCGGAATAGATTTGCATGGAATCTGCATTAACAACCCACGCATTCAGCTCTTTTGCCAGTTGAATGGAAAGAGCTGTCTTGCCGCTGGCCGTCGGTCCGGCTATCAACACCGCAACAGGCCTTTTACCAGCGCCATTCACTTGCCCAGTCCGAGAGCTGCTTATGTCGTTTGTTGTCACGCTCATTTCCAATCCAGCCAAACCTGCTGTCACTGAGGATATCGTTGAGAAGGTCAGTGCCCTTCTTCCCGCGGCACCTCAGGTTAAGGTACTCAACCCTCACATCGCTGTAGACCTGACGATTGAGGGTCACGCAGAACCTGAAGAACTCGAAAGCTCTATTCGCACAAACCTTGCAAATGCACCAGTTGATGTTTTCATTCAACCCCAGAATGGCCGCAGAAAGAAACTCCTGATCGCAGATATGGATTCCACCATGATCCAGCAGGAGTGCATTGATGAGCTTGCAGCGGAACTGGGTTTGAAAGAGAGAATCTCCGAGATCACCGAGAGCGCCATGCGCGGCGAAATTGAGTTTGAACCTGCTCTGCGACAGCGCGTTGCCCTGCTTAAAGGCCTGGGCACAGAAGTCATCGGCAAGACCATCGAAAACCGCATTACGTTGACACCTGGCGGACGAGAACTCGTGCAGACCATGAAAGCCAATGGCGGATATGCTGCACTGGTATCCGGTGGTTTCACCTCTTTCACGCAGAAGATTGCCGAGGTCATCGGCTTCGATGAAAACAAGGCCAACATCCTTCTGGAAGCGGAATCTAAGCTCTCAGGTGAAGTTGCTGAACCCATCCTTGGCAAACAGGCGAAACTAGACCGCCTCAACGAGCTTACTGAGGAAAAGAGCATCGCACTGGAAGACGTCATTGCAGTGGGCGATGGCGCCAATGATCTGGCCATGATCTGCGCTGCTGGTCTGGGCGTTGCCTTCCACGCAAAGCCGAAAGTGGCTGCGGAAGCTCGCGCTAAGATTAACCACGGCGACCTGACGGCCCTGCTCTACATTCAAGGTTACAGCCACGACGAATTTGCAAAAACCTAAGTTTCCTTGCTTTCAAATAAAAAAGCCGCCTCCAATCTGAAAGCGGCTTTTTTCATGTCTGATAAAAACGAACTAGTCTTCGATACGAACTGCAACAAACCGCAGTTCGCCAGAACCGTTGGAAAGCAACAGCAACGCAGAGCGACGTTTATCAGCCTTAAGAGCTTCGATCATAGCAACCACATCTTTTGGTGCTGCAACAGGCTCCTGAGCCACCTCAACGATCACATCACCAGCGCGAACCCGTTTGTCTTCAGCAGAACTGCCTTCAGCAACGCGGGTAATCACAACGCCTTCGATTTCGTCTGACAGGGCAAAACGTTCACGTAAAGGTTCATCGATTTTGGCCAGAGACAATCCAAGCACAACGGTTTCATCCGCTTTGCTCTTTGGACTTTCCTGCTCTTCCTCGACCTTCTCAATTTCAGCCACTTCATCAAGACGTCCGAGCGTGACTTCAAGCTCGACTTCTTCACCACGGCGCAAAACCATGAGCGGAACAGTACTGCCAATCGTTGTCGTTGCAACCATGCGCGGCAGATCGCGCATTTCAGGGACACTCCGGCCATCAAAGCTCAGCACAACATCACCTGGCATGATGTCAGCTTCCTGTGCAGGTCCACCCTCAGTTACGCCAGCAATCAAAGCACCACGCGCACTTTCCATACCGAGACTCTCAGCAATCTCTTCAGTGACATGCTGAATACGCACACCAAGCCAGCCGCGACGGGTTTCACCAAACTCACGCAGCTGCGCAATCACACGGGTTGCAGTCTCTGCAGGAATAGCAAAGCCGATGCCGATAGATCCACCTGAAGGCGAGAAAATAACAGTGTTGATCCCGACAACTTCACCATCCATGTTGAACAGTGGTCCACCCGAGTTGCCTCGGTTGATGGCAGCATCAGTCTGAATAAAATTATCATAAGGACCGGAGTTGATATCGCGGTTTCGTGCAGAAACGATACCTGCTGTAACTGTACCACCAAGACCGAACGGGTTACCGATCGCCATCACCCAGTCACCAACACGCAGCACTTCAGAACTGCCGAACTTCACTGAATCCAAGGTTGACTGAGGCTCAACCTTCAAAACAGCAAGGTCCGTCTTCTCATCAGATCCAAGCAGCTGTGCTGACAGTTTGGTACCATCATTGAAGTTAACGGTAATCTCGTCCGCACCTTCAATCACATGGTTGTTGGTAACAATGATGCCCTTTTCACCGTCAATAACAAAGCCAGAACCGAGCGATTGAACACGCTGCGGGCTTTCACCTTCAGGTTCTTGCCCGTTGAAGAATTCTTCGAAAAATTCCTGAAAAGGAGATCCCTCAGGGACATCTGGCAGCTGAAGAGACCGTTTGGCTTTCACTCTTTGCGCGGTCGAAATATTGACCACGGCATCACCAAGCTCTTCAGCAAGGTCTGCCAGAGATTCTGGGCCGCTTGCGCGAGCACTATCGAAGCTGCCGGTCACCGCCGCAACTCCAAGTACACTCGCAAAAACAATTGCCTTGATCGATCGTCCAAGCTCAAGGCGAGGGAAAACACCGGCCATAAGCCATCTCCTCAGATTATCAGGTGAACACAAACACTTCACCAGAACGCATACTGAAAACAAATATGCCCGCGCTTGGTTAATAAAGCGCGGGCAAAACTAACATTTATTTCTTAACTGCGTCAGGCTGATTTCTCGCAGTTGTATCATTGGCAAATCTGCGTCTAGCCACTGAGGGAACGCACCAACCATACAATCAACACACCCAGCCCCATCGCAGCAACACCACCAAGACGGAGAGACTGATCAGGAATCTCCTGAGCTTTCCGCATGAATTCCTTCAAATGGCCTGGGGCTAGAGCATAAACAACTCCCTCAACAACGAGGACAAGTCCCAGAGCCACAATAAAATCATTCATTACTGTGGTGCACCAACCGCCGGAGCACTCCGCGTTCCTGCCGGATCGTTGAAGTAGCGGAAGAAGTCAGAGTCAGGAGACAGCACCAGAGACGTATCGCCACCTTCCAGAGCATTGGTATATGCCTGCATGGAACGATAGAACTCGAAGAAGCTTGGGTCTTTGCCATAAGCTTCTGCGAAGATCTGGTTGGCAGCCGCATCACCATCACCACGGATGATATCAGCATCACGCTGTGCTTCAGCAACAAGAACGGTTGCATCACGATCAGCACGAGACTTAATACGGCGAGACTGCTCTTCACCCTGTGCGCGGATTTCAGTTGCTTCACGCTGACGCTCTGTCTGCATGCGACGGAAAATCGCCTGAGAGTTTGCCTCTGGCAGATCCGCACGACGGATCTTCACGTCAATCACATCAATGCCGATCGCAGCAGCGCTTTTGTCCACGTCCTGACGGATCTTTTCCATCAGATCAGAACGGTCATCACGCACCACCTGTACGAAGGTTGCTTTTGCCAGTTCAGAACGCAGAGAAGACTGCAGGAACGTCGCAAGACGGCGTGCACCTTCATTTACGTTGTTCACAGACTGGTAGAAGCGCACTGGGTTGGTGATACGATAACGAGCAAACGCATCAACAGTCAGACGTTTTTTGTCAGCAACAATTGCTTCCAAAGGAGGCATGTTGAGATCAAGAATACGCTTATCCAGAACGATAACGTTCTGCCAAGGCAACTTGAATTTCAAACCCGGCTCAGTTTCCTGGGCTTTCACCTCACCAAACTGCAGAACAAGTGCCTGCTCAGTTGGGGTAATGATGTAAGCCGACCAGTAAAGAACCAGAGCGATAGCAGCTATAACAATGCCAAGAAGACCGCTTTTCATTAGTTGTTTCCTCCAGCACGTTTGTTCAGCTGGTCAAGCGGCAGATAAGGCACAACACCATTTTGCTGACCATTTCCGTCGATGATGATTTTCGGATTTTTGCTCAAGACATTTTCCATGGTCTCAAGATAGAGGCGCTGGCGAATAATATTAGGAGATTTCGCGTATTCCTCATAAATCTTGCTGAAGCGCTGTGCCTGACCATTTGCATTCGCAATAGTCTTGTCACGATACGCTTGTGCAGCTTCAGAAACGCGAGCCGCATTACCACGAGCTTCAGGGACGATCTTGTTAGCGTAAGCTTGTGCTTCGTTCTGGATACGCTCTTGGTCAGCACGAGCTGCCTGAACATCACGGAACGCTTCAATAACCTGCGCAGGAGGATCAACCTTCTGCATCTGAACCTGAGTAACCTCGATACCAGCTTTGTAGTTATCGAGAGTTTCCTGCATCAGTTTTTGCACTGCAATCTGAATTGGGGCACGGTTTTCAGTCAGAATTGAATCAATGCGGGAGCTGCCAACAACTTCACGCATCGCGCTTTCAGCCACTGCTTTCACGGTACCTTCTGGATTCTGAATGTTAAACAGGTATTCCTGAACACCAGTAGGAGTATTCTGAATGCGCCATTGAACTTTGAAGTCTACGTCAACGATGTTTTCATCGCCGGTCAACATCAGGCTCTCTTCAGGCACATCACGCTGGTTGATAGAGCTGCCACGAACGAACTCTTCCATACCAACAGTCAATTCGCGAACACGCAGCACTTCTGGAGTGCGCACTTCGCCAACCGGATATGGCCAGTTGTAGTTCAGACCCGGATCGGTTTGTCCAACGACCTTACCGAATACCAGTTCCACACCAACTTCACTTGGTTCAACGCGGTAGATACCGGTAGCAAGCCAGATAACAACGGCAACAAGAATAGCGAACAAAATGCCTTTAAAACCAAGGCCGCCGCCATCACCAGGAAGAACGGATTTCAGCTGGTCCTGACCCCGTTTGAGGATTTCCTCAAAATCAGGTGGATTACCGCCGCCACCGTTTCCGCCGCCACGCTGTGGGCCACCGCCGCCACCCCAAGGGCCACCACCGCCCTTGTTGCCGCCGGAGTTCCCCCAAGGGCCGCCGTTATTGCCGCCACCTCCGCTTTGATTGCTCCAAGGCATAGAGAGATCCCTTTACTAGGTATGCTGCCGGACAAACCGACAAATAGATGAGAGTTAGACTAAGCCAACTATTACTTGATTAGGGTTATAGGCAAGTTACCAGCGCCTTTCAACGAATGCAGATACGCCAAAAGGCTGCACTTTATGGAAAAACACCAAAACCCCACAGAAACCGGACATTATTGAAGAAGATAAGCCTTCTTTCGCACGTTTCAACCGACGTACAAGAGCCTACCTGCAAATTTCAGCTGTAAGAATTAGAGGCACAATCAGGCAAATTCTTGCTGTTTTGCTCAACAAAACGTAAACCAAGCCAACACACAGCGGAAACGTGCAGAGTTTTAAGCCCTCAGCTTTCAGGCGGCACCCTTAAACGCATATCAATGTGCGGAATACCATCGTCCAGATAAGTCTCCGAAGTGGCGTAGAAGCCAAGCCCGCCATAGAAGTCCTTCAGATAGTCCTGTGCCTGCAGCTCCACACGCGCATCATCATTGGTCGCTGCGCAGTAAGAAAGCGCGGCATTCATCAACTTACCAGCAATACCCTGCCCACGCGCCTCCTTTGAGACCAACACACGGCTAATCTTGAACACATCGCCATCGTCGTATTTCAGGAGGATTCGCAGCGCCCCGAGAATATGCCCGGCATCATTCATCACGAGAATGTGTTTACTGACAGGATCGAGCCCATCGATATCTGGATATGCGCACTGCTGTTCAACAATAAACACATCGCAACGTAACTTTAGCAAAGCATAGAGCTGTTCAACGCTGAACTCGTTGAAGTCTTTAAGCTCAAGAAACTGGGACATTCCACCTCAAAAATTCCGCGGCTCACTCCCGAAAAGCAAGCCTCAAACCCTTATTTATCTTGGTGGTCAGCGTTCAAATTGCAAGTCAATTACTGCCAGAAACTAATCTTTAGGCAGATTTCACAAGCAGAAACAGAAGGAAAGACCCAAAGCACCGATCCCCTTAACCTCTCGTTAATGAAGAGCGGCGGGGATGCAAATGCGGGCAATAAAGCCAAAACACCTCATGAACAGCTTGCAGCGCAGGTTCCTGCCTTCGTCCTCCTATCAATCGGAGTGGGACGAAGAAACGACACCCAATTGGTTTCATAGCGAGCTGACCGATCTCCATAGCCAGAAGATTGAAAAGCAGGCGAAACTGTATTCAACCCTGCCTCTCTCTTGCGCTCAGGCTTTGCAAACCCATGGCATCTGGATCAAACATGATGTGTTGCCGCGGGAGTTCTTTCGCAGGCTCAAGTTCGAAGCCTTTGACTATTTTGTCGGGCAGAGAGATCGGAATAAGCGGCTTCTCTCCAACTGGCATAACGCACAAAGCTTCACACTGCCGTTGAACTATACGCACCTTCTCAGGCAACCCTTTTTACAATCTGCCATCACAGACGAGCTTATTCCGCCACCGCTACAGTTCGCAGCAGGCAGAAAAGCCAAGCCTGCGTACCATATCGAGGCAATGGCACAATGCACGCCGTCCTTCCGCTTTGAAACGGAAGGCAGCAACACACCACCTTTTGAAATTGAACACGATGCATTCTCGCCCGGCGCAATTGCATTGCTTTTTCTGGAAAAAATCACACCCGAAGACGGCGCAATGTTTTACATCCCCGGCTCACATCGCATGACAGAACAACGTATTCTCTGGGAATATCAGCGCCATCTTGATTATACAGAGATGGAAGAAGACGACGATGAGCCCATCACAGGGCTGAGTGATCTGCAAGAGCTGGATCTGCCACCTCTCCTACCTTTAAAGGTAGAGGCAAACACATTGCTGATTATGGACCGCTCAGGTTTCCATGGCCGTTTGCCAAGCACCAACAACGCGCACAACGCCCATACAGCTCACCGCCTTGCTTTGCGCGCAGACCTCACAACAAAGTCATCAACGCGCAACAACTAACAGGCTGTATCAAAGCTTGCGGCGATAAATTTCCAGAGAGGAATCAGCGGAGTCTTTTTCTCCACGATCAAACGGCGTGCGTTCAGCAAGCTCCCATTCGCCCTCATAGATATCCGGGAATTTCGTGTCACCGTCTGGCTGCGCATGAATACGGGTAATGTAGAGAGTGGAAGCCTTCGGCATCGCTTCTTTATAAATCTGCCCACCACCCACAATCATGATCTCATCGACGCCATCATTCTCAGCAATGTCATTTGCAAGCGTGAGTGCATCACCAAGACTGCTGACCACTTCAACACCTTCATAAGCGTAGTTCGGATCACGCGTGATGACGACATTTTTGCGGTTTGGAAGAGGCTTGCCAAGCGTCGTGCAAATACTCTCAAAGGTCCGACGCCCCATGATCACGGGCTTACCTGTTGTCGTCTTGCGAAAGAACTTCAGATCGGTAGAAACAGACCATGGCATGTCATTGTTTGCGCCAATCACACCATTTTCAGCCACGGCTGAGATCATCGAAATTTGCTTCATCCTATCCTCAATTGGCAAGAGACAAGTCGTACTCAGTTGATGAGAGCATCAAGCTCCCATCTAAACCAGTTCAGGCAGCAGGAAAGAACCTACGGCCTCACGTTCCAACTAAGCATTAACGGCTGGCCTTCGTCTGTAACATCGAACACACCATAGGCCGCTGTCTTCAGTTTCAAATCAGCACCAGCACCTTGATCAGCCAGTGTTTTCAATGCAAAGCGTGCAATCCCGTTACTGGTCACCACAAGAAGGGTCTTGCCTGGGAACTTCTTGGGAGCAGATGCAAAGAACTCCTGCCAACGTCCAATCACAGCGTGCGGGTCAATGTGCCAGCCATTTGGCGGCACACCTTCTTCTTCCCATGCACGAAGAGCCTCATCACCAATCCGGGCCAGAACCTCTTCCTCGGGTTTATTTTCATCCGGGCCGTAATCGATCTCCACCAAAAACGGCAGAACCTTCAAATCAACCTCTTCAGCCTGCGTTTTCAGTGCAATCTGCGCTGTTTGCTTCGTTCTCTGCAGCGGAGAGCAAAACGCCATATCAAAGCTCACACCCAGATCAGCAAAGTGCTCAGAGAGCTTCTCAGCCTGCCCCAGACCAGAAACACTGAGAGGCAAGTCTGTGCGGCCACCAACACGAGTGACAACATCGCCCTTATCAAAAGTGTTGCCGTGTCTGAGAATATAAACGCGCGTCAAAGGCCAGTCTCCAAATGATCAAACGGGTCGCCAAATTTAGCAATCAATTGTGCTGCAAGCTCCGCATCGCTTGGCGTGTCCACACCAGACATGGAAAGTTTAGGCGGCTGCACTTCTTCCGCATGAACAACCATACCGTTTTCCAGAAAACGAAGCTGCTCAAGCCCTTCCATCTGCTCGTAGTACCCAAGCCCAAGCTCGTTGAAGCGTTTAAGCGCGTCAACGCGGTAGCCATAAAGCCCGATATGGCGGAAGACAGGAGAAAGCTTGTCGCTCTCCCGCAGTTTCTCTTCTTTACGAATGGCCGGAAGAATGTTCTTGGAGAACCACAGAGCCGTTCCATCATCCCTGCGCACACAAGTTGTGCCGGAAAACGGATGAGCCTTCTTGTGCTCACGGAGCTCGTCCAACCCGTTCCAGTCCAGCCGAATAACAGGCGTGAACACGTCCGCATCAGGGCGCATTGCAGCCGCCTGGATCAGCGCAGAAACATGCTCAGGCGGTGTAAACGGCGCATCACCCTGCAGGTTTAAAACAAACTCAGGATGCGTGCCATGCACTCTGGAGGCAGCAAGTGCCCGGTCCGTACCGGATGGATGCTCCGGATCAGTCATCACAAAGGGCGCACCAATATGGCGACAATGCTCGGCAACCTCTTCATGGTCCACCGCGACCACATAGTCAGAACCAGTTTGTTTCGCCGCAACACGAGCAACTTGCACAACACGCTCCAGTAAGCTGCGGCCACTGATTGGGTGCAGCGGCTTGCGCGGAAAACGGGTTGATCCAATACGCGCCGGAACGCAAATAAGGGTTCGCATGGGAACTCCTTTTAAAAAACCAAAGACAACTAGACCGCAACAACACCTTTGATGTGTGGATGCGGGTCATAACCTTCCAAAGCAAAGTCCTCGTAGCAGAACCTGAAGATATCCTTCACTTCTGGATTGATATGCATAACAGGCAAGGCGCGTAGCTCTCTGGAAAGCTGAAGCTCAGCCTGCTCCATATGATTTGAGTAAAGATGCGCATCACCAAGCGTATGAACAAAATCACCAGCTTCCAGATCGCAAACCTGTGCAATCATCATGGTCAGTAATGCGTAAGAAGCGATGTTGAACGGAACACCGAGGAACACATCTGCAGAACGTTGGTAGAGCTGGCAGGAAAGCTTGCCGTTTGCCACGTAAAACTGGAACAGCGAATGACAAGGCGGCAGCGCCATATCGTCAACAAGCGCAGGGTTCCAGGCAGAAACAATCAACCGGCGGCTATCCGGGTTCGTTTTGATCTGCTGCACCACATTGGCAATCTGGTCGATAGAACCACCGTCTGGCTTGGGCCAGGAGCGCCACTGATAACCATAGACTGGCCCCAGGTCGCCATTCTCATCTGCCCACTCATCCCAAATACGTACCTTATTATCTTTAAGGTACTTGATGTTGGTATCACCCGCCAAAAACCAGAGCAGCTCATAAATGATAGATCTCAGGTGCAATTTCTTGGTCGTAACAACCGGAAAGCCCTTGGACAGATCAAACCGCATCTGATGACCAAAGACAGACTTGGTGCCTGTCCCAGTGCGATCTTCTTTAACCACACCTTCATCCATGATACGGCGCATCAGCTCTAGATATTGCTGCACGAAGGATCATCTCCTGTTTTACGATTCGAGTCGCGCACAGTATAGCCAATCTACCGAAAATCGCCTCTGTGCCATCTTGCATACGGGGTCTTACCCCAAGCTTCCGTCGATAAAAAGACCGGGAAAATAGCTTGAGTGCTTCCGCCTTAGTCAAATCCCAGCAAAAGCGTCATTTACAAATCTTCAACACCACCACTTGTTCAAATTGGCCTGTGAATATGCCGCTTTGTCAACAGGTTCTCTTAGCCCTGCGACAGTAACCGATAGCTTTTGCCCTTCCATTTGCCAGTGCGTGCACCTATATTCCCCCTGCCAGTTCGCTGGCTACGGCAATAAATTGCGAGCGCAATAAACCATTCGGACCCGGGGGCGGTACCCGGCGCCTCCACCAAAGCCCGTTGTACACCAGCGGTCTTCGGGGGGGCGAAACAGGATCGACGAGGGCGTAAAGGCTTTGTTTTTGCTCGGCATGGTACCACCGTTATCGGACCAAAATGATAGTTGCAAATGACAACTACGCTATGGACAACGCTGTAGCTGCGTAATGCAGTTCCGGTAGTCCACTAAGTCCCGTTGGTTAGCACCTTCAGGCGGGGTTCGGAGGCACCTGGCAACAGAAGCCTCCACTTTAGTGTTAAAAGGCTCTTTCCTTATTCTATGCCTATTCAAGGTATAGAAATAAAAGACAGGCCTTTTTGTTGCCTCTACGCTATAGTTAGGCCGAATAAGAACGCAAAGGATGAGCGGTGCCGGACATGGCTGAAGATTTAATCCGCTATGACATCATCATTCAGGACGCGCTGAGAAACGCAGTCCGAAAGATATTGGTTGAGGTCAACCGGGCAGGACTTCCCGGAGAGCACCATTTTTACATTGCCTTTGAAACCACGGCCCCTGGCGTCAAGATTTCAAACCGCTTAAGGGAACGTTACCCGAAAGAAATGACGATCGTGCTGCAGCACCAGTTCTGGGACCTGCAGATCACTGAGCACGCTTTCGAGGTTGGTTTGTCCTTTGGTGGTGTTCCGGAGCATTTGTACGTTCCGTTCTCTGCAATCAAGGGTTTCTTCGACCCGTCCGTCCAGTTTGCTCTTGAGTTTGAGCCTGGCAAAACCGGTGAAGAACTGCCTGCAGAATTCCGCATTGCGGAACGTGATCTGGACTCTGTTGAAGAGTTCCATGCACGTCTGGAATCGGCTGTCGAACAGGACGAAAAAGAAGAAGCTAACGCAGCTGCTTCCGAAACAGAAGAGACAGCTTCAGACTCTGAGGAAGAGAAAGAGAAAACTGACTCTGACGAGACTTCCAAAGATGATAACGGAAGTGCGCAGGTTGTTTCTCTGGATGCTTTCCGCAAGAAGAGCTGATCCTTCCGATCAAGATAAGAGCGGTCGGCTCATCAACGTCATGTAATGGGTGATTGTATGAGCGCGACCGTTGTTAACCTGCGTCAGGCCCGCAAACAAAAGGCCAGAGACAGCAAAGCCCAGTCTGCTGCGGAAAACCGCCGGAAGTTCGGGCGTTCAAAAGCCGAAAAATCTCAGGAAAATGCAGAAGCAGACCTGCAGACAAAACGCTTTGAAGGTCACAAGTTGGCCTCCGTCTCTTCTTCATCACCAGCAGATAAAGAGTGAGGCATCCTTATGAGCCTCAAGAAACGCTCGATCACCCTACACGGACATAGAACCAGCATCACGCTGGAGCCGGAGTTCTGGTCTGGGCTGGAAGACTTTGCGCGAAGTCAGGGTAAAAATATTACCGCGACCATCGCCTCAATTGATGATGAACGAAACCCGGAAAACAATCTCTCAAGCTGCATCCGCGTCGCTGTGCTCAAACACTTTCAGACCCAGTTGGTCAGTTAACCTGCAGCAGGCGACCACCTGGCAGCTCAATGAATTTAGGCGCTCCCCTCTCATCAGTCTGCAAATCCGGCAGTGGTCCACGCAAGACTTGATTGTCATTGCCTGCTTCAAGCACGCCAAGATTCTTCGGAGCACCTGACTGGATGATAGGCCCGAGCAGGTCAACCTCTCCCGCTGGCACAGTCGCCTCGTTCACACCATCAATGGTCACCGGAGCTTCCAATGCAGGTAGACTGGATTTCGCGCGCGGTTTCGGCGGGTCAACGATTGCAACAGAGGGGCTAACGGGCTTTTTTGCAGTGGCGTCTCCGTCAAGAACAGACCGAATACGCGCACTAAAGTCCTGTACAGTGCTCTTGTTGCTCTCAGCATCGGCCTTAGCTTGCGCTTCAGCCGCGGCTTTGGCCTCCTCAGCAGCTTTCGCATCTGCCGCTTTCTGAGCTTCCTCAGCCCGCTTCACAGCCTCAACAGCTTTCGCCTTGCGCGCTTCTTCCTCAGCAGCCAAGCGGACGGCACGGGCTTTCGCCTCTTTGTCTGCCTGCGCCTGTTGCTTACGTTCAGCGGCGGTGGCAGCTTCGGCTTGCCGAGCCTTTTCCGCGTCCTCAGCAGCCTTCGCTTTTTGGGCGGCTTCCTCTTCCCGCTTTTTCTTCAGTTCATCAAGCATGCGCTCTTGCTCAGCAATCTTGCGTTGCTCTTCTTCAATGCGTTTCACATTCAGCTCAATCGCACGAAGATTAAGGTAGGAGAGCAAAGGCCCCGTATCCAGCTTGCGCACCGGGTTTTCCAGCGGACCAGAATACAAGATAGCGACCTGAGGCTCAGCACCCGCAACCTTTTGCGCCTCATCACGGGTCTTCATGGAAACATCGCCCGTCAGCGCCCACTTCTCCAGATCAACAAGCGCAGAGCCAAACAGCGTGGTTCCGGCAGTATCAACGGAGATGTTACGCGCCCGGATCCGCCCACTGGCAATGCCCAGGGACCCGTCAACCCGGTTGAACGATATAGAGCCCGCATCCAGATGGTCTGCAAAGGTGTTTTGAATAGCAGCCTCATCCAGCTCAAGACCTGCATCCGCTGCCTTGATCACAAGGTCAAAGGCCGCTGGGTTGATCCGGCGAATTACACCATCAGTAACGCTGAAAGTACCACCACCTGAAAGACCAGCCACAAGGCCCGAGATTGTGCGTCCGCTTCCTTCAAACTCAGCAATCGCCTGCAGCTTACCTGTTGCTAAAGCGCGACCTTCATCAGTCCAGGCTAACTCTTCAAAATCAACATCATCCAGCCGGAACCTGCCAGAAAGGCTCGCCTGTCCCTGATCCCGCCGCAAATCAAAGGCACCAGAGAACTCGCCTCCTGCGAACCGGCCAGTCCCTTCATTGATAGACAGCTGATCCGAACGTAGCCGAAGCTGACCACTTGCAGCATCCAGTCGGAACTCATCACTGAACAAAGCGCGATCGCTCTTCACATCAAGGGTCAGATCCACACCATCAGCAAGACCTTGCCCCAGCGCCTGCGAAGACCAGACAGAATCTTCCTGAAGCACACCGACCCAAACATTGGCTCCCAGCAGCAGCTCACTCAAACTGCGCATATCAAGCTCAGACAGTTCCAGTTTTCCGGATGCTTCTAAAGGTCCACCTTTTTTCAAAGTACCTTCAAGATCACCAGACAGATCCATATTGGCCAGTTGGCCTTTCAGATCTGAGAGTTTGAAGTCCCGCCCGCGGCCTTCAAACTGACCACTCAGGTTCGCTTTAAGAGGACCGGAGTAAATTGGATAAATCTTGCCAAATGCCAGTCCATAGTCCGCCAGATCATCAGACTGCAACGCAACCTTGGCAGACCAGACAGCAGCAGACCGGTTCGGAACCCGCACGGTGCCATCGGAAAGGATCTTCAACCCAACAAGGTCACTTGAAAAACCAAAGGCCAGTTGATCGCGCGGACTGCCAGACAAGGAAAGACGAACCTCTCCCGGTTGCAATTGCGTGATTGGGATAGCCTCAAACCCAAGCTGTCGAAGCACTTTGACGCCATCTTTGCCACCAAGCGTCATTTCCGCATAAAGGTCACCTTCTGCGAAATCATCAATGCGGCCTTCAAAGGTGCCATTCAAATCCAGATCGCTGACACCAACCTCACCAAAAAGGTTCAAAGACATATCCGTCCGCCCCTTCTCAGCATAGGCAGAAAGCTCAGCTTTCAGGCTGGCAGGTGCAAGATCCGGAGCAGCTGTTTTCAGGCGCTCAATCAACGGATGGTCAGGTGCATATTCTTCCAAAACAGCAACCGCTCCAGTCAGAGACGATGCTGTCAGCGTGCCTTTGATGTTCCCCTGCGGCGTCGTACTCAGGTCATCAATGCGGCCCTTCATATCAATGTACGCACCAGCAAAGTCGCGAATTTTCAACTGCTCAATGGAAAGCGTATCCCTACTCAGGCTCGCACTCACAGCCATGCTTTTCGCTTTGACACCACTGGCAACAAGCTCATCTGCGTAAAGCCGCATGGACATATCAACTGCGCTTGGCTTGATCTTTTTGCCTGTAAACGCTTCCACATAACGCTGGATCTCATCCAGATTGACGCGGTCACTATCCATATCAACGGTGATCAACGGGCTGCGATCAAGCGGATGTTCAAATGAAATCAAACCAACACTGCGCACATCTCCGGCATCAATCCGCAAATCAGGAAGTCGCAGAGCACCGGAACCAGCTTCAACACGGCCTCTCAACGCAACCGGAGACAGACGTTTGGAAGCATCCTTCCGCTCTCCCAACCACCAATGCGCCAGCTGATGTGGCTGACGGGAAGAAATCTCCCAGTCTCCCTGATAGCCAGCAGAGCCGCGCAGCTCCAAGTAACCACTGGTCTTGAAGAGGCTACGACCCGGCAACTCACCAGAGAGCTCATCAATCTTCCAGCCAGTGCCTGTCGATTCAAGCAATGCGCTCAGATTGGAAACAACAGAACCACCCGTCACCACAACAGGTACGGTCAGGTCCATATTGCCTTTCACATCCAGCAGGGGCAGAGACTGCAAGCCGCCAGCCAGTCGCGTCAAAACAGCATCAGTCGGAACCAGCGGACGCTGTGGCCCACCACCAATCATCCGGTCCAGATCAACCTGTTTAAACTGAGCAACGGCCTGAAATTCTGGCTCTGGACCAAAACGATAAATACCGCCACCTTCAGCGGTAATCGGACGATCTTCTGAGCCGAGACGCAAAGTGCTCTCAGTCAGTTCCAGCCGCTCACCGTCCAGATTAAACTTACTCTTCCCAGCCCATTCCAGCGCATCAGAGCCTTCACTGACAACAGATTGAACCTCGGCATCTCCGTAATAGGAGACCACACCGTTCTGGTGTGTCAGGAATCCATCAGTTGAAAATTGAGCCGCAACATTTGCAGGAGACACCTGCGTCTTAACCCGGATCTGACCATTGCGTTCAACACGGCCACTACCAATTTTCAGCGTGTAAGGCACACCTTCATAAAGCATCGCTCCTTCCGCTTTGAAAGGCCCCTGCAAACCGCCAGCATAAAGCTCAAGGTTCGCATTGCCTGCGCGGCGTACTTCTCCCGTCCGTGCATCAGTCAGTACGACAGAACCATTTTGAACGCTCACGCCTTCCAGAATAAGCGAGGTCGGGTCGATTTCAGAAATAACGGAACGGCGGGAATTGGTTTGCAAAACATCAAGACGGCCTTCCTCATCAAGAGAAAGGTTAAGTTCTGGCGCGTTGAGTTTCATCTCAGTGACGTGCACTTCTCCGCGCAAAAGCGAAGGCAACTCAATACGGCCTTCAAATCCTTTGATGGTCATCAGCGGATCTTCGACAGAACCAACACGAACGTCAGAGAGCTTCACGTAGGGAGCAGGTAGCAGCTGGACATCGGTCTCACCGAGGATCGTCACCTGATGCCCCAGAACTTTCTCACCATAGCTTTCAAACAGGGAACGATAAGCTGACCAATCGATGACCAAAGGGCCAACAAGCGCGATGACCAGCGCCAAGATCAAAGTCCCACCGACGGTGATGTAAACCGAATTCAACGTTAAGCTCCTTTACCCACTTCGAACCTCACGCCTTGCCGCGCTGTCCGCCTATGAGCTGCATGCAAACACTTGTTTGTCTATGTGAATTACAGCAGGAACAAGACGACAGCAACGACTTAAGGCAATGTTTCCGAACGGATCGAAGCAAGTGCGTATTTATGGCACTTCTTTACTCGGTATCTAAGGCAACAATCTTACCGGGGTTCATAATATTCAGCGGGTCAAGACTACGCTTGATCGCAGCCATCACAGCCACCCCTGCACCATGTTCCTTAGGCAGATACTTCATCTTGCCCTGGCCTACACCATGTTCACCAGTACAGGTTCCACCCAGCTCAATCGCACGATAGTTCAGCCGTTCAACAAACGCCTCAGACTTGGCAATGTCCTCAGGGTCAGTCAGATCCGTCAGCACAAGCACATGAAAGTTGCCGTCACCAACATGGCCAACTATCGGACCAATCAGACCATTTTCTTCGATGTCATCATGTGTAGCTGTCACACAGTCGGCCAAACGAGAGATCGGCACACAGACATCTGTCGACAATCCGGTTCGCTCAGGTGCCAGTCCAAGGCCAGCCCAATAGGCGTCATGCCGCGCGGCCCAAAGCTTGTTGCGCTCTTCAGGATCCGTCGCCCATTCAAATTTTTTCAGAGAGTTTTCAGCCGCAATCTCACCAAACCGCTCAGCCTGTTCTCTCACACCAGCCTCAGAGCCGTGGAATTCCACAAGCAGCAACGGTGATTCAGGCAAATCCAGCTTTGAGTAAGCATTGACGGATTGGACGGTCAGTGTGTCCAATAGCTCCATACGGGCAACGGGAATGCCATACTGTACCGCCTCGATAACCGTGTTGCAGCAATCTGCAATGCTATCGAAAGAAGCAATTCCACCTGAAATTGCTTCAGGTATGCCCTTCAGCTTCAACGTAATCTCAGTGATCACCCCGAGCGTGCCTTCCGAGCCAACCATCAAGCGCGTCAGGTCATATCCCGCAGATGATTTCTTGGCACGGCTTCCAGTCTTCACAATGGTCCCGTCAGGCATGACAACCGTCAGCGCCAGAACCATATCCTTCATCGTCCCATAAAGCACCGCATTCGTACCGGAAGCACGTGTCGCTGTCATACCGCCAATGGTGGCATCAGCGCCCGGATCAATCGGAAAGAACAAGCCAGTATCACGCAAATAAGCATTGAGCTGCTTGCGCGTCACACCCGGTTGAACCACACAGTCCAGATCCTCAGCATGAACTGAGACAACCTCATTCATTTGAGAGAGATCCAGCGAGATGCCGCCGCCCGGTGCATTCAAATGCCCTTCCAGAGAAGAACCACTGCCAAACGGAATGACCGGCACACGTAGGTCAGCACAAAGCATTACGATTTCAGAGACTTCCTCGGTCGACTGCGCAAAGACAACAGCATCTGGCGGCTGGTTTGGTAGCCATGATGTCGTATGCCCGTGCTGCTCCCGCAAGCTCATGGATGTCTGGCAGCGATCGCCAAACTTCTCACTCAAGAGCGCAATCGCTTTGTCGATCCCCTCGGCATTACGTGTAACATTCAGCTGCATCCCCGTCAGAGACATGGCAGCCCCCCCTTATATTCCAGATACTTCCCCCCGGAAGCACACTTCCAAGCATATAGTCGAAACTTCGAGACACGCCTCGGCATTTATTGGAATTATAGTATTCTGCATGGTCAGCATAATTGAGCTTTTGACAAGGCTGAACCCACCTTGACGTTGCGGCCTCTTGAGGTTCCTTAAGTGTTTCTCAGTGCTTATCGAAAATAATGATCCGAAATCCGATGATCAGAGCATATCCTGATTAGCGTTTGCCGGGGAATCTCGTTAAAGACAGTGCCAATCATTCATTGTCGTATCGCTTAATCTATTATGCCAAACCAAGCTAACCCGCTGAAAATCGCAATGCGTATAGCCTATAAATGGGTCGAACCTAACTTACGTTTGTTCATGTCATCGCGGCTCCCGCTTGTCTGGCTCCTTGCGTTGATCATCGGGGCAGCTGTGGGCGGGTCTGCGATCCTGTTTCGCATTGGCATCGGTCTGGTTCAGTGGCTATCGCTCGGCACCGTCTCCGAACGCATGATAAGCGCGGCCAACGCGCAACCATGGTATGTGATTGTTCTGGCACCCGTCATAGGCGGCGCAATTGTGGGCCTCCTTTTGCAAACCATCCAGAAGAAGCAACGTGCTGGCGGCGTAGCAGACGTGATTGAAGCACGGGCTCATGGAGGAACCGGCCTGCCCTTTTGGCCTGGTCTCAGCTCCGCGCTCATCACAGTCATCTCACTCGGCAGCGGCGCCAGTGCTGGCCGTGAAGGCCCCATGGTTCATCTGGGCGCCACACTCGGCACCTCCGTCTTCTCCAAGCTGAAACTCCCTGATTCAACAATGCGTATCCTGCTTGCTGCAGGTGTCGCAAGTGCAGTTTCTGCAAGCTTTAACGCACCAATCGCAGGCGTATTGTTCGCGCATGAGGTCATCCTCGGACACTACGCAATGTCCGCCTTCGTTCCAATCGTGCTCTCATCAGCCATGGGAACGCTCGTGTCTCGCCTCTATTTCGGCGAAGCAGTAGCCTTCATTCTGCCCCACTACCAGATCAACACATACTGGGAATTCCCGGCTTTCGTGCTGCTCGGCATCATCTGCGCGATTGTTGCCATCTCGTTCCAGTTTGCATTGATCGGCTCAGACTGGCTTGCCAGAAACATCAAAATGCCAATCTGGCTCCGCCCGATCATCGGCGGCGCATTGGTTGGCTCAATCGCTGTCTTCTATCCGGAAATCATTGGCGTTGGCTACGAGGCAACAGATGGAGCGCTCAACTCAGAACTACCGCTCACATTGATGCTCTCGCTGCTCGTCGTGAAAACAGTAGCAACAGCCATCACGCTCGCCTCGCGCTTCGGTGGTGGCATCTTCTCACCCTCACTGTATCTGGGCGCGATGACGGGTGGTGCCTTTGGTCTGATCGCGGCAAATCACCTGCCCGAAATGGCTTCCAGCCACGGCCTCTACGCTATTTTAGGCATGGGAGCGGTCGCCTCAGCCGTCCTTGGCGCACCAATCTCAACCACCATGATCGTGTTCGAGCTGACAGGTGGTTACGAGTTGTCCATTGCACTGCTGATCGCTGTCTCCGTTTCAACAGGCCTCAATCAGGCAATCCATGGCCGTTCCTACTTCCATTGGCAGCTGGAAATGCGCGGTGTCATGCTGCAGGACGGTGCCCACAAATGGCTCGTCCGCATTGTTCATGTTGAAGATTTCGCAGATCCACCTAGGCCGGACTCCGATACCACCTTCGACCCAGTGTCAGAAGAACCGTTCCTTGCACCGCTCGACACGCTCGAAAAAGCGCTCAAGACCTTCGATGATGCAGGCAAATCCACCCTGCCCGTCATAGACCCCAAGAACCCGGCGGAAGTTATCGGTTACGCAAGTCACGTGAAGGCTCTGCGTTACTTCAATTCAGCTCTCATTCAGGCGAATGTTGAGGAGCACCGCTAGCCAAACCCCAGATAATCTCCATTGACCCATCCGCAAAAAACAGCAATCTCATTCAAGACATCCTTGTCTTCGCTGGATAAATTGGGTCTATGAAGCCGGTTACTCAAAAAATTGCCTTAGAAGCAACTCCGCTCAATTCGGGAGAGAACGCACAATTCTGGTGTGCGCCTCGCTTTGATGGGTTGGAATGTCTTGCGGCAAGTTTCAGAACCCATGTTTACGAACCTCACACTCACGACACGTTCGTTGTTGGTGGTATTCTCTCGGGCTGTCAGTGCTACTGGCAACGCGGACAGCAGATATTCGCAGGTCCCGGAGATCTGGTCTTCGTCAACCCATTCGAGCTTCACGACGGCATACCGGAGGGCTACGGCTACACCTACCGGATGACCTACCCCAGCATCTCACTGTTGCAGAAGATCGCTGAGGATCTGACGGACAAGCCACAAAGCGGAACGCCGTTTTTCCCGGAGGCCTGTGTCCATGACCCGGAGCTCTGTCAGGAATTCGTTGAAGCACACAAGTCCATACAGAACCGTTCCATTGATCTGGAAGCCGAAGAACCGCTCTATATGATCTTCGCCAAGATGCTCGCAAAACACGGCAGCTTCACTGACAACATCACCGGATCAAAAGATCCCGTCGCAATCAAACGAGCGCGGGAATATCTGGAAGAAAGCTTCATGGGCAGCGTGCATCTGGATGATCTGGTGAACATCTCGGGCCGATCAAAGTATCACCTCATCCGGTCCTTCAAGAAAGCGACTGGGCAAACACCGCATGCCTACCTGACCGATGTGAGGGTACGAAATGCCAGACGCCTGCTCGTGCGCGGAACCTCTCCAAGTGAGACGGCATCACTCTGCGGCTTTGCGGATCAGGCCCATCTCACGCGGCAGTTCAAATCCCGTGTTGGCACCACACCAGCAGCTTTCCAGCGATCTGTGATTTCCATTTAATCACAGCGGCATACCAGAAGCGCAATTTCATTCAAGACGACATCGGCCTCTCTGACTTAAAAGCACTCCATGCTCTGGAGCGAATTCTTGTCGTTTGATTCAATTCAATCAAACGACAAGAATTCGCTGAAAGTAAAGAAATTAGAGCGTGAGGCGTGAATGCAAATGAGCGCAACAGGCTCTAGGAGGGTTTTGTGAAAAGCAATCAGAACAAATCAGCGATCAACGCTGGTCCCAATGAATTTTTCCTCGGTGTAACAACATTCTTCCCGTTGATTTTCGCCGCGACACCCATCGGCCTGTTGTTTGGCGCGCTCGCAGCACAAAAGGGTATGTCTCCTTTAGAAGTCCTGCTGATGGGCTCCTTCGTATTTGCAGGCGGCTCCCAGTTTCTTGCGCTGGATTTGTGGGCCGACCCACTCCCGTGGCTCACCATTGCCTTCTCTACTTTCCTGATCAACCTGCGCCACGTGCTTATGAGTGCATCCCTTGCCCCCAAACTCGGCCATTGGACACCCCTGCAAAAATACCTCGGCTTCTTCATATTGGCCGATGAGGTCTGGGCTCTGTCTGAACAGCGCGCCATCAAGCATCACACCACTTTCAGTTTCTATCTCGGTGTTGGCCTGACCCTGTTCATCACCTGGCAAGTCGCGACAGTGGTCGGAAGCCTGATAGGCGCAGTCATGGGCGACCCATCCCGCTACGGTCTGGACTTTGCGTTCACCGCTCTCTTCATCTGTCTGGTCATGGGCTTCTGGCAAGGCCGCAAAACTGGTGTAGTCCTCGCAGCGAGCGGTTTAGCAGCAGTACTCACTCACAAGTTCGTTCCAGGTGCTTGGTACATAATCGCTGGCGCAATCGCAGGCGTCATCGCCGCAGCAGTCCAGTATGACGAAAAAACCAACGGGCTCCGGAAACCTGCGGAGGCACTTCAGTCATGATGTCAGAAGTCTTCGCAGTTGATCCGCTTGTCCTCTTCACCATTGTGGCAATGGCAGCAGGAACCTACCTGACCCGCATCGCAGGGCTGGTGCTGACAAAATTCGTCACTTTCTCAGGCAGAACTGAGGCAGCCTTGCAAGCCGTTCCGCCAGCAATCCTTATGTCGGTCGTCGCCCCAACAGCCTTCGCAACCGGCATCGCAGAGACCACAGCAACAGCCATCACCGCGATTGCAGCCCTACGCTTGCCAATGCTCGCAGCCATGACACTCGGTGTTGTCAGTGTTGTCGTGCTCAGAATGGCACTCACTGTCATCTAAACAAAAACCCCGCTCCATGAAGCGGGGTTTTCTTTAACCTAATGAGAAGCAGGAGCGGCTCAGGAAACCGGACGGGTCGCCTCTTCCAGCCATGCTTTGGTCTCACCATCCAGCAGTGGCCCAACCAGTTCCCGCACACGAGCATGGTAAGCATTCAGCCAGTTCAGCTCGAACGCGGAGAGAAGCTTGGTATCCACCATACGCAGGTCAATCGGTGCCAGTGTAAGCGGCTCAAAACCGAGCATTTTCTGATCACCACCCTCAATGGCAGCAGCAGGCGTCACCAGCTCAAGGTTCTCAATCCGGATGCCGTACTCATCAGCCCGGTAATAACCCGGCTCATTGGAAAGGATCATACCCGGCTTCAACGCGATGCTGTTTGGAGCTTTGGAGATCCGCTGCGGACCTTCATGCACGCCCAGATAAGAGCCGACACCGTGGCCAGTGCCATGGTCGAAGTCGAGCCCCTGCTTCCAAAGATCGATACGAGCCAGCGTATCCAGTTGTGACCCAGTCGTCCCAACAGGAAAACGCGCGGTCGCAATGGCAATATGGCCCTTCAGAACAAGCGTAAAGTGCTTGCACTGCTCAGCAGTCACAGCTCCAACAGCAAGCGTACGTGTGATGTCTGTTGTGCCATCCTCGTACTGCGCACCAGAATCGATCAGATACACACTGTTCAGCTCAATCGGCAGATTGCTATCGTTGCTCACACGGTAGTGACAGATCGCACCGTGAGGGCCAGCCGCTGAAATAGTGTCGAAAGAAATGTCCTTCAAAGCACCCGTCTCACGGCGGAACTCCTCAAGCTTTTCAGCAACAACAACTTCAGTCAGGCCACCAAGAGGCGCCGTCTTCTCAAACCATGCAAGGAAGCCAGCATAGGCAACACCGTCACGCAGATGCGCAGCTTTTGTGCCCTCGATCTCAGCCTGATTTTTAACAGCCTTGGGCAGCAGAGTTGGCTCCTGCCCTTCCACAACATGGCCGCCATTGCCAGCAACCGCATCATAAAGAGCCTGACCCGCAAGACCGGTATCAATGAGCACTCGTTTGCCTTCAGTACCCAATGCTTTCAATGCAGGTGCAAGTTCTGTCGGTCCTGCAATATCAGCAAGAGCGCTCAGCTCATCACGCACTTCATTGGAAAGCTTGCGCCCATCAATAAACAGCGATGGCTTGCCGTTGGTCGGTACCAAAGCAAAAGACAGTGGCAGCGGCGTATGCATCACATCGCTACCGCGAATGTTCAACAGCCACGCAATGGAGTCTGGCTGTGTCAGAAGCGCTGTATCCGCCTCTTTTCCAGCAATCAACTCACCAATACGCTTGATCTTGTCTGCAGCACTTTCACCAGCAAACTGCATCCCGTGCATTTTCACGGCACCAAGCGGCGCTTCCGGGCGATCACTCCAAACGGCATCAACAGGATTGCTTTCAATAGCAACCAGCTGTGCACCAGCCTTTTCACAGGCAGCTTTCAGGGAGCGCACCTGACGAACAGGATGCAACATCGGATCGTACCCGATCTTCTGGCCTTCTGCCGCGTTCTCACGAAGCCAGCCCGTCAGCGGCTCATCAATCAGATGACGATAGGCAAACGCCTCTTCGTCTACCTGATCCCGCACCTGAATGGTGTAGCGGCCATCAATAAAAACAGCTGCCTTGTCACTGAGAACACCAGCAATACCAGCAGAGCCGGTGAAACCCGTCAGCCACTCAAGGCGGCAGTCACTATCAGGAACGTACTCACCTTGGTGAGCATCTGCCCGCGGCACCAAAAAGCCATCAAGCCCACGCGAGGCCAGCTCGTCTCGCAGAGCGGCCAACCGAACCGGCCCACGAGATTTATCATTTACTGTGTCAAAGCTTTGAAACATGCCGGAAGGCTAATGCCGATCGTCACGCAACTCAACCATACAAACACGGCTCCTAAGAGGAATTTATGCTCTCAATTCAGACGATGGGGATACAGAAGTACACAATCCATGCGCTATACGCAGATCTGCTATGTACTCCATGCAATTTCAGATCATGACAATACAGAGATATGCAAAAAACGCATAAGTGTCATGCGAAACTATCTCTTTTTTTACAAACTAAAATAATAGATAACTCCTCTTGTCGACGGGGCGCTTCCCTCCCAAAGCAAACCGGTGGATCACACCTCCTCCCAAAGTGATCTGCACGACAAAAATGGCCGGCATCCATCAGCTGCTGATAAAGCGCTAGAAATGCCACTCATACAGCTGGATACCTCCTCCCAGTATCTAGCAAGCTAAGCAAATTCCTCCCAGTTGCTTGGCACACAAAAAAACCTTTGCTTCCCCGGCAATTTCCTCCCAATTTGCCGGATCAGGAAGCAAAGGTTTTTTGTTTTTTTGCATTTCAATCAGACATCAAAAAACCCTCACTGCATCAGCAATGAGGGTTCAGAATTATTACAGCGTATCTCCGAAAAGTGGAAACCGGTTTTCGGAGAAAAATACGCAAAAACAAAGGCTAAAGCAGTTCATGCGTTTCCATTTAAATGCGAACTGCTTTAGCAATCTGTCAGGCCTTATGAGTCCCAGTTGCCTTTTGCAAAGGTCAGCGTCAGCCATCCTTCAATCTCGCGGCGATGCACAAGCTTCAATCCCTGCTGTCCATACGCTGAGATGATCCGTGGACCATGCTCAATCCGCAAGCCGGATAGAACCAGCGTAGACTTATGCGCAAGGTGAGCGCACAGTTTAGCGGACATCTGCATCAACGGTCTTGCAAGAATATTGGCAACAACCAAATCAAACGGGCCAAACTCATTAAAGCGGCGGTCATCCACACCAGCACCGGTAAAGGCTTTGAAGTGAGGCCCCACATTGTTCTTACGCGCATTATCAATCGCAGCTTCCACCGCAATCGGATCAATATCGGTCGCCAGAACTTCAGAGCTGGTCAGCTTAGCAAGTGCAATGCCCAGAACACCCGTTCCGGTGCCTAAATCAAGCATACGGTGGTATTTGTGCCGCTTCAACAAGCGCTGAAGCTCCAACAGGCAACCTTCAGTCGTACCATGGTGACCGGTACCAAAAGCCTGTGCTGCTTCAATCTCGATACCAATGTCAGACTGGCCGACAGCATCACGATCATGCGCACCATGAACGATAACCCGATCCGCACGAACCGGCTTCAAACCTTCAAGGGATTTGGCAACCCAGTTGATGTCAGGCAGCGCCTCAACTTCAGCAAAACTTGGAATAACGCCGCCTTCAAACTGATCAAACAAACGCATTTCAACCAGATTGATTGCGTCATCAACCGTAGATTCCAGAACCAGCACTTCTGCGGTCCAAGTTTTTCCGTCCTTGGAGCTTTCAAAGACGGCAACTGGGAACCCGTCATCTTCAAAGCGCGCCTCCATAATATCGGAGAGTGCTTTTGCTTCAGCCTCAGGTGCCGGAATGCGAACCCGGATCGTGTCCATGCAAAATCCCTTAGTTACGATGAGCTATCAAAACTCAGTGAAAACCTTTGCCTAGGCGTATAGAAGGTGCAGCAACGAAAAGCCAGTACTCACGAGGCTTTCTCGCGCTCTGCCGCATATTCGCAGGGAACAAGGCTAAGTATTGTTGAACCAGCAATCGGCATCGCAGGCTTGGTGCCATTCAGTGGGCGAAGCTTCTTGGTCGGGTCTATCAACATCAGCACAATAGCCGTCTCTGGCAAAGCCTCCTGAAACTCGGTCCAGCCATAAGTATCTGTCAGCTCACTGGCTTTGATGAACCAGCCTTCACGGATCTTCGTTTCAAGGTCGTTATAACTGTGTTCTGGTGTCAGGAAGGGACGCCCACCAAGCGTCACAACACGGCGAAACTTTTCCTTCTCGCTTTGCTCTTCTGAGGGTGCAAACTGATACACCTCCCCTCGCCCCATAAGCGGTCCAAAGTTTGTGGTCACCAGCGCGTTGTAATCATCATTATCAGTCACAGCGAGCAAAACGCTGTAATTCTCAAGCGGAAGCTCATTCTCAACTTCCTCAGAAAGAACCTCGCCATAGTGGTTCGTAAGCCCGGCATTGCGCGAAAGCCGCAGCTTACCCCAGTTACGGTCAACGGTAAGGCTCGGAACATCCAGCGTTTTCAGCTTGGTCGCAAGTGCTACGCTAAACCGGCTCGCTCCCACAATCAGCAATCCCGGCCCCGTATGGCTGGAAAGCCCCAGCCACCGTGCAAATGGCCCAAGCGAAAACCCGTGCGCAAACACTGTGGCAACCACAACGGCAAACGACAAAACCGCCAACCGCTCTCCATCAGGAGCTCCATGCTCAACAAGCGACCTTGCAAACAAGCCGGAAACCGCAACGGCCACAATACCACGTGGCGCAATCCACCCAACCAGCAAACGTTCTTTCCAGCTCAAGTGAGCACCAATGGTTCCAACCCAAACAGAGATAGGCCGGATCACAAACAACAGCACCAGAATAAATGCCAAATCCTCCAACCCAAACTCCGCAAGACTGCCAAGCTGAACTGAAGCCGTCAAAACAATGAATACCGAAGACACCAGAATGATCGTGACGGCTTCCTTAAACCGTTTCAGCTCTTCAAGACTGGCAAGACGAGAGTTACCGAGCACCAGCCCAAGAACCGTCACCGTCAGCAGGCCGGATTCCTCCAGCACCAGATCAGAAAGCGCATAAGCGCCCATCACACTCACAAAAATCAGCGGAACTTTGAGAAATTCAGGAACGCGACCACCAACAAACAGCCAGATCAATCCACGCCCCAGCGCCCAGCCACCAACACCGCCAATCAACAACCCAGCCACAGCCCGGATCGCCAGCACCCAAAAACCATGGTCGCCGTGATAAACCAGATACCCTTCAAACATGAACACCGCGAGCAGCGCACCAAGTGGATCAGCAAGGATCGCTTCCCAGCGCAGCAGCGAACTCACCCGTCGCTCTAACCGCGCCTGACGCAGAAGGGGAATAATAACAGTAGGACCGGTAACAATCAGAATGGCAGCAAACACCAGCGCCGAAGGCCAGCTCAGCTCTGCGATATAGTGGGCATTCAATGCGCCCAACAAAAACGCGATAAAAGCGCCCAAAAGAACGAGCCGCCAAACCGCCTTCTCAACACCGCCAATACGTTGAAAGTTAAGAGAAAGACCGCCTTCAAACAGAATAACGGCAACACCAAGCGCAACAGTTGGACGCAATAAATCACCGAACAACGCAGTTGGACTGAGAACACCCGTGGCAGGACCAATGAGAAAGCCAGCAACAAGCAGAAGAACGATCGCAGGTAAAGACCATCGCCAGGCAAGCCATTGTGCACCAACCCCCGCCACACCAATCATCGCAAGCGCGAGAACCACCTCATTCATTGCCATCTCCCAACACAACTTAGAAGAGAGATAGCACAATCTACCCTAAAGGTAATTAACGCTTGAGTTGCAGCTTATGCCCGCTCAACAAAGCTATCGAGCACTTTCTTTTGGCCAGCTTTTTCAAAATCGACGGTAAGCTTGTTCCCCTCGATATCGCCGATCAATCCATAACCGAACTTCATATGGAAGATCCGCTCACCAATCGCAAAATCGCTTCCTGCCTCAGTAACGCTCTTGGCAACCAGCTCGCCTTCAATGGTCATCGGACCAGCCTTCTTGGCACGACGGCTCTGGTTTCCGCCATGCATTTTGCCATACTGCTGACCAGACGCCTGCGCCTTACGCGCACGCTGCCAACCCGGCGTAGAGTACTTGCTCTGGAAGGGATCACTGTTGTCAAACCGGCTGGCACCATAACCACCACCAGCGCTATTCAGACCATACCCACCGTAAGAGCTGGAGGCCTCAACAACCTCAACACTATCTGCAGGTAGCTCATCCAGAAACCGCGAAGGAATGCAGGACTGCCACGAGCCATGAATGCGGCGGTTAGAGGTAAACCACACTTTCACACGCTTGCGGCCACGGGTAAGACCCACATAGGCAAGGCGCCGTTCCTCTTCCAGACCAGCTTGTCCGGTTTCATCCAATGCCCGCTGGTTCGGGAACACACCCTCTTCCCAACCGGGAAGGAAAACACTATCAAATTCAAGGCCTTTTGCAGAATGGAGTGTCATAATCGAGACCGCATCCTCTTCCGCATCGCTGTCCTTATCCATCACCAACGAGATGTGCTCAAGGAACCCAGCCATGCTCTCAAACTCTTCCATCGAGCGGATAAGTTCTTTCAGGTTGTCCAAACGTCCCGGCGCTTCAGCAGATCGATCCTGACGCCACATCTGGGTGTAACCACTCTCATCAAGAATGATCTCCGCCAGTTCCGTATGGCTCATGGTCTCAACCTGATTACGCCAGTTCTCCAACATGCCAAGAACATCCGCGAGCGCAGCACGAGCTTTCGGACGCAGCTCATTGGTCTGCACCAACTCTTCAGCAGCGATCATCAGCGGAATAGCGCGCTCCCGTGCATAAGCATGAACAATCTTCAGCGTCGCTTCACCAAGCCCACGCTTCGGCGTATTCACGATACGCTCAAAAGCCAGATCGTCTGACGTCTGCATCACACAGCGGAAATAGGCGAGCGCATCGCGGATCTCCATACGCTCGTAAAAGCGCGGACCACCGATCACGCGGTAGTTCAATCCAAGCGTGACAAACCGGTCTTCAAACTCGCGCATCTGGAAGGACGCACGCACCAAAATGGCCATTTCATTCAGAGAATGCCCATGGTTTTGAAGAGCTTCAATCTCATCACCAATGGAGCGGGCTTCCTCCTGAGAATCCCAGGCCGAGGTAACCTGCACCTTCTCTTCTTCCTCAGAACCCATCTGGTCGGTGAAAAGGGTTTTACCAAGACGGCCCTGATTGTGTGCAATCAGATGAGAAGCTGCGGACAAGATGTGGCTGGTCGAGCGATAGTTCCGCTCAAGACGAACCACAACGGCACCCGGGAAATCCTGCTCAAATCTCAGGATGTTATCAACCTCAGCACCACGCCAGCCATAAATGGACTGGTCATCATCACCAACACAGGCCACGTTCGGATTGCCCTGCGCCAGCAGACGCAACCACATGTACTGCGCGATGTTGGTATCCTGATACTCATCCACCAGCATGTAACGGAAGCGATGCTGGAAGCTCTTCAAAACATCATCATGCTCTTTGAAGATCGTAATACAGTGCAGCAGCAAATCACCAAAATCACAGGCATTCAGGATCTTAAGCCGTTCCTGATAGGTCTCATAAAGCTTGCGCCCCAAGCCGTTAGCAAAGGCCTGTGCGTCACCAGCTGAAATCTGTGAGGGTGTAAGCCCGCGGTTCTTCCAGCTGTCCAGCAGCCCCGCAAATGTCTTTGCAGTCCAACGCTTTTCATCCAGACCTTCCGCCTGAATGATCTGCTTGATCAAACGAACCTGATCGTCCGTATCCAGAATGGAGAACGAGGACTTCAACTCAACAAGCTCAGCATGGCGGCGCAAAATCTTCACGCAGATGGCGTGGAACGTGCCGAGCCAGGCCATGCCTTCAACGCCATCGCCAATGTAAGCGCCAATGCGCGTTTTCATCTCGCGGGCAGCTTTGTTAGTGAAGGTCACAGAAAGGATCTGCCCCGGAGTGGCGTGACCCGTTGCCAGAATATGTGCAATACGCGTTGTCAGAACACGTGTCTTACCAGTGCCAGCACCTGCAAGAACGAGCACTGGTCCGTTGATCGTCTCAACAGCAAGTCGTTGTTCTGCATTCAATCCTTCCATGTAGGCTGGGGCGTTGGTTTGCCGTGCAGCCATGGCCCTCGCTGCGATACCACCTGCCTTGGGCTGTGGTGCAGCCAGAGGATCAGCAGGGTGAGCAGGTATTCCGCGATGAAGTGGGCCAGAAGAGTTTGCCATTGAGCTCGTTAGATCCTTTGAACGCATACCCCTCTCAAATCAGAGGGAGAATCTCCAATACTTAACGAGGAACAATATAGCAACAACATTGAAGAAGCGAGGCATCAGCAAAGAGATACACATCGTTTTGTAGGGCAAGGCATCTTCACTCAGTAACTCTTGCCTCACGCCAGTTTTGCTCTGTGATGTTTTATCAAGCTTGTTCTGAGTTACTTGAAATCCGGGAGGCCCTTTAGTGTTTTAAAGAGGAAGTATGCGTATACCTGCCAACGAGAATAACTCAGCTTAGCAATGGGAATATCTTCACTTCCGAAAGACAAACAACACTGTAACAACCTGAAAGAAAAACTATGAATACTGGTAAGTTACACATGACACGTCGGAACGCCCTCATTGGCATCTCCGGTTCTTTACTGGCAGCACCTGCTCTGGTTTCCTCCGCCCAGGCCAACCACCACGGCTCCACCGATTACACCAACAAGACGCTGACAATCAGCCCCTTCTCACTTGCCATCAGTGAAATGGCGACAATGAAGGCCAGCAATCCATTGGTGCGCCAGTTTGCAGAGCTGGAAAGCGAAGAACAAACTGCGGTCTCAAAAGTGATTGAATCCACAGGCGCCATGCCTCCCCCGCGTCCCGCTGCTCTGGAAGACATCTACAAGAAGCTGGAGGCCGAAAACGGTGAGGACTTTGACCGTCTGTACATCTCAGCTGAAATCACTGGTCATGAGGACTTGCTGAAGATTCAATCACCGGAATCCGGTAAAAAGCCTGTGAACGTGGATGTGGCAACAGCAACCATTCTGGTCGCTTTCATCCATACCCATCTGGCGATGCTGGCAGAGATCCGCAAGCAAATCGGCTAAACAACTCATTCAAACATCTCAGAAAACACCAGTGGTGCGCTCCGGCCTCACTGGTGTTTTCCTGTCAAATTCAGCCACCCCAACGATCACATCTTCAAATTTGGCTCAATTATCGCTGTCTCCCGAGAGATCTTGCTAAGATTTCCTGCCCACTCTCTTAGTCACGGATGTTGCTTTTGGAGAACATCTGACCGCAACTGGAATGGAGTTTGAGATATGCCGAAGGTCATTTGCAGATATAAAAACTACGATGACTTCTATAAAAACCGCACAAGCATCTGGGCTGAAATCAGACGTCGGATGAACATCCACGCGACGGACACTGCAAGCTTCGACAAACTCATTTTCCAGGGCAAGGCAGCCATCCGGCTGACCTACGACAATCATGTCGAAGACGCGCCGGATATGAAGAAAGCCAGAACGAACATTGCCGCACTTGAAAAAGAGAAAGCAAGAACCTTCCGCTTTGTTCAGGCCTCCAAGTCACTGGAAGAGGATATCTCGACAAAACACAAAATGCTCAAAGTGCTCGAAAGCCAGCTGAAGCAGCAGGAAAAAGACCCTAAAACTGATCCCAACTATCGCGATACGGCGAAAGAGCTCAAAAAGCTGCTCAAGCTCCAACCTGCAGTCAAAAAGAAGATCCAGGAATACGACAGTGCTCTGAAAGCACTTGAAAAAGCTGAAGCAGACTACGACCCGCTGAAAAAGCAGGTTGAAAAAACCATCCCAATGAGCGTTCAGACAGACGGCAAAAACATGATGCTCTATATCGGCGGACGCGCCGAAGCATCTGTCCGCCTAAGAGCAACATTGGCGCAGAAGTAGGTTTTGCCGCAAACCTGCGAATGCAGCGAGAGGAGCCAAACAGCTCCCTCGCTTTTTAATTATTGATCGCCAACCAGCACGAACCAGTCATCCTCTGAGATAACCTGAACACCAAGGCTCTGTGCTTTGGTGAGCTTAGACCCAGCCTTCGGACCCGCGATCACCAGATCAGTTTTCTTGGAAACAGAACCAGACACTTTCGCACCCAGACTTTCCGCACGTGCCTTCGCCTCATCCCGGCTCATACGCTCCAAACTACCTGTAAACACGAGTGTTTTTCCAGCAACGGGACTGTCAGAGCTATCAGCAACAACCACATCAAGCGGGGTGATCTGGTCAATCAGTGCAGCAAGCGCGTCGCGGTTATGTTCCTCTGCAAAGAACTCGACCAGAGCATTGGCAACCGTACCGCCAATTCCGTCAATGTCATTGAGTTCACGGTAAGCTTCTGAAGTTGCATCAGTTGCTGCAATCATGGCATCAGAAAAAGCACTCCAGGAGGAGTACGCCCGAGCCAGAAGCTTGGCATTTCCCTCTCCAACATGGCGAATTCCAAGCCCGAAAATCAAACGGTTCAGTTCAATTTGCCGTTTGCTATCAATAGCTTCAAACAGCTTGCGCGCAGAAACAGCACCAAACCCCTCACGCGAACGCAGCTTGTTGAGCGAGCTCTTGTCCCGCTCCGCTAATGTGAAGATGTCCGCTGGTGTGCGGATCCCACCTTTATCCATGTCATATTCGTAGAACGCTTCCACCTGCTTCTCGCCCAGTCCTTCAATATCGAAGGCATTACGGGAAACGAAATGCTTAAGCTTCTCAATCGCTTGCGCTGGACAAATCAAACCACCTGTACAACGGCGAATAGCATCAACCTTGCCAGAGTTCGGATTGACTTCGCGAACGGCATGAGAGCCACAGGCCGGACAATTCACGGGATACTCGAACGGAACCGAATCTTCTGCCCGTTTACTCAAGTCCACGTCCACGATTTGTGGGATAACGTCACCGGCACGCTGGATAATCACCGTATCACCAACACGGATGTCCTTGCCATCTCGGATGGGTTCACCATCCTGACCAATGCCTTTGATGTAGTCTTCATTGTGAAGAGAGGCATTAGAGACCACAACACCGCCAACCGTGACAGGCTCCAGCTTTGCAACCGGAGCCAGTGCACCTGTTCGTCCCACCTGAATTTCAATGGCATTGAGCATTGTAAACGCGCGTTCTGCCGGAAATTTATGAGCAATTGCCCAACGCGGTGAGCGCGATACGAAGCCAAGACGGCCCTGTAGATCCAGCCGGTCCACCTTGTAAACCACACCGTCAATATCATAGCCAAGACCGGAGCGATCCTCCTCGATCCCATGATAGACTTTCAGGAGTTCCTCAGCGCTCTCACAGCGCTTCATCAGCGGGTTGATCTGGAAGCCCCACTGCCCGAACAGCTCCACCATGCCCATCTGTGTCTCAGCAGGAACCTCACTCATGTCCCCCCAGGCATAGGCGAAGAACTTGAGCGGGCGGGTCTTGGTGATCTCGGAATTTAGCTGACGCAAAGACCCTGCTGCCGCATTGCGCGGGTTGGCAAACACCTTGCCGCCATTGGCTTCCATACGCGCATTCAGTGCCGCAAAGTCCGCATGGCTCATGTAAACTTCGCCGCGCACTTCAACCACATCCGGCACACCCGCAGGCAACACCTGCGGAATATCCTTAATGGTCAGCGCATTAGCTGTCACATTCTCACCAGTGGTGCCATCACCACGGGTTGCGGCATAAACCAGTTTGCCGCTCTCATAGCGCAAAGAAAGGGAAAGGCCATCAATCTTCGGCTCAGCCGTCACCGCAAGTGCGCCCATCAACGGATCATACTTTAAGAAGCGCCGCACTTTGCCAATGAAGTCCTGCACATCCTCGTCAGAAAACGCATTATCCAGCGAGAGCATCGGTACGGCGTGAGTGACCTTGCCAAAGCCTTCCGCAACAGCACCACCAACCCGGTTGCTCGGGCTGTCTGCGCGCACCAGTTCCGGATGAGCAGCTTCCAAAGCCTCGTTCCGGCGGCGCAGCGCATCATAGGTCGCATCATCAACAATCGGCGCATCTTTGGTGTGATAGGCCGCATCATACTCAGCTATCAGCCCCGCCAGCCGCTCCAGCTCCAGCGCAGCTTCGTCCGCGTTCAGGGCTTCAATTTCTTTTTGAGAGGTATCAGCAAGGCTCACCGGTTTACTCACCTGTTTAATCATCAACTGGGCATTAGTCTTATCGCCACCGGGAATAACACACCAGCCAGAACAGTTAAGATTTAGACAGGAATTACTCTGGACCCGAGAAAAGTTGGTCCATGACTTTGCGCAGTTTGCGTTGCTTTGTGTGATTTTGCGTTGATCTGCGTTTTTTACGTGAAACCTGCGTTCCTAAGTAACGGACGGCCAAGGCTCAGGTTGTCCCGAGCCCTTCATCCTTTTCACGCTCATCAGAAAGGGAGTTATCCCCCTCCTCTGGTTCATCCCCTACACTAACTTGCATCTGATCAATACCAACCATCCGCGTTAACACAGCAGCCAACGCCAGCGCCGTGAAGATTGGCCCCACCGGGAAGCCATGAGCCGCCAGCGCAATATTGACGATTGGCAAAAGATAAACCGCAAACAATAAGAGCGGCGCTACAAACGGAGAATTCGCGTCATCATCAAACAGACCAGTGCGTGTCGCATAAAGGTAGAGCGCCGGAGAAAGCACTGCATAGTCCCAGAGGAACAGGAAAGGCGTTGCAAGCAAAACACACAGCGTCACAGCAAGGTTGCGGGCAATCGGTTCACGCTCACGCATAAACAGCCAGAACACCACCACGAACGCCAAAACAGTGAAAGGCAATTGTACCAGATATCCAGCCGTCGCAGAAAACCCAAGCGCCCGCATCGCCCCAAACGCAGATGGAATCAGATAAAGGAAGCTGCCCTCACCCTGGTCCATGACTGTTGCCAGTAAGGACGGAACCGTATCCAGATAGATCCACCAAAGACCAGACCCAAAAAACACAGCAGAGGCATCAACAAGAAACGCCACTGTCGCAACACACGCACACAGCGCGATGATACTGCGGTGAGCAATCAATATAATCGGGATCAGCATAAACAGCTCAGGCTTGATGGAAACACACCCAAGCAACACACCCGCCCACGCCGGATGCCGGTCCAGCAACCGCAACCCGCCATAAAGGAACCCGCCAGCCAGCATGCCAAACTGACCGTAAAACAGGTTTACCAGAGTTGCTGGGGCGAAAATGAAAAAGGTGAATGCACGAATAGGCGCTTTACGGCTAAAGGCGACAGACAACGAGAGCAAAGCTCCCATCCCCATCCAAAGGCTATAAGCCTGCAGGTAGGTCAACCCAGACAGCGGAACCAGAAAGACCAGCAGACTTGGCGGATGCACCCAAGCGTAAAAGCCGGAGCCACCAGCCACATTGCGCTGTACTTCATCATAAAACCAGCCAAAGTCATAAAGCTGCGCAGCTTGCCCCGCCACAGCCATGCGAGAGGCAAGCAGGAACTGGTAGAAGTCGCCCCCCACCCTGCGCAGATCGAATCCGTCAAGGCCCATCACCGATCCAAACAGATACAGCGGATAAACCACCACAATCAGCAGCAGCGCGATGACAAAATAGATCTGTAAGCGGGCGAACGAGATAAACATCTACCGGCCTCCATCTATGCATATCCCCGTAAGTGGTTCCGGTTTTCGGATGAGAATATGCGCAAGTATAAAGTCTTGGTTGCCGGAGAGTTTAGAAGATACCAAGTTAATTATTTGAATACGCTACGTAATTTAAGATTCTTTTAGGGAAATGAAACAATGTTCACGAGAAAAAGATGAGAAATTCTACTCATTTCAGGGTCTCCTAAAAATTTAACAGATTATAAACATGCAACCTATCGGTAAAGATATCACCAGAAAAATTCATTAAGGAATTTGACTGAATTGTGACATCTGCCTAATTAGCCTCAACGTAAATTTGGGGTAGTTGGGAAATGAAATCCTATTTTGTAGCTGGCGTCGTAGCATCCAGCATTCTCTTGGCCGGTTGCGGCACAGTTGTTCGCGGCACATCTGAAGACATCAAAATCGATGTAAAGCCAGCAAACGCAAAAATCACATCAACAACAGCGCATACTTGTGTTGGACCTTGCGTGATCAACGTTCCACGTAAAAAAGAATTCACTCTGACTGCATCTGCACCGGGCTACCAGTCTCAGGTCATCGATGTTCAGACCCGCGTCAGCGGCAAAGGTGCAGCTGGCATGGCTGGCAACATTATCCTTGGTGGTGTTATTGGTGTTGGTGTTGATGCAGCGACTGGCGCAACTCTGGATCACTATCCAAACCCGGTTACTTTCAATCTCAAGCGCGGCAAAGGCTCCCGTAAGCTGACCCCTGCTGAGATCAAACTGATGAACAAGGCGAAAGCCCCGACTTCTTAATCGGGCAACGTCAGTGAGGGGCATCGGATCGAACCATGCCCCTTACATTCAACAGCTCCATGAGAGCACAAGCAGCACATGACCTTGGCTCACCCAAATAAGGTCCACTCCCAAAACACCATGGCCACCACTCCCTCCTTGATTTTCCACAGCAACTAGGGAACTCTCCCTCCTGCAATCAGGAGTTCCAATGGCCGCCCCTCAGGACGCAGAGCGTGTGCCTCTTATCGAGGCCCGAAATATCTCAGTCACCAAGCAAGGGCGCCAGCTCTTTCACGCCTATTGTTTCAAGCTGTATGAAGGCGATAAACTGTGCCTCCGCGCCCCTTCCGGTCGGGGCAAAACGGTTCTCCTGCGCATTCTCGCAGGGCTGGATAAACCGGAGGCAGGCGAGCTGCTCTTCAACGGCGTCTCTTACACAGCAGGCGGGCGAACACAGCTCCACAAACGACTCAACTGGCTCCCTCAACGCGTGAGCCCTCTGGCAGACCATATTCGCGAGGCCTTGCTGGCACCGTTTGAGCTGCAAGCCAATCACAAACGCAAGCCATCAGATACTCAGATGCTTCAGGCTCTCACAGCAGCGGGCCTGCCCAACACGGCACTCGATCAGGCGACAAGCAGCCTTTCCGGCGGCGAACGTCAACGCCTCGCACTCGCCCGTGCGCTGCTTCTGCAACGTCCTTTGTGGATTGCAGACGAACCCACAGCAGCCCTCGACAAAGCCCATGCCCTCGCCTGTGGTGACCTGCTGATGGAAAACACCGGGACACTGCTGGCTGTCACCCACGACGCCCACCTTCAAAGCAAGATTGATCAGGTAATTGAACTGCCCGAACCAGCACAGCCAGGCTCACAGGAGCGCGCGCAATGACCTCAAATGTCGCGTGGAGTGATCTGGCTCTCTTTTATCTCATAGCAATCATCCCACTGTCCCTGCTCTGGACTATGGGCCTCAAAGACCTCTCCCGGGATCTGGCAATATCCATTGCCCGCATGAGCATTCAGCTGCTGGTCATCGGGTTCTATCTGCAAACCGTCTTCGATCTGGACAATCTGGCCCTCAACCTGCTCTGGCTGGTCGCCATGGCAATAATCGCTGCAATCACCTCGGCTGGTCGTGCACAAATGCCCCGCCTCAAATCAACAGCCCCGCTCACGGCAGCCATACTCATTGCCATGCTGCCAGTACTGCTGATGTTCATCGTAATCCTCAGCCGCCCTGTGCCGTGGTACTCTGCGCAGGTCACCATCCCAATCGCCGGCATGCTGCTCGGCAACGCTCTGGGGTCGCTGGTCATCGCCCTGCGCCGGTTCAACTTGAGAACACCGGAAGATAAGGAACACATCGAGCTGCTCACCACCATGGGAGCGACCAAACTGGAAGCCCGGCGAACACTCGTCAAATCCTCCCTGCGCGCAGCCGCCTCCCCCGTTATCGCCAGCATGGCAACACTGGGACTGGTCTCGCTGCCCGGAATGATGACAGGTCAGATTCTCGGCGGCTTCAACCCGATCGAGGCGGTCCAGTACCAGATCGCCATCATGCTCGGCATCTCCGCCACCCAAACCCTCGCCATCATCCTCGCCCTCCGCTTCACCATCTATATGGAGCCAGAGTACGAGTGATCAGAGACAAAGAGTCTTACACCGGCAATTCTTGGCCATCAGCGATTTTGCGGGAGGGCCTGAGCTTTTTCGGTCTGATGGAATGAGCCAACATACGGGCAATTACTTTGTGACAGTCTACCTGTGCATCGTCGGAGACGCGATTCCGGGCACCTGAGACTATAAGTAAGTCAATAACTTACCATAGGAGGGCATCAAGTTTACCCTTATGCGTTGCAGGAATTCCGATCAAAGTAGGAGGCTTAAATCAGCTCTTCCTGGCCCATCAGGCGTTTTGCAGCGGCACGGGCTTCTTCGGTGATGGTGGAACCGGCGAGCATACGGGCGATCTCTTCGTGTCGGTCGCCCTCGGCGATCTCAGTCACGCGAGTCGCCACACGGTCCTTTTCCACCTCATCCTTGCGGATCAGGAAGTGACCATTGGCACGTGCAGCCACTTGCGGTGCATGCGTCACTGTCAGCACCTGAACACTGTTCGCAAGGCGGGCAAGACGTACGCCAATCGCTTCAGCCACGGCACCGCCAACACCCGTGTCGATCTCATCAAACACCAGTGTCGGAGACGAGCCCTTATCTGCCAGCGACACCTTCAGCGCCAACAGGAAGCGGGAGAGTTCACCACCAGAGGCAACCTTGAACATAGGTCCCGGACGAGTACCCGGGTTGGTCTGCGCCCAGAACTCGACAGTGTCGATACCGGACGGCCCGCGCTGTTCAACATCACTCTCGATATTGATGATAAACCGCGCCCGTTCCAGCTTCAGAGCCGGAAGCTCAGCATGAACCGCAGCCTCAAGGCCTTTAGCAGCTTTCTGACGCTTCTTTGACAGCGCAGCCGCCAGCTTGTCATAGGTTTGCTTGGCAGCTTCTACAGCGCTTTCCAGCGCCTGTAATTTCTCTTCACCTGCATCCAAATCGGAAAGGTCACCTTCCATCTGGGCCCGCAGTTTAGCAAGGTCATCCGGCTGTACAGAATACTTGCGAGCCGCAGCCCGCAATGCGAACAGACGTTCTTCCGTCTGCTCCAGCTCTTGCGGGTCAAAATCCGTATCACGCAGTGCCTGCTCCAAACCACCGCGCGCTTCCTCCAGCTGGTCCAGAGACCCGCCGATGGCTTCAACCACACTTGTCAGATAGTTCGGAGCAAGATCAACTTTGCGCTCAAGACGGCGCAACAAACTGGAAAGCTCAGGGATTGGAGAGGCTGGTCCGTCAAGTGCCTCATAGCCCTCGCGCAGATCGCCTGCAATCTTCTCCACCTGCATCATATCCTGACGCCGCAGAGCAAGCTCGTTCTCTTCTCCGTCACGAGGATCAAGCGCGCTCAATTCATCAGCACTGGAGCGCAGATAATCCGCCTCACGGCGGGCTTCTTCAATGCGCGCAACATGATCTTTCAGAGCCTTCTCGGCAGTGCGAACCGCTTTCGCGCTCTGCCCCACCTTCGCAGCATCACCTTCCAGCCCGCTAAAGCTGTCCAGCAGCTGACGATGGCTCTCAGGATCAATCAGGGCGCGGTCGTCATGCTGCCCGTGAACCTCAACCAGCAACTCTCCGATCTGCCGCAGCAAACCAGCACTCACGGGTGAGTCATTCACAAACGCACGGGTACGTCCATCAGATGCCTGAACACGGCGCAAGATGATGTCGCTGTCGTGCTCTAGTTCATTTTCCTGAAGAAGGGTGCGCAGAGGATGCGCCATTGGAACGTCGAAAACCGCGCTCACCTGACCGCGGTCCTGACCATGCCGAACCAGTCCGGCGTCTCCTCGCCCACCAAGGGCGAGGCTTAAACTGTCGAGAAGAATAGACTTACCTGCACCGGTTTCACCCGTCAGAACACTCATGCCGTCGCTGAAATGCAAATCCAGCTTATCAATGAGAACGATATCCCGAATAGAAAGCGATGCCAGCATGGTAGTCTAGGAAACTCCGATTCCTTGAAAGGCTTAAAGGAGTTTCATATCCCCAAATGCCCTGCTAAGCCAGCTGCCTTTGTTCTCATGTGGCTCCAGACCGCCCTTTTTCAAAAGAGAAAACGCATCTTTGTACCACTGGCTCTGCGGGAAGTTGTGTCCCAGCACCGCTGCAGCTGTCTGTGCTTCGTTCGTCACACCAAGTGCATAATAGCTTTCGGTCAGACGATAGAGCGCTTCTTCAACGTGACGGGTGGTCTGATAATTGCTCACCACAGTCTTGAAGCGGTTGATAGAGGCAAGGTAGTTACGGCGCGCCAGATAGTAGCGGCCAACTTCCATTTCCTTACCAGCCAGCTGATCTTCCGTCGCGCGGATACGCTGACGAGCCTGCTTGGTGTATTCAGAATCTGGGTAACGCTGAACAACTTCACGCATTGCGTCCAATGCTTTGGCGGTCACAGCCTGGTCACGACCCACATCTGGGATCTGACGGAAGTAGGACTCACCAATAATGAAGAGCGCGTAGGCGGAATCATCGTTACCAGGATAAAGCGAGGTAAAGCGCTCAGCAGCGGAAATCGCTTCAGGATACTTACCCATTTTGAAGTTCAGGTAAGCAATGTTAATCAGCGATTTACGCGCGAATTCGGAGTAAGGATAGATGCGGTCA
Organism: Pseudovibrio sp. W64; assembly: GCF_001623145.1. Lineage (NCBI taxonomy): Bacteria > Pseudomonadati > Pseudomonadota > Alphaproteobacteria > Hyphomicrobiales > Stappiaceae > Pseudovibrio > Pseudovibrio sp. W64. The sequence continues at coordinate 42,505 of NZ_LMCI01000018.1, read as the reverse complement.
AGCTCGTAGAACTTTTTCGCAGACGCTTGCACGTCGCCAGATGCACGAAGAGCCAAAGCCTCATTGAACATCACTTCCGCAGGAGTTTCATCCAGCGCAAGATCATCAACATCATCCTTGGTTGCACAGCCCGCAATAACGAGTGCCATCGCCAAAGAGGTATATCTAATCGCTCTTTTGAGGCGATTAGCCCCCAAAGCAGTCCCGGCAGCATCTGAACGCAGCAATGTTTCCGACTCCTATCGTGTTGGGATTCGGGTAAAATCCCTCCCAGTTCACGCTTCTATCTCAATGTTTGGATAACGTCACGTAGTACCACAGCATTTGCCTCGAATTTATGTCGGAATAGAGGCAAAAACCGTTGAATAACTATTTTAGCCTCAGGAGACGTTAGGGCCAAATGCTGCAGCCTGCAGTCCGCCAATCAACTCGGCATGACCTTTTTCGCGTGCGTGACGATCTACCAGAGCAACATCAGCTTCGACAATTTCAAAAGCATCCGGGTTCTTGAAAAGCTCCACAAGGATGCAGTGATTCATACGGTGACCGCCTTTGTAAGAGCGGTACTCGCCCAAAATTGGCAGACCAGCAAGAGCAAGATCACCGATCGCATCAAGGCTTTTGTGACGTACGAATTCGTTTGCCCAACGGGTTCCTTCAGGGTTCAGAACGCGATCACCGTCAAGAGCGACGGAGTTCTCTAAGGAAGAGCCCATGGCAAAGCCAAGCTTCCAGAGCTTCTCAACATCCTGCACGCTACCAAAGGTACGGGCACGGGAAATTTCATCACGGAAGTAATCAGGTGTCAGGTCAAACTTGAGCTGCTGACAACCAATTTTCTCGTGATCAAAATCGATGGTGATGTCAAAACGGGTGCCGTCAAACGGGTTGAGTTCACACCACTGATCACCGGAAACGTAACGAACTTTTTCTTTGATGCGAATAAAGCGACGCTTTGTGCCGAGCGTTTTCAGGCCAACGCGGTCGATAGCTTCAACGAATGCTTCGGAGCTACCATCCATGATTGGCATCTCAGGTCCGTCAATGTAAGCGGTCACATTGTCAACGCCCATACCGCGCAGAGCAGCCATCAGGTGCTCAACGGTAGAGATGCCGCTGTCATGAGGATCACCAAGTACGGTGCACAAAGATGTTGCAGTGACTTCCTTCCAGTTTGCTTCCGTCTGCACGTAGCCACCCTTGGTGCTACGATGGAAAACAATGCCGGAGTTCGCGTCTGCTGGGTGAAGTGTAATGGAAGCTGGACCGCCAGAGTGAACCCCAATACCATTCAAGGTTACACTGTCCGCAAGCGTTGTCTGTTTTTCGACACGCATTCCCATATTGTTCCAGCCTTTATCATTCCGCTCCAGGTACATACTGAACCTCACGAGCCACTACTTTCGAATACCCTCTGCGGGTTGGCTGGAACATAGCTCTTGGAGCTTACCAAATAAAATAAAGCTTTATTACGGTTTGTAACGTCCTGAAAATTTTAGGTACATTTACCGACAATTCCATTTAAAAACGCAAAGCAGCAACCCGGAAAAATCCGGATTGCTGCTCGAGAGGCGCGAGTTCTGTTGATAATCAGGTGGCTTGGCGGCGCAGGAACGCCGGGATTTCCAACTGATCATCTTCGATCATTTGTGAGCGTGCAGGTGCAGGGCGTCCACCAGCGTCCAGAGTCCCGGCTGCACCGTGATTCTGAGGCTCGGTTGGACGAGGCGCTGCTGGCTGGCGTGGAGCCTCAGCAAACGCATCTGCCTGTACTGGCTCATGGTGCTCCATGTGCTCATCTTCACGGCGGCCAAGACCACCAGTCAGACGGCGCAGAAGACCCATTGGCCGACGCTCTTCTTCCAAATGATGCTCATCATGCTCTTCAACCTGCTGGGCCATAGTGGCTGGTGCTGGCTGAGGAGTTGCAGATGCCGGCTGTGGTGCAGGCGCTGCAGCAGGAGCATCCGTGCGCGCACGAATTTCACGCTGTGCAATTGGCGGAAAGTCTTCAACACGTGGCATACGTGTCTGAGGCTCTACCTTTTGTGCAACAGGTGGAATAAATGGCTCAGGAATATTGGTAGGCTCATCAAAAGCCTGTGTTGGTTCCTCAAGTGCATCATATTCCTGCACAGGCTCATAACGACGAGACTGATAAGGAGAAATTTCCACTTCCGGGTCAGTTGCAACAGCAACCGGCTCAGAGTGCATAAGTGTTTCGGCTGCTGCGGAGCCCATCGCGCGCATCGCACGAACTGGGGTGGGTGCAGGAGCTACTTCTACCGGCGCAGCTACCGCTGGACTGGGCGTAGGCGTAGTAGCGCTCTGCAGACGCTCTGTGAGTTCAGCCATACGAACCTCTGCAGGAGAGATATCTTCACGCAGCTCTTTGTCGATGCCGGTGGCAACAACAGAAACGCGGATAATACCGTCCAGAGATTCATCGAAGGTCGCACCAAGAATGATGTTCGCTTCCGGATCTACTTCCTCGCGGATACGAGTTGCAGCTTCATCAACTTCAAACAGCGTCAGGTCGTTACCACCAGTGATGGAGATAAGCAGACCGCGCGCGCCCTTCATGGAAGTCTCGTCAAGCAGCGGGTTCGCAATCGCAGCTTCAGCAGCCTGGATGGCACGCTGTTCGCCGGATGCTTCACCGGTACCCATCATCGCTTTACCCATGCCACGCATTATGGAGCGTACATCAGCAAAATCGAGGTTGATGAGACCTTCTTTGACCATCAGGTCAGTGACGTTCGCTACACCGGAATACAGCACCTGATCAGCCATGGAGAAGGCGTCAGCAAAGGTGGTCTGTGCATTCGCAATGCGGAACAGATTCTGGTTTGGAATAACAATAAGAGTATCAACATTACGCTGTAACTCTTCGATGCCGGCTTCGGCAACACGCATACGTCTGGACCCTTCAAACTGGAAGGGTTTGGTAACCACACCGACGGTCAGTATACCTTGTTCACGCGCAGCTCGAGCAACAACTGGCGCAGCACCGGTACCGGTGCCACCACCCATACCCGCGGTGATAAACACCATATGCGAGCCGGACAAGTGATCGTTGATCTCGTCAATAACTTCTTCAGCAGCAGCTGCACCAACTTCAGGCTGGGAACCAGCGCCCAAGCCTTCCGTAACAGCAACGCCCATCTGGATAACACGCTCAGCCTGGCAAAGTGCCAATGCTTGTGCATCCGTATTAGCAACAACAAAGTCACAGCCCTGAAGACCGCTCGTTACCATGTTATTTACGGCGTTTCCGCCACCGCCACCAACACCGAATACGGTGATCCTGGGCTTCAATTCCTGAATATCAGGCATTTTCAGGTTGATTGTCATATTAACCTCGCGACCCTAATAACATGCCCGAAGTCGGGCATGTCGTTCTTCCTCTCGTGCGTCCGCCGCATCTGGCGAAACTCGTGATAGTGGGGGTTATGCGCTTCCCCACTAGAAACTTTCTCTAATCCACTGACCAACCCGAGCCAGATAGCTCCCGCGCCCTTTAAGGCCACGGCGTTGGTGCCGGGGTTCGAATTGCTCAATCTGCGCCACCTGCGGATAAATCAGCAGGCCCACAGCTGCCGAGAACGCCGGACCCTTGGCTTCCTCTGGCAAACCGGAAATACCCAGCGGACGCCCCAGACGCACACTGCGCCCAAGAATGCGTCGTGCCGTTTCAGAAAGACCAGTCAACTGACTGCCCCCACCTGTCAGCACAACACGCTTACCCACTCGGCCTGCAAAACCAGAAGCGACAATCCGGTCTCGCACCATCTCCAATATCTCTTCAACGCGCGGGCGAATAACCCGCGTCAGCATCGCCCGGGGGATCTGCGTTGGCAGATCGCCATCCGTATCCACGGGCGGCACCTGAATAAAATCACGGTCATCCACCACACTCGGCAGCGCAGACCCATGTAAAACTTTCAAACGCTCAGCAGCTTCCATCCGTGTGGAGAGCGCGCGCGCCACGTCCATGGTGACGTGATTACCGCCAACAGCCAGCGCATCCAGATGCACCATTTGACCATCAACAAAAATCGAAAGCGTGGTTGTGCCACCACCCATATCAATACAGGCAACACCCAGCTCAATCTCGTCTTCAACCAGCGTGGAAAGGCCTGCCGCGTAAGGCGTCGCAACCAGTGACTCCACTTGCAGGTGTCCACGTTCGATACAAAGCTCCAGATTACGCACCGGCGGCACTTCTGCAGAAACCACCTGCATGTCCACGCCCAGCTTGCGGCCCATCATGCCGCGCGGATCACGAATGCCGCGGTTGCCATCCAGCCCGTAGGAGATCGGCAGCGCATGCATCACCGCCCGCCCCTCAGTCGCCGTATGGGTAGAACCCGCCGCCAGCACACGCTGAATATCGGCCTCAGTCACACCTTCAGTTCCAAGCGGCACAGTGGCGGAGAAGATCTCGCTCTGCAGACGGCCACAGCTGACGGTCACCAGCAGCGTTTCCACCATCACACCGGCCATACGCTCGGCCTGATCAACCGCGCGGCGGATCGCCTGCTCAGCCTGATCCATGTCCACAACAACGCCGGACTTCATGCCTGCGGACGCCTGATACCCGTATCCCAGCACCTCAATGCCATGCGAACGGCCCGGCATCAGGTCTTCCTCATCACCAGGCACCAATTTCGCGATAATACAGCACACTTTCGTGGAGCCGACGTCCAGCACAGAAACCACAACAGATCTGCGGCTCGGCAAAGGCCGCATCCGCGGCAGAAAAATCACGTTCTTATTCGAGCTCATGTGTCCCTCCCGGAGTTGGAGGGCGTACCCCGTTGCTCGATGGTGGTTTTGCGGCGAATGGCGGCGTCATCCGAAAGACGCACCACAACGCGATCCTGCAAACGCAGGTCCACCGCGACGATATCGCGGGAGAGCAAACCACCTTGATCATCCAGCTTCTTAAGTTCCGCCAGCGCATCGCCAACATCAAATTCTGGCAGACGCACTGTAATTCCGTTTTCCAGGGCAAGATCCCAGCGTCGTTCGGAGCGCAGCTTTGCAGCGCGCACCCGGGCACGGATACCTGGGAAATTGTCCAGCTCGCTCATAATCTCACCAGCACGCAGCTGCGCACCGTGATTGACCACGCGAAGCAAATTCGCATAACGGCCATCCACCTCATCGGTGATGACCTCGCCTTTTTTGGTGATGACAGACGTAATGTCCCCACGCTGCCAGAGCGCATAAGGCTCTTGCTCTTTGATCATCACACGCAGCGTACCGGGGTAGAACTTCTGGATTGCCGCATTCCGGATCCAGGCAATACCTTCCAGACGCTCTTTCGCGTCAGCCGCATCAAACAACATCAAAGAAGGACGTTCGTGAAGTTCAAGCGCTTCCAGCACCTGAAACTCGGTAACACGCTGCAAACCTTCCATTTTGATCTCATTCACCGCGAAACCGACGGAGGATGTAACTGATTCGCTCACATTACGGGCGTGTCCACCCAGCGTAATGCCATAAGCAGCGGACAATGCAAGGAAGCCAAAAGCGCCCGCAGTTGGTGCCCAGGATGGGATAAGTGCAAAAAATCCAGTGACCCCCCAAGCGGGTCTCTGGTGCAAACGCGATACGCCACGACTTCTGAAGCGATAGCTCCAGACGCCTGTGCGTTCCCGCAATGCATCAAATTTTGCCTTTATCTTCCGCAACTTGCGTCCTCCACGATCCAACTCACCAATTCTTGAAAATCATGTCCGGCGTGTGCCGCGATTTCCGGGAGCAGTGATGTTGGCGTCATGCCGGGTTGAGTGTTCACCTCAAGACAAATCAGTTCTCCTAGGCCACCGGGTCCTTCGTTAAAACGGAAGTCGGCGCGTGTAACGCCGCGACACCCCAGAGCCTGATGTGCCTTGAGACTTGATTTTTGTATTTCTTGGTAAACAGATGGTAAAATTTCCGCAGGAAGTATGTGTTGTGAACCGCCTGGGACGTATTTTGCGTCATAATCGTAATAAGTGTGACCCAGCGGTACAATTTCTAGTACCCCTAACGCCACATCACCCATCACCGCGCACGTCAATTCGCGGCCTGGGATGTAACGCTCGACCATGAGCAAATCACCATACTGCCAATCTTCGCGTGTCAATTCCTGCGGAGGATGCTCTTGCCCCTCCTTCACAATCAGCACACCGAAGGACGATCCTTCGTTGATTGGTTTGATCACATAAGGCGGCTCCATCACATGACGGCGCGCAGCATCAGCGCGGCTGGCCACAATGGCATTGGCAACCGGAACACCGGCAGCCTTCATCACGGCCTTCGCCTTTTCCTTATGCATGGCAAGCGCAGACGACATCACTCCGGAATGGGTATAGGGAATATCGAGCACTTCCAGAATACCCTGAATAGCTCCGTCTTCACCAAACGGCCCATGCAGCGCATTGAATGCCACGTCCGGTTTCAGCTCCTGAAGCACAGCAGAAATGTTGCGGTCAACATCTACACGCGTGATCTGATAACCAGCCGCTTCCAGAGCGTCCGCACAGTCTTTGCCTGAAGACAGAGAAACAGGCCGCTCAGCAACCCATCCACCCATCAAAACTGCAACATGCTTGGTCATCACAAAACCCAATCCTGATTTAAACGCCTAAAACAACACGTGAACGGAATTAGCCCGCTTTACCCAAAAACGGCTCAATCGCCGCTCCGTCCACAAACGCCCCAAGACGCTTGATTTCCCATTCCAGACGCGTCCCTGTCTTTGCCAGAGCATCCCGGCGAACAGTCTCGCCAAGCATTTCCAAATCGTGAGCGGTAGCGTCTGCAACGTTCAACATAAAGTTGCAGTGTAATTCCGACATTTTTGCGCCGCCGATCTGCAATCCACGACATCCAGCCGCATCAACCACCTTCCAGGCACTGTTGCCGTCAGGATTCTTGAAAGTGGAACCACCGGTTTTCTCGCGAATGGGCTGTGCTTTCTCACGATGAGCAACAACTTCAGCCATTTCTGCGCGAATCTCGTCTTCACTCTGCGCAAAACCTTCAAACACCGCACTGGTAAAAATCAGGTCCTTGGAGGCAGAAGAATGGCGATACGCATAGCCCATTTCCTCATTGGAAAGAGTGAGGATTTCGCCGGATCGTGTCACCGCGTTAACGTTAACAACGCGGTCCTTTGTCTCTGTCCCGTGAGCCCCTGCATTCATGCGCAAGGCGCCGCCAACAGCACCCGGAATGCCGGTGTAAAACGCAAATCCACCCGTGTCCGTCTTGGCCGCTTCTTCCGCCAGCTTCTTGTCAGGAACGCACGCCCCTGCCCGCAGCTTATGGCCGCCAAGGTATTCAACCTGACCAAACCCGCGGATTGGCAGACGAATAACAACACCTTCAATGCCACCATCACGCACCAGCAAGTTGGAACCAAGCCCAACCACAGTCACCGGCACATCCTCAGGCAGTGCTTTCATGAACACAGCCAGATCTGCCTCATCAGCAGGCTGGAACATCAACTGCGCAGGGCCACCCACACGGAACCATGTCACAGCAGAAAGCAGCTGGTTCGGAATAAGACGACCGCGAATATCTTCGACAGCATCACCAAGAAGCGGCAGGAGATCAGGGTAGCTTACAGTTTGGCTCATACAGTCTCTCCTTTGGGAGAGAGCGCTTCCAGCTCTACAGGCAACTTGTAAGCCCACTGGGTAATGTTCCCTGCGCCAAGGCAAATCACCAGATCACCCGGCTCCGCCAGCTCCGCAATCTTGCCAGCCAGCTCATCAGGACCGGCAATGCTGTGAACCGAACGGTGACCACCAGCACGCAGACCGGAAATCAGATCAGCCTGACCAGCCCCTTCAATCGGCTGCTCACCAGCTGCAAACACAGGTGTAATCACAACCTTGTCTGCATCATTGAAGCAGGCACAGAAATCTTCAAACAGGCTCTGCAGGCGCGTAAAACGGTGCGGTTGCATCACAGCAACCACCTTACCTTCAGCTGCCTCACGCGCCGCATGCAAGACGGACTTAATTTCAACTGGATGGTGCGCGTAATCGTCAAAAAACTCTACGTCGTTCCAGGAGCCAGTGCGCGTAAAACGACGCTTCACTCCGCCAAAGCTTGCCAGCCCCTTGCGGATGTTCGCATCAGAAATACCGAGAGAATGCGCCAGAGCAATTGCAGCCGTCGCATTGGACACGTTGTGCAGACCCGGCATTGGCAACACCAGATCTTTCAGCTCAGTTACCTTGTCCCCGCGGCGATCATGAATGATCACGGTGAAGATGGACTTGCCACCCTTGGTGGAGACATCAGTAAAGCGAACATCAGACTGTGGGTTGGTGCCGTAAGTGATGATCCGGCGGTCTTCAATCTGGCCCACAAGGCTCTGCACCTCTGGGTGATCCAGACACATAACCGCAAAGCCGTAGAACGGAACGTTCTCAACGAACTGGGCAAACGCAGCACGGACACCATCAAAGTCGCCGTAGTGATCAAGATGCTCAGGATCGATGTTGGTCACCACAGCAATATCAGCAGGAAGTTTGACGAATGTCCCGTCGGACTCGTCCGCCTCAACCACCATCCAGTCACCCTCACCCATGCGGGCATTGGTGCCGTAAGCGTTGATGATACCGCCATTGATAACAGTCGGGTCCATATGACCAGCATCCAGCAGCGCCGCAACCATGGAGGTCGTCGTCGTCTTGCCGTGTGTGCCGCCAATGGCAATCGCTTGTTTAAAGCGCATCAGCTCAGCCAGCATTTCAGCGCGGCGGACAACAGGCATGTTGTTTTCGCGTGCAGCCTTCAGCTCAACATTGCTGCCTTTGATTGCGGAAGAGATGACGCAAACATCCGCACCTTCCAGGTTCTCGGCAGCATGACCCACCATGACCTTGATGCCCTTATCACGCAAACGCTGCACGTTTGCATTCTCGGACATGTCAGAGCCCTGAACACGGTAACCAAGATTATGCAGCACCTCGGCAATACCGCTCATGCCAATGCCGCCGATACCGACGAAGTGTACTCCCCCAATGTCTACTGGCATTTTCATGAGGCAATCTCTTTCTGTTCAGTTGCCGGTGCAGCACCAACAAGTGTTTCGGTCAGATCCGCAAGGCGCTGTACAGCTTCCGGCGCGCCCTGCGCCTGTGCTGCGTGTGCTGCCTGTGCAAGACGGCCCGGATTATCCATGAGTTCTTTCAGCTCACGGGCCAGTCGTTGCGGATCAAGTTCTTTTTGTGGGATCGGCCATGCGCCACCTGCCTCAGCAAGCACATTCGCATTCATGCCCTGATCGTTATCAAGAGCACCCGGTAAAGGCACTAAAATTGAAGGACGCCCAATCGCTGCCAGCTCGCATACAGTACCAGCACCGGAACGGCTGATAACCAGATGAGCCGCCGCAATGCGCTCAGGCAAATCCGTAAAGAAGGACGCCACCTGCGCGGCAACACCCATCTCGCGATAAGAGCTTTCAAGCCCCTCCAGATCTTCAGGGCGAGCCTGCTGCACAACGACCAGCTGCTCGCGATCTTCCGGCGCCATCAGCTTCAACGCAGCCGGCAAAATCTGAGAGAATACACGCGCTCCTTGCGAGCCACCAAACACCAGCAGATGAAAGGCGCCGCCTTTTTCAGGTGCGTTATAAGTCTGACCACACACCGCAATCACATTGTCACGCAGTGGATTGCCGGTCATCGTCGCTTTAGCAGCCAGATCAGCAGGCAGTGTTTTCAGCGGAAAACTGGTTGCAACCGCACTTGCGCCTTTGGCCAGCATCCGGTTCGCCCGGCCCATCACAGCGTTGGCTTCATGCAAAATGGATGGAACGCTTAAGAGACGGCCAGCAAACATTGGCGGAAAGGTCGGATACCCGCCAAAGCCGACAATCGCAGCAGGTTTAGCTGCGCGGATTGCTTTCATGGCCTGCAACGTACCCAAGCCAAGTTTGATTGCCGTCTTGGCAAGAGAAATCGGGTTCTTGCCGCGAATGGTATCGCTCTTGACCAGATGCACGTTATCTGCCGGAAACGCGCTGCCATACTTGTCTGCGCGACTGTCCGTGATCAGCTCAACACCATACCCACGGCGCTTCAGCTCGCAGGCCAGCGCTTGTGCAGGAAACAGGTGGCCACCCGTTCCTCCAGCAGTGAGCATAATCTTTGGCTTCATTTCACTCTCCGACACAGGCAAAACTCTTTTAGGCAGGCTGCACAGGGGCAGCACGGGTAACGGTAATAATCGGGTTCTTGCGCGGTTGCGGACGTTTGCGCGTCAGCGCCAGCACAAAACCCATCGTCAGGGAGATCGCCATCAACGACGACACACCTGATGAGATCAATGGAAGGGTCATTCCCTTCGCAGGCATAAGATTGAGGTTCACCGCCATGTTGATGGTGCTTTGCAGGCCAAACATGACAATAAGACCGGAAGACGCCAGACGGCCAAACGGGTCCTGATCCTGTGTTGCCATGTAAAGGCCACGCAGCACAACAAACGCAAAAACGGTCACCAGCACCACACAAACAATGATGCCGTATTCTTCCGCAGCCACTGCAAAAATGAAGTCCGTATGACTATCGGGCAAAATCCGCTTCACCGTACCTTCACCCACACCGCGGCCTAGCCACCCTCCGGCAATGAAGGAGTCGATCGCTTTGTCGATCTGGTAGGTGTCACCGGAAGACGGATCCAGAAAACGCATGATACGCCCGCGAACGTGCGGCAGATACGTAAAGCCTGCAGCAACGCCAAGAATGCCCATGATCCCAAGCGGCACAATCGCCAGCCAGGACAACCCGTTCAGGAAGAACAGCGCAAACAGAACAATGGTCAGCAGCATGGTCTGCCCAAAGTCAGGCTGTGCCACAAGCATGGCGGCCACAATGCCAAACAGAAGAATGGAGATCAGCTGCCCCGGAATGTCCTGGGCTTTACGCCCCTCAGACAACAGAAACGCAATGATTACCACCAGCACTGGCTTGATAAACTCTGACGGCTGAATGGAAACACCAAACAAGCTCACCCAGCGCCGCGCACCTTTAATGTCAGACCCGAAAAACAGCGTGCCCAACAACAGCACCAGCATCACGCAGAACACCACCAATGCCACCCGGCGTATATAGCGCGGCGACAGCGCAGAAACGCCCAGCATCACAGCGGCGCTTGGGATAAGGAAAAGCGCCTGCTTCTTCACAAAGTAGAAGCTCTCAAGCCCGAGGCGTTCGGCAACAGGAGGGCTCGCGGCAAGAGACAACACCAGACCTGACACCATCAGCGTGAAGATGCCGATCAGCATGTAACGGTCAATCGTCCAGAGCCATTCTGCAAATGCACTGCGATCCGTACGTGATACCATCAGCGTGCTCCCTCACCCTTCAGCATTTTGGCAGCAGCAACAGCCGCGCTCACAAATGCATCCCCGCGAACTTCAAAGCTCTTGAACTGGTCAAACGAGGCGCAGGCCGGAGACAGCAAAACCACCGCCTCACGGCTCTGATCCCGAGCAGCATCTTGTGCCGCAGCCTCAACAGCCAGTTCCAGAGAGCCAAACTTGTGCGCCTCAACAGACCCAGCAAGCTCTTGCTCAAACTCTTCCGCCGCTTCCCCAATCAGGTAAGCCTTCACGACTTTCGGGAAGTAGGCTTTAAGCGAAGAAATCCCGCCCGCCTTCGGACGACCACCAGCAATCCAGTAAATCCGGTCAAATGCCGCCAACCCGTGGGCAGCAGCTTCCGCATTGGTTGCCTTGCTGTCATTCACAAACAAAACCTTGCCTGCTTCAGCAATCAGCATCAAACGATGCGCAAGACCCGGGAAGGTCGCAAGCGCCCTCGCAATCTCGTCAAGCTCCAGCCCAAGCGCTGCACAAACCGCAACAGCAGCAGAGGCATTCTGCCCGTTGTGAGAGCCACGCAAAGTGTTGGAGGAAGACAGGTCAGCCACAACCACCTGCTCTTCATCAAAAACCTCAAAGACCTTGCCGTCTTCAGCATAAACGCCAAACTCGACAGGCCCCAGACAAGAGATCAGCTCAACTGGCTCACCGCTTTCTGCCCGGCGCTGAGCAATGGCAGCGCTGTACTCATCGTCCACGCCGACAACAGCCAAACGCGCCGCTTTGACAATCCGCTCTTTGATGGACGCGTAATTCTCCATGTTCCCATGCCGGTCCAGATGGTCCGGCGACAGGTTCATCATCACCCCGATATCCGGCACAAGACTTGGGGCAAGATCGATCTGGTAGGAGGAGACCTCAACCACATAGACACGATCCTCGGAAAATTCTTCGAGATCCAGAACCGGACGGCCAATATTGCCCCCCATCTGAACATCCATGCCGCATTCTTTGAGTACATGCGAGATCAGTGCAGTCGTGGTGGATTTGCCGTTGGTCCCAGTGATGGCAACAAACGGCGCTTCAGGACAAACCGCTTCCCGCTCATTGACGAAAAGCTCCACATCCCCAATCACCGGGATACCAGCCTGCCTCGCCCGCTCCACACTCCAGTGCGGCGTCGGATGCGTCAGCGGAACACCCGGCGCGACAACCAGCGCTGCATAGCGGGACATATCCGCCTCACGCAGATCGATGGCGGCAAGCCCGTATTCTTCAGCCGTGGCAACACTGGCCTCATTATCGTCCCACACATCAACGCGAGCCCCACCAGCCTCAAGCGCACGCGCAGTCACAAGCCCGGACCCTCCGAGCCCGAACAATGCGACTTCTTTGCCTGCAAGATGACGGATAGGGATCATGTGTCGAACCTCCTAGCGCAGCTTCAGTGTGGCAAGACCAACAAGGGCCAGCACAACAGCAATGATCCAGAAACGAATAACCACCTGACTCTCAGTCCAGCCCAGATGCTCAAAGTGGTGGTGAATTGGCGCCATGCGGAACACACGCTTGCCAGTCAGTTTGAACGACGCCACCTGCACAATCACTGAAACCGCTTCCAGCACAAACAGACCGCCGATGATCGCCAGAACAATCTCGTGCTTGGTCGCAACAGCAATCGCGCCCAGCATACCGCCCAGAGCCAGAGAACCCGTATCACCCATGAAGATCGCAGCAGGCGGAGCGTTGAACCATAAGAACCCAAGCCCAGCCCCAATCACCGCACCACACACAACAGCAAGCTCACCTGTGCCCGCCACATGGTGGATCTGCAAATAGCTGGAGAACACAGCGTTACCAGTCAGGTATGCGACCAAACCAAACGCGGCAGCAGCAATCATCACCGGTACAATAGCAAGACCGTCCAGACCATCAGTCAGGTTCACCGCATTGCCCGCGCCAACAACAACAAAGGCAGCGAATGGGATGAAGAACAGACCAAGGTTCAGCGTCAGCTCTTTAAAGAACGGAAAACCGATGCTGGTGGAAAATGGCTCGGCATCCAGCAGTGTCACAGCAAAAGCAGCAAGGCCTGCAATCAGGAACTCAAGACCCAAACGCGCTTTACCGCCAAAGCCTTTGTGCGAAGACTTGGTGACTTTCAGATAGTCATCATAAAAACCGATAAGCCCAAAACCGACAGTCACACCCAGAACAATCCAGGTGTAGGGATTGCGAAGGTCAGCCCACAACAGCGTCGCAACAATCATCCCGGAAAGGATCATCAGGCCGCCCATGGTAGGCGTACCTTTTTTTGTCAGCAGATGGCTTGCAGGCCCGTCTTCACGAATTGGCTGCCCATGTCCCTGACGCGAACGCAGCGCATCAATGATGCGTGGGCCAAACAGGAACACAAACAGCAAAGCAGTCATAATCGCGCCGCCGGTACGGAACGTAATGTATTTAAAAACATTCAGCGCAGACAGGGAAGGATAAACCTCTGAAAGCTCCGCCAGCAAATATAGCATTTAGTCAACCTCAGGACTTACCGGTTGCAGCCGGTTCAGGAAAACGTTTCTTCAAGGCATCCACAAGTGGACCCATACGGGTTCCAAGGGAGCCCTTTACCATCACGATGTCGTTGGGACGCACTTCCGACAACAGGTCTTTTTCCAGTTTGTCGGAGGTCTCTGAATAGGCGCCTCTGGTCTGTGCAGGCAACAGGTCCCAGAGCACCTTCATGTGAGTACCCACACAATAAACCACGTCGATCTTTGCGCGCTCCAGTTCACGCGCAAGGTCTGCGTGCAACTTGTCGGAATCTGCACCTAATTCGAGCATATCTCCCAATACGGCGATGCGACGGCCATTCTTCGCAACGGGCAGACCAGCCACCAGATTGATCGCAGCGCGCATACTCGCCGGGTTGGCATTATAGCTCTCGTCAACAAGCAACGCCGTGCCACCATTCACATCAAGAACGGTCTGCGCACCACGCCCTTTCGGCGCAGACATTTCTGCAAGGGCCAGACCAGCAAACGCAAGATTGGCCCCCAGCTCCATAACCCCGGTCAGCACGCCCAGTGAGTTGATCACATGGTGTGCACCCGGAGCGCCGATCTTGTAGGAAATCTCCTGCCCGAGAATATTGGCATTCAGACAAGAACAATCAGGGTTTGCAGCCACTTTTTTGGCAATGGACTGAGCACCCGGCTGCATGCCAAAGCTGACAATGTTCCGCACCCCGGCCACAGCTGCCAGATAACGAAGCAAGTCATACTGGCGGTTATCCCGGTTCAGGATCGCCACACCACCCTTTTCGATGCCAGTGAAGATCTCAGCCTTCGCACGCGCGATATCTTCAACGGAGTTAAAGGCTTCCAGATGCACGGGCTCCACAGTGGTCACGATTGCCACATGCGGACGAACCATTTTCACCAGTGGAGTAATCTCACCGCGGTGGTTCATACCAATCTCGAAAATGCCAAACTCAGTATCAGCATGCATACGCGCCAATGTCAGTGGTACACCCCAATGGTTGTTGAAGCTCGCCACAGGTGCATGGGTAATACCGGACTTGGACAGGCAGAGACGCAAAGCTTCTTTCGTGCCTGTCTTTCCAACAGAACCAGTAACCGCGATGATCCGCGCTTTCGAGCGCGCGCGCGCAGCCACACCAAGGCGCTCCAACGCTTGAAGCACATCATCAACAGCCACATAGCGGCCACCTTCCGGCAGCTCAGCAAGCTTGTCACGCGCAACAACAGCCACAGCAGCACCGGCCTCAACAGCTGTTCCTGCGAACGCATGACCGTCAAAGTTCTCGCCCTTGATCGCGAAGAAGGCTTCACCGGGTTGGATCACCCGGCTATCAATGGAGATTCCGGTTATGTCATCACTCAGATCACCGTAAACATCCCCATCTACTGCCTCCAGAAAATCGTTAAGCAGCCACAGCGGCCCACGGTCTAATTCAGGCAGTTCAATCATTTGCCGCTCATATTCCGACTTAATGTCCGGGTCCAATAGGTTGATATGGGGGACGATAGTCCACTCAGGCTTGTCTATCGCTGACTTGAGCTTTGGTTTTTCTTCGGTTTTACGCTCAAAAGCAGCAGTCTCAGCCGTCTCAGCAGGTTCCTCAGAAGCAGGTAACCCACCTATTGCTTCTGTGCCGTCCTGCTCATCGGGTTGAGTGGACTGCGATACATCTTCCGTGACCTCCGGAGCAACCTCTTCAAGACCTTCATCCGCAAGAAATGCATCCGCATCCGCGTTTGGCGCCTCTTCCGGCTCAACAGCACTCACTGTCGCGACTTCAGGGTTCTCTT
>NZ_LMCI01000018.1:0-26782 GCF_001623145.1 Pseudovibrio sp. W64 | reverse complement strand
TCGGCTTCGGCTTCGGCTTCGGCTTCGGCTTCGGCTTCGGCTTCGATAGCCGCTAGATCACCCAGCAGCTCGTCTTCAAGTGCATCCGGTGTATCTTCCGCAACATTGGGGAAGCCATCCTTGCCAAAATCAGGGTCATGGCTTTCAACATCAGCCAGTTCCGCATCTGCAAGATCATCAGCGCCCAGAACATCTTCTTCCAGCGCCAGCCAGTCTTCTTCCTCTTGATCACGTGCATCATCACGATTTTCCGGCAGAGTATCTTCCAGCTCCTCAACACCAGCCTGCACCGCAGCCAACAGATCATCATCATCCAGCGCTTCTGCAGCTGCCAGCTCATCACCTTCGTCAGCCAGCAGGTCCATCTCATCCAGATCAAGTGAGATCTCAGGCAGATCACTCTCAGCAACAGGAGGCCCACCATTTTCAGCAGAAGCTTCTGCAAGCGCTTTCTGGATTTCTTCATGGTCGGAGAAAGGCAGAACTTCCGTTCCAACAATCTGCCCTGTTTCATGCCCCTTACCGGCCACACAAAGCACATCGCCTTCTTGCAGCATCTTCACCGCCTGGCGGATGGCAAGTGCACGATCCCCAATCTCAAGGGCCGCAGGACAAGCAGCAACAATCTCTTCGCGAATTTTATCAGGATCTTCCGTGCGCGGATTATCATCAGTCACAATGGAAACATCAGCAAGACGAGCAGAAATCTCGCCCATCAACGGACGTTTACCCGCATCCCGATCACCGCCACACCCCAGCACACTGATCAGGCGACCAGCCGCAAATGGGCGCAAGGCTGCAAGCACATTCTCCAGCGCTTCCGGCTTATGAGCATAATCAACAAACACCAGAGCGCCGTTTTCACGTGTACCTACATGCTCAATCCGGCCCGGTGCACCACGCAGCACAGTCAGCGCTTCAAGAACAGTTTGAAGCTCCACACCAGCAGAAATAGCCAGCCCCGCAGCAATCAGGGCATTGCTCACCTGAAAATCACCTGCCAACGGCAAGGCGACAGAGAACACACCCTCAGCCGTTTCCAGCTCAAGAACCTGACTGAAGCCCTCTGGCTGAACGCTAAGCACTTTCAGATCATCGCCAAAAACACCAGTCGTAAACGTCTTGAGGCCGCGCTCTTCCGCAATCGCCAGAACGCGGTCAGCAAATTGCGTTTCCGGATCAACAACAACCACACCATCATCCGGCAAAAGATCGCGGAACAAACGCAATTTTGCCTGAAGGTAGTCTTCCACCGTTGGGTGGTAGTCCATGTGGTCTCGGCCAAGGTTGGTAAAGCCAGCTGCAACAATGTGCACGCCATCAAGACGATGCTGGTCCAACCCGTGACTGGACGCCTCCAGGGCCGCATGGGTAATCCCATCCTCTGCCAGACGCTTAAGGTCTTCATGCAAAGACACAGGGTCAGGTGTGGTCAAGCCGCCATAGCTCTGCCCTGTCGATGTGACAGTACCAATGGTTCCAAGACTGGCAGAAACCAGCCCGGCATATTCAAAGATCTGACGCACGAAAACAGCAACAGACGTTTTGCCCGCAGTGCCTGTCACAGCAACCATCTTCTCAGGCTGTTTGCCAGAGAAAGCAGCCGCCATCAAAGCAAGTTCCCGGCGCGCATCTTGTGCAGCGATCAGCGGAACCTGTTTGGCTTGCTTGCGAATATCATCAGAAAGTCTGTCCGCATCAATCAAAATGGCAGCAGCACCCGCGTCCACGGCTTGCTCGATAAACTGCGCACCATCAACTTTCGCGCCCTTAAGGGCAGCAAAAACAAAACCGGGCTCCACTGCTCGACTATCAGCAGTAAGCCCCGAAATATTAAGAGTATCAACCCCGTCTGGCCCATCGCCCTCGGCGGAGATTATCTCTTGTTTTGTAAGGTCTTTAAGCAACATAGCGTCGATATGTCCGGCCTATGAGACATGAATGTGGCAAACCAGATTTGGAGGACAGTTGTCTTCATATTTCCCCAAAATCTCCGTGTATTGCCTCAATCAATTCTCCTGTTTAGTTCCGGTTCTGATAGGAAACCGGAATTGTTTCTGCGTCATCTGCGAAATCAGGCACCACGCCGAGCATTGGTGCAATTCTGCGGATAACAGATGCAGTGGTTGGCACAGCATTCCACCCTGCAGTAGAATAACGTTGCCCTTCCACGGCTTGTGGCTCATCCAAAACAATCAAAACGAGATACTCAGGATTGGACATCGGGAACGCCGACATAAAGGAGTTCAGATAAACACCTTCAGCATAACGGCCATTCACAACTTTCTGCGCTGTTCCAGTCTTACCGCCAACATCATAACCCGGCACAGCAGCACGCCGCCCGGATCCACGCAGGACATTTTCACGGTTGAGATACCGAAGGATCTCGCTGGTTTGTGGTTTCAGAACCTGTTTAGCAAGCTTGTCAGCTTCTTCCTCACTGCGAGGCAGGAACGTTGGTTCAAGATATTTACCGCCATTGACCAGCGTCGCACCCGCAACAGCCATCTGCAGCGGCGTGATGCCCAAGCCATGACCAAAAGAGATCGTCATTGCAGCAAGGTCATTCCACTTCGGTGGAAGCAGAGGCCGCGCAACGCCCGGTATCTCGGTCTTCATTTTCTGGGTCAGCCCAATCTTTTTCAAAAACGCCTTCTGCTCCTCAATGCCAGCTTTCTGCATGACTTTGATGGTGCCGATATTGGAGGAGTAAATGAAAACTTCAGGCACGGACAAAACACGGCGCTTCCCGTGGAAGTCATCGATCTTCTGACCTGCAACACGGATAGGTTTGGTGGCATCAAAGCCATCTTCCAGCTTCACCTTGCCACTATCCAGCGCCATCGCAATGGTAATACCCTTGAAGATGGAGCCCATCTCAAACACACCACCAGTCACCCGGTTCATACGTTCTTTTTCAAGCGCTTGCTGACGGTTGTTCGGGTCAAAATCCGGCAGCGACGTCATGGCGATCACTTCACCGGTGTCCGTTTTCAGCACCACACCCATGGCCGCTTTGGCCTTGTAGTACTCCATGGAACGGCGCAACTCATCACGCACTGCATGCTGAACACGCAGATCAACCGAAAGCTTGACGGGCTCCATGGTCCGATCCTGCGTAAAGCCAAGATCTTGCAGATCCTTCAACCACGCCTGATCGACATACTTCTCCATACCAGAGAGGCCCTGGTTGTCGACATTCACAGTTCCAAGAATATGACTGACCGTCTGACCACCTGGATAAAACCGCTTATTACTCTCACGGAAGCCAACACCCGGCAGACCCAGCGCATGAATGGCCTGTCGCTGCTCAACGGAGATCTCACGCTTGAGCCACGTAAACAGCGCATTGCTCTCAAGACGCTTCTTGATGGATGGCGTATCCAGCTCCGGCAAAACAGAGATCAGCCCGTCAAAGACTTCATCTGTATCAGGGATCTTGCGCGGCTCAGCATAAAGCGCAGCACTCTTGATATCGGTCGCGAGGATTTCACCATTACGGTCAACAATATCAGGGCGCGCTTGAGCAACAGAACTCTGCGCAGCAAGGAACCGCTCAGCAGGGTCCCCATCCTGCAAACCAAGCAGGATCAGACGACCAGCAATAGCTCCGTACACAAACACAAAGATAGTCATCGCAAAGAAAATGCGCGAGCGTCCCGGACCACGTAGCCGGATCGCACTTGTGCCATGCTTTTGGTTCACATTAGACCGCCGCAAAAAGGAGCTGTCAGCTTTCCTGGCCACGAGCCCCTCCCTTACTGTACAGATGTAACGCGACTGGCGTAACCGCTCATCGCATCAGCAGAGACTGGCTCCATCAGAACAGGTCTAACCGGCAACGCCTTCAGTGTCGTGATCTGTTCCGCACGTAGTGGCTCAAGCTTCAAAATATCGTTGTAACGATCAACGATACCCTGCAAACGCCCTGGCTGATTAAGCACACTCCACTGGGCTTTGTAGTAACGGATATCGTCTTTTTCCTTGGCAATCTCAGCAGAAAGCTGACGCACCTGATCGGCAAGGTTTTCGTTAGACATCTTGATGTCGTAAACGAGCGCAGCACCAATAACCACCGCAACAATAAAGAACAGATTTACGAAGCGCAGCATAGCTTAGCCTCCTAGACCGTGGAATGAAGCAAGGCGCGGAACGCCTGCCGCATGAATATCTAACTCCCGCGAAGGCGTATCCAACCGCCGCCCAGCTCTCAAACGAGCAGAACGTGCGCGAGGATTATCAGTAATCTCCTCAACGCTGGCATCCTGATTGCCCTTCACGATAAATTCGAAAGTCGGAGGAGGAATATCCATCTCCGGCATATGGCGGGATCCGCCACCGCGGGTCTTGCAGCGATCCGCAAGGAACCGCTTCACAATACGATCTTCCAGACTATGGAACGTCACAACAACCAGACGCCCACCCGGACGCAAAATCCGTTCCGCTGCCGCAAGAGCCCCAGCCGCCTGATGCAACTCACCATTCACATAGATACGTAGCGCCTGAAAGGTCCGCGTTGCCGGATGAATGCTGGCCTTCTTAGGATTACGCTTCACCACCTTCTCGATAACGCGAGCAAGCTCAAGCGTCGTCTCAAATGGCTTCTCTTCGCGCGCCTGACAAATGGCATGGGAAACACTGGAAGCACGCTTTTCTTCGCCAAGCATCCCAATGATGCGCGTCAAGTGCTGACGCTCCATGGTATTCACCACATCCGCCGCACTTGGACCATCCTGCTCCATGCGCATATCCAGCGGTCCATCAAACCGGAACGAGAAACCACGCTCCGCCTGATCCAACTGCATGGAAGACACGCCAAGATCCATCACCACGCCATCAACAGCATCATAGCCAAGCGCACGTGCATGGTCTTCAAGATCAACAAACTGACCGTGCACCAGCTGCAAGCGTCCATCGGACTCTTGCTCCAAAACGCGACCGTCACGGATCGCATCTGGATCCCGATCAACACCAATCACACTGGCTCCAGCCTCAAGAAAAGCCCTTGAGTAACCACCGGCACCGAACGTACCGTCAATAATCACATCACCCGGCGCGGGGGCCATTGCCTCCCGCACCCGTTCCAGAAGGACTGGAATGTGACG
Organism: Pseudovibrio sp. W64; assembly: GCF_001623145.1. Lineage (NCBI taxonomy): Bacteria > Pseudomonadati > Pseudomonadota > Alphaproteobacteria > Hyphomicrobiales > Stappiaceae > Pseudovibrio > Pseudovibrio sp. W64. Next base: position 21,677 of record NZ_LMCI01000018.1, on the reverse strand, counting down.
CGCTGGTCCGCCAGCGATACCGGATTTGTCTCCGTCGCCGCCCGTCATCATAGTGCCCCTCCGGCTGCTGTCCCCGGCGCACCGCCGGAAGACAATACTGCAAGCGCCCGCTTCATGGCCTCGTCGCGGTGCTTGGAGAACCTTGTCGGTTCCCAAATCTGAAACTTAAACCCCTGCCCAACAAACGTGACTTCACCATCAATGCCGGTGTGGTTACGGATCATCTCAGAAAGAACAATCCGGCCATCCCGATCAATTTTAAGGGTTTCACTTGCGCCGTAAAGCGCCGTGGACAGAGCGTCGTACTCCATTGAGAGCGTTGAAAACGCATCAAGTCGTTTCTGGATTTCCGCTGTCAGTCCGTTACCGCCTGCATCAACCGCCTCCTGAAAAGGAGATGGGAAGCAGTAGAGACCCTCAAAGCCGTCTTTCGCCAACGCCGCACGAAAGGGTGCAGGGATCGATACACGACCCTTTGCATCCACCCGATTGGTGAAGTGCGAAACAAAACCAGCCATTGGTCCCCTCTTTAATGAGCCAGATCTTCTTGATCTGTCAGCGGCACATCAAACAACTCTCCACTCCTTGGAGAGCCAGCGCTCAAATCAGGCAAAAACAACAAGATTACTGAAGTACAAACCGGAATATCCCGGGAGCCTATGGGATACCATGGGATAGCATGGGACGTCAATGAACCCACCAGCCCAAACCGAAAAGAATGCCCCTTAACATCTGCTAGTTATCACCAATTATGGTAAACGAAGTATTGATAGGAGTTTACGCAGGGATTTCTGCGAGTTACACGCATCCAAAATACGATTACAACCAGAAGTACTCACAGTTTTTACAGAGGTCGAAGAAAGAATTTCGCCGATTGGCTCTAGTGATTTTAACCTATTAGCCTTGGCTAAACCCCGTTTTTCCCATGCCGGACCATGAAATTCCATGCCCATTCTGAGGACGGTGGGGCAGTTTCCCATACCTACCCACGATTGTCCTGAGTCGATAAATCGCACTGGGAAGGCACGTCACACACTGCGATCACAATTGGTTTTACTGGTTACTTTGATCGCTCAAACAAAGGAGGCCGGCAGCACTGCCGACCCCATATCTCATCACAGGGAGCAAACCTCCCGTTATCTGGCGAGACCCAACCCAACCAGATAGTCTGCGCCTTTGCGCAAAGTGGTCTCATCCATGATCTCAAGGATCAGGCGTGGGTTGCTCTTCAGTTTTGCCAGTTCTGCAAACAGAGGCTCCCACGGAATAGAACCCTCACCCGGATTCCAGTGGCGGTCAGCATGACCATCAATGTCCTGAATATGCACATGCTGCAAAGCATCGCCTGCTGACTTGATGAAGTAATCAACCGGCGGCGCGCCATAGCAGGAGTGCATGTAGTGAGCATGTCCGGTATCAATCGAAAGCGCCAGAGCTTCACTCTCAAAACTCTTCAGGATCTCCACCCGGTAGGACGGGTCCAGGTCTTCGATGTTCTCCAACACGATGACACAGCCCATGTCCTCCGCCTTGGCAACAACATCCTTCAGGTTCGCATGGATCATTTCCAGCTTCATCTGACGACCATTGTCATAAAGATCGAGGTTGTTGTGATCCCAGATCGTGTAAGGACTGTGCAGCACCATCTGGTCTGCACCCATTTTGGCACACAACTCAATACCTTGATCCAGACGCTTGCGAACAGCCTGCTGAAACAGCGGATCAGCCGCAGAAAGGTCCAGATTCCAGAACGGGCCATGCAGACCGAGGCGCCCCTCATGTCCATCCAGAAGCTTCTTTGCTTCTGCGACCAAGTCATCACACCCATTGTCCAGCAAGTTCCAATTATAGAAATCCTGCAGCTCAAGATCCCGAGGCAGCTCCAGCAACCATTCACGATGTTGGGGAAGATGTTTGACGCACATTGCTGCGCCTAAAACCGGCAAATCACTCATGCGGCTATTCCAAGATAAGGCCTCAAAAGGCACTGCTTTCAGTTATGCCTTTGCTCTTACATGTCTTGCATGTCAAAGGCATTACATCGCCTAAAGCTGCTTACCTTATTCCGGCTCGCTCTCACTGCTTTAAGCGCTCATCCCGCCGCATATATTTTGCGGCAATCAGAGCACCATGACAGTTTCGTTTTGCACGGTCTACGTACTATTCCAGAGCGATCGAGAGCATCAACAAAAAATGCGCATAACACATCTAAAAGCTGACGCTCTCGTAAGCCCGTTACACTCAGTTTTCCATTCGCACAAACGCTGTTGCTGCCTTACGAACTGAGCGCCAGATAAAGACGAGTAAGCCGATAAGCGCCATGCAGGTCAGCGCAGTAGCCACAATCCGAAACGTCCCGGCAAATCCAACCGCAGCAATCAAAGGAATGCTGACAAAAACAGAGAGGAACTGGCCAAGGAAAACAGAGGAAGTCAGAACCCCACCTGCCATACCACGCCGCGAACTCGGAGCCACCTGAAGCGCAATAGCTGGAAAGTTCGGCATCGCAAGCGCGTACCCGGCACCCATCGCAGCGGTCCCCAGGAACACGCTCCAGGTTTGCTGAAGGGTCAGCAACATCAGCCCAATCGCCATAAATCCGTAGGCCAGCGTAAATGCCCCACTGTAACCAACACGCGCTTTAATCCGCCCGTAAAGCAGAGCTGCCGTGCCACCAGTCAACATCAACGCACCTAGCGCAGCACCTGTCATAGTCGCACTGTCATAACCTTGAGCATCCAGAAAGAACGGCAGCTGTGTCGGCATGAGGAAGAAGATCATATTAGTCAGCATTTGCAGTAAAGCCAATGCCGTCAACAGCCAGACCCAGGCCGGAGAACCGTCACTTTCTGCACTTGCAGTTTTCTTTGCAGCTGCAGAGTGCTTCACCGGTTCGCTGAGATAACGCCACAAAAACGGCACCATGAGCAACGCAAGCCCATAAATTGCAAACGGCAACCGCGGAGAAGTAACAGCCAGCAAACCAGCCATTGAGATAAAGAGAAAACCGCCAAAGTTACGAGCCGACGTCTGTAGCCCCATCAGAGAGCTGCGCTGGTTGCCGACAAAGTAGTCACCGATCAAAGCTGTTTGCGCCGTCATCACCATGGCAACCGCAATGCCAAGACCCAACCGGCTCATCAATATACTCGTCAGGTCCGGCAGGATCATGCCGGCACTTCCCATCACAGCAAACAGCAGGACACCTGTAAGCAACAGTGCTCGCCGACCATAGCGATCTGCGATCACTCCAGCCAGCGGGGCGCAGATAACGACAGTCAGCGAAGGCGTTGAGACCAGAAGCCGGGACAACCAAAGAACATTTGGATCATCCCGGAACATCTCCTCCAATCCAGCAAGAGCAGGACTGATCGTTGCGTTCGCCATGACCGTTAAAGTAGCCGCCATTAAAAGAGCAATCGCTCTGGGGTCTTTCCAGACCTGTTGTTCGGGCTCCACGTGCACTTGTTTCATTTGCTTATCCTCTTGCAAAATTACCCTGTTGAGATCAGGATACGACTTCAAGCCAACTTGAGGTCAAGTATGAAACTGCTAGATATTGGAGAGATCACCGAACGCTCAGGCGTAAAGCCCTCCACACTGCGATATTATGAGGAAGTCGGACTCATTCAGTCCATAACGCGGCACGGTCTCCGACGTCAGTACGAGCCGCAGATCCTGACGAAACTCTCTCTGATCACACTCGCCAAGGCTGGTGGATTTTCACTGACAGAGATTGCAGGCATGTTTTCTGAAAAGGGTCAGCTCCAGATCCCGCGAGAGCAGATCCGTGAACGTGCCGATCTGATTGATGAGCAAATCAAGGAACTCACAGCCCTGCGCGATGTCCTGCACCACGTGGCCGACTGCCCTGCCCCAAGCCACATGGAGTGCCCTTCCTTCCAACGCATGCTCAAGGCATCAGACAGAAGGAAACCAGCAAAGAAAAAACCGCCGACAAAGTAGCCGACGGTTTCATATTCTCATGAAGCGGTTTTTAGGAGCCTCTTACTTCGCAGCGCGCTCAACAAGCTTAAGGCACACCTGCATCGCACATGCCATGTCCTGCACGCTGATCCATTCCAGCGGCCCATGGATTTCCTGCATGCCGGTGAAGATGTTCGGACAGGATGTCCCCTTCGCGGTCAGCACAGACCCATCGGTTCCACCACGGATCGGCTTGGCAGATACACTCAAGCCCATGTCCTCATAAGCTGCCTTAGCAAGCTCAACTGGGGTCATATCATCACGCAGCCAATGGTGCATGTTGCGATACTGTTCTTTGACCTCACAAGAGATGGAAGCACGCGGCTCAGTAGCCTGAACTGCAGCACATACCTGCTCCAGCAGATCAGCTTTCGCTTCCAGACCTTCCAGCTCAAAATCACGCAGCACAAAATGCAGCTCCGCTTCAGCTGCATTCCCCGCCATGTCGGCAATAAAGATAAAGCCATCACGACCATCAGTGGTCTCAGGTGTCATCGTCGCATGTGGCAGCATGGTGATGATCTTGCCTGCCAGATGCAACGCATTGACCAGCTTATCCTTCGCATAACCAGGATGTACAGAAACGCCAGTGATCTTTACCGTCGCACCATCAGCACAGAAGTTCTCATAGTTCAGCTCGCCCACTTTGCCGCCATCCAGCGTGTAAGCAAAATCCGCACCCAGAGCGCCAGGCAACTTGTCATGCACACCGCGCCCGATTTCTTCATCCGGCGTAAACGCAATACGAAGTTTGCCATGAGGGATCTGCGGGTTTGCCAGCAGATGACGAGCAAGACACATGATGATCGCAACACCGGCCTTGTCATCCGCACCCAGCAACGTACTTCCACTGGCGGTGATAATATCATCACCGATTTTCTCACCAAGATAACGGGAGTTCTCAGGAGACAGGGACAACTCAGAGGCATCCGGGAAGGAAATTGCTGAGCCATCATAAGCACGGTGAACGCGTGGCTTCACACCCTCAGCATGGTAGGCCGGGGCGGTGTCCACGTGCGCCAGCAGGCCAATCACGGGAGCATCAGTCTGGATAGTCGCAGGAATAGTGGCAAGAACAACGCCGTATTCAGTCAGCTCAACGTCACTGGCACCAATCTCCATCAGCTCAGCACGCAGCACCTTTTGTACATCAAGCTGGATCTGAGAGCTTGGGGACTCCGGGCACGTCTCATTGCTCTGGCTATCAATAGCCGCATAGCGAACGAGGCGCTCTTCCAGTTCCTGATCAAATTCTGTTCTCATAGAAGATCTCCTTGCAGTTACCTTCTATCTGCGCGAAGCCCCATCAACTTTCAAGTTGGAACACTGCCATAGGAGCAAAAGCAAACCGCTTTTACCGCACCTCGCTCGCAATTTTCCCTGCAAACCCAAAAAGAACAAAGCCCGACAACACACGGAACCGGCGATACCGAGCCTGAGTAATAAAGCGCGCCCGTAACAACGAGGCCAACGCAGAATACCCGCTTAAAGATAGGACAGAGATTCCGCAAAACGTTGCAACAAGAATACTGGCCTGTGGCAGCAGGGCCAACTCAGAGCTCATAACTTGTGGGAACAGAGCAACAAAAAACAGGATCGCTTTTGGGTTGGTCACCGCCAGCAAAAACGCTTCCCAGAACAGTGTCAATCCAGATACAGAAACGCTGACATCCCCTGATAAATCAATCTCCTCACGCTTGAAGACAAACTTAAGCCCAAGCCAGACCAGATACCCAACACCCATCCATCGGAACACACTCCACAAAATCTCAGAGGTGAGCACAAAACTCACCACACCACCCGCGCAAAATGCACCAGCAATCGCAAGCCCAAGGGTATTGCCGAGAATAGTCGGTAGAACCCGCCCCATCCCCAACTGCGCAGCCCGTCGCACGGTATTAAGGATCGCTGGCCCCGGCGTCACAATATTCGCCGCAGAAATCAGCACAAAAGAAACCCAAACCCAAAAATCCATTTTGTATTCCACTGTATACATAAATCAGATCTTGGGTAATTGATTGCGTTGGAGCAGTCAAGCTTGCAAGACAATACCGGTGTTTTTCTTGGACAGAGGCTTCCTTGCCAGTAAGCAACCTACTTTATTGACCGCGCAACACGAAAACCCAGGTCCTCAACACGAAAGGTTGGGTGACTGCGCCGTCTGTTGGTGACAAGGCAACCCCGTTCATCATCTGCCCAACCACCACCTTTAAACACGCGGTACTCTCCATAAACAGCTGGATCATAAAGATCCCAACACCACTCCCAAACATTGCCCAGCATATCATAGAGCCCAAACTCATTCGGCTCTTTGCACCCTACTGCCTGCGGAGTTCCAGCTGAGTTTTCGGCAAACCACCCGATATCTTCAAGCGCACCATAGCGGGGTCCTTGAGAACCAGCACGACACGCATACTCCCACTCAGCATCTGTCAGCAGACGATACCCATCGCTTATGGCGCACCGATCAACCAGCCCGTCCCCATGCTCAAGGTAGTAAGGCTTCAGGCCATACCGCTCAGAAAGGCCATTACAAAACCTGACCGCATCAAACCAGCTGACAGAGTCAACGGGCAAATCATCACCAGTAAACTGAGAGGGCCGCTCATCCAGAACAGACGCATACAGCTCCTGTGTAACCAGATATTTCGAAGTATCAAACGTCTGAACCTGAGCTGTCCATCGCTCCCTTTTACGATCATCTTTCTGAAGAAGGACACCGGCAGGGATCGTCACCATTTCCGGTATCAAAGTGGAACTCGACTCCCCCAACAGCATTCCAGCATCTCCAACAAACCAATAAGCCCCAACGCGCCGAGTGTGGCACACCAACGAATAGAAGCAAACTTTACGCGCTCCCAACAAGCTTCAGAAAACTATTTTGGCTAATGAATTGAAAGATCATCCCGCTCACAATGATCGGAACATAAGCAGACCCATGACGAAGCCTCTTGTTGTGATCACAGGTGCCAGCTCAGGCATCGGCGCAGCCCTTGCAAAAACCTTCAGCAAAGACGGGCACCCTCTGTTGCTCTTGGCAAGACGCACGGAACCCATGATGGCGATGGACCTTCCCAACACGATCTGCAGCAAAGTCGACGTCACAAACCGAGAGCACATGATCAAGGCCATCCGTCATGCCGAGCAAGCTTTAGGCCCGGCAGATGCCATCATCAACAACGCAGGCTGCATGTTCCTGAGCGAGCTAAAAGATCAAAATCCAGAAGATTGGGAGACAATGATTGACGTGAACCTGCGCGGTGTCTTCAACGGCATCCACGCAGTGCTGCCAGCAATGTACCAACGCGGCTCTGGCACCATCATCAACATAGGGTCCATGACTGCGAAGAAGTCCTTCCCAATGCGTGCGGCTTATGGCGCCACGAAGGTCGCAATCCACGGCCTCAGCGAAGCATTACGGCAAGAGGTGGCAGGCCACAACGTCCGTGTCATCACCATCGTACCAGGTCTGGTTGAAACACCCCTCCCTTCCAGCACACGCGATGCAAAAATCCGCGAAGACTACGAAGAACAGAAACGGCAAATCGGTGGTGCACTTGACCCACAAAACGTGGCCGACACGACCCTATTTGCCTACAACCAGCCCCAAACCGTAAACATTCGCGAACTGGTCATCACAGCAACAAGGCAATCTGGCTGATCATACGACAGCACCGCTAACGGGCTACAATCCGCTCCAAATTTGCCGCGCCTTCACAAGCGCAGCACACCGAAAGGCTCGGAGATGGATCGAAGGACTGCTCGGCAGCTTCTTCACCTTTGCAGGCTACAAGCTGCTGACAAGCGATGTATAAAGAAAAATACCAGTCGGCCTGTAAGCCGGGTTTTGTAAGGCACAAGGTGTTACCCTTGTACGCGACGGCAATTCATCTGGGATGCCCATTGCTGAACACCTCTAGCGACCCACCCGGGCGGTCAGGTCTGGAAACATGACTGGAAGTAAACTTCCGCGCCGCCCCTATTCGGTCTTGCTCCCGGTGGGGTTTACCATGCCGTTTTTGTTGCCAAAAACGCGGTGGGCTCTTACCCCACCCTTTCACCCTTACCAATGCATGCACTGGCGGTTTGCTTTCTGCGGCACTTTCCCTAAGGTCACCCTCGCCGGACGTTATCCGGCACCGTGTCTCCATGGAGCCCGGACTTTCCTCCACTGCGGCCTTTCGACACTTGCAGCAGCAACCGTCCGGCCGACTGGTGCACCTGAACTACGGAGCCTAAGGAAAAAGGTCAAGCAAAGAATTACGCTTGCACACGATCTCCGCTCAGTTCCATTGCTTGCTCAAGAGCTTGAACAAAGCCACTCCGCAGCTTCTCATTCGCCTCTGCAAACCCAACAACAAGCCCCTTCTGCGGTGCACCAAGATAAAATATGGAAAGCGGATTAACCCCAAAACCTTTCTGGTTCATCAGGTCCGCAACAGCCACATCATCGCAGGTCTCCGGCAGATAGAGGCAAGTCTGTAAGCCTCCGGTTGGCATGGAAACACCAACCTGATTGCCAAAACGCTCCCCGATCAACTGGCATAGCGCAACACCGTTTTCATGGTAAGCACTTCGGATCTTGTTCAGATGCGCCCGAAAGTGCCCGCTCTCGATAAAATCTGCAAAGGCCATCTGTACATGCACATTAGCCAGTGCACCCGATGCCCGCTGCGCCAACTCCAAACCCACCACATGCTCTTTAGGAACAACAGCATAAGCAAGCCGAATACCCGGCATGAGCGACTTTGCAGAGGTACCGATATAGATCACAGAGTGTCGATCACTCAGCCCCTGAAGCGCTGCAATCGGCCGCCCTTCAAACAAGAACTCACTGTCGTAATCATCTTCGAAAATCACCGCACCTTTGTCGTGAGCCTGTTTAAGCAACATAAGTCGCTCACTCATCTCCATGCGTCGGCCAGTTGGGTATTGGTGCGAAGGCGTCACATAGATCAAAGAGGCACGTGAAACCTGATTGATCTCTGTTAAAGCTTGCACCTTCAAACCGGCAGCAAAAAAGGCTGATCGCGCCCCCAGATACCCCGGCTCCTCAAGCAGTGCCACGTCCCCTTCCTCAGAAAAGCACTGAGACATGAGCGAGAGCGCTGATTGTGTGGTCGGAAAGGCAAGAACCTGCTCAGGAGAGCAGATCACCCCGCGCTCCTGTGCCAGATATTGCGCCAGTACCCGCTGCAACTCAGGCAAGCCAGAAGTATGCTCGTATCCCAGCGCATTGCCATTGAGCAGCCGCGCAGCACGCCGCAAACTCCGTGCCCACTGCTCTTTGGGAAACAGCTCTCGTGAAGGTTCACCCGGTTGCATGGCAACACCCCGCCCCGACGGGCTTGTGTAACGATGATTACAAGAAAATCGCTTGCCACGCGATGAAAGTGGAGGTGTCGTTTCACGAACAGGTCCTGCAACAACAGCCCCTTCAACCTCAGGCAAGGCCACCACTTCAGGCCGTGCACCAGACCGCACGTCCACCAGCCCTTCGGAGCGCAGCAAATCATAGGCTGTGTTCACTGTGTTGCGAGAAACAGAAAGACTGGTCGCCAACTGACGTGAGCTGGGCAACCGCTCTCCTTCAGGAATACGCCGCTTCAGAATTGCATCCCGGTACTGCTGATAAATCTGGCTCGACAGCGGAGTGCTGACCTCGCGATTGATCATCACAACATACTCAAACAACTGGCACCCCACAATTAGATTAAGCGGATCTATATGAGGGACCAGTTTTGCAGAGAATACAGATCAGCACAATACTTCTTCGCCCCGCAGCGAGGGTAACGTGCACAAATGAAACAGAAAACCCGGCAAGCAGTCAGAGCACAAACTCAAACCACTTGCCGGGCCAACTGGCCCCATATTGCCGATTTCGCTCAAAACCGGGGACCAGAGACGGTTAAGACAATGACAGCAGAAATGACACTTGAAGCAGCGCTAAGCACCAGCACTCGTGAAACCAAGCCACCTAAATTTGCTCGTGTCAGAACAAGTCTGCGCGCGGATTATGATTGGAACACAATCCTCCCAATTCTGGAGAGCTCCCTCGTCGTCCATGTCGGCTTCATGGATGAAGACCGCCCAATGGTCATTCCCATGGCTTTTGCGGTCATAGACCGCACCATCTACATTCACGGCGCGAAAGCAGCGCGGATCGTGAAGAAAATGAGCAAAGACTCCCAAGTCTGTCTCACATTCACACTCATTGACGGCATTGTTGCTGCGCGGTCAGCTTTCCACCATTCCGTCAACTACCGAACCGCCGTCATTCACGGCACTGCCCGCCTTGTCACCGACCATCAGGAAGCATGGGACTCCCTCAAAGCAATCACCGAACACCTTCTGCCTGGCAGATGGGATGAGGTCCGCCCGATGACGGAGAAGGAACAGATCTCAACAGGTGTTATCGCTATCGAGATCGAACACGCCTCAGCAAAAATCCGTCAGGGCGCTCCAGTCGACGATGCGGAGGATTACGCGCTGCCCTATTGGGCTGGCGTTGTTCCGGTCACAACGTCACTCGGTCAACCGATTGATGATGGGAAACTACTGGATGGCGTGAAGGTGCCCGCTTCGCCAACAAATGCAGCTCGAAAGTTCGCCTAATTTTCGGGGAATTCGCCTAAAATTTTAAGAGTTAGGGTGGTTGACTTTGCCCGGTCAACCACCCTGATATGTCCTTGCAGACAGACTGACCGTCGGTCAGACATTCGTAAAATTCTAAGAAACTTTGAATGGGAACTTACAGTCCCCCGCCCGAATATGCAAGATGCATTTAGCTGCGTGCCATAATATCCTTAACGCGCTTGCAGTACTTGGCACTAATCCGGTTCATACGCTTGGCATAATGGCCAGCGTTGTATCGCAAAATGGTTCCGCACAGATCTCCGCCAGCGCGCTTATAAGCACCAGCCAGATATCGCATGCCCCATTCGATGTTGTTCTCTGGTTTATAAAGAGCTTTGGTCGAACCACGATAACCCATACCACGTGCGGTAGATGGCTTAATCTGCATGAGACCAACTTCACCGGCACGGCCACGCGCTCTTGCGTTAAAATTACTTTCCACTTCAACAACAGCCTTCGCAATGTGGTGCGGAACGCCGTGCTTCTTGGCTTTCTGTTCGATCAGCTTAACGTAGCTACCCTTTTTAGTAGCCGCTGCGGCTTCATCAGAGAAGACATTGGTATTCACAACACCGCCGAGCATAACACTTGCAGCAAGAACGGGGATTACTACGTTATTTTTTATTTTTGTAAGGTTCATCTTCATTTCCTGGCAATCATGTTTTGAGCAGGAGTGTTTATCTTCAGAAGATGAGACGAAAATCAGACAGGTCTGATCACGAAAAGTTACAATTTTAATGTTTAAAAACTGGCATAAACCTTAGTTTATGGCACAAAAAGGGCTGACGCAGGGCACATCAGCCTTACTTAAGGAAACTTTTCAGCAAAACAGAGTCATTCCCCTACGTAATCAAATCGTACTCCTATTACGTATTAGACCCCATTTTACTGATATTTCAATGACATCTATCACAATCAGAAGGATTTTAGCTTTTTCAGCAGGCTATGCAGTGTCGCAATGGTCTGCGCATCAGCAATTCCATCGACTTTTGCAGGACGGAAGTGGCGCTGAAACGCCTCAACGGCATATTTGGTCTTCTCATCAAACACGCCACTGACCAACACATCATACCCATAGAGCCCCAGAAGCGACTGTAGAGCTTCAATCGGCTGCCCTTCGTCCCCCTCCTGAAAGAAGCTCGAAGCCTCAAGCTCCACCGGCTCAATAAAATGCCCGACACCAGCCTCGGCCAACCGCGCCCAGGGAAAATGACGGCCCGGATCCTGTTTACGGGACGGAGCAACATCAGAATGCCCGAGCACCCGTTCTGGTGAAATACTGTTGCGTTCACAGATATCCTTGGCGAGAGCAATCACAGCTTCAATCTGCACATCAGGATAGCCTTGCGTACCCTCTTCCTGATCCCCCAGATTGGAAATCTCGATTCCAATGCTGCGGGAGTTAAGGTCATCCTCACCCTTCCAGCTGGAAACACCGGCATGCCAGGCCCGGCGACTTTCCGGCACCATCTGCGTAACCATGCCCAGTTCATCAACCAGATAGTGGCAGGAAACTTCTGAGCGCGGATCACACAGCCAGGACACAGCCTTCTCAGCACTTTCCATCGCCGTGTAATGCAAGATCAACATATCAACGGCAGGAACGCGGCGCTCGTTGTGATTGGGAGATGGACGAAGACGCGCAGGCACTGCGCATTCAGTTTTAACGCTCATATTCCTCGTTCCGCGCAGATCTGCTCATACGCTTTATTCAATGCGACCAGTTTATCGCTGGCGATCTTGACGAACTCCTCAGGGACACCTCGACCAATCAACCGATCAGGATGTGTCTCCCGGACTTGCTTGCGATAGCAGGAGCGCACGTCTTCATCACTCGCCGCCATATCAATGCCGAGAACCAGATAGGGATCTCCATCTCCTCTTATATGACGGGCTTTAATCTGCGAAAAGCCAACGGCATCAATTCCAAAGATTTCGGCAATCCGGCTGAGATAGGCAACTTCTCTCTCATGAATAACGCCATCTGCCTTGGCTATATAAAAGAGGCCATCCAGCACATCCGTACGCGTCGTCTCATCTTCAGCAAACAACACAGAGAGTTTGGAAGCGTAGGTCTCAAAGCCCGCTACGTCCTGCTGAGCCAGTTGGAAGAGGCGCGAAACGTTGCGCTCCTCACCCTCTGGCATCTCAAACAGATCGTAAAATGCGATCACTTCGTCATGGGTCACAACACCATCGGCTTTTGCCATTTTCGCAGACAAGGCAATCATAGCGACCGTAAAGGCAACATTCCGGCGCGCTTCACCAACTGACTGAACAAGCTGCTGCAGCCGGTCAACCAACTGGGCACCACCGGTTTGCAGTGCACCTACAATCTTGTCAAAGCTGCCCCAAAAATTCATTGGCATCCTGCTCTCTAGTTCAATCTGCTTGACAATTTCGCCGGAAAAGACAGCAAAATAATTAGTCACCGCAAATCAGGTTTATACCTAACAAATTATTTATCAATCTGAATAGTTTGTTTCCCTTGGGTTTTATTTGCCCACTGCTATCTATAAGTGCCCATTGCATGATTTCAGTTCAAGCCTCAGTCAAGCTTGACCTCAAAATATCGCCCCGCGAAACATATGGGTAATGTTTTACAGATATATTCGCTATTAATTAAGTACACATACAGGCAACAGCGCCAACTAACTTCTCAGTTGCCTGCTGCCAGCGCACATTATTTCGTGCGTTTCGGGATGGGGATTTCAAGTGGAAACGATACCTCCACATCGTAAATTACTTTACGCCGGCATAGTGTTTGCTGTGATTGGTGCCATTGCCACAAGCTTTTATGCCATTGATCAAGCGACTTTATATTATTTATTCAAGAGTGAAGCTCAAAAAGAATTCCATACTGCGAACAACATCATCAATTCACACCACCCTTTCGAGGCCCCTTCCAATGAAGACACGGGACAAAAGGATTCCTCTTCCCCGTTAAATTTCGGCCTGCGCGGGTCCAGCTCTGCCCCAACCACAGAAATCATCTCTTCAAGCTGGAAACTGCCTGCAACCAAAGCCACCGCAGTCAAGCAGGCACTGGTTGAACAGTTTGAAGAGTTCGAACTTCTGGTCGTCAACGCTCCCGGTCGTCCATTGGCTGTCCATCCGCGGAATATGACCAATGACCGCGTAAACGAAATTCTGTCCGATCCATCCGCTTATGACGCCTGGCACTCTGCACTCAACTCAGGACAGTTGGTAATTTACTCCAACTTCAACTGGCTTGAATGGCGGATACCAAAATTTGGCGTCGTCATTCCTTATGTAAATGACGAAAACAAAGCGCGTGGCGGCTTTATCTTCACCACCAAACCAACGCTCAACACCGTCGTGTTTATGGACGCAATCGCCTTTGGATCGGCCTTTGCATTCCTGCTGGTGCTCGTCGTGGCAATCGCCTCTATTATGTTCGCTTGGAAAGGACTGCATGATCGCTGGAAAACCTCCAAAACGATCCGCTTCCTCGCGCACAACGATCCACTGACCCACTTGCCAAACCGCGCTGTTTTCTCTGACGAGTTAAACAAGGCACTCCGCAAAGCATCCATTACAGCTTCCAATGTTTACGTCATTGCCATCGACGTTGATAAGTTCAAGGAAGTGAACGACAACCACGGCCATGCAGCTGGCGATACATTCCTCCAAATCATCTCGGACCGATTACGGCTCGTCTTCACCGATCACCTCGTCTCGCGTCTTTCTGGCGATGAGTTCGCCGTGATGATCGAAGGGGAATACACCAGCCACGACATCACCGTGCTCGCCCAGCGCGCCATGGCAACCACCAATTCCAGTTGCGTCATCGACAGCAAGGAAATCCAGATCTCTCTATCCATGGGCATCGCTCAGGCAACCGATGCTGCATGGCGGTCTTCCCGGCTCCTCCATTGCGCTGACCTGGCGCTCTATCGCTCCAAGAACGGTGGCCGCTCCACTTACACCTGGTACGAGTCCAGCATGGATGAAGAGCTGGAACGTCGCCGCGAGCTGGAAACAGAGATGATCCGTGCGCTTAAGCTCGACGGATTCTCAGTCGTGTATCAGGCTCAGGTTGGTCTGGCAGACAACAAACTCAAAGCTTTTGAAGCCCTGCTTCGTTGGGTCCATCCGGAAAAAGGCCGTATCTCACCAGAAGTCTTCATCCCGATCGCAGAAGACACAGGCCTTATTGAAGCGCTCGGCGAATATGTGCTCAAAAAAGCTTGTACTGACGCGGCAAGTTGGGCTGACACAAGCCTGAAAGTCGCCGTCAACTTCTCGCCTGCACAGTTCAAGACCGGATTGATCGAGCAGAAGATTTCAGAAGCCCTCGAAGAATCTGGTCTGGCACCTGAGCGCCTTGAGATCGAGATCACCGAAAGCCTTCTGATTGCCGATACCACCAGCGTGGTGAAGTCGCTCAAGAAGATCGGGAACATGGGCGTGTCCATCGCCATGGATGACTTCGGCACTGGCTATTCTTCCCTAAGCTACCTTTCTCGCTTCCCGTTCAACAAAATTAAGATCGACCGCAGCTTCATCATGAACATCGGCAAGGATGCCCACACCGACGCAATTGTTGCTGCGATTATCGGTCTTGGCCGTTCACTTGACGTATTGATCACAGCAGAAGGCGTTGAAGAAGAAATGCAGGCCCAAATCCTGCGAGCCGGCGGCTGCGATATCGTTCAAGGTTATTACTTCGGCAAACCATCTAACGTTGATCCGGCCAATCCGCACGCAAATGTCCGCTGCACGCTTGGAACACAAGAGGCCAAGCAGATTGAAGCTGCCTACGTCGGATAACCTCTCAAATAAGCCTAGCGAGAATAGCAGGATATCTCTCGCTAGGTGCAGCACGCTACCTTGACACAAATGACCCGCGCTTGGGATTCGCTGTGAGGTAGCTATGGCAGACAAGAGCAATGCAAATACTGAGGACATGAGCGAAGAGGAGGATCTTGCGGAGATTGCACGGCCCTTCCACTACTTGTCGTTCTTCCAGCTACTTCAATCCCTCATTACAGCTCTCTTGCTGGGCGTCGTCGCACTCATCTCTCTGGAAGTGCTCATGTCACCCATTCCAGAATCTGCATTACGGCCCATGCTGATCTGGCTTGCACTGGCATTCTTCTTCGTCGTAATCGTCGTGCCGAAAAACTTCACACTCGGCTTTTTGTGCATGTTGCTCTGCCAACTTGTCGCCTGGCGGATTGCCTCACTTTATTATGCATACCTGCTCAGCTGGCCGCTTGCCTTTGCCTTCTTCGTCAATCTCATCTGGTTCCTCAGCACAATCCAGCGCAATTCATTTGAGACCGCAGGCCGTGGCCTGACACTTTGGCAATGGCAACTCACCTTCTTCCGCATTCTGGTTGGCTTTGTGATGGTGCCACACTTCACCGACAAGTTGTTTGCCGGGTCTCTCCCTTACATGGAGCATGTAGAGTTCTTCTCCCTACTCGGTTATCCCGACCCTGCAATGATTATTGATGCCGCAGGCTTGGCAGAACTGGCCATTGCAATTGGTATCGGCCTCGGGCTGCTCACCCGTCTCTCTTGCTTCTTCGCAGCCGCCTATATCTTGTTTGCAGCAACATTGAGCGGGGCGCTGGAGCACGGCTTTGTCTCCTTTGCCACAGCCGTCTCATGGGAGTTGCCGCTGATCTTGTTTGCGTCTTATCTTAGCTTCACCACCACAGGAGGGGGAGAATTCTCCATAGATGGCGCATTGCGCAGAACAGGTAAGATGCCCGGATGGATCAAACTGCTCATGGGAGACACAGGCCTCGCCCACAATGAGCATGTCGATTGAGTAAGCGATAACTGGTTCCCGCTGCGATCACATTACATTGCAGCGGCAGAACGAGCGGCCTGATCGTAGTGACCTGACACACTGCGCAAAACAGATGCAAGCCGGGACAGCTCGGCTTCATCAAGCCCAAGCTCTTTCACGGGCTTCACCAGCAAGGCATCACGCAGCTGCTTGTAAGCATCACAAAGCGCACGACCTTCCTCTGTAATCTCGGCAATTTTCTCCTTACCGCGCTTACCGGATTGCACAAGGCCAGCCTTCTCCAGCTTTTTCAAAGCGTAAGACACCGTGTGCGTGTCCTCAATGTTCAGAACGAGACACAGATCAGCCAGCGTTTTTGATCGCTCACGGTGATTGACCGAGTGAAGCACAAGCGTTTCCAGAGGGGATAACCCCTCCTGTCCTGCAGCTGCCATGCATCGCACCATCCAACGATGATAAGCATTCACCATCATCGTCACCGCAAATTCCACCTCAGACAGTGCGGGCAATTCACCCGATGCAAGGTGCGATGAGGACACGACCGGTCCAACGCCCAGCCCACCAGTATTTTTCTGCTCTAAAGCATCACTCATTTTTGACCTCACAACCACCAAGTTAGAATTGCGCAGATTCGCACCATCTCGCGCAACATAATGTCGAGAGTTTACGTAGATCACACAACCTCTCTTAAAAGACCAGTCCACGTAATTTTCAATACCAATCGCTGCGTTTCTCCTGACTCTCACATATTCACATTGACAATATGTCTACATTTTGTAGGTGTATCACAGAATAAGATTTCAAATCGAGGTGGGACAAAACATGACAATGGGCAAGTGGGACTTCTGGATCGACCGCGGCGGCACCTTCACGGATATCGTTGCACGCACACCTCAAGGAGAAATACGCGCCCATAAAGTCCTCTCCGAAAACCCTGAGGCCTACAAAGACGCCGCCATTCAGGGCATTCGCGACCTCATGGGCGTTGCCAAAGACACCCGCATCCCGTCCGACCAGATCCGGGCAGTAAAGATGGGTACCACAGTCGCCACCAACGCACTGCTGGAACGTAAGGGGGACCGCACCCTTCTGCTCATCACCAAAGGCTTCCGCGACGCTCTGGAAATCGGCTATCAGGCCCGCCCGGACATCTTCGCCAAAGAAATCATCAAACCAGAGCTGCTCTACGATCAGGTTCTGGAAGCTGATGAGCGCGTCCGCGCTGATGGCACTGTTGAAGCGGCTCCGGACCTTGACCAGATCAAAGCCCAGCTCGAAGCAGCCTACGCTGACGGCACACGCTCCATCGCTATCGTCTTGATGCATGCCTATGCCTTCCCTGAGCACGAGAAGCAGCTGGCGAACATCGCGAAGCAGGTCGGCTTCCCGCAGATTTCCGTCAGCCATGAAGTCTCCCCGCTCATGAAGCTGGTAGGCCGTGGTGACACGACTGTTGTTGACGCTTACCTCTCCCCAATCCTGCGCCGCTATGTGGATCAGGTTGCTGGTGAACTCGACATCCAGAACACCGACTGCCGTCTCATGTTCATGCAGTCCTCCGGCGGTCTGACCGACGCCTCCCTCTTCCAGGGCAAAGACGCTATTCTCTCCGGCCCGGCTGGCGGTGTTGTTGGCGCAGTCGAAACCTCCAAAATGGCGGGCTTCGAAAAACTCATCGGCTTCGACATGGGCGGCACCTCTACTGACGTCTCCCACTTCGACGGCGAGTTTGAGCGCGCCTTTGAAACCGAAGTGGCTGGCGTTCGCATGCGTGCGCCGATGATGATGATCCACACCGTTGCGGCGGGTGGCGGTTCAATCCTCCATTACAAAGACGGTCGCTTCCAGGTTGGTCCAGATTCCGCTGGAGCAAACCCGGGACCGAAGTGTTACCGCCGCGGTGGCCCACTCACCGTCACCGACGCCAATGTCATGACGTCCAAGCTCAACGCCTCCTACTTCCCGAAAATCTTCGGTCCAGATCAGGACGAGCCGCTGGCAATCGAAGAAGTCAAAGCAGCCTTCAACGCGCTCGCCGCTGAAATCGGTGATGGCCGCACTGGCGAGGAAGTCGCAGAAGGCTTCCAGAAGATCGCCGTTGAGAACATGGCTAACGCCATCAAGAAGATCTCCGTTCAGCGCGGCTATGACGTCACCGAATACGCCCTCACCTGCTTTGGCGGTGCTGGCGGCCAGAGCGCCTGCATGGTTGCCGACAGCCTCGGCATGAAAACCGTCATCGTGCACCCGCTCTCCGGCATCCTCTCTGCTTACGGCATGGGCCTTGCGGATATCCGCGCCACCCGTCAGCAAGCGGTCGTTAAAGAGCTGGACACCGACAATCTGACAGCTCTTGCAGACCTCGCTCAGCGCCTTGCAACAGACGCGAAAACAGAAGTCGAAAATCAGGGCGTTGCAGAAGACGAGCTCTCCATCCTTCCGCGTGCGCACCTGCGTTATGACGGCACCGACACCCCAATCGCGGTGGATCTGAACACCGGTGATCTCGATGCCATGGTCGCCGCCTTCACCCAGAACCACATCAAACAGTTCGGCTTTGCCTACGAGAACAAGACCATCGTGGTCGAAGCACTCGAAGTGGAAGCCATTGGTGGTGGCGCTGGCCTTCAGGAACCAGACGAAGCACTGGCAGCAAATGCCCCGGCAATTGCAGAGCAGACCCAATTCTACGCAAACGGCAAATGGCAGGATGCGTCCATCCTCAAGCGCGATGCGTTCCAGCCGGGTATGAAGCTGCAAGGCCCTGCCCTCATCATGGAGCCTCACGCCACCATCGTTGTGGAACCGGGCTGGCATGCGCAAGTCAACGCCAAGAACCACATCATTCTAACCCGCACCATTCCGCTGGAGAGGAAAGTCGCTCTCGGCACCACCGCAGATCCGGTGATGCTGGAAGTGTTCAACAACCTCTTCATGTCCATCGCGGAACAGATGGGTGTAACCCTTCAAAACACCGCCTACTCCGTAAACATCAAAGAACGCCTCGACTTCTCCTGCGCGGTCTTTGACCAAAACGGCGCGCTGGTTGCCAACGCACCGCACATGCCGGTGCACCTTGGCTCCATGGACCGTTCCGTTGAGGCGATCATCTCCCTCAACAAAGGCAGGATCAAACCGGGCGACGTATTCGCACTCAACGCTCCTTACAACGGCGGCACCCACTTGCCGGATATCACCGTTGTCTCTCCGGTGTTTGATGACGACGGCAAGGAAATCCTGTTCTGGGCGGCCTCCCGTGGTCACCATGCTGATGTCGGCGGCTCCGCTCCGGGCTCCATGACCCCGCTCGCCACCAAGGTGGATGAAGAAGGCGTCTTGATCGACAACTTCAAGCTGGTGGACCAGGGCGACTTCCGCGAAAAAGCGTTGGTCGAGCTGCTCACCAACCACAAATATCCGGTCCGCAACGTTCACCAGAACGTGGCCGACCTGAAAGCCCAGATCGCCGCTAATGAGAAGGGCGTTCAGGAACTGCGCAAGATGACAGACCACTTCGGTCTGGAAACCGTGCAGGCCTACATGGGCCACGTGCAGGACAATGCTGAAGAAAGCGTCCGCCGCGTGATCGAAGCACTGGCAGACAGTTCCTACGAATACCCAACGGATCAGGGCTCAACCATCAAGGTCAAGATCACCGTTGATAAGGACAAGCGCGAAGCAACCGTTGATTTCACCGGCACCAGCCCGATGAAAGAAAACAACTTCAACGCACCGGAACCCGTCACCCGCGCTGCTGTTCTCTATTGCTTCCGCGTCATGGTCGAAGGTCACATCCCGATGAATGCAGGCTGTCTGCGCCCAATCAACATTGTGGTGCCGGAAGGCTCCATGCTGCGTCCGCATTATCCGGCAGCTGTTGTGGCAGGCAACGTGGAAACCTCACAGCACATCACCAACGCGATGTTCGCAGCTCTTGGTGCAATGGCAAACTCGCAAGGGTCCATGAACAACCTGACCTTCGGCAATGACACCTACCAGTACTATGAGACCCTGTGCTCCGGCTCTCCGGCAGGTCCGGGCTTCAACGGTACTGATGGCGTCCACGTCCACATGACCAACTCTCGCCTCACCGACCCTGAAGTGCTTGAGTTCCGCTATCCTGTGCTGCTGGAAGACTTCCACATCCGCAAGGAAACAGGCGGCAAAGGCAAGTGGCATGCAGGTGACGGCACCAAACGCACCATCCGCTTCCTGGAAAAGATGGACTGCGCAATCCTGGCCTCTCACAGAACCATCGCTCCAAAAGGCATGCAGGGCGGCGAAGATGGCCAGAAGGGCCGCACCTACGTGCGCCGCAATTCCGGCCAGATGGAAGAGCTGAAAGGCTGCGACCAGACAATTCTGGAAGCCGGCGAAGCCATCACAGTCGTCCCCCCAACCAGCGGCGGCTGGGGCACCCCAGAATAGGCTTATTTAAGATCAAACAACAGAAACGCCCGGCTCACTCAGCTGGGCGTTTTTATGATGAAGCTCCCACCAACCGCACTCCATAAGCCTCAAACTTTTCGTCAGAGGTCACAATCTCCAAACCTTCCGCCTGTGCTTGTGCGATCAACATTCGGTCAAACGGGTCTTTGTGATGCTCTGGGAGGTAACCAGCTTGCTCACCATGGAAGAGTGAGATTGACAAGCCCAAGAACCCCTCTTCTTCGATGATGCCAGCCAACCCCTTTGGTGCTGTAAGCTTTCCCAGATTTTGCTTTATCGCGATTTCCCATGAACTTGCCGCACTTACAAAAACATCATTGCGAGGGTCTGCAATAATTGCCTGCGCTTTAGTCCCTAACTGCGGGTCACCGGCAAGCCACCAAAGAAGTGCGTGTGTATCAAGGAGAAGACGTCTCATTCGTCACCCTCAAAGCCAGAGGTAACCTCTTTAATCTCTTCATTGAAATCAGCGGCAAGTTTGATCTGCCCCTTGAAGCGTCCAGGTTCACGAGGTTTCAGCTCGCCCTTATGTGGCACTAGGTCGAGGTAAGGCTTTCCAGCTTTGGCAATCACGACACGCTCTCCCTGCCAAACCTTCTCGCCAAGTTTGGATAGATTAGACTTCGCTTCATGCATATTGACCTTCATGGCATCTCACCTTAGCTAAACTTAGCTAAACATACCTCAGTGAGCGGAAATCTGCAAATCTAGCGCCCACAAACACCAGTGGCACCGCTCGGGATGATCCGGCAGTGTTGAGCTAGGATTCCCGGAAGTCGGGATGAGCAAGGCGGCAGGCAATGCCTGCGCTGTTTGTTAG
>NZ_LMCI01000017.1:0-7227 GCF_001623145.1 Pseudovibrio sp. W64 | reverse complement strand
CCATCTCTATTTAAAGATTAAAGTGTTGCACCCACCAGTTGAACCCACCACCAATTGCTGACATTCGCGCAAACGCATAGCCATCTCCGCAAAGCAAAGCTTCAACTTTAAGTCGATCTTTTTTCCTTTTTTTGCAGTGGAAGGTGAGCTGCCCTTTCTAACCTTTGTTCTCTTCCTCACCATCACCTTCGGGTCTCGAAACATCCAAAACGAAGGCTTTGGTTTTTGCAGAAATTGGCCTTGGAGAGCGCTCATGAATGAGTGATAACATAGCATCCGCGCTTTCAATCGGTCCAATTTTACGAATACCGGGCGGATTATAATTAGCTACGTTACCAAACCATAGTACGAGGTAAATTCCATAGCCCTCAGCTCGGTAATGGTGTGAATAGTTACTTTCAAGCTGTTCACTGGCCGCAGTCCAAACCTGTGCATGCCATTGACCCTTAATCTCTATAGGTAAACCAATCTCTCCGATCGAGCACAAAAGATCGCACCGTGTACCATTTAGCATGGTTCCTTCGGGAAGAACACGGACCCCATATTTAATAAGGTACGGCTCCAACTGACTAGCAATGAGATCTCTACAGTAATTCTCTATGTGCGGTATAGCTTGATCCCAAAATGGTCGCACTGCGTTGAAGCTGCCGTTTAATAGCCTAGCTTGCATTGCTTCGATCTCATCCATGACAACTGACTTCAAGTCTTCAACTGTTTTCGGAACTCCGGCCAGAAGCACTTGGCGTACGTCACTTAATGTGTGTGTCGACCAGTCAGTTTCCGCCATTGCGCGGACTTGTTCCGCTGCAACGTGGCGGGCGTGATCTTTATGATTGGATAAGTCTATAGAAGTAATAAGACGGTGAAGTTCACTCCTCGCGCTTTCCGTCAAACATTCGCCGAGTTTTGAAATGCATACGTCAATAAATCGAGCGCTCAGGTAAGGATCTCCTCCCGACCATCCACCTTTTGGTGGGGGAACCTGAGGAAATCGAGCTGCATATGTTTCGATCAAAAAACTCAACTGAAGAGCTGTTATGGGTGCCGCGCCTCTCCCATTTTCCAAATTTCCTATCGATATAATTTCATTAAGAACCCATTGGTTATCGCATAAATAATTTGAAAAACTATTCTTGGACTGTTCGAAATCAACTAGAAACGCCATAACAAACCAAGCCACTTTGTGTTTGGGTGTGGGCCAGACACTTGCGTGTAACTTTGTTCTTGTAAGTTCTTTCAATTCTGCCCGGCTTGCCAGCCTGAGAGCTGCTTTCAATGTATAAATTAAGGTCTGCTCATGCATTTTTTCGCTTTGGGCTAACCATTCAATGGAAAGTTTTGCCGCCAGACTTGCATATCCCTCGACTTCAAAAATATGACGCAGCCCGGAAATATGTTCCTTTCCTGCGAGCAGCATCGGTTCAATCGTAGCGCGAACAAATGGCTCTGTTGCAGAAATATCTTCGAACAGAAGCTCCCTTAGATCATCTTCTAAAGTGCTTGGTATTGAAGTCTCGCTGACATAGAAACCCCAATCAGCTGCCGCTAACGCGGTAGCTAGAGTACATTGAGGTAGAGATGCCAAATTGCCGTACTGCGTTTGCTGCAAAGCACAGCCGACCAAAGCTACTCTTGCGAGATTGAATTCTTTACTCTCTGTCGCTTTGAGCGTTGCCATTGAGAGAGGTGTTGGCATATCAGTACGTTGGCAAGCTGCTGATAGACCGTGAATTGCAGCCTCTAGATTTTCCGGTCCCACCAACCATTCAACACGCTCTGAAGCACCTTGAATATGCTCCACATCTATAAAAAGCCCCATGTAGGAAGTTGCAATGGTGTGCAGTTCACTCAGGCTTTGCCCCTTACGAACTACCTCCCTATTATCTGTATAGTGTTGATGCCGTTTACGATTCTGGATCTCCTGCTGGACTTTCTGCTCATGTTGCCTCTGCACCTGTTCTGCCATCCATTTAGGAGGAGGTCGATTGGCAATTTCTAATAAGATAGTTTTGAGTTCAGAACGATTTTGAGCTTGGTGATTGGCTAGTATTCTAGCTTCCTCGTTAAAGCTTCTATTGGCAAAAGCACACTCAACTAATGCCATCCAACGTTGAGTGAAATCAGATATCTCGTTTTCAATATAGAAAAGAGATTCTAAGTGAAATGCAAGGTCGCCTTCATGGAACTGTAAGCCCGTGCTAATTGCCCCGAGGTACATGTTTATCAATCTGTACTCTTCTGGGGCGGCGCCTGCCAGTGCCAAGGATTGTGTCTGACGCCTTAGCTTCGCTTGCGCCAAGAAAAACTGAGTACTGAAGGTATCCCAGTCTAGTGAGCGATACTGATCGTCGGTAACATTTCGTAGCCAATGCCAAAGCTCATGAGCTGTTGGCCGACCTCCTCGTTGTAGATAAGTTTTCGCTGTATCGAGAAATCGTTCCTGAATTCTGCAGGTGTAAGACGAACGTTCGTATCGCTCTTCCGGCAATTGGGAGCCATAATTTGATATTGCCGCAACGCATTGTTGCAACGACAGCTTTGGCATGAGCCGGAAAGAAATACCGATGGATAAATTTTCAGAAAGCCTTTCTTTCACCTCATCATAGGCATTCGTAATCCCTGCAATCTGGTCCCCGGTAAACAATTGAGAATTTTCAATGACAATTTCAACTGCCAAGCATGCTGAGCTATAGTCACCACTCTGGGAAAGTAAGTGGGCCAATTCATGCCAATTTTCATCAGATTTTGCTGCCCTAAGAGCTGAGAGAGCTCTGTCTCGACTTAGAGCTGTAATTTTTTCATCGAGCAATACAGTGCGCAGCTCATCTTGAATACTGTTAGCAAAGGTAGTTCCCTTAAGAGACTCTAGAATGACTGTCGACAGGTGGTGAGGCACATCTGGATTTTGTATAAGCTTAACGATGTCTTCGCTAAGTACATCCCTAGCTAGGCCAGTTCCAACTTGTCCTTCCCAATCCTCACTCCGAAAATAGGGATCAATAGATGCAAGAATCTGAAGTTGCCGCAGGAGTTGGCGGGCTTGATTGTTCGAATACTGCTCTACATCACCATACCGAAAGCAACCATATGGGTCATTGGGAACAAGGCGTGATGTAAGACTCCGATCAAGGGTAGCTAGCCATGCATGAATTCCACGGAGCGATCTTGGAACATTTCCGTTCTTACATAAAAGCGTTTCCAGTCGGCGAATAGAGAGCGTGCCAGTTCGCAAACGTTCGGATAACCATTTCGCGGCTAGGAATTCAGCGACGGTCCTGTGGCACGGCTCGATCTTATTTGGTCTTGAGGATCTGAACAACGGCGTAGAAATGGCAGCTTTGATATTTTTCGCATTTGTTGTTTCATCTTCAAACTCAACGAGACGGGCATGAAACTCATCATCTTGACCATCGATATTAAGGCCCCGTTGGCCTGACAACAACAGTTGGGAACAAATGAACCCGGCAGTTGAGAGGATAGTTTCTCTATTCGGTCGCATCGAATTAAGAGATCTGTGTATTTCGTTATGCTCGTCCGCAAAGCTTTCACACGCATTTTGGTAGAGCTCACTTTTCGTTCGGGGCCAACCATCTCTCTGTATTGCTGCCAATAAAAGCTTAAGCGTCTGCGGATTTCGGGCCAGATCCAACGCATTATTATTTTCCGCCTCCTTTAAAAAGGCATCACCACTTCCGGCATAAGAAACCAAATCATCAACCATGGCTGCAATTTCTGCATCCTTGAGCGGTTGTAGGTGCCCGACCACAGGTGCTTTATCGAACCAAGTATGGATAAAGCGTTCATTCTGTGTATCAGCCCAGTCTGCACCACGGCACAAAATCAGGAACGTCTGAATTTGAAGTTCATTGAGCCGCTTCAGTATAGTTAGAAGCGGTGCTTCCGATCCGCTTCCCTGCGTCTCATCAAGGCCATCGATAATTGGTGTGCAATTTTTCGAAAGTGAAACTGGTGCACCTGTCGCTAAACGGTCCGCCGATACATACTGATATCCAAGAGCTTCGGCGAGTGCAGTCGCTGTTTCTGATTTACCTGCACCAGGTTCGCCAAGCAGCACAAGTGGCGCACAAAGAGAAGCAAAAGTCATTTCCGAAAGAACTTCTAACTTACCATCCGGCATATTTACTTGAATGTATCTAGGGATATATGACATGTGGGAGATGATGTGCAGAAATTACTGTGGCGACAAGACTTACGTTCCTTAAGTCACAGTTATTCGTCAGGCCGCTAAACGTCAAAAACACTGCCACTAACTATATCCGAGACATTTAACGCCCTCGTCTTTTAACTGAGAGCCCTAGCGCGGTTGGTAAGGAAGATGTCACAAAAAATTTGGCAGAATGTTGGCATCTCGAATGCCGCATTGGGTCGCTAGATTATATCATTAGTGATTGGCGGGGCTGTTCAGCTGCTCAGAGAGCACCTTCGGGGCAATTACGAAAAACTCCTACCAACCCCCTGTACAACCCATGATGGAACCACATGAGTGGCAGCTTTTGGCCCTTGAAGTACATAATTCAATCTCAAAACAATGAGTTATGAGTACAGATTCGTACGATTAGTTTGATAAGTTCAACCTGCAAGCCCGAAGACTGAGATCGCGGACCAGAGTTTATCCATCACTCGATCAGTTCCTCGCTGCCGCTTATCTGTTTTGGGTAATTCAATTGGTGCGCCGTTATAGACAATACGTCCAGTACTTAAGTTTATTCGATATCCGTCAGCAAGCATGAGCCATCGCCCCTCTACGTGGGCAGTGGGGTGAGTGAGCTGGAGCATAATCTTGCGCATCTTTACGCTTTGCTGGCCTGGATAGCTTTTGGTCTTATCCCATGCATCTTCTAGCAAGATATCTTCTACGCCTGCAGCACCTGTTGCTACAAGCAGATCAGTTTGCCGAAAGGCCTCTGACAAGACACGCTGAGGTACATCACTAAACTTCTTTTCTGGCCCTTTTAAAGAGATGTTGCCTGTTGTTCCTTCTCCCGCACACCCTGGAAAGGTACGTATGCCGGTTTCAAAATTAAACCTTCTACCAGCAAGAGTGATTGCTAGAGTCTCATAATCGCTTGGTCTCCATCCCATTTGTTGTGACAATCCGAATAGAGGGACCTGACTGACTGTGTGACCGGCAAACATTCTGGATGTGTTTGTGCCGAGTTCATTTTCCATCACTGGATAGATTTCCCGAAAAGCCTGCGGGAAGGGTTGTTTGATACCCTCTTTGGTAACGAAAAATTGCCATTCTTGACGCTCTTCTTCTGAACTCTCTACGGGATGCCAGAGCCGAACCCGCTGCCATTCCGCTCTCAAGCGGGTAGAACCATCCACAAGGAGCCATAATCCTTCATTCGATCCTCCTTTGAGGACTGCAGCAAACCTATCCCCTTCGTCTTCAACTTCCCAGATTAGCTTGCTGGTCATCGGCCATAAGGACTTGTCTGTCATTTGTCTGGCCCACACGGAAACATCCAACCACCACAAGCGCAGCAACATACCTTCCAATGCAGGTTTTATAAGCTTAGTAAACTCATCTGGAATGTGACTTGTTGTAAGCAGATCAAGAACGCGCTCTGGGTGAAGAGAAAGGTTTCGTATAGCTTCTTTGGTGGTTCGTTGTAGCTTCTTCTTAACGCCAGCATGGCGTATTTCTCGAGTGATTTTTTGTGCAATCAACACAGCTTCGGGCTGAGGTTCATCTCGGACAACCTTTCCAAGCTGAATACTTAACGATTGAGAAGGCATCGATTTGGCTTTGTGATCAGGAGCAAGGGCAGCTCCAACCCAAAGTTCATCGAGTGTTTTCAGTCCCCAATCCAGACGTTCTGTCAATGCAAGTTTCACTGCTCTCGCAACGGCTGAAGCTTCTGCAACACTGGTCAGCTTATCTGATTGATATTTGACAGTACCTGCAACTATCCTGCGGGATCTTCTCAACACTTCTTCAACAGCATGTTCAGCAAACAATCGCCATTCCGAAATATCAGCAAGAACAGAATCGTGTGCTGGGATACTATGCGACAACTCCGGGCTGATTTCGCATATTGCATTTGCCAAGGTGCGCAGATCAGACACTCCTGCAACAGCCTCGAACTCTTCAAATGAGATCGGGCCATCGTTTCTCGCGGCAATGTTTACGAGTGCAGCATCCAGGAGTAAGTCATCTCCAATTGCATGTGCCACAATTAAGGCAACATCAGCAGAGCCCTTGCTAATGCGTGGATGTAATTTCCGGAGCGTTTTCAGAGCCTCTTCTGGGAGAGTTCCAATCGTTCCCAATAGAATTCTGGCGACATAACGATAACATACGTCTTTCTCGTGAGAGCCACCTGATATAATTTCTGTTCGAGCTAAACCACTTAATGCGATAGCTGCTTCTTCGGGTGTGAAGAATAGGTAGACAGTTTCGTGCAGCCCTCCTTCTTCAATATCTCGGAGTATCCCAGATATTGAAGTGCCAGCAGTTTGTTGAAAGTCTCCCTTTTCCCACATTGTAGCAAGGATAGCGCCACGGTCGAATGGGCTTAAGGCTTGAACATATGAGTTCAACACACCAAAGTCCCGTTGAGCCTCTGGTTGTCGCAGTTGTGAAAGGACAAATGCTCTCGCTGAATTCGTTGTCATTGGGTAACCGAGTTAGAAGGTCAACATATAGCGCTAGACTCACTTGATTATGCCGTCTGCATGTTGAGCTTCCAATAGCTCCCTTAGTAGCGATATATACCTTCTACTTGGTTCTTATTGGGCACTCTCAATCCTTTCGGTGAGCAGGTTGCTGTTTGTAATGTTTACCGTACTTCATGAAAATAGGTTGTTCTGGGGGAAGTTCGGGACTTTGAAAGCATCTCGGCTCTGAAGGTTCTGTTTAAATTTTCCCTTATATTACAAGGGGAAGCCATTTTTGGCTTAGGTCAGGCCATTTTTGGCCTGCTTCTTTTCCTAGTATTTTCAAGGTGTTGCGCCAAATTCGTGGGTCTGATGCAGGTCTCCGGGCCAATTCTGGCCCGTTACTACTCCCCTTTACGATCTAGATTTAGGTCAGATCTGAATCTTATTAGATTTTATTCTCTAGTTATTTCAACAAGTAAGCGAGTTATGGTGTGCTCTCTTCTTCTATTCCCCTCGCTTTGGCATGGAAGTTGCATTTGTGTTGGCACGCTGTCGCAGACTGGGGTCTGGGGCTGTGGCCCATTCTCATCAAATGGGGTT
>NZ_LMCI01000016.1:0-553 GCF_001623145.1 Pseudovibrio sp. W64 | reverse complement strand
CCGACTCAATCAGGTTCTTATCTTCTAATTGGATGCGCAGCTTTCTCCACGATGTTCTGAACCCCGAGACAGTCCATGGTCGCCCTCTGGAGTTTGCACAAAGTGTCGGAGCCGAGTGGGTAGATGCTTCATCAAGAGCTGCTTTCAAAGGTGCAATGACAGGCCAAAAGACCGGAGCCCATGTTTTGGCTCGCCGTGTTGAGATGAAACCATTTTGGTATTGCTGTTTGGCAAGCGTAAGCGCGTCTTGCGGGCCAAGTCCCGTATACATCATCAAAGTAAGGGCAGGTACCATTTGAGCCGGGGCGTGTTCTAAAACGATCCTGCGCTCGTCATCCGTCCAGGGTCTGTTGGCAATTGGGGTGTTCTTGGGCCTGCGAATGGATTTAACCCCAAGGGCGGGGTTTTCTTTGATAAACCCACGCTCCTTGCCCCATGAAAACAAAACAGAGAGCACTTGTTTTACATAGTTGGCAAAGCGCCTTTTACGTTGCTCCTCTGTGTCCGTCGTCAAATGAAGTGGAACTGATTAGGCTTTTGAATAATGGAATGC
>NZ_LMCI01000015.1:0-6663 GCF_001623145.1 Pseudovibrio sp. W64 | reverse complement strand
CAGCATGAACATCGGACCCGTCAGCATCAACAGGTTGATGACCAGACTCAAAACTCCAACGCCCGCATACCCGGACCGAGACGCCGCAAACGCCTCTGCCACCATAGGGCGCTGGCGTGAAATTGATTGTTGAGAAGACATGTTTCACTCAGGATAAGTAAGCAAGAAGCCCACCAAGACAGGCCAGAAAGGTGTCAGCTGTCCTAGACATAACTATAAATGACAACTCCACCCGAGATAAGAGAGACACGGACCGTCTTAGATCCGTGTCCTTGTGCCGTCTTAGGCTATGAAATCACCATAGATATTGATTTCAGCGATGTGCAGATAGTGCCCACCTGCATGATCGATGCGAACTTCGTCACCAACTATACCGCCAACTTCAATCAGCTGGTTGTGTGCGGAAGTCAGATCAGAGGATGACCAAACCACTGCCCCATCATCCAACACTTCGATGTGAGCTCCGGTCAGACGAGAGCTTGTCCAGTTGTCCTGACGGTTCTCAAGATCAATAAACTCAATCAGAGCATCTTCTCCCAGATCAATGCTCAACCATGGGGCTGGATCGCTTTTGCCCGTGTGGTTGATTGTATCAACGTCACCATCAAGAACGTTGAATGCGAGGTAATCATCGCTGACGTAGTTGGTTGATTGGTCTGCTGCGCTGGCATTCAGCGCGTCTGTCAGGTTTGTAAGTCCTGCATGATACGCTCGTTCAGCTGCTTGAGCCGCTGCGACAGTTACGTCATAGGTTGCCGTATCGCCTTCATTGGTGGAGATACTCGTTTGGAATGACGATTTGTGGAGGCTTGTTTCCCAGGTTACTGAATTGTCACTATCAATCGAGAGGCTATTGCCTTCATCAGATAGAGAGTTGATCAATGCATCGCGTTCAGACGCGGACAATCCTTCGAAAACGAGCACATCGGC
This sequence comes from Pseudovibrio sp. W64, assembly GCF_001623145.1. Classification (NCBI taxonomy): domain Bacteria; kingdom Pseudomonadati; phylum Pseudomonadota; class Alphaproteobacteria; order Hyphomicrobiales; family Stappiaceae; genus Pseudovibrio; species Pseudovibrio sp. W64. The sequence continues at coordinate 5,733 of NZ_LMCI01000015.1, read as the reverse complement.
TTTGTCCAGATCGGTTATCGTGTCCTTCCCAGAGTTGGCGGCAAAGACAAAAGTGTCGGCGCCCCCCCCTCCAGTTAACTCATCATCTCCACCAGCACCTGAAAGGATGTTTCGCTCTTCATCACCTTTAATGATATCGTTTCCGTCTGATCCGATCACATTTTCGATGAAGTACAACTTGTCGCTATCTACCTTCGTTATACGTCCGCCCTCATTGTCGGTCTTAATCGAGTAGATCGCACTGGAAACTGAGTAGTAGATGCCAAGATTTTCTTTCCAAATCTTTGTGCCCAAATCAATGTCGACGGAATCAGCTCCAAAGAAAGCTATAGTATCACTATCGGCGGTGCCGTCGAGGTTCTCGCCGCCATTGATGACATCATCGCCTGCACCACCAAACAAAAGATCATCGCCCCCCATACCATACAAATACGCCGTATCAGAATAATATCCCTCCCTGGGGGCAGTTGTGTTGGCTTCGGCTGGCACAAACGCGCCGAGGATGTCGTTCAGATTGGTGCCAATCCACATGTCGTTAGGGGCTTCATTGTCGTAAATCGTCCAACCAGCATAGGCCCCCACATCCATGAATCCCAGATTGGAACCGGCCATTTCACCGACCCATTCACCTAGATCCTGTAGTTCGTCTCCGAAGTAGAGCTTAGATCCATCGTAGTTGACATAGCTTTCCTTCAAACTTGCTTTGAGCGCATCAAAAAAATCACTATTGATCGTAACACCCTTGCCATTTTCGGTCATGTAGTCAGGAAAATAATCTACAAGGTCGTCAGCCCATTGGACGGCAAGGATTTCACGGTCTGCTGTTCCACGGTTGTCCCGTAATGTGAATGCCAAATCGTTAGCAGTCTCCCACTCGAAGGTGTAGTGGGTATTCAGATCAGTCTCGGATGCCGCAATTGGGATCATGATATGATCTTCAAACGGGTTAAAGTCTCTGACCTGAGCTTCGGCAGTCTCGCCCCAGTCTGCATCAATAGTAAAGGTTGTCTTTGATGAGTTGGTAGCTGTGTAGTAAGCATCAAAGCCAGAAGCTATAGTCTTTGCAACTGAACCAATTGCTTTCACGCCCGGTATAATCCCCACTGCGCTGCCTGCTGCATCCAGAATAGATGTCCAATCACTGCCCTTGTTAGGAAAAGCTGCTGATATATCGAGAACAAAATCGCTCGTGTAGTCAGTACTGCCATCGCCAATGATAAACATATCCGCACCAGAACCACCCCAAAGCTGGTCACTTACGGCTTGGTCTTTGAGCGAGCCTGAGGAGATGATATCGTTGCCTTCTCCTCCGTAAATTTTATCAGCGCCCGTGCCACCATCAAGAATATCATTCCCATCATACCCATTGATAATGTCGTCACCTGCACCGCCATAAGCAATGTCGATATTGTCTGCGATGATATCGACATTGGGTGTTGTTTGCACATAGATCGCACCATGTATGGTGTCATTGCCATCACCACCATACATTTCATTGGCGCTGTCTGCTGTAATTCCTGATGTGCCACCCCAGATTATATCGTTGCCCTTGCCACCAAAAATCAGATCAGCCCCTGCGCCACCTTCGATCGTATCTGCGTCATCTCCGCCATCAATGTAATCATCCCCTCCATTACCGACGAGCGTGTCATTTCCGTCACCTCCGTAAAGCTTGTCAGCATGCATTGTGCCTTTCAGCGAGTCATTGCCATCGCCCCCATAGGCCGTAACGCCATAAGACAGACCGTAAAAGTCGGCTGTGTCATCAGTGTAGTTGAAGTCGAAGATCTCAACATTGTGTGCAGTGACGTCCAGGGAGCTGAAATTGATGTGTGAGCTATCTTTCGAATGGCCCCCTTCGACAATGACGGTATTTCCATCGAGAACCTTGAGATCAGTCGAATAATTATTATCTCCACGATATCTCAACGTATCTATGCCTTCATTACCATAATAATGGAGGTTCGAGTTCTTCTTTACACTACTACCGCTCCTTGCTAATGAGTCCAGTGTCACTGAATCATTATGGTCACTGCCTACAAGGTTCGAGTCCTTTTTATTCTTTCTTGCGATCCAGCCGAATGTGTAGCTGCCATCAAGATATGAGTTCTTTGCAGCGATGCTCCAGATTGTATCTGCCATTTTCTAATCCATGTGTCAGTGCATACATTCGTTGTCCGAGCAGATGTCAGGTGAATGTATTGCCGAGTTTCTAAGGACAGAATTGTCCGACTCCTACATGGATACCGCGGGTCTGATTTGAGGTCTCGTGACAAACTGTGACAAACACTTGTCACAGTTTGAGAGGCTGATTAATTCTTTCGGTAGAGTGGAAGGCGAAGCTCAGCGCGCAGCCCGCCTTCAGCGCGGTTAAAAAGTCCTATGGAACCACCTTGGTCAGTTACAATTGTCTTTACGATTGCCAACCCCAGGCCGCTACCGGGTATGTCTGTCGCCAAGCGCTGGAAAGGCTGGAACACACGATCTAGTTCCTCTTCTGGGATGCCTGGGCCATTATCATCAATGGTGATAACCGCTTCATCTCCGTCCTTAGAAACAGTCACATGAGCGGCGCTGCCATACTTGCAAGCATTTTCAACCAGATTGGATAAGCACCTTTGGATAGCATTCACGCGGCATGACACGATAACAGGTGCTGTGTCTGTCATTTCAGCTGCATCTCCCAGCTCACTGCGCTCTTCAATCACCACATCCAGCAGAAGTGTGAGGTCTACACGCTGGAAGTCTCCATCTCGCATCACCGCACGAGAAAAAGCCATAATAGATTCAACAATGCTCTGTATGCGATCTAGACGGGCCTCAATCTGATATCTGGTGGTTTGCGGACCAACGGCATCAACAAGCTGCTTGATCCCTGCCAAAGGACCTTTCAGATCATGAGCAAGACTGCGTAAAAGGCCAATCTGATAATCCACCGCCTGCGTAACGCGCTCATTCATTCGATTGAAAGACCTGATAATCTCACGGGTATCACGCGGTCCCTGCACAATCAAAGAGGAAGTGGTCTCGCCGCGCCCAAGCCGCTCTGCCTGATGAGAAAGGTGCCAAAAAGGTGCCATAACACGCCGACTAATCAGTAAAACTACCGCTGCAATTAAAAGAGAAACCAGACTCGATGTTATAAGCTTCGTGTAGGCTGCATTGATAGGTGGTAAGCGCCTGAGCTGATAAACCGTGAGCCAGTTGCCTGTAGCATCATGGCGCAATGCAACCCTGTACACTTCAGCGCGTGGCCAGGTTCTGAATAAGTTCAGAAGATTGTTTGACGGTGCCGGTTTCTCCTCAAAAACCCATTTTGGGGTCGTCTTCCAATCAAGCTCATTTACCAAAAGAGTACGCGGCGGTTCACCAAGGCCTAACATAGGTGTCTCTTCTGCCACCATTCCGCGGGGAGGAGGAGGAGTTGGAAAGCCTCGTTCTGTCACAACGACTTCTGAGACGGGTAACCCTGCACGGCCATACCAGGTAAGTGCTTCGGCCTCGATATCTGGGCGCCGTTCGTCACCATCAAGTAGAGCTCGCGGAACTCCCCATTCTATATGAACAGCGAGATTAGATAAGGTTTGTGTATATCGGACACGCTTGTTTTCTGGCAGGGCTAAGACACCACTGAAAGACCGACCAGCCAGTGTGAGATGAAGGCTTTTTTGAGCAGCTGTCAGAAGCTGCACATCAGCAACACGCGATACAATTACGTTTACGACTTGAACTGCCAATACCAGCCCAATGACCAAAAACATTAGTTGTTGACCAAGCGTAAGACGCGCTGAAAACCTCATTGATTTCATTTATCTATCTCGGCATTGGGACAAGTTGACACGCAGATGTTACAATATATGCGTGTTGCAAAGTCAATTGGATATCGAAGGTTTAGACCGGATGAGCGAGAGTATTTTGATCGTGGACGACGATCACACCCTCGGAGAAGAGTTGGGGAAGGCTTTGGTTAGCGCTGGCTACACCCCCCATCGGTGTATAAGTGTCCCCGAAGCGCGACAGGTTTGGAACAAGATAAAGTTTGATCTCTGCTTTGTTGACATTGTCATGCCCGGCCCCTCTGGCAAAGTGTTTTGCCGGGAAGTCAGAGAGCGGTCTGACGCTGCCATCATTATGATGAGTTCACTCAGTGACCAGGACACAATCATTGCGTTGCTTGACATTGGCGCCGATGACTACATCGTCAAGCCATTCACTTTTCCGGAGATGTTAGCCCGCGCACGAGCCGTGCTACGTCGTCGTAAAGATCACACTCAACAATATACGGCTTCTGCAATACAGATTGGAGATTGGACATTTGATCTTCAGCTGCGGCGCATTTCCAACATTAAAGGCCTTACCGTACCGCTCACTCAAAGTGAAGCAGCAGTCCTTCGTTTTTTTGCGCAAAGCCCTGGCGTTGTTTTCTCCCGCGAAGACATACTTGCCGTTGCCAGAACTCGACAGCACGCTGGCAAGGATGATCGTTCTGTTGACACGCTAATCAAGCGCTTGCGGCGAAAGATCGAAATTGAACCTTCAAATCCAATGCACATCCTGACTGAGTGGGGGAAGGGTTATACATTCCAGAACTGATAAGTTGCTAAAGTAAGCCTTACGTAATCTCCAATCAGGTGCTCATTGCAACCTCTCTTCTAAAAGTCTTGATTAGCTTGCTCGGGAATAAGTGTTTGCCTTTGATAAGATATGTGAGGAAGTTTCCAGAAACTGTGGCCCTCTAGACTAGAAAAAATGCTCTATCGCAGAACGCAGGCCCCTCAAAAGAGAGAAGAGGCGTGTTGGAACTTGCTTAAGCTTGATGAGAACCACAATTGATGATTGGGCCGTACTAAGCAGAGGCCACGGCATCATCAATCCAAGTTGGTCTCAACCCTTGATAGAAACACCCGAATGGCAGGTATTGGCCCACTTTGCCAAATCCCCCACGACCTCAGTGCGTTGCATTTATTTTCAGAAATCTGAGCCTGTCTCAACTAATTCGAGCCCAGTCTCAGGTAAATTGAGCAGAAGCGAAATTACAGTCTCAAATAATCTGAGTCCAAAATCTCGATGTTCTCAAGCCGAGCCGTCGATAATATCAAGCCGCTACACCTAACTGTGGCGAATTGCACTTATCCGTAGCTCGGATTGCAATCATCCGCCTCGGATCACTTTATTTGAGAATAGCTGTAGAGCGGACGAAATTGATCCTTCACTGCAGGAGCAAAAACTCTGATCAAAACCCCGCGATTGTATACGATAAGAGCCCTAACCGGATATTTTCTCGCTTTCATCAAAGACCGTGACTGAGGGATTAAGGGATGCTTGGAGCGTTCTAAGGCTCCACTCTAGCTCTGAAAACCTCTTGTCCTGGAGGACCCGTTCCGATTTTCCTTTATGTATCAATAGCTGGCTATTTTCGGCCGAGGTCTGGCCAAAAATGGCCAGCTGTTTGATGATGTTTATCAATAGCTTAGTTTGGTTGTGAAGGATCTACTGGTTTCTTAGGCCAAAAATGGCTTAAACTGACGCAGCGGAATATTGCTCGAAGTTCTGCTACCTGACCCCTCTTATGCGCACCGTAAAACTATTTTACCAAGCTTTTTCATAGTGTTGAAAGGGGTGTCTGTGTTTTTCAGGAGTGTTTTCGCACTCTGGCATGCAAGTTGCAGTTGTGTTGGTACGCTGTCGCAGACTGGGGTCTGGGGCTGTGGCCCATTCTCATCAAATGGGGTT
>NZ_LMCI01000014.1:0-184482 GCF_001623145.1 Pseudovibrio sp. W64 | reverse complement strand
AACGTCGCCTCTTTTGCATATAAGGCACGATAGCCGGTTTCCCGGAAAGACAATGGCTTATCCAGACACGTTTCCATGCCCGAACAGTTCCTCCGTCTTTGATAGGCACTTTCGCAAAAGCAGGTTTTACTGCCGGTGCTCTTGTATCTATCACCGCGTGATACCCTATAGTCCTGGGCCCTTCCCCTCAAACCATGCGGCCACGTTTGAAGTTCGGTTCACCGGACCACTGAAAGGTGCGTTACGTCTTCCAGAAGCCCCGCCCAACCTACGACAAACTGACGGTCGCTCCGCCAGCAGCCCGTTACGTAGGCATATGAAGAGAATATGGGAGGATTTCAGAAGGGGAATAAGTTTTTTGAGACAGTCTTTGCCCCACCCACCGGTGTCATCCCGGCCCCCGAGCCGGGATCTATAACCCCAGTGTCAGAAATTGACCGAACGCCTTCGTGAAAAAGCAATCGGTTATGGATCCCAGCTCAAAAGCTAGGACGGCACCAAGAGAGTTTAACTGATATAGTCTCTTGGTGACTACCTGTTACGAAACCGAAACGCACTCATGCTGATGGAGCGGTAAGTGAAGCTCTCATGCAGCTTTTCGCCATAAGCATGCTCACCTGCAGCTCCATATGCCACCAGAAGCGGAAGGAAGTGTTCATCAGTTGGAAGTGCTTTTTTGTAGTACTTGTGATTGCCGGAAGAGAGCAGTGCGCAGGTCTCCCCTTGTTCCGCAAGCTCGGTAATCCAGTGGTCAAACTCCAATGCCCAGTCTGGCGTGACACCATTGCCGCTGACTTCAGAAAAATTATGCGTCAGCGCACCACTGCCGATAACAAGGATACCCTCTTCCGCCAGCGGAGCTAAAGCACGCCCTAGGTTAAAGCTCTCTTCGCTTCCATAGGCATAGGGCAAAGACACCTGAACCACTGGAATATCCGCATCAGGAAAAGCCAGTGACAAAGGAACCCAGGCACCGTGGTCCAAACCCCATGAATTATCTTCGCAAACGGTCAGGCCATAGCGCGTAATGGCGTCGTGTGTGCGAGTAACCAGCCAGCTTGGGGCATCCGTAGCGTATTGCATGTCATAGAGTTTCGGCGAGAAGCCGCGAAAATCATGGATGGTCTTCAACGGACCTGCTGAGGTGATGACGAGCCGCTCTGTTTGCCAGTGAGGCGAAATGATCACGATCGCATTGGGCTTAACCTCTGAAACACAAAGGTTTTTGAGAAACTGATGAGCTTCCAGCTCAGGTCTTATTGCGAGATCTGGTGCTCCATGGGGCAAAAAGAGAGGTGATTGTTTCATGTGAAACGCTTTTTTGTTTCGGTTTGTTGATGAATTTCTTATTCTCAACAGTGTATTGCATTAGCGAATTACGACCAATCTCAGTAAAGTTGATAGGACTGTTCACTGAAAGTGACCTTATCCTGGGATAAGGACCTTGATCGAATTTCATGCGCCTACTGGAAGAAATTGCAAACTCCTGTTAGAAAAGACGCCTCTTATCAATGGGCCTCTTCATGACACCAAAACTAAAAATTACGCGCCTTCCTCACAGCGAAGGATTAGAGCTTCCTGCTTATCAAAGTGCAGAGGCTGCTGGTTTGGATTTGCAAGCAGCAAATACAGATGCGATCGAGTTGAAGCCTGGACAGCGGGCGATGGTGCCAACGGGCCTTTCACTTGCTCTGCCATCTGGTCATGAGGGGCAGGTTCGTCCACGTTCAGGTCTGGCCGCTAAACGCGGTGTGACGGTCCTCAACACACCAGGTACGGTTGATGCTGATTATCGCGGCGAAGTGAAAGTCATCCTGATCAATCTGGGGGAAGACTCCTTTGTGATTGAACGCGGAATGCGCATCGCTCAAATGGTGGTGGCCCCTGTCACGCAAGTGCAGATCGAAGAAGTCAAAGAGCTTGAAACCACCGAACGTGGTGAAGGCGGGTTTGGCTCCTCTGGCGTTTAAGCGCATCTTCAAAGGATACGCTGGAAGAAAACTGGAGCATCTCGCGTCAACTCCCATGAAGGCGAGAGGCTCCGAGGAATACAAGGAAGAATTATGAAGCCGGAACTGGTGATTTTCGATTGTGATGGCATTCTTGTCGACACCGAAACCATAGCGAATGAAGTCCTTTCTGACTTCATGAAGAAAATCGGCCTCGATTTCTCGCCTTTGGAATGTCACCACCGCTTCACCGGCACCGCAATGGACACCATTAAGGAAGAAGCCGAGCGCCTCAGCGGCAAAAAGCTTCCTGATGACTGGGCTGCACAGGTTCGCCAGGCTGATCTGGTCGCGTTTGAAGCTGGTATTGAGCCAATTCCGGGTATTCTGGATGTTGTTGCTCATCTGAAAGCAGAAGGCATTCCATTCTGCGTTGGCTCCTCAGGTCGCTATGAAAAGATGCAGATGACACTTGGCTCCTCTGGCCTCTGGGAAACCTTCAAGGACGTGCTCTATTCCGCGCAGGATTGCAAAATGGGCAAACCAGCGCCGGATATCTTCCTCTACGCAGCCAAGGGTATGGGCTTCAAACCGAAGCAATGCGTTGTAATTGAAGATAGTATCGCCGGCATCAAAGCCGCGAAAGCCGCAGGAATGCGCGTCTTCAACTACACGGGCGATGTAAACGCAGACATCGAGCAGGCCAAATCTCTGGGCGCGACCACCTTCGGTCACATGTCTGAATTACCTGCCCTGTTGGGTCTTGAAGCGCTGGATCAAACCAACGCGTAGTTCATCTATTTTCAAGGAAATGGTCTTTTTTGCAAAAGACCATACTAAATCATCGTTCTGCTAGAATGTAATTCTATGTTCCTGCAGTATTTTGCATCACGTTTCTATATCCTATAGTTTTCGGGGTTTTTGAAACCTCGAAAACCCTCGTTACACTTCCTACATTTCATTGAGAAATTTAATGAGGCTGCAGCTCGGGATTCTTACGCCGAGACAGGGCTCAAACTCACAAGCAAATTGCATAAAGGGGATTTCGATGAGCACTTCCAAGCCGGGTCGTGGAAAAATTTACTCTTCCATCACTGAGACTATCGGAAACACACCAATCGTACGTCTGGACCGTTTGGCAAAGGCTCACGGCGTAAAAGGCAACCTGCTTGCCAAACTCGAGTTCTTCAACCCGATTTCCAGCGTGAAAGACCGTATCGGTGTCGCAATGGTTGAGGCAATGGAAGCAGCGGGCAAGATCATTCCGGGCAAAACCACTCTGATCGAACCAACCTCCGGCAACACAGGCATCGCGCTGGCCTTCGTCGCAGCTGCGAAAGGCTACCGCCTGATCCTCGTAATGCCAGAGACCATGTCCATCGAACGCCGTAAGATGTTGAAGCTTCTGGGCGCTGAGATTGACCTGACTGAAGGTCCAAAGGGCATGAAGGGTGCTGTCGCACGCGCAGAAGAGCTTCTGGCGGAGATTCCAGATGCTGTTATTCCGCAGCAGTTCGAAAATCCGGCCAACCCTGAGGTTCACCGCAAAACCACTGCTGAAGAAATCTGGAACGATACCGACGGAAACGTTGATGTATTCGTATCCGGCATCGGCACCGGCGGCACCATCACGGGCACTTCTCAGGTGCTGAAAGAGCGCAATCCAGCCCTTCACGTGGTTGCTGTTGAGCCAGCTGACAGCCCGCTTTTGTCCGGCGGCCAGCCTGGTCCGCACAAAATTCAGGGCATCGGCGCTGGTTTCGTACCGGGCGTTCTGGATACCGCTGTTTATGATGAAGTGGTCACCGTTTCCAATGAGGACTCGTTTGCGCTGTCTCGTGAAGTGGCGAAAACAGAAGGCGTTCCGGTTGGTATCTCTTCCGGTGCGGCGCTGAAAGCTGCGATCGAAGTTGGCAAGCGTGAAGAGATGGCAGGCAAAAACATTGTCATCATCATCCCAAGCTTCGCAGAGCGTTACCTCTCAACTGCTCTCTTCGAAGGTCTGGATGCCTGATCCCAGCGAGATCTTAAATGAATTAAGGGAGGCAATTGCCTCCCTGTTTTGTGTCTACCGATCATTTCGAGTCTGAATCGAACCTTGCTTACTCAGGCGGTGTGCCGTTTCTGTCAAGAATTTCGCCAGCTAAGTAAAGTGAGCCGCCAAACAGAATACGCGGCGCTTCGTCTTCATCCTGCGCACGCCGTCTGATCTCCGCGATTGCTCTGTCCATGGTGCCATGAGCCGAAGCTGAAAGACCTGCGGCCTGTGCAATCTCCGCAAGTTCAATCGGAGAACGTCCTGCGCTCGTGGTGGTCAAGGGCACGCAGATGACATGCTTCGCCAGCCCTTCAAACTGCTCAAAGAACCCTTCCGGATCTTTCGTGTTCATCATGCCCATGAGCAGATAGGTCGGACGGGATGCCTTATCCGTCAAATCTGCGAGGAAAGAGGAAATCACCTTTGCGGCGCCGGGGTTATGTCCGCCATCCACCCAGATCTCACTGCTTTCTGGCAGCTCGTCAAAGAGCTTGCCTTCATAAAGAGGCTGCATCCGTGCTGGCCAGTTGATGGTGCGCAGCGCTTTATCGCAAGCAACCCGTGCCTCTTCGCTCTCAAGCAGTCCCGCCGCCCTCAGCGCAGCCAATGCAAGACCGGAGTTGGACATCTGATGGAAACCGGCAAGCTTTGGCGGTGAAAGGTCCAGCAACCCAAATTCATCCTGATAAACAAGCCGCCCGCCCTCTTCCCAGGCAGAAAACTCCTGCCCCTGAAACCAGATAGGCGCGCGCTCCCGCCCGGCTTTGTTCTCAATCACATCCCACACGGCATCCGCTTGCGGACCCACAACAACAGGACAACCCGGCTTAATTATCCCAGCCTTCTCCAGCGCAATGCCTTCAAGGCTATCACCCAGGAAATTCTCGTGGTCTTTTGAGATCGGAGTGATCACACTCACCAGCGGCTTCTCAACAACGTTGGTGGCATCCAGAACACCACCAAGTCCGACTTCCAGAACAAGATAATCAGCAGGATTGTTGGCAAACAGGTAGAACGCAACAGCTGTTGTCGCCTCAAAAAACGTCAGCTCATGACCATCATTGGCTTTCTCAACCTGCTCAATCGCTTCAAGCAATGCATCATCTTCAACAAAGCGACCTGTACCACCCAGCCGAATGCGCTCATTGAAGCGAACCAGATGCGGTGAGGAATACACATGAACGGTTTTCCCCTGTGCCTCCAGAAGCGCCCTGACAGAGGCTCCGGTAGAGCCTTTGCCATTGGTCCCCGCTATATGGAAGACTGGCGGAATGCGTGTCTCAGGGCTCCCCAGCGCCTTCATGACCCGATGCATACGGTCTAAGGACAGATCAATCTCATCGGGATGAAGTTTCATCAAACGATCAAGGGCGGCTTTGATCTTGTTCATTGGCTATCCACCTTCAAATCTGCTGGGCATCTGAATAAAGAAAAAGCCCGGCACGGTATGCCGGACTTTTAAAAGCAAATCGCAACTCCGTGAGCTGTAAAGACTTACGGGGTTGCAGCAACCTCAGTGCTCGCCTCTGGTTCTGCAGGCTTTTCTTCAAGCACTGGCAGCTGAGCTTCACGCTTCATCAGCAGGTTACACAGGTTGGAAATGGTTTCTTTCAGCTCGTGACGATGCACAACCATGTCGACCATACCGTGATCACGCAGATACTCAGAACGCTGGAAGCCTTCAGGAAGCTTCTCGCGAATAGTCTGCTCAATCACGCGCTGTCCAGCAAAGCCGATCAAAGCGTTAGGCTCAGCAATGTGAACATCGCCCAGCATCGCGTAGGAGGCTGTTACGCCACCGGTCGTCGGGTTGGTCAGCACCACAATGTAAGGCAGGCCTGCTTCACGAAGCATCTGTACGGTTACAGTAGTCCGTGGCAGCTGCATCAGCGAGAGGATGCCTTCCTGCATGCGTGCACCGCCGGAAGCGGCAAACATGACGAAAGGTGTTTTGTGCTCAACGGCATGTTCCATACCGCGGATGATCGCTTCACCAGCTGCCATGCCAAGAGAACCGCCCATGAAGGCGAAATCCTGAACAGCAGTGGTCATGTCGTAGCCATTCACCTTACCGCTGGCGACAACGACAGAGTCGGTCATCTCGGTTTTGGCTTTGGCATCTTTCAGGCGATCAACATACTTGCGCTGGTCGCGGAATTTCAGTGGGTCGACAGCAACTTCCGGAGTCTCGATGCTGGTGTATTCACCCTGGTCAAAGAAATACTCCAAACGCTTCTTGCTGGAGAGGCGCATATGAAAGTTGGAGTTTGGTACAACCCACTGGTTTGCCTCCAAATCGCGATGGAAGACCATCTCGCCAGTTTCAGGGCACTTGATCCAAAGGTTTTCCGGAATTTCGCGCTTTTCGAGAAAGCTGCGGATTTTCGGCCGTACGACGTTGTTAATCCAGTTCACGGGCTGCCGCCTGTCTTTAATTTCGTTTTCAATTTTTAATGGCCATTAAACGGGCCATACGTAAAGCAATACTTATTTCCGAGCTTTTTCTACACCCACACGTAGTGAGCGCACAACTTCGGTAACAGCAGCTTGTGTCTGATTTGTGGCTTTACCATTGTCGTCAAGGCTTGTTCTAATCGCCTCAACAAGAATAGAGCCAACCACCACACCGTCGGCATGCTTGCCAATTTCTTCTGCTTGTTCAGCGGTTTTAATGCCAAAGCCAACAGCAACAGGAAGCTCAGTGTGGGATTTAATTCGTGTAACTGCCTTAGCAACAGCAGTGGTGTCTGCAGCGGCAGATCCGGTTACACCAGTTACGGATACGTAGTAAACAAAACCTGATGTATTCGCCAGAACAGTTGGAAGGCGTTTGTCATCAGTTGTTGGTGTGGTCAGGCGGATAAAGTTTACACCACCCTCAATTGCCGGAATGCAAAGTTCGTCATCTGCTTCCGCAGGCACATCAACAACAATAAGACCATCAACGCCAGCTTCACGTGCTTCTTTCACAAAAGCAGCGCTGCCACGTACAAAGATCGGGTTGTAGTAACCCATCAGAACGATTGGAGTGTCATTGTCCTTTTTACGGAACTCACGCACCATCTGAAGCGTTTTGTCCATCGTGTGACCATGCGCCAGAGAGCGCTGAGTCGCCAGCTGGATTGGAACACCTTCAGCCATCGGGTCAGAAAACGGCATGCCAAGCTCAATAACATCACTACCCGCTTCTGGAAGTGCATCCAGAATAGCTTGTGAAGTGGCGAGGTCCGGGTCTCCGGCCGTAATAAAAGTTACGAGCGCAGGACGTCCTTCAGCCTTCAGCTTAGCAAAGCGTCGATCAATACGAGTTTCAATCATTCATCCGACCATCTGATGTATTGGGGCAAGCCCCACCAATCAATCAGCAAGGATGTAGGGGTGCAACTAGCCCTCTGTCAATAAACACAGCGCAAATTGAATGCGTTTCTGGCGAATTTTATAAGAAAAAGACAACAGCCCCAGAGAATATCCAGCGATAAAGACTCTCAAGGTCTCAGATTGACCATTACGTCAAATATAATATTGCCTGCTCTGATCGTGAGCATATGGTGAACTCGACCCACTAAGCGGCAATAAGCACTGTATTTTTAGATCTGTAGTAGAACCAGTTTTAAGCATCGAAACGCGATAAACAGCCATATCAATAATCAATTCAATCCCCCCTTAGACCATAGTTGTGTGGCTCATATGACAACCCTCTGCTTTGGTTCCGGCGTATTTTTTTATGAGATTAGTTTTGGGGTAAGAGATGCGAGGATGGAAGGCGATAGTTTTTATGTGTTTGGCGGTGGTTCTTTCCGCCTGCGTAGATATTGAGTTGCACTATGATTTTGCTGAGGATGGTTCTGTCACACAGCGCATGACCTACAAGATGACAGAGGCTACCTATGCCCGTATGCAGGAAAAAAAGAAGCAAAACTCAGGTCCGGTTCCTGTGGTGGCCTTTTGTGATAACGGCGAGGTAAAGCGGGAAAACGGGTTTGTGTTCTGCAGCAATACCGTTGAACAGAGTTTATCTGATTTGCTCTTACCAGAGCAGGAAACCCCTTCGCCCCCTACATCCATGGGGCCATCCGTTCTCCAGTTAACTCGGGTGGATGATACGAGCTTACAAGTGGTCTTGAAGGTGTCGGATTTCAATAATGCCGATTCTGGAACTACAGTCCTGACCAAAGCCACTTTTCTTGAGAAAGCTGTGCTGTCTCAAGCTCTTGCTGAGCGCAATCTGACCGTAATCCTTAGCGGCCCTGCGCTTATCAATGCTTCTGGAAACAAGATTGCAGACACAACGCAATCAGTAACATCGGTTCCACTCACTGATCTCATCACCGGCCAACTTGATGCAAAAGATCCCTCCGCCACTTTCCGATTTGCTCACCCCTTGCCTCCTGATAGAGAGAAGCAGGTAAAAATGATGTCTCAACTTTTCGAGGGCTATCAGTTCGACAATTGGGAAGACATGCACGGTCCAATATCGGATTACCTTCAACAGCAACCGCGTATGATGACTTGTGGAGTCCGCATGACAGAGCAGGCCTGTAAAGTTACGCGGGCAGAACTGGCTCAGCGCATCACGGCCGATAACACTGGCTTCAAAGAGCAGTTTATAAAGGTTCTTCACGCGCGTTATAGTATTCAGGATCTTCAGGACATGCTGGGGCTGGTTCAACAGAACCCTACTCTGTTCAAGTCACCCGTGTGCGATGACTTCCCACAAATGGACCGGCGCTGTGTGGTTATGGCACATACGGTGGATGCCTTGTTGCTCAAACACATCGTTGCGGCCAACGAGGCAGCGCAAGCGCGCGTGTCGCCCTTTTTAAAGGATGAGTGAGTGCGCCAGTAAAAGCAGCCGCAACACTCCGGAAAGCAAAAAAGCCGCAGATTATCTGCGGCTTTCTCAGTCTTGAAACTAAACGCAAATTAGCCGCGACGGCTTTCCAAAAAGCCAATAATGCGGCGTACATCATGCAGCACTGGTTCTGCAATCTCAGCAGCACGTTCAGCACCATCACGCAGAACAGCATCAACGCTTGCAGGATCATCCATAATCCGGCGCATCTCACCGTTCATTGGCGCAAGTTTCTCAACAGCCAGCTCAGAAAGCGCTGGTTTGAATGCAGAGAACTGCTGGCCACCAAACTCGCCCAAAATGTCCGCTTTGGTACGTTCGGAAAGGGCAGCATAAATGCCAACAAGGTTGTCAGCTTCCGCACGACCTTCCAGTCCATCCACTTCACTTGGAAGCGCTTCAGGATCGGTCTTTGCCTTTCTGATTTTCTTCGCAATCGTGTCCTGATCATCAGTCAGGTTGATGCGGGAAAGATCAGAAGGATCAGACTTGGACATCTTCTTGTTGCCGTCACGCAGGCTCATGATACGGGTCGCAGGACCAGTGATCATTGGCTCGGTGACCGGGAAGTAAAGCTCATCCGGCGCTTCATGAGATGGCTCAGGGTTTGGAACCCCAAGACCCAGCTCTTTGATGCGATCAGCAAAGTCATTGTTGAACTTCTGCGCAATATCGCGTGTCAGCTCAAGGTGCTGCTTCTGGTCATCGCCAACCGGAACATGGGTAGCGCGGTAAGCCAGAATGTCTGCTGCCATAAGGTTAGGATAAGCAAACAGACCAACAGAAGCGTTTTCCGCGTTCTTCCCTGCTTTGTCCTTGAACTGAGTCATACGCTTCAGCCAGCCCATCCGGGCGATACAGTTGAAAATCCATGCCAGTTCAGCATGTTCTTTCACCTGGCTCTGGTTGAAGATGATCGACTTCTTCGGATCAACACCGGCTGCGAGGTAAGCTGCTGTTACTTCACGGGTCTGCTGCGTCAGCTCGGCAGGGTCCTGCCAGACTGTGATCGCATGCATGTCAACGATGGAGAAGATGGTCGGCATCTGGTCCTGAAGCGGAACAAAGCGGACAATAGCACCGAGGTAGTTACCAAGGTGGAGGTTTCCGGTTGGTTGAACACCGGAGAAAACGCGAGGCTGAAACGCCGTCATAACAAATATCCCTAGGCTTGGGCCTGTTGGAAGGGCCAGTGGGTTGCGCGAGCATAGATTGAATGGGTGACAAACAAACTAGAACAGCCCGCGCAGATTAAGCCCGGTGGTTATGACTGCGCTTTTTCGTATGTGCAAGTGATTTGCAGAGTGAGAAAGCCTTTATCGCCGCAATTTCTGCAGTTGTGCGCGAAAATCCACGGTTCCAGTGAGCTGAACCAAAATCCCAAAGGAAATCAGGCCAATGGTGACAAGAAGGACCAGCTCGCTGGCTCGCACAACAAACAGATTGGAGGTTGAAAGCGGCTCCAGAACAAGCGTCCCACCATAGACGACAACACCCATCAGAGCACTGGCAAAGCCCAATAGCGGAATTCTTTTCAGCAATGCTGCATCGACAACAAAATGACCACGTCGCCACAGCACAAAGGCCAGCAGCGCCGAGTTGACCCAACCCGCAGCAGTCGTCCCAATCGCGATGCCCACGTGTTTGAAGGTAGGGAATAATAAGATTGAGAGCGCCACGTTCACCACCATGGCAACGGCGGCAAAGTACATTGGGGTTTTGGTATCTTCCCGCGCAAAAAAGCCAGGGGACAGCACCTTATTCAGCACAAACGCAGGCAAACCAACGGCAAATGCCATCAAAGCCAAAGCAGTCTGCTCAACAGCAGCATCCGTAAAATGGCCGCGCTGGAACAGCACAGAAATCACTGTGTCTGGGATGATAACGAGCGCGACTGCTGCAGGAAGAGTAAGCGCAAGAGCGAACTCCATGGAACGGTTCTGCGTATGATGAACCAGCTCTTCCTGACCAGAGCGCAACTGCCGTGTCAGGCTCGGCAAAAGCACCACACCAATCGCGATACCCACCACACCAAGCGGCAGCTGGTATATCCTGTCAGCATAGTAAAGGTATGAATTCGCACTATTTTCCAGCGATGCGATGATAGTGCCAACCGTGATGTTGATCTGCGTAATCCCCCCGGCAATCACACCGGGAACACCCAAAACCAGCAAGCGCTTTACGCCCGGCGTCCATCGCGGGCGCATGATAGGGACGCGAAACCCGAGCCGCTTCATGCCAATGGCAACAACAGCCAGCTGAACAACACCAGCAACCGCAACACCAGTAACCAATAGCACTCCGGTCGTCTGATCAGGTTCCATCCCATAAAAACCAATGGCTGCGAGCACGGCCATCATCACCACATTGAGCATGACGGGAGCCATTGCTGCGGCTAGAAACTTTTGAAATGTATTGAGAATTCCACTCAAAAAAGCGAGTAGAGACATAAACAGCAAATAAGGAAATGCTATGCGTGACATGAGGACTGTGAGGTCGAATTTCGCTGGGTCAGAGAAATAACCCGGCGCCAGCACATGCACGAGCAAAGGCATGAAAACCTCGGCCAAAGCGAGGATAACCACCAGCGTCCAGAACAAAGCCGCCGCAATCTCACCAGCAAATTTCCGCGCGCCCTGCTCTCCGTCTTCCTCAACAGAGCGGGCAAACAGCGGTACGAAAGCTGAGTTAAATGCACCTTCTGCGAACAATCTGCGGAACAGGTTTGGTAAGCGGAAAGCCACAACAAAAGCATCTGCAACAGGACCAGTGCCTACAAAGGCAGCCAGCATCACATCTCGCCCAAACCCGCAGAGACGGCTTAGCATTGTTGCACCACCAACCGTGGCGAAGCTCTTGAAAAGGCTCATATAAAATTACTTACCTGTATGTTTTTGAGGTTTACGGCGTGAGCTCGTAGGCGCTTTTTGTGGCTTTTTACCGTCAAAGGCATTTTTGAGTTTATCGCGAATAGATTCCTGACGCCCCACATTGTGAACTTTCTGTCCAGTCAGATCGGTCACGTAAAATACATCAACCGCTTTCTCCCCAAAAGTCCCAACATGAGCACTCGCAATATTCAGGTTGAGAGCGGAGATCTCGGTGGTCAAATCAGAAAGCAAACCCGGTCGGTCAAGTCCGGTCACTTCAAGAACCGTATAGTTTTCTGACCACGAATTGCTAACTAAAACAGTTGTTTGCAGCGTAAACGCCTTGTTACGAGCATTCGGCTTTGTCGCTGCACCCTTCAGCTCAGGAACAGGCGCGGTCCCACGCAGTGCTTCTTTAATCAAACAGCAAATCCGCTCCCCGCGACGATACTCATCATCGTCCTCCGGCAGCTCACGGCTGATGTAAATCGTATCCAGCGCGAGCCCGTCTTTTGTGGTGTCGATGTGTGCGTCCACAATGTTCCCACCTGCGGCAAAGCAAGCCCGCGCAATTGTGGAGAGTAATCTTGGATGATCCGGTGCCAGAACGGTAATTTCTGTAACGCCCTCAAAAGCATGAGGCTCCACAGAAGTCGCCAGATGTTCCTCTTCCTTGTCCGTTTTGCGGATTAAGTTCGCATGGTTGATCTTGCTCTTCAGATCAACGCGCAGCCAATAGGCCGGATAGTGGCGATTGAGGTAATTATCCAGCTCCTCATCAGTCCAGCCTACCAGCTCTTCTGCCAGCTCTTGCTTCGCATGGTCAACACGTTGCTGTTGGCTCATACGGCCATGACCACCGCTGAGGATCGTCTCGCTCTCATAATAGAGCGTGCGCAGCAACTGCCCTTTCCAGCCATTAAACACATTCGGACCCACTGCCCGAATGTCCGCAACCGTCAAAATCAATAGGAGCTGCAAACGCTCCAGACTCTGCACTTTACGGCAGAAATCCTTGATGGTTTTCGGATCACTCAAGTCGCGAGACTGTGCAACAGTGCTCATTTCCAGATGCTGCTCGATGAGCCAGGCGACCGTATCAGTCTCTGCTGGAGAAAGACCCAGACGCGGGCAAATCTTCCGCGCAATCTTGGCGCCTGCAATAGAATGATCCTCTGGCCGTCCCTTCGCCACATCATGCAAAAGCATTGCAACATAAAGGACTTTTCGGCTGTGAACTGACTTGATCAGATCCGTTGCTAATGGATGACTATCACCACCCATCCCGCGCTCAATTTCAGAAAGAACGCCAACTGATCGGATGAGGTGTTCGTCGACAGTGTAGTGATGATACATGTTGAACTGCATCATGGCGACGACCTTCCGGAACTCCGGCAGGAACTGGCCAAGGATGGACGACTCGTTCATCGCACGCAAAACGGTTTCCGGATCACTGCGGCTTGTCAGAACCTTCAGGAACAGCCGATTCGCTTGTTCATTCTTGCGGAATTCCGCATTGATCAGCCGCCTGGATCGACGAACCAGTTTCAGCAATTCCGGATGCATATCCAAATTGGTTTTGTCGATCAGATAAAACACACGGATCACATTGACCGGATCTTTCTCAAAGACATCCGGCTTCGCCGCAATAATGCGCCCGTTCTCGACAAGGAAGTCCTTGGTTCCTTTGATAGATCGCCGCTTATGCTTACTTCCCGGAACAAAACTGCCAAGGAACCGCGAAATGCTCGGGGCGGATTTCACATGTTGCTCTTCAAGCGCAGCCGCAAAAATGCGTGTCAGATCACCAACATCCTTCGCAACAAGGAAGTAGTGCTTCATGAACCGCTCAACAGCCCGCATACCGGGATGGTCCATGTAACCGAGGCGGTCAGCAATTTCCCGTTGAACATCAAAGCTCAAGCGTTCTTCAGGACGGTTCGTTAAAAAATGCAGATGACATCGGACAGCCCAGAGAAAATCCTGACTCTTTCGGAACCGATTCAATACACGCCGCGAGAAGACACCCTTTTCAACCAGCCCTAAGCCACTGGGAACGCGATAAAAATACTTGGCGATCCAGAACAGCGTGTTCAGATCACGCATCCCGCCTTTGCCTTCTTTGACATTGGGTTCAACAAGGTAGCGGGACGCGCCGTGGCGTTCATGACGGTCATCTCGTTCAGCAAGCTTGGCGGCGATGAAATCCGGTCCTGTACCGGAAACGATTTCCTTATCGAAGCGCTTGGTAAGCTCTTGGAAAAGATCAAGATCACCCCAAACATAACGCGCTTCCAAAACAGCTGTGCGAACGGTCATATCTTCGCGGCACTGCTTGATTGTCTCATCAAGGTTGCGCGTGGAATGACCGACCTTCAGGCCCATGTCCCAAAGCATGTAGAGGATGAATTCAACAACCTGATCACCCCAGGGCGTTTGCTTGTACGGCCAGAGAAACAGCAGATCCACGTCAGAGTGCGGAGCCATCGTTCCACGCCCATAACCTCCAACAGCTATGATGCTGATGCGCTCGGATTTTGTTGGATTTTCAACGGGATAAACATAGGTAACCGCGAACTCATAGATCACCTGAATGAGCATATCCTGCACGCAAGACAAACGCTCGGAACACCGCCGGCCCTGCCCGTCTTCCATCAGGAGCTTTTCAATCTCTTTAAAGGCTGCTTTGTGCGTGGCTTTCAGCTTTGTCAAAACATCGCTGCGCAGCTTAAAGCTGTTGCCGTCGCCATCATGCTTCTCAACCAGCTCTTTGAGTTCGTTGAGAAGGGATTGGGGATCAACCAGTTGATCTACTTTGAGTTCTTCAGGCGTCATATCAGCAGTCCACTTCAAAAGTCAGCAGACTGACTTTACAGAGCTTTGTCGGCTTAGACTAGATATTGTCGCGAGAGCTAACCACTCTTAGTTGATGAATGAGGTGCTCCAGGGATTCCTCTGAGAGTCCATTGATCTTCGAGGCAAGCATGTTCGTCAGCTCAGTCGCCCGGGGTGTCAGGCCACCAGTATCGATGGTGATTTTTGGGTTGGAAAGTTCCGCAAGTCTTTGAAGTTCTTCAGCTTCATCCCAAATCACATTGAAGTAGGTGATCATGCGCTGAACCATGTACCAGGTTGGAGTACCGCGCTTGCCATGTTCAAGCGCACTCAGGTAGGCAGAGGAAACCGAAAGCGCTTCCGCCATTTCCTTCAGAGTAATCTTCTGCTTAGCCCGCAGCTCTCTAACCTTGGCTCCAAAAGGCGTCATCTTACTGAAATTCCTGCCTTATTTTTTGCGCTTACGAATGCGAACGTAAATCGCACCGCTGCCCCCATGCGAAACATGAGCTTGGTCGAAGCCTACCACACAGCTGCGCATATCAGGAAGAGAAAGCCACTGCGGTACCATTCTGCGCAACACACCACGATCATCGCCATAGGGGCTACTTGAATAGTCAAGTCCCTTACCGGTGATCACAAGCACGAGGGAGTAGCCCATGGCCTGCGCTTGATAGATGAACGAGGTTAAGCGTTGATGCGCCTGATACTGCGTCAAACCATGAAGATCGATGCGCGCATCAATATAGCCCTTGCCCCCGCGGACAACTTTTTTGCGCTCTTTCTTATTGAGCGGCGAAAGCGGAGGCATCGCAGGAACAACAGGCTTGGGCGGGCTGTAGTCTGGCGCGGTCTTCCCTTTGGAACCGCGAGACTTTTTGGCCTGAGGCTTCGGTGGAGAGGTCAGCTGCGGCTTAAGCTCAGGCTGAGACACCTCAGCGCTTTGAGCGTGCATAAGGGACTGATCCGGCTCGGAAAGCTGCGTCGTGTCTTCCAGCATATCAGAAAGGCGCTCTTGATGAATAGGCGTCAGAGTGGCTTTCACCCTGTCCCACAAGCGCTTGTCTGCTTCGCTCAGCTGCTTTGTTTTGGCTCGCTTTGCGCGATCACCATTCGTCATCTATCCGATCCGTCCACGATCATTTATTATTTTGGAACAAGGAGATAGAATTCCGCACGGTGACGGATATTCCCGGCAACGGCACCTGCCTCTGCACCACTTCCTACATAGATATCGCCACGCGCGGGGCCTTTGATGGCTGACCCGGTATCCTGAGCAACCATTAGTTTGGCGAAGCGATCACCTGATGTGTCGTAGGTCCTTAACTCACTAGAGACAAAAATTAAACTGCCATAAGTGTGCAGATCATCATCAATTGCCAGTGATCTCAGGTCCGTCAGGGCTGTTCCTGCCCCTCCAATGGCTGCAATCTCAGTGTCTTGCGCAGATTGTAACTCAAAGAAGATGTAGGATTTATTGTGCCGAAACACGTCTTTTTGCTGGGATGGGTTTTTGGATAACCAGGCACGAAGCGCGTCCATGCCCATGTTATCTCTGGAGATTTCGCCCTGCTCTATGAGCACACGGCCAATCGCGGTGTACTCATGACCAGACTTGCCTGCAAAAGCTAAACGCCGCAACTCGCCATCGGGCAGACGAACACGGGCAGAACCCTGAACAGCTGTAAAAAATGCATCTATCGGGTCTTTCACCCACAGCACTTCAAGGCCCATTCCATCCAGTGCACCGTCCATCACATCGCCGCGTGTCGGCATCACCTTCAGGCCTTTGGGATAGGCATGAAGGGGAACAACAAACTCGTCAGTGCGAACAAGTGAGCCTTCCAGCTCTGGCATGTAGTAGCCGGTCACAAACCCGTCGTCCTCTACGCGCTGAAGCGTAAAGTTCTGTTCTAAAAAGGTTTTTGCATCACTTGCGTTATTTACGTCGATTTTGCGCGATTTTGCGCAGATAGCGCGTAATTTTGCGTCGCTAATGCCAAACGCCTTTGTCGGCAGCGTTCGGCCCTCGCTCGCCTCGCAGTGAGCCACAAATGCGGAAAGGGCCGCAGAATGATCATCTGCAGCCCATCCGTCGATTTCGTTGGGATCAAGTGGCCCGGAGAGCTTCGCGCTTCGCATGGTCCTATGGTCTTTTGTAAGGGTGTTTCCAGCTACAGCAGCAGAACTTATCCCCGCCGCGACGCTGAGTGCCATAATGAAACTCATAGCGTCGCGAAAGAAAGAAAACGTCATGCAGATTCAGTTGCAACCAGCTTCCAGTTTGGATCGTTCTCACCAGTTACGCGAGCGAAGGTCCAGATGTCAGTCAGGTCACTCACTGCGGTTGGGTCACCATCCACAATGCGGTTTTCAGAATCCCGTGTCGCGGTGATCAGCTGACCCTTGAAGCGAACAGTCACTTCAGCAAGCTTGTCTTTGTCGTTGAAGACCGCTTCCACAATGTCAGCTTTGTCGATGCCCACAAAGGTGGACTCAACACGCTCATTGCGGCTTTCCCGGTCATCAATCGCAGCAGAGAAACCACTGAACACTTCAGGAGAAAGAAGCTCTTTGAGCGTGCGGCGATCACCCTGCGCAAACGACATCAAAATGATTTCGTAAGCGCCGCGTGCACCTTCCGCAAACTCTTTTGGATTGAAAGACGGCTCAGCTTTCCAGATTTCCCGCAGGCCGTGATTCAACTCACTGCCTTTTTTGGCAAGCTTGTCGATCTCAGCCTCAATCTGTTCGCGAGCTTCACGCTCTGCGCGCTCAGGGTCATGTTGAACATGCTCACTGCCTGGAAGAGGAATAACATTGTCCTCATTCTCAGGAGCCTGAGTCTTTTGAGAGTCTTGTTTTTGCTGAGCAGAATACGGGTCAAATGGTTGACGCTCGTTACCGGTGCGATTGCCCAAAACGGAGCGTAACCGCAGGAAAATAACAACTGCCGCAATAAGGAAGATTATGTTGTAGACGTCGAATATTTCGTTCATTCCGAGTACCGACCGGTCCTTTACTCGTGGGCTGCCAGGCGCCGATGATCAAATGCATTAGATATCTAGATAATGTGCTCTAGCGCATTTTTACAGGCTCTGTCACTAATTTAAGGTTTCTATCAGCAACATCCAGCTATTTCGTGTCCATCCCAACGCCTTTTTAAAGTCTTACCACGCAAGTATAAGCTAAAATCAGTCATTGCAATTCTGTGAAGATCACCCACTATAAGTAAGATCGCTTCAAAAAGAAGTGATCAAAAAGCAAAATAAACCTAAACCTACGCGGACGCTATGCCACTCGGACTTATCATTCTTGCCTGTTTCATTCTGCTACCAACCATTGAGATCTATCTCTTTATTGAGGTTGGAAGTGTTATCGGGGCAATTCCAACAATCCTGTTGACTGTAGCTTCCGCAGCTGCCGGCACCTATATGCTGCGCCAGCAGGGGCTGTCTTTGCTCATGCGCATGCGTTCTGAAATGGACTCAGGACGGGTTCCAAGTCATGAGATGATGCACGGCGCGATGATCGTGTTTGCAGGCCTCATGCTGTTGATTCCAGGCTTCTTTACAGACGCAATCGGCCTTCTGCTCTTCATCCCGCCACTGCGTGAGGTGATTGGCAACTATCTGGCGCGCCACGTGAAGGTGCAGAACCTCAACGTCAATCCGGGTTACCGTCGCCGCGATGGCACTGTGGACCTGAATGAAGATGAGTGGAGCTCCTCCCGTCATACAGAGCAGGATGATGACCCTTCCCATCCTCGTTCCAATGACCCGGACCAGATCAGCCCATGGTCCTCTGACGACGACAAGCGTCGCTAAACCCTGCCAAGTTTAACGGAGAGCCGCCTGAACTGCCTCAGGGCTCTCCAGCAACGTTGCGACCAGCGCGATCAGGTAAGTGACGTTCAGCTCCTGCTTTGCATTCCAGGTGGTGGAGAAGCACCAGTTGTTTCCGTCATTGTCCTCCAGCGCATACGTCATGTTGAGCACGCCAATCTCACTGCCGCCCTTATAAGCATAAGACGCCCAGTTATCCGGTTCGGCCACACCCGGGTTTACGAAAACTCCCTTGATGTCCTTCACTTCTGTCACAATCTTGCACAACTCGCGGTTCGAGATGTACCACTCAACTCCCTCTGTCAAAGGCACAGAAACCTTGTCGATCGGTGGAAGTTGAGCGGGTAAGACAGCAAGAATCCGCGCCCGCTCCTCTGGCCCTGCTTGGCGATAAGCTTCTGCAGCTTGCTCATCCGCTTTCAGGTGAAACAGCTGCTGCGTCGTAAGAGCCGGTGAACTTTCTCCCGGCAACATCACACTTTCCTGCCCCACCAAATCCATCAGCAAGTCTGTGGCCGTGTTGTCGGAGATCTCGATCATGTTGCGCGCCACGTCCAGCAAAACAAACTTCTTGCCAACCGGCTCATTTTGCATTGTGCCACCGGGATACGAGATATGCCGTTGCTCCAGCGTGACTTTGTCTTGCCAGCTCAGGTCCCCGTCCCTGACCCGCTGCGCCACTTGGTCCAGCACATAAAGCTTGAAGGCAGATCCGACGGCCAGTTGTGCATCACTGTTGTTCTCAGCATGCACCTTTCCGTTCTGCATCAGCAAAAAGCTCTGCGTCGCGGTCTGCTGTTTCATGTGTTCCAGCAGGTCTTCGTGTTTCACATCCTTCACAAACGCAAAGCGAAACAGCAGTCCCGTCAGCTGACCAGTCTTATTCTGCTTCAAAAGCGTTGGAATCCTGTAGGATTTCGTCTCAACAAGAAACTTGTGCGGATCCTTGGTCGCTTCAACATGAAGTGCGGGGCCATAGATAGAACGTTGTTGTGAGAGAATGGAGACGAGAAGTTCTTTCGGGATCTTCTTATAGACTTCGGGCGCAAAGTCATCGGCATCAAAGTCCGGCCCATTCCAGATTTTCATGAGCAACTCCGGCGGGCTTGTGGCCTCCTGAGCGCTTAAGGGCTGTGGAGCGATGACTAAAACTGCAACAGCGCATAACGTCTTAAAATACCTAAGCAATTGCATCTCCAGAATATCTGGTGGAACTATATGTATCCTAGGCGCATAAAAACTAACATTACCTTAGGTCATAAAGATACAAGCCATAACATCAGGCTGTGTTGCAAAGTCTCAGGTGGCCCTTTGGCAATCAGGCGCGGTAACCAACAATTAAAGTTGAAGAGATGCCGCTAGTATTCGCATCCCTTAAAACTTATGATTGCACGAATTAATTAGTAAATTTATGGGCGGTATTACATGGCGGCGCACCAAACCTCCAGTCGTGTGGATTGGGTCGACTACGCGAAAGGCTTTTGCATCTTTCTCGTGGTGATGATGCATTCAACCCTTGGGGTTGGAAGTGCCATTGGCGAAATGGGGTTCATGGGCGACATCGTTGCCTTTGCTAAGCCCTTCCGTATGCCGGACTTTTTCATGATCTCCGGCTTATTCCTCGCTTTAACGCTGGATCGGGACTGGCGCCTGTATCTGGACCGTAAAGTCGTTCATTTCTTCTACTTCTACATTCTCTGGCTTACGATCCAGTTTGGAATGAAGGCACCATCCTTCGCAGCAGAGTTCGGCTGGGATGGTGTGTTGATGCACTACGCGCTCGCCTTCGTGCAGCCATTTGGAACTCTCTGGTTCATCTACGCCCTGCCCGTTTTCTTCGTCATCACCAAACTGCTGCACTCACTAAAAGTGCCATGGCAAGTGACCTTGCTGGTCGCTGCTGGCCTGCAAATCAGTGCGTTGCACACCGGCTCGGTGCTGATTGACGAAACAGCCGCTCGCTTCGTGTTCTTTTTCGCCGGTTACATTTTTGCGCAAAAGATCTTCGTCATTGCTGACTGGGTGCGTGAGAATGTGCTGAAAGGCTTGGCCTTTGTGTTTGTCTGGGCCGTCGTCAACGGCCTGTTCGTTGGCTACGGCTATGCCGACCTGCCATTTGCCTCGCTTGCTTTGGGCGGTTTGGGCGCATTGGCGGTGATCACCGTTTCCGCCCTGCTCTCCAAGGTCAAGGCGCTGGATCTGCTGCGCTATATGGGCAAAAACTCCATCGTGATCTACCTGTCCTTCTTCTTCCCCATGGCTGTCTCGCGCACAATCTTGCTCAAACTGGGCATCATTCAGGATGCGGGCGTGATCTCGTTGATCGTCACGTGCACCGCAACCATCGCACCGATGATCCTGTTCTGGCTGATCACCAAAGTAGGTTACGGCCAGTTCCTGTTCAAACGTCCGGCATGGGCCTACATCGCGGAAATGCCGCGCGCCAAGAGCCCTGCACCGTCACCAACCTGATATCTGCACAAAACCGCTGATCTGCCTGAGCCCCCGAAGCCTCTGCTTTCGGGGGCTTTTTGCATGCATGTTCAGCAAGCGCCAATTTTAGTGGTTGGGTTCAGAAGGTCTTTCCGGTCTTTGCTTAGGCTTTGCGGAAGCAAACGGTGTGACAAGATCAAGGAACGTATCTCCATGAAACTCGGGGCTCTCAGGGTTCTGCCGCTTCTCTTCATTCTCGTGGCCATCGGCTGGCTGGAGCTACGCCCCCACCCCGCTGTTGCGCAAAAAGAAGATAAAGCACGTCAAATCCTCAATAAGACCATCGAGAAGTTCAGCGAAATCAAAGCCATGAGCTTTACCGTCTACGCGAGCGAGGAGCGCATCTTTAAAGACAGGGTGCCGCTAAACTTTGTGTTCGAATACACGGTCAACATTCTTGGGCATGGTGATCTGAAAATTGATCTCCCACGCCCCAACGGGATGAGTGAAATCTATCTTGATGACGGCATCATCACTTATTTCGACAAAACGCGGAACATCTACACTCAGGGTGATTTTACTGGAACTTCCTCGGAATTTATTGAGGTACTACGCAGTGACTTTCAGCTCACATTGCCCGGCATTGATTTGGCCAACCCGGAACTGGGCCAGATGCTTGATGACCTGATAACGAAGTCCGTCTACGTCGGGCGTGAGGTTCTGCCAGAAGGGGTTGCCCATCATCTTGCCTTCTTTAACGATCAGGTAGATTGGCAGTTGTGGGTCTACGAAGACAGCGGCCTGCCCGGTTATCTTATTATCACTTATAAGGACCTTGTTGGTTTGCCTCAAACACACCTGTCCTATCGAGGGTGGAACCTTGAACCTCAGCTCAATTCAGAAGACTTCCGCTTCAATCCTCCTGAGGGGGCTGAGCGCTTCAGCCTGCCCGCCCTTTCAGCAGTAGAAAACGGAGGGAGCTCAAGATGAGTTACTCCACCACAGCACAGCTTCTCAGCAACTCACTCAGATCACTGGCCATCCTGACCTTCATCACAGGCGCTGGCATACTCACAGCCCAGGCGCAGGAAACCCCGCCTCCCCCAAAACAAGCCACATCCGCCGAAGTTGCGGAGTGCGAGGAGGAGCACATGAAGCGTGAGGGCATCGCTGATCTGGGCGGCTCTCAATACCGCGATAAGATCCGCGATCTTTGCAACAAATCCGTACATGGCGCTGACAAAGCAGAGGCGGGAAAAGAGCCAGCCACCAACGACTATTACTTCAGCGGTGACAACAACGGCTTTGTCTATGAGCTCAATGAAGAATGCCAGCAAATCCGTATTCAGGATGAGCTGATTTTTATCTGTCCGGAAGGCAAATACAAACCAACCATCCGCAACAACCAATCCGGTTTCATGCCTTATTTAGAGCCCGTGGAACCCATTAGGCAGGGTGAGAAGCCGTAGGAAGGTCATAAGTAAACACATAGTGTACTCCGTGCCGGGTGTTCATTTTGGGAGCGCCTAAATTACATTGGACTTCTATGCCCGACAGAATGCTCTTCGTGTAGCCTTCAACATCATTCGTTGGGGCAAAATTGCTGATAAAATCAAAAGCATACGCTCTGAAAAAGTTGAAACTGTAAGGCGGTGTGGAGGCTTGTCTGACATGCAAGCACGAACGACTAAATTTGCAAATCGCTCCGGGTCATTTCCGCTTTCTTCGCTTCTCGCCATACTATTAATCGCACGTGTTGTGGAAGGTTCGTAAGGGTCGTTGTCGGATGGACTTCGCCTTCTCGCTGCACCAAAGTCAGTTCGATGATCTCCCGGTTCCACCAGTATAACGTGGAGTCCAAAAGTGGCGACCTCCATTGATAAGGCCGCCGCATAATTAGCAATCGCAGCTTTTGATGCACTGTAAAGTGCTTGAAAAGGGATTGGGAGCCGTGATGCAATAGAGCCAATAATTACAATCGTTCCTGCTCGCCTTTTTCGCATATCAGGAAGAAAGGCGCGTACCATTCTATCAACGCCGAGTAGGTTGGTATCGATCTGTCGAACGGCTTCAGAAGCAGCTGTCATTTCAATAGGGCCAGCGATGCCAGAACCCGCATTCAATATCAAACAGTCGGGGACAAGGTTAATGCGGTTGTGAAGTGCAATCACAGAATCTTCGTCGCACACATCAAGTTCTTCTAAAGTGCCTCCTTGGCGAGATGTACCAATCGCTTGCCATCCGTTTGTTGTAAAAGCTTTTAACATTGCGGCACCCAGCCCTTTGGAGGCACCGGAAATTAAAACAGAATTCATGAGTAATTCTCCAGATTTCAAATATGTTATCGATGGTAACATTGGTTGAGGCTATCTGGTCAAGTGGAAAGTTATCAATGGTAACATCGAGGCAAGAAAAACAAACTCCGGGCACATCAGAATATCATCATGGACGATTGCATGAGGCGCTTCTGGATGCTGTCGAAGCTCAGTTGCCTGAAAAAGGGCCTGAGGGGGTGAGCTTACGGGCTGCTGCCAAAAATGCAGGTGTTTCCTCTGCTGCGGCTTTCAGGCACTTTAAAGACAAGCGGGCTGTGATGACGGCAGTTGCCGTCCGCGCACATCGCGGAATGGCAGAGCATATGGAAACAGCAGCCACTGAAGCACGCAATGCGGGGCTCTCGGTATTTTCCGCTAAGGGGCAGGCCTATCTGGACTTTGCTCTTTCTGAGCCTGCCAAGTTCAAAACAATGTTTCGTACGGCATTGTTGGATGAGACAGATGTAGATTTAGTCGAAGCAGAGGCACGCATGACGCGCCTATTGCTTAACGATGCTGTTGAAGATGAAAAACACACTGAAATCCCAGCTAAGTCCCTGCTTGCGTGGGGGGCCGTACACGGCCTGGCTATGCTCTCGATTGAAGGTGGATTACCAAGCACAGCCACGAAGGATACACGATCAGCAATTCTGGAGGCATTAGATCTGTTGGAACAGCAGGATTAGTCAGAGTAACTTCATTTTTGTTAGGTGGAAGTTGAAAGCTAAGTAGCCAGAGGCCGTTCCAAACTCACCCTCCGCTAAAACATCATTGAAAAAGGGTTAATTCCTCTTTCTTTGTCGGCCCAAGGCGGGCATGATCCCGCTCATGTCGACACAATCCATTGCACCAGCTCTCACAGAGAACGATCACCTCATCCTGATCGATGGCTCTACCTTCATTTTCCGCGCATATCATGCGCTGCCGCCGCTTACTCGCAAGCCCGACGGACTACCCGTTGGCGCGGTTTCCGGCTTCTGCAACATGCTCTGGAAGATGATGCAGGAAGGCCCCACCAAAGAAACTGGTGATGAGCCAACCCACTTCGCCGTGATCTTCGATAAGTCCGGCAAAACGTTCCGCAATGACTTCTACCCGGAATACAAGGCCCACCGCCCGCCGCCGCCAGAAGATCTGCGCCCGCAGTTTGGCTTGATCCGTCAGGCAACGCGCGCATTCGGCGTGCCTGCCATTGAGCAGCAGGGATATGAGGCCGATGACCTGATCGCCACCTACGCCCGTCAGGCCGCCGCACAAGGTGCCCGCGTTACCATCGTCTCTGGCGATAAAGACCTGATGCAGCTTGTCACCGATAAGATCGGCATGGTCGATACCATGAAAAACAAAATCATCGGCAAGCCAGAGGTCTTCGAAAAATTTGGCGTTGGTCCGGAAAAGGTCGTCGAAGTGCAGTCGCTGGCGGGCGATAGCGTCGATAACGTGCCCGGCGTCCCAGGCATCGGCCTCAAAACCGCCGCTCTGCTCATCAACGAGTTTGGCGATCTGGATAGCCTTCTGGCACAAGCCGACACCATCAAGCAGAAGAAGCGCCGCGAGAACCTCATCGAGTTCGCCGAGCAAGCCCGCATTTCCAAGCGCCTCGTGCAGCTGGAAGAGGCTGTGCCGGTTGAAACTCCGGTCGAAGACTTCACCGTGTGTGATGTGGATGGCGCACAGGCTGTCGGCTTCCTCAAAGCCATGGGCTTCACCAGCCTCACCAAAAAAGTGGCAGATAAAACCGGCGCTGTGTTGGAAAACATTGAGCCGATTGAGCCCGTGATTGAAGGCTGGGAAAGCACTGCAAAACCGGCAGAACAAGCTGAGGATTCTGCGGGAGAACTTGAGGGTAAAGCATGGACCGCCGCCCCTCTGGCAGAGAAAGTTGCAGCTGAAATATCTGCGCTGCCTATAGATAATTCCGCATACGAAACAGTTTCTACCACTGAGCGCCTCAAAGAGTGGATAGCGCAGGCCTATGAAGTGGGCTATGTGGCTGTGGACACTGAGACAGATGCCCTCAACGCCATGGAAGCTGGCCTTGTTGGCGTTTCCCTCTCCTGCACTCCGGGCAAAGCCTGTTACATCCCGCTGGCCCATGTGGATGGCGAAGGCGATCTCTTCAGCGGCGGTGCGCTGCTGGAAGGCCAGATCCCGCTAAACGAAGCTGTTGCCCTGCTCAAGCCAATGCTGGAAGACCCGGCTGTCCTCAAAATCGCGCAGAACATGAAGTACGACTGGCTCGTGCTCAAGCGTTACGGCGTGGAAATGGCACCGTTTGACGACACCATGCTGCTCTCCTACGCGCTCGACGCGGGCATGGGCGGCAATGGCATGGACGAGCTCTCCCAGCGCTGGCTCAACCACACGCCAATTCCGTTCAAGGAAGTGTGCGGCTCCGGCAAATCGCAGATCTCCTTCGACAAGGTGCCGCTGGACAAAGCCACCTCCTATGCGGCCGAAGATGCAGACGTCACCCTGCGTCTCTGGAAAATCCTCAAACCACGCCTCGCTGCTGAGGAAATGACCGTGGTTTATGAGCGTCTGGAACGCCCAATGGTGGCCACGCTGGCTAAAATGGAGCGCCGCGGCATCTCCATCGACCGTCAAATGCTCTCTTTGCTCTCCGGCGAGTTTGCCCAAGGCGCAGCCGCGCTGGAAGCTGAGATCCACGATAAAGCTGGCGAAATCTTCAACGTCGGCTCGCCAAAGCAGCTGGGTGAAATCCTGTTTGGCAAAATGGGTCTTCCAGGTGGCAAAAAAACCAAAACCGGTGCCTGGTCCACTTCGGCTTCCGTGCTGGATGATCTCGCCGCACAAGGCCATGAGCTGCCTAGCAAAATTGTAGAGTGGCGCCAGCTCAGCAAGCTGAAATCCACCTACACCGACGCTCTGCCAAGCTTCATCAATCAGGAGACGGGCCGCGTCCACACCTCGTTCTCGCTGGCGTCCACCTCCACGGGCCGTTTATCCTCCTCCGAGCCAAACATCCAGAACATCCCGATCAGAACCTCTGAAGGCCGCAAAATCCGTCAGGCGTTTATCTCTGGGAAGGGCAAAAAGCTCATTTCTGCCGATTACAGCCAGATCGAACTGCGCGTGCTCGCCCACATGGCCGATATTCCGCAGCTCAAACAGGCGTTTGCTGATGGGCTCGACATTCACGCCATGACAGCAAGCGAGATGTTTGGTGTGCCGATTGAGGGCATGGATCCAAGCGTTCGCCGCCGTGCAAAAGCCATCAACTTCGGCATCATCTACGGCATTTCCGCGTTCGGCCTTGCGAACCAGCTGGGCATTGGTCGTGGTGAAGCCGGTGATTACATTAAAACGTATTTTGAGCGCTTCCCCGGCATCAAAGAGTACATGGAAGAAACCAAAAAGTTTGTCCATGCAAACGGTTACGTCGAAACCATCTTTGGCCGCCGCGCCCACTACCCGGATGTAAACACTAAAAACCCGAACATGCGCCAGTTCTACGAGCGCGCAGCCATCAACGCCCCAATTCAGGGCTCAGCGGCAGATATCATCCGCCGTGCCATGGTGCGTATGGACGAGGTTCTGGAAACGGCAAATCTGGATGCGCAAATGCTTCTGCAGGTGCACGATGAATTGATCTTTGAACTGCCTGAGGATCAGGTGGACGAGACCAAAAAACTCGTCATCACCACCATGGAAAAAGCAACAGAACCCGCCCTCCAGCTCTCGGTCCCCCTTAAAGTGGAAGCCGAAGCCGCCACCAACTGGGAAGAGGCGCACTAGCGCTTCTGCATCCTGTCAGATCAGCCAGTCTCGGATTTTCGAGGCTGGCGCCTATTAAGTAGCTATTGGCGTTGCTTTTGCTGAGCTCTTTCCTGTCGAGCTTGTTTAGCACCTCTCGGAATGTGCTCACGTGTTGCCAGAACGGCTTTCACGTCCGCAAAGGCGAGTTTCCAGTTCTCTTCCGACTTGAAAGCAATAAGTCCGCTTGAGCGCACGGCTAGTTTTTCCTCGTTAGTCCAGTCAGCCTGCTCCTCGCATTCATGCAAACTTCTCAAAGCTTTAAGGCGAGTAAGAAGTGTTCCAGTATGCAAGCTTTGTAGTTGGTCGAATTGCAACGCTGAGACAGTTTTGAGTTCTGAAATGCCTATTGCCATAAGTGCTTTCACGTAATCATATGATTGTCGTTTAGGAAATACATCAGTTAGTTATTGGCCAGCGTCCGTTTTGCTCACTGTTGATATCGTAGATGTATGATGTTTCAAAGTCATACGACACCACCCCCGGTGTCTTCCCGGCCCCCGAGCCGGGACCCATGAGGCGCCACCTCACACTCAGCTGCTCTTATCGCCCGCACTCCCCAGCAGCTCTGGATCCCGGATCCCCGCTCCGCTCGTCCAGGATGACGCCAAAGGGCAAAGCAACGCCACACCCCAACACCGTCATCCCGCACTTGATGCGGGACCCAACAAACCTCACGCACCCTCAACGTCCTCCACAAACCACACCCGCAAACAAAACCTCTCAACCACCCAGCGCGCCACCCCTCGGTGTCTTCCCGGCCTCCGAGCCGGGATCCAGAAAGCAAACTATTGAATGCCTATGCGAACTTAACAACCAATGAGAGTAGTGCTAGGAACACTGTGAGATTTTATGGAGCGTTGGCTCCTACAGGAATAATGCTTTCGATAGGTCGGCGAGTAATGATTAAGTCAAAGTACAATCCCAATGATCCATCATTGCCCTTGATCTTACCAGAAATGGCACTTCAACAAGAAATCTATCAGCCTATCTGTTCACTGGTTCAATACGTTCGACGGTTATTCGAAGCAGGTTATTCCCCAGATAATTTATTGAATGAATACAGTGATTTGTACCATCTTGATTTTTATGTAGCTCAAGTAAAAAACGGAGGGAACAGTCAGTTTATTCATAATAGCTTTGAACTACTGGAGCAAAATCTTGAGGGAGCAGCAAGGGGAGCTCGTGCTCTCGGTATTCCAGAGCTAGCGGATATCGTTGAGCGGTGCGCTGAATTCTGTCGTAAGAATCCAGAAGAAGCTACAAGGCCAGACCGATACCAAAATCGGGCACCGGAGTTAGTCGCTCTTGATAAAGAGCTTTATGCCCTCGAACTCACGGAAGAAGAACGGTCAGCTTTTTTCTCGACCCTGCCTGAAGAGGTTGCCTTAAACTTACGAAAGAGATTTGAGCTTCCTGAAAATCTGGATGAAGCAGTTTCTGCGGTCACAAGAGCCTTTGAAGAGCGACTTTTAAGTAAGACTGCAAAAGCTGCTGGATTAGAAGCGCTCCAGTACGCTGACCAAGCCTTCAGACATAAAGTAAAGCAAGAGCAAGGCGAGCTTGCGGCTGAAAAAGAAGAAGAAGCTCTCCAAAAAGAGATCGATAAGGTAGTATCTCGCCTCGAAATGCATGTTAGGTTTAAAGATCAGAGAGAGTGGAACAAAAGCGTATCTGAGATTGTAAAAGAACATTTTACGAGACCAGTTTCGTTCAACTCATTTCATTACTATGTTAAGTCATTTGCTTGGATCGCTTGTAATCCAAATCTTCAACTTTTGCCTGAAAAGGAAGTGACATCTGCCACAAGTGCAATTGTCTTATCCAGTCCATTTGCCGTCAAAGAAAAGCTTCGACGTGATCAGCTCAAGAAAGCTCAAGACCTAGAGGAGCTTACTGAGGCTGTTCCAAATGATGAGCAATTTTCGCTGGCAGTTGCTTTGGCAAAACTAAACAACGCAGCCAACGATGGTCCAATCTCAAAGTACATAGAGCGAGATCTAAACTTAGGATTCCGATATCGAGCTGCTCACTTAATTGAGACGACATCTGGTGAGATGGTTCTTTGCCTGAAGAAAAATACTGTTTCACTTCATGAACCACGTCAAAGTTTTAGATATCAGCAATGGTGCAAATTTGTCTTGTATCTTGGGCGCAAAAAACTAGTTGAGGGCGATCGATTAATTGAGTTGACGCAATACCTGCCAAAGAGGAGATCGGGAAAGTTGTTGGCCAGAGCTAAAGTCGTTCCAAGCCTTCCTCAGCTGTTTAAAGATCTTCATCTGCCTGAAGCTGTATTGCTATGGACTGATCACCCTGGGAAGGCTTTAGGCTTTAATCGGGGTGTTTTGGATGCATATAGCTTCGAGCATCGCTTTGTGACGTGGCGTTTCAGAATAAATACAAGTGTCTTTTTAGCAAAAGCCAGTCCTGAAGGCGTTCATTTATCTGATCTTGAGAGTGGAAGAGAAAAGCACTTTCCGATTGCGATGTTAAAGTCAGTGAGGTTGGACGCAGAAGCTGCTCGCCAACTGCGAGATGAAAAGAGAAAGTGCCAAACATAGCCTGCTTGATCTATAAACGGGATATGGGGTGTTTCCGCAACACCTCCCCCCCAACTTGCAACAACTCCCCATTGACACCGCATGCATCTACAGCCATCCTAACAACGAGGCTTCACAACCTCTATCAACGCGGTACCGCTCCCGTTAACTAGCGGATTTTTTGTGCCTTTTTTCTAAGGGCGCAAACCCTTTGCTATGAGCGGGAGGGCGGTGAATACAATACCTCCTTCGGGGGGGAATAAACTCGCCTGTCGTTGTCAGGTTGTGAACCTCCCGCTCGCCAGCGGGCCATCACAAGCTCGTTGCCGTTGCGGTTCTTCAACAGCCTACTACGAGGGCCTTGAGAATGGACGACACCGCATGCGCATGTAGCGCCACAAACACGCTTCAAAACGAAATTGACGAAGTCATCATAGCCGTCTCGGATTTGGAAAATCTGGCTTATATGCAGCAATTAGTGCTGAATGAGCGGATGAAGGAATGCCGAGAACGCGATGCTTTGTTCACTCTGCAACAAGCCTTACGCGACCGACTGGAAGCATTAAGAAAAACCTGCGGAATACTGGAGCGGGTCGCCCATCCGCAGCCAAAAAAATCCAAAATATCGCTTCTTGAATAAGCCAGTCTTTGCCTGAAACTTAAACAGGCAAAACGGCTTAATCCCATCACGCGCGCAAAACCGGGTGTTCCAACCACCCGCCCGTGCGCACTCACGCACTGTGCCTTTCGATGCTCCGGCGATCTCACAACACCCCGTGTCATCGCCCGTGCACACAGCACAAAATGAGCATCCTGCTGGCCTGCGGCCGGGCAACTAAGCCCGCAGGTCAGCGCCTTGGTAAATTTGACCCTAGCAGCACCTACAGGTGCGAGCCATTCCCCGGATCTAAGGAGCCGCAGCACCTGAGCTTAAAGCGAGCCATACTCTGCGCAAACCCCTTAGTCGGTTATCTTGATCTTTCCGCAGGCCTCATCAGAAAAGCTCTTTGGCTTCCACTGCTTACCTGCCAGATACGTGTAGCAAACCTTGATCTTGTTGATGGCGACACTGCTGTTCACGTCACTATCTGCATCAAGCGGGTTCCTGTCGAGTATGACCAGATCAGCCACTTTGCCCTGCTCCAGCGTGCCAACCTTGTCATCAATCAGCGTTTGCTCGGCTGCAACGGCGGTGATGCCCTTCAGGTTCTCATAGATGGATCGGCCATCCCGGTTTCCAGCCCACTTGCTGTCAGGCATATCTTTGACCTGACTGCCCTTGATATCTGGATAGACCCAGGTGTTGCGAGTGACCATCTGCTCAACATACCAAAGCGGATTCACCGGCGCGATTGGCGCATCACTGTGCAGCGTGAAGGGGATGTTGTCGCGAACATCCAACGTGGTGGCATCCAGCGTCGGCGCCCGCCCGTTTGGGTCTCCGTCCGCACCCAAACTATTGAGATCCTTACCATCCAGCAGGCTAACAAACCCGCCACCCCAATACCCGACATGACCGGTAAGGTGTGACACGATGAAATTCAGAGGAAGGCCTCCCTCGTTTTTGCAATGCACCCGCCTTGCAACTTTGGTCAGCTCCCACAAATACTGCGCAACTGAACTGGGTGAAGTCGCAGGGTCCCCTCCAACAGTCGCGTGAATAAGCGTCACAGGATACTCGTTGCACCGCCCGGTACTCAGCCCCAATGTGGTGATCGCAACGGCCTTGATCGCCTTGTCGCCATTGGTGTGGATTTGAATAGGCCAGCCTTTGCTCCAGAAGGGTTGCAAAGCCGCCAGAAAGCTTCCATCCCCTCCGGCAATCTTGCTCAAATCCGGCTCTTCATCATTATCCGGCATAAAGAACTGATAGTTCGCGCCATGCGAGCCAGTAACGGCAGTCTTCTTGCCATTCTCCTCATCCACGCAAATGCCATTTATGTTGTAACCCTGAGTGAGATAAGCCGAGCATCCCTGCGTTGAACCATCCGCCCAGAACTTGATGCCCGTCGCACCGTAGCGACCCTGCGTGTTCTTTATCAGCGTCGTATTGCTCAAAACCTCCTCCGGCCACAAAGACGTCATCTCCGCCTCGGCAATCTCAACCGCTGTTTTGCTATGCTCACTGGGATCAATCGCCGTAGCCGAAATAAGCGTACGGATACGAAACGGGGCTGTGAAATTGCCAGCCTCATCTTTATGCAGCGCAACGTCTTTGTTGAACTGAATGATAGGAACAGTGAAGCCACCACCATTCACAATGGTCGTGACACCAGCCGCCGCAATCTTTTCAACCACCGGAGCAACGGCCTTGAGGCCTTCTGCGTAATCCATGAAGAAGAAGGGGCTACTGGCAGGCACACCTGCCATCTCCTGAATTTTCGCTACAAACGGCCTGTAAGCCGCTTCTTCCTGCAATAAGCCGGAGTAATAGGTGTTCCCGTCCTGACCAGTATAAATCTGCCATTTGCCAAGAGGGTCTGGCGCAGGCATGTCCTTGTTCCTGTTTATCTCCGGCCCACAAGGCCAGGCAGTGCAGATGTTGGCAGCAACAAACGCATTCCCATTGACATAGGCAACGTGTTCGGACTGATCCAGAATAAGTACAGGATGCGCATCAGCACCCTCAACACTTTCACTGATTTCCTCGGCGGGACGGGAGCGGAAAGCAACAACGCGCTGGATCTCATCTGGCGTGACACCAAACCGTGAAGGATCAATGCCATTCCCCACAATCCAGGCCTGTTTTGTGGGCGTCCCATCCGGCGCAAAAGGCACCCAGCGATTGGTTGCACTGTTCAGGACATTCCAAGTCCATTCAAAACCAGTCTCAATACTGCCATCATATTTGCAAACGGTTTTGTCTTTAAAACGCGGGTCAACTTGGTTGTCATAGGTGC
Organism: Pseudovibrio sp. W64; assembly: GCF_001623145.1. Classification (NCBI taxonomy): domain Bacteria; kingdom Pseudomonadati; phylum Pseudomonadota; class Alphaproteobacteria; order Hyphomicrobiales; family Stappiaceae; genus Pseudovibrio; species Pseudovibrio sp. W64. Next base: position 152,125 of record NZ_LMCI01000014.1, on the reverse strand, counting down.
GGTAGCTGTAGGGCTCTGGCAAACAAGGAGAAAGGTCAGCAACCGCAGCATAGTTCACCACAAGCGGCATATGCATATGTGGCTCAATAAAGCCCGGCATTAAGGTTGCCCCACCCAAATTGACTTTGGTGACAGCGCTATCGGATAAATAGGTTTGGTAGTCTTCGTCCGACTTGAAGATCTCAGAGATTTCGCCGTTTCGAACAATCAGCGCTTTGATTGTTTTGCGTCGATCCGCCTTCTCATCGGCCATTGTTAGAATATCGCCGCCATAAAAAAGCGTTTGCGGCTCAGCCTGCGCCTGAGAGAGTGTCATCATCAAAACTGCCGGAGCACAAGCGACCAAAAAAGATGCCCGCCGTTTGACCGTGCTGCCTCTACGCCTGGCAGTTGGAAAGCAGATGGATGCAAGCATGAAAACCAAATCTCCAATTGATGACAACCACATAATTGCCAGTGGAGATTGTTATCTGATGTACGCTGATCCCTGATTTCAGCCAACCCGCCGCAAGTTCCAAGCTTGCCTTACAAAATCTAACCCAAGCCCCCCACAAAGAAGCCTTTCTTGAAAGAAAGTCTTATTTTTTAGGTCTACTTACTTGCTCAGCCGACCAACCTATAACAAACGGAAAAAGCATGGGTGTCCTCTTTATTCGGGAACTGCTTTGTAAACCGCAGGCTTCAGCGAGAGGCTCTGGTCCAAAGGCGAGCGCAGCTCGAAACAAGCGGGTTCCTCAAAGAAGTTGTGGACACGGACAAGCACAAACTTCTCCGGCTCATCCTCCGAAAATCTCAGTTCATTCTCGGAGATGTAAAACGGTGTTTCCCGCCCACCATTCGTGGTCTTCACCTCAATGAGCCGCTCAGTACCATCAATTTCGTAAGAGCGAATGTCATACCCAAGCCCATCGCCTTCCTCTTCAGAAGCCCAAATGACTTTCTCGGCTAAGTCAGTTCTTTCAGCTTTCTTCAGCCGTTGTTGCTCTAGTTGAACAACATATGCCTCACCTAGCTTGCCAAGTTCCCGATTGCTCGCATCCCGCTCCGCATAATCCAGCTTTTGAGCCCGACGAACCACACTGCGAGGCTTGGTGAGCTCAATCGTCGAAGCTTGGGACGGTGGCGGAGCGATGTACTCCTCAGGTCCTTCATCAAGCTCCATTCGTTCTTCTGGAACTTGCTGCAAGTCCTCCTGTTGTCGTGCATCTAAGTGCCGTTGAACTGCATCTTTGAGAGATTTTTGATAATGTTCGGCTGGACTGAGGCCAGTGATCCATAGTTGATTGCGGTCTTCCAGAATAGCACTTACATTCTGCTGTTTCCGTCCAATGGCTTTCACCGACCTTGGAATAGAGCGCGCAAGTTCTCTCTGCCGAGCAGCCTTATTGAAACTCTGACCTTGAAGCCCCAACTTCAGCATTTCAAAATACTCAGCGACAAGAAGATCATTCTCCTCGTCTGTCCAATCATCTGCGCCCATGAAAATCTCAAATCAAACAATGTTTGAATTGAAGTTAGCACGTTCATTCTACAACCTTAAGTAGGTTTATGAGCCTTATCTCTCATCCCTCACATAAAGCTCGTGGGGCAATCCATCCTCTGTGGAGTCTTTGCAATAGCGAAAGCCTGCGCGTTGAGAGCAGTGGAGTGCAGAGGTGTTTTCGGATCGGTGACCAACGCAAAAGAACTGATCCTCAGCGCAGACAAGCGGCTTCACATGCTCAACTGCAGCATTCAGCATGACTGTTCCTAGTTGTTGGCCTAGGGAAGCAGGATCGCCGATGTAGTAATCGAAGCTAACACCAGCTGTTATGCCAATTGTACCGGTGCCGTACTCTGGAAAGTCGCGGTTCAGATACCATTGCAGATAACCGAAGGGCGCGCCGTTAAGCTCCGCGATCAGGCAGTTGGTTGGATGATTATTTGAAACGCGGCACGCATAGCGCTTTGTTACTTGCTCAAGCGTGCTGGGCTCACGCTCATAAAAGGGTCGCAGATGGGGTTGGTTGAGCCATTCATGCAATAAAGGCATGTCCGAGACGGTAAGGGCCCTCATTTGAACAGTGATGCTTTGCGCCTCGCTCATGACCAATGCCTCCGTTTTCCCTGCGTTCAAAACTCTAACGAATCCAAGCTGTCGCTGACAGGCCCCAGACAAAACAAACCCCGCCATAAAGACGGGGTTTGATAATATCCGGCGGACTTGTAGGGCATCAAGGCCGGCAGGATTACCTTGCTGGTCTACCAGCCGCAGGATTTGCCAGAATTTTGCTCGTCCAGATAAGCTTGGAGTGGAGCAAAATATTCAAGAATAGCTGTCGCGTCGGCTTCACGGCTTCCGGTGAAGGCCTCCAGGCTGTCCTGCCATGGAAGCGCAGCGCCTGTTTCCAACATCGCGTTGAACTTCTCGCCAACTTCCTTGTTGCCATAGATGGAGCACGCTGCCAGCGGTCCTTCCCATCCTGCAAGGCGACAAGCCTCACGGTAAAACTGGAACTGGAAGATGTGCGCCAGGAAATAGCGCGTGTACGGCACGTTGTTGGGAATGTGGTACTTGGCACCCGGATCAAACGCATCCGCAGCACGGTCAACCGGAGCCGCAACGCCTTGATACTTCTCGCGAAGGTCCCACCAACCGTCGTTATAGGTGTCTGGAGTCAGCTCTCCGTTAAACACCTTCCAGCGCCACTGGTCCACCAGCAAGCCAAATGGCAGAAATGCGATCTTGTCCAGCGCCTGAGCCAACAGGATGTTGGTGTTGACCTCTTCTGAAGCATCAAGCGGCAGAAGGCCGATCTGCTTCAAGTACTTAGGCGTAATGGACAGGCTCACCATGTCGCCAATCGCTTCATGGAATCCGTCGTTCGGATCATCCTGATACATCGGCGACTGGTGATTATAGGCGCGCTGGTAGAAGTTGTGACCCAGTTCGTGGTGAACGGTATTGAAATCCTCACCCGTCACCTCGGTGCACATTTTGATGCGCAGGTCATCCTTGCCATCCACGTTCCAGGCAGATGCATGACACTGCACGTCACGATCACGCGGTTCGGTAATCAACGAGCGCTCAAAAAACGTCTCAGGCAGCGGGTCAAAGCCAAGCGAGGTGAAGAACCCTTCCGCCGTCTTCACCATTTTGAGCGGAGTATAGTTCTGCTTTTCCAGCAACTTGGTCAGGTCGTAGCCTTGCTCGTCCCCATCAGCAGCGACAAGCGGATAGATGTTGCCCCAGGATTGAGCCCACATATTGCCCAGCAAATGCGCAGGAATTGGCCCGTCCGCAGGTACTTTATCGGCTCCGTAATGATCTGCCAGCTTATCGCGTACATAACAATGCAAGCTGTCGTAAAGCGGCTTCACTTCACCCCAGAGGCGATCAACATCCTGCCGGAAATCATCCGGATCCATGTCGTATTTGGAACGCCACATGGAGCCAGTGTCTTTAAAGCCCAGCTCACTGGAACCCTGGTTGGCGATGCCGACCATCTGGGTGTACATGTCCTTCATAGGCGGAGAGACAGTGCGCCAGCCTTTCCAGACTTCCAGCAGCTTATCGTAATCACGACTTGTCGCCATGATGCGGCTGAGCTTGGAAAGAGACAGCGCCTCGCCATCAATCTCATACTTGCCCGTGCCGTAAATGGTTTCCATCTCAGTATTGATCTGCGCAAGCTTCTTGATCTTGGCAGGGTCATTCTCGGGGGCAGGCAATGTCAGGTTCAGCTTCAAAAGCTTCATTTTCCGAGCAAGGTCTGGCGGAAGGTCAAGGCCGTCATACTGCTTGGTCTGATTGGCAAGAGAAACGTAGAGCTTCGTGGTGCGCTCCGACATCAGCGCATTCAGCCAGTTGGTGTCATAGGTGATGAAATTGGCATTCACCCAGGCAACGCGGCCCGCTTCTTCGCCGATCTCCTGAATGGCTTTTTCGGAGGTTTCAATAAACGTTCTCGCATCCTCAACGCTGACTTTCTTCTCGGCGTCAGCCTGTGCTGAACTCAGCGGAATGAGAGCGAGTGAAAGTGCGGGCAATACAGATAACAACCGCTTCAAGGCAGCCTCCCCAACCATGCATATTTTAGAGATTCCAGATGCATTTCTAATGCATAATCTCTCTGTTATGCCGTTACGGTAAGGGTTTTATCCTGTAAGTCTAGCCCGTTTCATCGCGATATTTCTCCTATTTTTAGAGTGATCTAGCAAAATTATTGCATTAGCAATTTAGAAGAATCTTCAACACTGAGCCCGTTTCACGCACATAGCTGCAATGCCTGAAACGGTATAATGATTGCGTTTTAAAACGACATTTTGAGTAAGTGACAGCCCTCCTTGCGAGTCGAGGCAAACTTCATGACGTACTACCTCCAGAAGCTGTCCGCTGTTCATTTGACGCCGGTTGAAGACAAAGAAAATGAGGCTGCTGCTCTGGCAACGGTTCAAACATTCGCCGTAGCGTTTGGTACCCGCTCTTGCGGACCGCATTGCCAAGTCAACTGGTTTCAACAGTACGGCGGGTATCGCTAACTCAGCCTTTTGGCTCTTCTCCAGTTTCGCGGTCTTTGGCATTCTCGGCATATTCAGCACATGCAAAATCACCAATTGGCATGCATGTGCCGAGCTGAAAGAGGCTGAGGCACATTTCTAACCATATGAAGAAAAAAGAAGTTCCGCCTCCATTCATGCTAGTGCCCTCCTAAAGATCTAGCAATGCATGCTTAAGGCAATCGTTAGATTTCTGGTTACCCTAAACGTAAGTTAGAAATCTCACTGTGATACCTCCCTCAAATCAATATGAGGAGAAGTGTCATGTTGAGGAAGCTAGGCGCAGAATTTGTAGGAACCTTTGCTCTGGTCTCCGCTGTGTGCGGCGGGGCATTGGTGTCCTATGCACCGGTTGAGTGGTATGGCGGATCTGGCTTGCTGGGCGTTGCCTTTGCAGTTGGTCTTTCAGTTGTCTGTATGGCTTACGCATTCGGCAATGTGTCAGGTGCTCATTTCAATCCATCGGTGACCATCGGCCTTTGGGCTGCAAAACGGTTCCCAACCTCAGATGTAGTCCCCTACATCATCGCACAGGTGATTGGCGGCACAACAGCAGCCTTTGTATTCTGGATCATTCTCGCCCATGGCCCGGGTGACCCTCCGGGTTTTGCTTCCAACGGTTATGGAGAGCATTCCAACGGCGGCTTTTCTGAAATTGCGGTCGGCATTACCGAAATCACAGTCACAGCGCTGTTCCTGATTGTTATTATTGGTGCAACCTCCAAAAAAGCACCCGCAGCCCTCGCTCCGCTTGCCATCGGCCTGATGCTGACATGCATGCACATCATCGCGATCCCCATCTCGGGTGCATCTTTAAACCCGGCTCGGTCCACGGCAACAGCGATTGTCAACGGTGGTTGGGCACTGGACCAGCTTTGGTTGTTCTGGCTGGCACCAATAGTTGGAGCGCTTATCGGGGCGGCAGTCTGCTGGATCATCGGCACTTGTGGTCGTGAAGAAACAGATTAACCAACGGAGATGCAATCGTTTTTTGGCCTCCTTCGCAGTCAGGAACCTGCGAAGGAGGCTTTTCTGATGAATGCACTCAATCCCCAGCTAGGGAAAAACCCTCAATTTAAAACTTGACTATTATATTCATATTTATAAAACACGGATAGAAACAACGTTTGCAGAACGCAAACACAAGCTAGCCAAAGCAGCGTCTCAGCCAGCTACTCCCATAAAAATTCAGACTGAGGCGACCATGTCCATTTCGCGCTATTCCCGTGCGGCCCTCCTGGCCAGCACAACCCTCTCGCTCGCCCTGATTTCTGCGGCTGTTTCAGCGCAGGAAGCTAAACAGCCTGTTGCTGCCGACAGCTCTGCAACCATGCTGGATGAAATCATTGTTTCAGCAGGTAAAGAGAAGGTGGCGATTGATACACCTCAGGCTGTGACTTCAGTCTCTCAGGAGCAAATTGAAGTAGCCCAAGCAAGCACATTGGGTGAGATCCTCGATGCGGTTCCGGGGATCACCACTATAAATGCCGACAATGCGCTGGGGCAGTCCATCAATATTCGCGGCATCGGTTCTGCTCTCGGTTCCGGTGAAAACCGTAATATCATTCAAGTGGATGGCGTCACCTCCTACTTCGAGATGTACCGTGCAGGCTCTTTCTTCTTCGATTCTGAATTGCTTAAGGAAGTCGAGGTTCTGCGTGGACCAGCTGCCTCCACATTGTTCAGCGCAGGCGCGCTTGGTGGTGTGGTCAGTGCGCGCACGAAAGATGCTAGCGATTTGTTGGAGGGAGATGACAAACTGGCTGTCCGCACCAAAGCCATGTGGGACTCGAACGGCAATGGTGCGCGAAGCACAGTTACAGTCGCTGCCCGACCGCTGGAAAATCTGGAGCTATTGGTCAACCTGAACTATGGCCGTGATGGAGATTATGAGGGCGCTGATGGCGCAGACCTCGGCAACTCCCGCATGACAGATCTCTCGGGCCTCGCCAAGCTGAAATACAGCTTCGGTGCCGATAACGATCAATCTCTTACTGCAAGCTATTTCAACGTCAATAAGTCTGGGTATGGCCTATATGACCAGACAACCTTTAGTCCCGGATTTGGTTATGCAGACCAAACAACAAGCGAACAACAGGCACTGCTTGCTTATGAAAACGCTTTTTCTGGCAATGATTTGTTGGATGTAAAAGCGCAGGTATCCTGGAGCCAGACCAAGCGTGATTTGGATGATATTACGTTCCGCGCAGGTCCTGGTGCTCCTTTGGGAACTGAAGCTGAGTACGTCTACAACAATTGGCAGGCAAAACTGGAAAACACATCGGAATTTCGGCTTTCCGAAGGTGTAGAAACCTACTTCACCTACGGGGTGGAAGGGAAATATCAGGAGCGTCTTAACCCGCGTCTGAATCCGGATGGAAGCTCAACGCGGGGCTCCTCATCTCATCCAGAAGGTGAAACACATGCCCTTGGTGTGTTCGGGCAGGCTGAGTTTGTAATTCATGACCGCCTTACACTCATTCCTGGAATGCGTGTTGACCATTCTCGCCTGAAGCCGGGGACTGGCGTGGCTCTGCGTAAAGATTTGGATGAGAGGGCCTATTCTCCAAAACTTGCAGCAATTTATGAGCTGACAAACTGGCTGAATGTCTTTGGTTCTGTTGCACACACAGAACGCATGCCAGTTTTGGATGAAGTTTTCTCGGGTGATGGCTTTACCGATCTCGGAAAAGAAAAATCTAACAATTTTGAAGCTGGCTTAGGCTTTAAATTCAACGACGTATTGTTGGAAAATGATAGCCTTCGCTTCAAAGTAACGGGCTTTTACAACAACATCGACAACTACCTCTATTCCTCTCGCGATCATGCAACGGGCAAGACAATCACAACTGCTATTGATGAGGCGCGGATCAAAGGCATCGAGTTAGAAGCAGGTTATTCCTCTGACAGCTGGTACGGCAATCTAGGTGCTTCAGTCACACGGGGTGACAACCTTTCTGATGATGAATATCTGGATAGCGTAGCGGCAGATAATCTTTTCCTTTCAGTAGGATATAAGATTGCCGACTATAATTTGGATGTTTCCTGGCGCTCTGATTTATACGCAGAACAGGACCGCGTGAACGATGCTGACGATGCTTCGCCAGGTTATGCGCTGCACAGTGCGCGTTTAGCTTGGAAGCCTGAAGATGGGTTCCTTGCAGGCTCAGAAGTGCGCGCAAGCGTGACTAATATCTTCGATCAGCAACACACAGCGCATCTGAGTGAAACCGAAGGCAAAGGCCGGTCCTTCAAGCTTAGCTTGGCGAAAACGTTCTAAGCCTCTCTTCGGTGCGCTGCAAATGCAGTGCGTCTGGCAATGCTGGTGAGACAGGTTTGCCTGAATGAGGCTAGGCCTTCTGTGGCGGAAAGGCCGGGATCGGTGGGGAAGAAATTCTCCGCCGTTTTCTTTTGTAACTCAATTACGCTGGATCAGCCGTGCTCAATTTCCAGCATTTCACTCCATGTTTTTGGAGTGTCGCCGTTGAGCGGGTTCTTTGTAGAGCGTTTGTACTTGATGGTCTCAAAATGCATGCTCAGTGTGTCTGCGAGCAACAAGCGCCCAACCAGACCTTCACCAAACCCAACGATTTCCTTGATCACCTCAAGCGCCTGCAATGTGCCAACCAGGCCTGTCAAAGCACCCAAAACACCCGCCTCTGTGCAGGTTGGTATGGAGCCAGCCTCAGGGCGTTTGGGGAACAGGCAGCGATAAGTTGGGTTGATGTAGTTGCCCTCGTCATCGCGCTCAAATGGTTTCAGCAGCGTAACGGAGCCGTCAAACTGGCCCACAGCAGCGGTAACGAGCGGACGTCCTGCATAAAAACACGCATCCGAAACGAGGTAACGGGTGGCAAAGTTATCAGAGCCATCAACAACGATATGGTAGTCGTTGATCAACGCCATGGCATTTTGCCCACTAATGCGTGTCGGATGCGGAACAACGCGCACATTCGGGTTCAGCCGAGCGATCGCCTCCGCCGCACTGGCAACCTTAGGCTCGCCAAGCTTCTCCGTGTCATGGATGATCTGACGCTGAAGGTTAGACAGCGAAACAACGTCATCATCAACAATACCAATGGTGCCAACGCCAGCCGCCGCCAGGTATTGCAGAACCGGCGCACCAAGCCCCCCTGCTCCAATCACCAAAACACGCGCAGCTTTTAGTTTTTGTTGTCCCGGGCCACCAACATCCCGCAGGACGATGTGGCGGGCATAACGTTCCAGTTCAGAAGCTGTAAGGGAAAGCAATTGGGACTCCAGTAGTTTAACCGAGCATACGGCTCACCAGTCGGGCTGTGTAATCCACCATGGGAATGACACGCGCATAATTGAGACGAGTCGGCCCGATAACACCAAGAACGCCCACAACGCGCTGTTCACTATCGCGGTATGGAGACACGATCAAGGAAGAACCGGAAAGCGAGAACAGCTTGTTTTCTGACCCGATAAAAATACGTACGCCTTCGCCGCCCTTTGCAAGATCAAGCAGGCGGATCAGTTCACTCTTGTTTTCCAAATCATCAAATAGCAGGCGAATACGCTCCAGATCTTCCTTCGCACCCACGTTTTCCAGCAGGTTGGAGCGTCCACGCACGATCAGTGTTCCGGGATCATTCTTGTCTCCACCCCAAACAGCAACACCCGCATCGACTACTTTGGATGTGAGCGTATCCAGCTCAGCCTGAAATTCGTTTCGCTGCCGAACAAGTTCAGATTGTGCATCGGCTAGCGTGCGGTTTCTGATGATGGAGTTGAGGTAGTTCGAGGCTTCAGTCAGCGCAGATGGAGGCAAGCCAGCAGGTAGATCGACAACACGGTTTTCAACGGAGCCATCTTCACTCACCAGCACGACAAGCGCTTTTAGCGGCTCAATCTGCACAAACTCGATATGGCGAAGGGTGGTGTCTGTCTTGTTGGAAAGAACAACCCCCGCCCCGCGGCTCAGGCCAGATAGCATCTGACTGGCTTCGGTCAGGACTTGCTCCGGTGTTTTCTCACCACCTTTAGCCTTCACCTGAACGGCAATCTGCTCGCGCTCTTCCTTGGTCAGGTCGCCAACTTCCAAAAAACCATCCACGAACAGACGAAGACCGGACTGCGTCGGCAAGCGTCCGGCACTGGTGTGCGGAGAGTAGAGCAGCCCATGGTGCTCCAGATCTGCCATTACGTTGCGAATAGAGGCCGGAGACAGAGGCTGCGAAAGCCCACGTGCAAGGTTGCGAGACCCCAACGGTTCGCCGGTATCAAGGTAGTTCTCAACAATGCGCCGGAAGACCTCACGGGAACGTTCATCAAGATCCTCAAGAGGGACAGAAGGAGGAACGCTCGTCACGGTATCGGTACTCCACATCAACAGCAGGTTTGGGCCAAAGCCTGTATTCAATCCCTAACACAGGACAATTGAACAGCCAAAACTCATTTTTAGCAGAAAATAGCCTCTCAAACCAAAACCAGCCTTTGCGCTAACGGCAATCCGCAGCTAAAAGATCCGCAATACCATTTGTGAATTTGTAGCTATTAAGCAACCCGAGGGAGCTTGCCTTGAACCGTCCATCCAAACGTACACCAGAAGAAATGCGTCCAGTCAGCCTGGAGCGCGGTGTTGCAAAACATGCCGAAGGCTCCTGCCTGATCAAATTCGGCGATACCCATGTTCTGTGTACCGCAAGTTTGGAAGAGCGTGTTCCGCCGTGGCTCCGTGGTCAGAACCGTGGCTGGGTAACTGCAGAATACGGCATGCTGCCACGCGCAACTCATGACCGTATGCGCCGTGAATCCTCCGCAGGTAAGCAGTCTGGCCGTACTCAGGAAATCCAGCGTCTCATCGGCCGCTCTCTGCGTGCTGTTGTTGATCTGGGTGCACTGGGCGAGCGTCAGATCTCCGTTGACTGTGATGTCATTCAGGCAGACGGCGGCACCCGTACAGCATCCATCACCGGCGCATGGGTCGCTCTGCACGACTGTCTGAAATGGATGGAAGCGCGCGACATGGTCAAAACCGATAAGGTTCTCAAAGACCACATCGCAGCGATCTCCTGCGGTATCTACGAAGGTACTCCGGTTGCTGATCTGGACTATATCGAAGATTCCTCTGCTGACACTGACGCAAACTTCGTCATGACTGGCAAAGGCGGCATCGTTGAAATTCAGGGTACTGCTGAAGGTGAGCCATTCTCCGAAGAAGAACTCGGCCAGCTCATGGGTCTTGCAAAACAGTCCATTTCCAAACTGGTTGAGCTGCAAAAGCTGACGGTGCTCTGATGCAGGCAGACACAACAGAAAACCGCCGCCTGGAACCTGGCAAGCTCGTGCTTGCCAGTCACAACAAGGGCAAGCTGCGCGAAATTCAGGACATGCTGGCAACGCATGGCTTTGAAGTTCTCTCTGCTGGTGATCTGGATCTGCCAGAGCCAGTGGAAGATGGCGACACGTTTGAAGCAAACGCTGCAATCAAAGCACTTGCTGCGGCAACAGCCACTGGCCTGCCTGCCCTTGCAGATGACAGCGGTTTTTGTGTAAACGGCCTCAACGGTGATCCGGGCATCTACTCCGCACGTTGGGCTGGGCCAGGTAAAGACTTCGGCGTGGCCATGCAGGCCGTGCAGGACAAGTTGACCGAAACGAACGCTACAGACCGGACCGCTTACTTCGTTGCTGTGCTGTGCATGGCATGGCCGGATGGGCACACTCAGTTCTACCGTGGTGAAATCCATGGCGACCTGGCATGGCCTCCGCGCGGTCTGGAAGGCTTCGGCTACGATCCAATGTTCGTTCCGGAGGGTTTTGATAGAACCTTCGGTGAGATGGACAAGCAAGAAAAACACAAAACAAAAGAAGACGAAGCGCTGTCTCATCGCGCCCGTGCCTTTGTTAAGTTTCAAAAAGAGTGCTTGCCGGCGTAATACGCGTTCCCGAAAAGTGGCTTCCAGTTTTCGGATAAGAACTCGTGCAAATGAGCTGGCAAACGCAAAGGAAAAAGAATGACTGTGTCACCGGTTGGCGGCTTTGGGATTTACGTGCATTGGCCTTTTTGTTTGGCAAAATGCCCATATTGCGACTTTAACTCCCACGTGCGCCACCAGCCGGTTTCGCAGGAGCATTACGCCAAAGCTCTGGCAACAGAGCTGGCACGTTATGCGCAGATGGTGCCGGGTCGCACAGTTGACTCCGTCTTCTTCGGCGGCGGCACGCCATCTTTGATGGAGCCGAAAACCGTTGAGACAATCCTCAATGAAGTTGCGCGCCTCTGGCATCTGCCGTCCACCGCTGAAATATCCATGGAAGCCAACCCAACCAGCGTGGAAGCAACCCGCTTTGCAGGCTACAGATCTGCAGGCGTAAACCGCCTCTCCGTTGGTATTCAGGCGTTGGATGACAAAGAGCTGAAGATCCTTGGTCGCCAGCACTCTGTTTCGGAGGCGATTCGAGCTGTTGAAATTGCGCGCAAAACTTTCCCGCGCATCTCGTTTGATCTTATCTACGCCCGCCCCAATCAGACCTTGAAGGTATGGGAGCAAGAGCTCAACCGTGCTATCGATCTGGCCGCTGATCACCTCTCCATGTATCAGCTCACCATTGAAAGCGGCACCATGTTCCAGCGCTTGTATGCAGCTGGAAAGCTGGAGATGCTGGACCCTGATCTAGCCGCAGACATGTTTGACCTGACACAGGAGGTCACCGCAGCACGCGGTTTGCCGGCCTATGAGGTCTCAAACCATGCGGCGCCTGACGCTCAGTGCCAGCACAACCTCATTTACTGGCGTTATGGTGATTACGTCGGTGTTGGACCTGGTGCACACGGCCGATTGACGCTGGAAGATGGCACCAAGCTGGCAACCTCGACTGAAAAACATCCGGAAACATGGCTAGGTTTGGTTGAAAGTCAGGGCCACGGCTCTATCTCTGAAGACATACTTGGTCATGGCGAGCAGGGTGACGAGTTGTTGTTGATGGGTATGCGATTGCATGAAGGCATTGACGTACCACGTTATGAACAGCTCTCTGGCCGTCAGTTCAATCCGCAGAGATTGTTAAATCTGCAGGAAAACGGCATGGTAGAATGGGTGAGCAACACTCGCCTGCGTGCAACGCAAGCAGGCTTTCCCCTACTGGATGCCGTAATTGCTGAGCTGGCTTCCGATTAGCATTCCCAAATAAAATTCATTAGCGATTTCAACTTAGTGAAATAATTGCAGTCGAATTACTCGATTCGATTGGGGTATTAATTTACATATTGTGCAATGCAACATAATTGATTACACTGACATGTACCTCAGCGATGGTGAAGAACCTATTGATCTTCAATGCAAGTTAAGGTTGGTTTGAATTTCTCCATGAGTCTATGTTGCTGAAAAGGTATAGAGCTGTCTATACTTTTGCGGTGCAGCACTTCGGGCTAAAGTGTATTCGTGTTGCGGAAATCAAGAATTACATGAACAAGAGTTGGCTGAAGCGAACGTCTTGGGAGGAAACATTCTGTGCTGTTCTACCACTTGTATGAAATGAACCATGCAGCGATGTCCCCTGTCCGGGCTGCAGCAGACATGACAAGATTGTGCTTTCAAAACCCGCTCAATCCCATGTCACACACGCAGGTTGGTCGCACGGTTGCTGCATCCTGTGAGATGCTTGAGCGCGTAACCCGTCGTTATGGCAAGCCGGAGTTTGAGCTCGACACCACTGTCGTGGATGGCAAAGAAGTAGACATCACGGAAGAAATCATCTGGGCGAAACCATTTTGCGGCCTGTTGCACTTCAAGCGTGATTTACCTCAAAGCAGAAAAGACGATCCTAAAATTCTGATCGTCTCGCCCATGTCTGGCCATTACGCAACTCTTCTGCGTGGCACTGTTGAAGCCTTACTGCCAAATCTGGATGTTTACATCACGGACTGGGAAGACGCGCGACAGGTGCCTGTAGCTGATGGCCGTTTCGACCTGGACGATTACATCGAATACATCATGCAGATGCTGCATTATCTGGGACCAAATACGCACGTTCTGGCGGTTTGCCAGCCATCCGTTCCAGTTTATGCAGCCGTTGCCTTGATGGAAGAGAACGGAGACAAATGCGCTCCGGCGACTATGACGCTGATGGGTGGCCCAATTGACACCCGCGAAGCGCCAACCGCCGTGAATGATCTGGCCGTCGAAAAAGGTATCGACTGGTTCAAGCGCAATGTTGTCATGGAAGTTCCCTTCCCCCACAAAGGGTTCACGCGACAGGTTTATCCGGGCTTCCTCCAGCTTTCTGGCTTCATGAGCATGAATCTGGATCGGCATATGGTTGCCCACCGCGATTTCTTCCAGCATCTGATTGAGGGTGATGGTGACAGCGCTGAGAAGCACCGTGACTTCTATGATGAATATCTCGCTGTTATGGATCTGACCTCCGAATTCTATCTCCAGACCGTGGAAACCGTGTTCATCGAGCATTCGCTGCCAAAAGGCGAAATGATGCATCGTGGCAAGATGGTTGATCCGAAAAAGATCACCGGCACGGCGCTGTTTACCGTTGAAGGCGAAAACGACGACATTTCTGGTGTTGGCCAAACCCAAGCGGCTCAAAAACTGGCTGAAAACATCCCATCCAGGCGCCGGTTGCACTACATCCAGCCGGGTGTAGGCCACTACGGTGTGTTTAACGGTTCAAAGTATCGTTCTGAAATCGCGCCACGTATCGTCAAGTTCATTCAGGATAATCCAAGAAACGTGCGCGCGGAGCAAGTTTCCAAACGTGCAGCGAAAAAGACCCTGCGTGAAAACACCTCTGAGAAAATTGCGGGTGACCCACTACGCGAAATCCTGCTTGCTGAGCCAAAAGGTGCTGCAGATGACCTGCAGTTGATCAGCGGTGTTGGACCTAAACTAGAGCGGGCTTTGAACGGCGCAGGTATCTTCCACTACTGGCAAATTGCAAATCTGACAGAACATCAGGCCGCGGCGCTGGACGATCGTTTGGATATTCGCGGACGCATGGTTCGGGATAATTGGGTTGAGCAGGCACGCCGTCTCAATGAAACAGTGCATTCCAACTGAACGTAAGTGAAGATAACTCATCGTCTAATAAAATTTCATTCTATCTCTTGAAAGTAAAATAAAATCATCCCATCTCAAGCTTGTTGATTTGAGAAAGGGGTGATTTTAATGAATGTAAATGCAATAAAACCCTCCTGGAATCCTCTAAGTATTGCACTTATGGTTCTTGGATTCGTAATTTTCTGGCCTCTTGGCCTTGCTATGCTTGCCTACATCTTATGGGGCGACAACTTTAATGGCTGGAAGCGTGAAGCTAAATGCCAGTGGAATCGTAGCAACTTGAAAAATACGATGGACAATATGCAAAATGCGACCCGCAGCGGTAATGCTGCATTTGACGACTACCGTGAAAAAGAGCTGACCCGCTTGGAAGAAGAGCGCAGAAAGCTTGATAGCATGCGTCAGGAATTCGATGATTACATGAACGACCTGCGTCGGGCTAAAGATCAGGAAGAATTCGACCGCTTCATGAGAAACCGCCACAACCGTCCAGGCGAGCCATCTGCTGGTGAAGCAATCTAGTGGTTCTCAAAGGTTCATAACAAGCATCTGGTGCTCTGCTTTCGCAGGGCACCCTTTTGTGCGTTGAGGCTTACTCGCAAAGCAACACACGCGCTAAAGTAATTCGCACTGGTCGACTTTCAAATCGCCCCTTTCTCTGCAATAACGAGAGCGACCAGTGCAATTTTTGAGGTGATATGGGGTTCTTTGCGACAAAGGTTTTGCCGGAGTTTATTGAGGTGGATCTGGGGCATAAGCCTCTGCAAATCCGCCTGAAGCGTAACTCCAGAGCAAAGCGCTATATCCTCAGAATTCCCCCTGGAGACCCAACACCCGTCATCACTGTTCCTGCCCGTGGCAATTTGAAGACAGCCCAGGATTTCGCCAACCGGCAAGTCGAGTGGTTGAAGCAAAGACTGGGTTCTCGTCCGGATACCATCAAATTTGAAGAGGGTGCGCGCATCCCCATTAAAGGTGTCCTGCACACCTTGCGGTCTTCTGGCAAACTGCGTGGGCTTGCGAAGCTTGATCTCGAAGAAGAGACGGATGAACCGCTGTTGTTGCTGCCGGGCGAAACCCAAAGCTTTCATCGTAAAACCAAAGATTTTCTGCGCAAATCAGCCAAAGAAGCTCTTGAGGCACACGTACAACACTTCACAAAGAAGCTTGGACGCAATTATCATAGCATCACACTACGAGACACCAAGAGCCGTTGGGGATCCTGCTCGTATGATGGGAAACTATCGTTCTCCTGGCGCCTTGTGATGGCACCACCCGACATTCTGGAGTACGTAGCCGCTCACGAAGTTGCTCACTTGGTGAAACTGGATCATTCACCAGAGTTCTGGCGTGTTTGTGAGCAGTTAGCACCCCACACAAATCAAGCCCAACGCTGGCTCAAAGAGCACGGTTCTCAACTTCACCTTTTCGGACAGGAATAGCTAACCACCGCCAAACAACCTTCCAAGCAGGTCCAGAGGGCTTGTGCTGGTGTTGTTTTGCGGGCGCGGAGCTGTTGTTGCTTGAACAGCAGGCCTTGGTGGCTGAGGAGCTGCCACAAATGTTGGTTGACGACGCGTAGGCGCAGTGCCCGGTTTCAACAATGGTGATGTTTCGGCAAGATTAATCGGCACACCCGGCAGTCTGGCAATCGGGATACCCTGATGCTCTGTCTCCATCACCCATGCCCAGATTTCTGCTGGTAGTGTACCTCCACTCACCTTCTTCATCGGCTTGTTATTATCATTCCCAAGCCAAACCGCAGTGGTGAGTGAGTTTGTATAACCAATGAACCACGCATCTTTGTAGCCTTGCGTTGTACCGGTTTTGCCTCCCGCCGGTCGTCCAGCCAACAGCGCGCGTTTTCCTGTGCCTCCATAGACTGTTTGTGCCATCATAGTATTGATTTCACTCAGCTTATCTCCACGAACAACGCGTCCTGTACCATCACCGGAACGGCGATAAAGCACTTTGCCATGTTCATTTCGAATTTGCCGTACCACATGAGGAACGACACCATATCCGCCATTGGAGAAAGGCACATACGCAGCTGCAATTTCAAGCGGGGTGACCTCAGAAGTTCCAAGAGCGATGGACGGATTGGACTTCAGCGCGGATGTAATGCCCAGACGGCGCGCTGTACGCGCCACATTGGCCGGGCCAACCTCATGCGCCAACTTTGCTGCAACGGTGTTGATCGAAAATGCAAGCGCTTGTGTCAGTGTCACATCGCCGTAGTATCGCTTGGTGTAGTTCTTCGGCGTCCAACCCCTGTAGGTGACACGAGCATCCCTGCGGACAGTATTAGGGGTCATACCCCGTTCCAACGCAGCAAGATAAACAAACGGTTTGAAGGCAGATCCCGGCTGTCTGCGTGCATATACAGCGCGGTTGAACTGGCTTTTCCGATAATCAACACCACCAACCAGAGCACGGATTGCACCGCTGCGATTGAGCGTAACAACCGCGCCTTGAGTGACATTAAACTCTCGGCGAGACTCCGCAATTCGAGTGGTCAGCGCTGTCTCTGCCGCTTGCTGCATATCCCAATCGATGGTGGTATCGACGATGATGTCTTCACCAATAGAGCCGACGAAGCCGGGTAGCAACTCCATCACGTAATCAGCAACATAATTGCCACTGCTACTGTTGTGGCTTGTAACCACGTGCGCTGGGTTGAACAATGCGTTCTTGGCGTCATCAGCGGTGATGAAGCCAGCCTTGTGCATTGATGCGATCACCACCTGCGCACGACCCTCTGCAAGAGCGGCATTGCGTGTGGGTGCATATTTACTAGGTGCTTTCAGCAGTCCTGCAATGGTTGCCGCTTCAGCGAGGTTGATGAGATGAGCGGATTTACCAAAATAAACCCGCGACGCGGCATCAACACCATAAGCCCCGGCTCCGAGATAGACCCGGTTAAGGTACATCTCCAGAATTTCGTCCTTGCTGTAATTCCACTCCAACCACAGCGCCATCACCACTTCCTGCATCTTACGTCGCATGGTGCGCTCAGGCTTTAGGAACAGGTTCTTCGCCAGCTGCTGTGTGAGTGTTGACCCGCCCTGCACAGTGCGCCCGCTGGTGTAATTGACAAATGCAGCGCGGGCAAGACCGATTGGATCGATGCCGAAATGATACCTGAACCGCCTGTCTTCGATAGCCATCACAGCTTCAGGCAGATACGTAGGTAACTGCTCCAGACGGACCGCCTCTCCACCGGTATCGCCACGATTGGCAATCAAGGTGCCGTTTGCTGAAACGATGCGCACGTTAGGTGGGCGTTGTGGAACAGCCCACTCCGAAGCTGGTGGCAAATGCGCAGCGTAATAGGTGAGAATTCCGCCAACAACGACGATCCCCCAAATGCCAAGTACGACGCTCCAATACATGGAAAAGCGAAAGGACTTCCACAAGAACCGCCGAAACTTGCTTTGGCTCTTTGGCTTGCCAGAAGAGGTCGCTGCATCAAGAGCTGCCAGTGTCTGTTGACGTGCCTTGCGGCTAGGTTTTTTGGCAGGCTTCTTGACTGGCATTCCTTGCGCAGGTCTGGGACGCTGAGGAGCAGGTTTTCTGGCCTGTGCCGTTGGGTTTTGCGGTGAAGAGCGTTGCCCTGATGATGATTGCTTGCTTGGAGCGTTGGCTTTGCTCGGACGGCGAATATAATCTTCGACCTCGTCCGGACGCAATGCGACGCCTTGTAAGCGTGGGCGTTGAGGTTGTGCTGGGCGTTTTGGCCGCTGTCCTTCGGGATGTTGAGGCGGCTTGCCGGAAGGGCGTTGCCCGGGGCGCATTGGCCTCCGTTTTCTGCCATTTCCATTTTGGCCTGTCGCCATAACTCTAAAACACCCCAGTACCGATCACTCAAATTTTGGGCAAATATTGCCATGAAAGATTGAGCAAGCCTGAACAAACTCAGGCTGCTGACCGCTTGGGAGGGAGATCGCAACCTGGATACAAAACACGAACGATTTTAGGGAAACACGCTTAATTGAGCGTTAAGCTATTGGGGTGAATTGCGCGCAGTTGGCTGAGAAATGCCAAAAATATGCAGAGATGCTAGCGCTTCTACGCAAATAAAAAAGGGCGGAAACCCGCCCTCTCCATTTTGAGATACTAGTAGCTCTGTGATCAGCTGGAATACCGGCTGGCATCTTGACCATAGTAGTTCACATAGCGTGAGTTCAGCTTGGACACTGGCATGATGATCAAAACATCAGTGGTACCGAACTGGTGATCAACAACTGCTCCGTTACCGATATAGGCGCCAAGGCGTAGATATCCTTTAATCAGCGGTGGCAGAGAACGTAGCGCAGCGCGTTGATCCACCTGATCTTTCGCAATGCGGTTCATCTCCACATACTGGTCCGGCAGTGCTGATACATGCCATTCTTCTGGCGCACTAGCAAAGTGATGCAGGAAGGAAAGCTGCTCAACAAGAAGATCAGGATCAGTACCTTCGATAGAGGCACAGCCAATCATAACATCTACATTATGCGTCAGCACATAAGACCAGATGCCATGCCATAGCAATTCTACGGTCTTCTTGGTGCGATAAGGTTTCAAAACACAAGAACGACCGAGTTCCATGAAATTCAGATCACTGTGGCGATCCAGAATCCCTTGAATATCAAACTCACCTGCTGTGTAGAAACCGCCATTGAGCTGTGCAAGTTCCTGACGGAGCAGTCGGTAAGTGCCTACAATCTGTGGCTTGAGTTTGGAAAATGGTTTGTTGCGAACCTGACTGTTGTGATCAACGACCAATAGATGATCACAAATCTCGTCATAACTGTCGCGATCAAGACGCGATAACTGAGTTTGTGCATCTGCAATAGCGGACATCTCTTCGTAAAACACTTCGTAGCGTAAACGCTGAGATTGCTTGAGTTCTTTGGCTCCGTTGGAAAGACGAACCTCGAGTGGGCCGACCTTACCGAGGCTTTGTCCTGCCTCCGGCATTTTTCCAAGCATTGCCTGAGGGATCCACCGTGGCGTAGGTCGCCCTGACAACTTGCTCGGTGTAAACTTTTTTAGGACTTTCATCGGGGAGATATGTCCAGATCCAGCCATACTATTATTATCTCATATTGCTTAGGTGTTTATGAAACAATGCAATAATGAGAACGCCTTTCTGAATTTGCACCAATCGAGTCACCCATGTCAATTTTGGGTAGTCAATCTGTGATATAAGCCCATTTTAGGACAGTTGAGTGACATAACACCAACATTTACCCGCGTAACGACGCTCACATCTGCTAAACAATGCTGCGGTCGCGGTTAATCTGAGTATAACAACCGCCTCGTGATATTGAACAGGCTAAATATACCGAGCTATCCCTTAGCATAGCGTTTTAAAACAGCTTCGAGATCCTGCTTTTTTAGGGGTTTGCTTAAAAAACCGTCTGCTCCGGCATTAAGAGCCTCTTCTTTTGCGTCTGGCATAACATCTGCTGAAACAACATAAATTGGCACTTTCGATGCAGATTTTTCTTCCCGGCCTCTAATTTTTGAGATGGCTTCAAGTCCATCCAGACCGGGCATGTGCAGATCCATGAGCACAATATCAAACGAGCCGCTGGCACAGAGCGAAACAGCCTTATGCCCATCCTCAGCAAGCGCGGATGTGTGGCCCAGTTTGCCCAGCAATGCTTCAACCAGCATCCAGTTAATTGGATTGTCTTCGGCCACTAACACATTGAGATTTGTACTCTGGCCTTGTGGTGTAGATGCCACCTCTTCTTCTGTGACATCGTTGTCTACCACGTCAGTTTGCAGCGAGCTGGGTGAGAGCACCCGAAGCAGTGAGCTGCGACGAACAGGACGGGTCAAGTAACCGGAGAACTCTCCAGTCTTGATATCGGCAATCCGCGCTCGTTCCTGAGGTTTAATGAGGACAAAGATCTCCGGTGCACTCTCAGATTGCTGCCCATAGAAATTGCGAATGCGTTCTACATATTCTTCACCAACAAGCAAACGGTCAAATTGTGTCGTAAGAGGCAAACCTTCAAGTTCATCTGCTGCCAGAACCTTGGTGTGATTGTAACCGCTTGTGCTCAGCGTTTTATAGACGAGGTCGGCCTCAATCTGATTGCTGGTTATGATCGCGATACGATCATTATGTTCTTTTACAAAGTCCTCTGAAATCTCATCAACTGGCATCTCAAGAAGGAAAGTGGAGCCACAACCCAGCTGGCTTTGAACGGTGAGCGAACTTCCCATAAGTTCCGCGAGTCGTTTGGAAATTGCCAAGCCCAGGCCTGCTCCATCGAACTTGCGGTCTCGCCCATATTCACCCTGTTCAAATTCCCTGAAGATGCGAGCTGCTGTGACGTCATCCATGCCGGGGCCAGTATCTTGAACAGCGAACTCCAACAAGTGGTGGCCTGTAGTATCCGTAGTAACTTGCAGGACTAAAGAAACGCCGCCCTCTTCTGTAAATTTGATCGCGTTTCCAACCAGATTGTATAGGATTTGCTGCAACCGTGCCGGGTCACTCTGGATGGTTTTTGGTACGGCTGGATTGATAAATGAACCAATCTGCAACCCCTTTGCATGGGCTTTGGGAGAGAGCAGCTCCACAACGCGTTCCACTAACGGAGCAAGCTCAACATTACCAGTCTCCAACTCCAGCTTTCCCGCTTCGATCTTGGAATAATCAAGAACCTCATCGATGAGCATTAAAAGTGTGGAGCCTGAAGTTCTGATCGCATTAATGTAATTTTGCTGCTCTGCAGTGGTTGTCGTGTCATCCAACAAATCTGCCATGCCCAAGACACCGTTTAAGGGCGTGCGAATTTCGTGACTGACCATCGCAAGGAAGCGAGATTTTGCCTCGCTGGCATTTGCTGCATGGTCGCGATCTTCTCGCAGCTTTTGCTCTGCTTGTCGCCTATCTGTGACATCTGTCAGGATCCACTGAATGATAGGAGCTCCACCGCTGCCATCGCGAATGCTCAGGCGCAGGAGTGAATACCAGCGGGTGCCATGTTTTGTACGCAAGGCGACATCTTCAGTGGTTCCAGCAGCCCCTTCCTCAAGATCAGGAGTAAAGTCTTCGGCATAAGGCAGATGAATAGCTCCTCCGATCTCAACTCCAAACCCAGCTGGAAAATTGCGTTTACCTGCATCATTGACGGACAGCACCACCCCATTGCTATCACAACGGACTACAATGGCGCCCAGCGCATCCAGAATAGAACGGTGCCGATCATCCGCTTCACGTAATTGCCAGTCAGTATCGCTAGCTAATTCAGATGGGTCTTCAAGTTGCTCCACTTCACTCTGGATTTGAGCCGTTTTCCAACTTTGGGCGATAACATCACTTGCTGGAAACCGGCGAAACAAGACAACGCCAGCCCCAAAAGCAAGCAACACAACATAGAAACCTTGCAAGAATTGCCAATCGGTCAGCAGCAGCGCAATCAGCAAGCATACAACGCCCACGAAAATGGAGAGGCTCTTCAGAACAAAGGAGGATTTCTCGGTGATTTCGCTTTGCTTAATCAGAGACACGCGAGCCTGAGTAACAACATGGGTGCTCTCCTCAGTTTTCAGTCTCCGTTTCAACACAGCTTTTGCTCCACCCGAACTATTTCGGTAAATCAGTAAAATTCAATTGGTAGGATATAACAGATTATGCTGCTGCCAAATAGGCTGAAGAGCGTTTGAAGCTCAGGGCCTCGGCCAGGTGAATGCGCTGAACGGACTCAGATCCATCCATATCTGCGATTGTCCGCGATAGTTTCAAAACACGATGGTAGCCACGTGCAGAAAGACCAAACTGTATGGAGGCCTGTTCAATCAACTCCTTGCTGCCCTGATCCAATGCAACAATTTGCTCGATGGTCCGCGCACTGGCATGTGCATTGACAGTGATATCTAACCCAAGAGAGGCATAGCGAGCTTGCTGTATTGCACGAGCGCGCCCTACACGTTGAGCAACCACCTGCGAACTCTCAGAAGTGCGCGGGCTGATCAGGTCTCTTGCGGAAACCGCGGGAACATGAATTTGCAAATCCATCCGGTCCACGAAAGGCCCGGACACGCGCGACTGGTAAGAACTGGCGCATTTATCACCTCGCCTGCAAGTATGTCCCGGTTCTCCTGCATATCCGCAACGACAAGGGTTCATCGCAGCAACCACTTGCACTATGGATGGATAGCTCACCCGATAATTGGCGCGAACAATCGTCGCCACACCGTTCTCAATAGGCTGCCTCAAGCTGTCCAGAACGGAGCTATCGAACTCTGGCAGTTCATCCAAAAAAAGCACACCATTGTGAGCCATGGACACTTCGCCAGGTCTGGCCTTTATGCCTCCGCCAACCAGTGAAGCCATGGATGCGGAGTGATGTGGTGCCCGGAAGGGGCGTTGATTGCTCAAAGCGCCATCTTCCAACTCTCCTGAAATGGAAGCGATCATGGATACTTCCAGCAGTTCGCGAGCTGAAAGTGGTGGCAATAGAGCGGGTAACCTGCTTGCGAGCAAGGTTTTTCCTGAGCCTGGAGGGCCGACCATCATCAGGTTATGAGAGCCAGCTGCAGCAATCTCCAGTGCCCGCTTCGCTGTTTCCTGACCTCGAATATCGGCAAGGTCCAGTGAACTGGCAGCTTGTGGAGAGCTGCGCGGTTTTGGGGCAGAAAGAGTAATATCACCTTTCAATGCGCGGTAGAGCTGAACCAGTGATCCCGCGGCCATAATCTTCAGGTTCTCATCCGCCCATGCCGCTTCAGAGCCGCAACTTGCCGGACAGATCAAACCTTTCTCGTTTGCAACAGCAGCGATTGCAGCTGGGAGGGCTCCGTTGACGTGCGAAATGCTGCCATCCAGTGAGAGCTCACCTAGTACGAGGAAGCCTTCGACAGCTTCCGCAGGCAGTGCCCCCATCGCCACCAAGAGGCCAAGTGCAATTGGAAGGTCATAATGAGATCCTTCCTTTGGCAGGTCAGCCGGAGCCAGATTAACCGTCACACGTTTGGCGGGGAGCGCCAAGCCGGAGGCAATGAGAGCTGAACGAACCCGCTCTTTGCTCTCTGCAATTGCCTTGTCGGGCAGGCCCACAAGAGTGAAATAGACGGATCCGGGGCTAATCTGGACCTGCACGTCAACATTTGCAGCGTCGACACCCTGAAAGGAAACGGTAGAGATGCGAGCAAACACCTGACACTCCTGCGGCCACAATTAATCATCATTGTAGTAATTAAGCAGGAACGAATGAGAAACACACAAGCCTTGAATACTCAGAAATACGAAAGCTCCCCTAAGAAACTCTACCTGAATTCTCGGAGTTCATGATGAGAAAGAAAAGCCCTGTTGAAGAACAGGGCTTTTGTTACTTTTTAGGCTTCCAGCTTTTTCTCAAGCACATCCCAGACCATGCCGGCCACATCTGGCCCGCCCAGCTTCTGGATCGCTCGAATGCCAGTCGGGGCAGTCACGTTGATTTCAGTGAGGTTTCCGTCAATCACATCGATTCCAACGAGAATGAGCCCCTGCTCTTTCAGTGTCGGCCCAAGGCGCGCGCAAATCTCTCTTTCGCGCTCAGTCAGGTCACTGTCTTTAGGAGAACCGCCACGCACCATGTTGGAGCGTAAGTCACCTTCTGCAGGCACACGGTTCACTGCACCAGCAAACTCACCATCAACCAGGAGAATGCGCTTATCACCGTGCTTCACATTCGGCAGAAACTTCTGAATGACCCAAGGTTCGCGGAATGTGACGGAGAAGAAGTCGTAAAGAGACCCATAGTTCAGGTCATCCTTGGTCACGCGGAAAACAGCAGCTCCACCATGTCCAAACAGCGGCTTCATCACGATGTCGCTATGGATGTTGCGGAACTCATCAATCTCCTCGCGATCGTGAGTGATCAGCGTTGGCGGCATCAGGTCCGCAAACTGGGTCACAAACAGTTTCTCTGGTGCATTACGTACAGAGACTGGATTGTTCAGAACGAGCGTTGTCTCGGAAAGCTTTTCGAGAATGTGGGTCGCAGCGATGTAAGCCAGATCAAATGGAGGATCCTGACGCATTAGAACGACGTCCATCTCAGACATGTCAACGCGCTGCGGCTCACCAAAACTGAAGTGATTGCCAGGTTCGTCGCGCACGGTTACCGGCTCAACGCGGCACATAACCTTTTCACCCCACAGCGCCAGACGCTCTGGTGTGTAGTGATACAGTTCATAACCACGATCCTGCGCTTCTAGCATCAGAGCAAAAGCACTGTCGCCCGCAATGTTGATGGTAGAGATATGGTCCATCTGTACGGCGACTTTAAGTGGCCGCTTGGCACCAGAAGAAGCTGCTTGGGACATGAGGCACTCCTGAAATAACGCTGGGATAGAAATCCAAGTAAATAAAAATGGATGTTAGCTGCAGATATGTGGGTCAGAAAGCAATTTGTCTACATTTTTGCGATAAAATATTTGTTTCCTAAAAAATTTCAGCTTCAAAAAGATTAGGGAAGTGCTGGGCTTCTCCGTGTTTGGGAAGAATAACCGCATCAAATCGCAAGGTTTTTCCAACCACGTCGTTGTGGTGTGAAACCCATTCTCGGGCGGCATTTGCAATCCTTCGTTGAGAGCGTTGCGTGATTGCATATAAGCCATCATCCACACCCCGTCTGGCTTTTACCTCCACAAACACGATCGTCTGGTCTTGTTCGGCGATCAAATCAATCTCGCCCTGCTTGGTTTTGTAGCGTCTTTCAAGAATCTGCCAGCCAGCCTGGCGAAGCAACATCTCTGCTTTCAATTCCGCCTGCAGGCCTTTTCGGTAAGCTGCCTGCTTCTTCAGAAGGCTGCTTTTAGTCGCTCTCGGGCTCTTCTGCGGTTCCTGCATTTTTAAGCTCCATCGCACGGATATAAATCGTCTTTCGATCCACCCCGGTCGCTTTGGAAACTTTTTTGGCTGCTGCGCTCACTGGCATTTCTTTCAATGCCTCATGCAAAAGCGCGTCTGCATCAACCTCGGTCAGTTCCTGCTCTTCAGGTGGTGAGACAAGAATAACAATTTCTCCCTTGGGGCGATCCCCCGAATAGAAATCACTCAGTTCTGCAAGGGAGCCACGCTGGAAAGTCTCAAACCGCTTGGTCAGCTCGCGAGCAACAGCCGCCTTTCGCTTTCCAAGAATTTCAGTCATATCGACAAGAGAAGCTCCAACTCTGTGAGGGCTCTCATAAAACACCAGTGTCGCCGGAATATCTTTCAATTCTTCAAGGCGTTTCTTTCTGCCATGGGTCTTATTGGGCAGGAAGCCAGCAAACAAAATGGTATCAGAAGGCAAACCAGCACCGACCAGACCGCTCAACATGGCCGAAGCACCCGGAATTGGCACAACCTTGTGCCCGTGCTCCACCACATCTCCTACAAGCCGAAAACCGGGATCAGAAATGAGCGGTGTTCCTGCATCGGAGACCAGCGCAACGGCTCGTCTAGCGCCCAATGCTTCCAAAATTTTGGGAAGTTGCCTGTGAGCATTGTGCTCATGATAGGTCATCATCTGCGTGCGGATGCCATAACGCTGTAACAAAACACCCGTCACACGAGTATCCTCGCAGGCAATAAGATCACAAGCAGCCAAAGTTTCCAGCGCACGGATTGTGATGTCCTGCAGATTGCCGATTGGGGTCGAAACGATGTGCAGTCCCGGTTCAATCCGTTTAGCCGTTAGCGAATGTTCGCCAATGTAGTATTTCCGCTCGGATGCAGCTTCGGAATGATCCATGGTCGCCTCGTGAAAGCTCCAGAATGGAGCAAGTTTTGCACAGTAGAGAGTGCACATCTAACCAACAAACCGCAAAATGACTAATTACAACGGGGAGTTTTTGACAGAATCCTTAAAAAAATCGCGGATTTCCTTGGGTTGAGGCTGTATTAACTGCGTTGGATCTGTAGAAATAAACCAAACTAAGGCATATCTCCGAGAAGTGGGGTCCGGTTTTCGGATAAGAGTGTGCGTAAAATAATCGATTAGAGCATGGCGCGGGAACAATCGCGACGAGTTCTAAATGTAAATTGCCGGATTTCGTCCCTTGCAAAATGAGGGATTGATGGAACGGCCTTCGGAATAGATGGGGCATCCATGAGCTTAGGATCAGCCACACTGCGTGGAATGAGCTTCCGCAAACTTGTGACAGGGGCTGCACTTGGCGTCTCCTTCTTGTTGGCTGGCTGTGTTAATTCACCTAACTTCTCATCGGTGAACACTCCTTTTCAGCCTGATTTGAACCCGAACGGCCAGCCGCAGCTGGTTTCAGGCCGTGCCATCGGCAATGGCTCCGTTCGTGTTGGCCTGCTGCTGCCATACTCTGGCGAAGGTCAATCCGCCGCTTCTGTTGCCACTCTTTTCGAAAACTCCGCCAAGCTTGCACTTGAGGATTTTCAGGGAGCTGACATCCAGCTGCTCGTAAAAGACACTGGCGGAACCTCAGAGGGTGCAAGCATTGCTGCTCAGCAGGCGATCAGTGAAGGTGCAGAACTCCTTATCGGTCCGGTTTTTGCCCCAGCTGTTCAGGGTGCTTCCGCTGTTGCGCGTCGCTCTGGTGTTCCAATCGTTGCATTCTCCTCTGATATCAATGCGGCAAAGCAGGGCACGTACCTGCTCAGCTACCTGCCAGTATCTGACGTGAACCGCATTGTGTCTTATGCAGCAGAACAAGAGCGTGGCTCCTATTCTGCACTGTTGCCAAACAATGCCTATGGTGCGGTGGCTGAAGCTGCATTCCGTCAGGCTGTTGGGCAAACAAATGGCCGTATCATCACCATTGAGCGCTACATCCCGGGCAATGCTGAAGACATCCGCGCTCGCGTTGCCAGCCTGAGCCGCTCTATTTCGCAGGTGGACACTCTGTTTGTTCCTGAAGGGGGCGGTGTTCCTCCATTTGTGATGCAGGTGATGACCGAAATGGGTGCAAGCCTTGGTGAAGTGAAGATGATCGGCAGTGGTCAATGGAACACACCGGACATCCTCCAGTCTCCTGTCATGGTTGGCAGTTGGTTCCCGGGTCCGGATAACCAGAGCTTCGAGCGTCTCGCGACCCGTTACCGCGAAACCTATGGCTCTCAACCACCGCGCAATGCGTCCTTGGCTTATGATGCAACAATTCTGGCCGCTGGGCTGGTCCGCTCCGCTGGACCTGATCGCTTCTCTGACCGTGTGTTGACCAATCGTGATGGTTTCCTCGGCATTGATGGTATCTTCCGCTTCCAGCAAGATGGCCTGAATGACCGTGGACTTGCGGTTTATGCTGTTTCTGGCAAGAGGACTGCCGAACCAATTGCTCCGGCACCTCGCAGCTTCTCTGGCCAATTCTAGGCTCCGAAACTTTTGATGTTGAAAGCCTCGCTCGCAAGAGCGGGGCTTTTTTGCGTGTGGCCCTGAAAAATGGCTTCAATTGCACCTGTTATCTTGGGGCTGTGGTGATCGAAAAAGCCTAATCTGCATTGGCAAAATCGCCATTAGAGGCAAGGAGCCATGCAGGAACTACGCTTTCATCATGTCGGTATTCCAACCAGCGAAAAGCTGCCGGAAACGCACTACAACAAAACCCTTAAACTCACTGCAACAGGCTATTTTGAGGGTCCCTATGCCATTGAGTGGATGAACTTTGATGATGACAACCCACTCCCCGAGATAATCAAGACAACCCCTCATGTTGCCTATGTGGTTGATGACCTTACCGAAGCTTTGCAAGGTAAGAACGTTATTTTGTCTCCGGAAAGTCCGGCCAAAGGCGTTTGGGTCGCTTTCATTTTGGAGGGTAGAAACCTCATCGAACTCATGCAATTCGATAAACCCGAAGAGGAAATTTGGCCTCATCCCGGAAAATTCAGGATCTGAAGGCGCTGCACTGTTACCGCGATTTACTCAATGGGACGAAAGGCCTTTAGGAAACTAATGAAATCTGGAGCGAAAACGGATAGAAATACCTCAGGAAATGAGTTGGCGGGCCTGATGGTGATCAAGCCTGCGCAAAAGGTGGTTTTAAAATGCTTTCAGACAAGCGCATTCTCCTCATCATCACAGGCGGTATTGCAGCCTATAAATCGCTGGATCTGATCCGCCGCCTGCAAGAGCGAGGCGCGAAAGTTCGGGCAATTCTGACCAACGGTGGCTCCCAGTTCATCACACCGCTTGCTGTTGGTGCGTTGACGGGCGACACAGTCTTCACCGAGCTGTTTGACAGAGAAGCCGAGCACGATGTCGGCCACATCCGCTTGTCGCGAGAGGCGGATCTCGTCGTCGTCGCCCCAGCCACCGCAAACATCATGGCAAAGATGGCGCACGGGCTGGCTGACGATCTGGCCTCCTGCGTATTGCTGGCCAATGACAAACCGGTCCTCGTTGCTCCTGCTATGAACTCCAAAATGTGGAGCCACCCGGCCACCCAACGCAATGTTGCTCAGTTGAAAGCGGATGGCCTGAATTTTGTTGGCCCCAACGCAGGCGAGATGGCAGAAAAAGGCGAAGCAGGCTATGGCCGCGTGTCCGAACCGCTGGAAATTGTTGCCGCGATTGAAGATCTCGTTTCTCCCAAAGAACAGCCCCTGAAGGGCAAACGCATTGTCATCACCGCTGGCCCAACCCATGAGCCAATTGATCCAGTGCGTTACATCGCCAATCGATCCTCCGGCAAGCAGGGCTATGCCATAGCAGAAGCCGCCGCGAAAGCTGGTGCGCAAGTGACACTTGTTTCAGGCCCAACAGTTCTGTCAGACCCGAAAGGCGTTGAGACAATTCGCGTAGAGTCTGCAAGCGCTATGCTGGCCGCAGTTGAATGTGCCTTACCAGCTGACATCGCGATCATGGCTGCTGCCGTAGCAGACTGGCGGGTTGCTCACGATAGCAACCAGAAAATCAAGAAAGACGGAACAGGCTTGCCACCAGCGCTGAGCCTTGTCGAAAATCCGGATATTCTGAAGACAGTAGGACATTTGCAGGGCAAACGACCGAAGCTAGTGGTTGGTTTTGCTGCCGAAACAAATGACCTGATCAACAACGCCCGCGGAAAGCTGGAGCGTAAAGGCGCTGATTTGATTGTAGCAAACGATGTCAGCCCAGAGAATAACGTCATGGGCGGCGACAACAACACCGTCCGTCTCGTGACCCATAACGGCGTGGAAGATTGGCCGAAAATGGGTAAGGACGAAGTCGCTCGCCAGCTTGTCAAAAAGATTGCAGAGCTGGCTTAACCCGTTCGCCAAACTGTCTCGTTAGAAGGCCGGTAAGTTCGTACCGGCCTTTTTGCTGTTTAGGCCGAAACCTGTTCGCTCTCGTGTTCTGCACTCAAAACCGGTTTACCGAGGATCATGTCTGAAGCCTTCTCGGCAATCATGATTGTCGGAGCATTCGTATTGCCTGAGATCAGCGAAGGCATCACAGAAGCATCGATCACACGCAAACCTTCCAGCCCGTGTACTTTCAAGTCCGGTCCGACCACCGACATCTCATCTGTGCCCATCTTGCAAGTGCCAACAGGGTGATAGATCGTCTCCGCCCTCTCCCGCACCGCTTGCTTGATGCTGCGCTCATCACGACCAAACTCGTAGAGCATGTCCTCCCTATAGTCTGAGAGCTCTGGCCCTTCCAGAATGTCCCGTGTCATGCGGATACCCTTCACCAACACATCCATGTCTTCCGGATCTGTCAGATATTTCGGGTCAATACGCGGAGCATCCATCGGGTTTGCTGAGTTGAGCCCAACTTCCCCGGTTGATTTTGGCCGCAAAACGCAAACGTGACAGCCAAACCCGTATCCGCCATAGAGCTTTCGACCATGGTCATCGATGATGGAGATGACGAAATGTAGTTGAATGTCAGGCCTGTCCAGTTCCGGGTTGGTCTTCAAAAAAGCCCCACCCTCTGCTGCCGGAGAAGCAATTATGCCAGAGCCGTCTTTCCGCCAGCGCAGTATCTCCTTGATCAGCTGAATGCCCGGCTTCAATCCCAATCCCAGCATATCCGTTTTATTGGAGCGGTAGCTGATGGTGTAATCCAGATGATCCTGCAGGTTCTTACCCACACCAGGCAGGTCATGCAGGACCGGAATGTTGTGTTTCGCCAGCTCATCCGCTGGCCCAATGCCAGAAAGCATGAGCAACTGCGGAGACTGGAAAGCGCCTGCTGAGACTATAACCTCACGTCCAGCTTTCACCGTCGCAAGTTTGCCCTTCTGGCTGTATTCAACACCAACGGCTTTCTTGCCTTCAAACCACACCCGAGTACTGCGGGCATGGGTAATCACGGTCAGATTGGGGCGATCCATAACGGGATGAAGGTAGGCAGCAGCAGCTGAACAGCGTTCGCCCTTTTTGTCTTCCTCATGGAACTGCGTGACCTGATAAAGCCCAACACCCTCTTGATCACCGCTGTTAAAGTCATTGTTGCGTTTAATTTGCCTGCCTTCAGCTGCCGCTAGAAAGGCATGCGATATTGGCAGAGGCGAACGTTGCTCGGAAACGTGTAAAGGCCCATCGGCCCCATGCATTCCGCTTTCACCGCGCTGATTGCATTCAGATTTTTTGAAGTAGGGCAGCACATCATCAAAGGACCACCCTTCAGCGCCCTGCTCCACCCAACCATCATAATCCTGTTTTTGGCCGCGGATATAAAGTTGCGCGTTGATTGCGCTGGAGCCACCCAAAGCCTTGCCGCGTGGATGGAATGTGGTTCTGTCGTTAAGCTCTGTTTGTGGAACCGAGTTAAAAGCCCAGTTGTTGATGGCAAAGGGCTTTGCGGAAACCATCGCTGCAATGCCAAGAGGTGCCCGTACCAGAACGGACTTTCCTTCACCTCCAGCCTCAAGCAGGCAAACCGTTATTGAAGGGTCTTCTGTAAGTCGGGCTGCAAGCACACACCCTGCTGAGCCGCCTCCAACAATCACATAATCAAAATCCATTGCGCCCCTCCCCAGAAACACACCACACGCCCGAAAGCCCTCACCTCTTCCGGAAATGAAACAGCAAAAATGTCTAAAGCACTTTTCTCTCGCCCCAATACGGACAAGCTGTTTTATGTTTCAATGTTAGTGAGCCTTTCCCCAAACGGAAACCTGAACATTCTGGTGAGTATGTTATGCGCTAAACTTCTCTGAGGGCGTTCTTTGAAAATAACATTTGAACGCAGAGGCTTGCTGAGGTTCTTCCCCAGTTTATCCCCTGCGCAGGTTTCTCTGGTTCGGGTCAGTCAGATCGTGCAGTCTGTTCGCCGCAGCCTGCGCAAATCGCAAAATCACCGCTTTACGGGTTGCAGCAGAAAGCTTGTGTTCCGGAGCTTCGCGAATGATTTCTGCCATGTAGTCATCAGCCAGAATGAAGCCGGTTTCTTCTGGAAAGATCTCTTGCGGGACATCCGCGCTGGTAGCGAAAAACAGCCGGTCGCAATAATCGCGGTACTCATGCCATTTATTGTCTGCTTTGAAGTCCTCAATGGATGACTTGATCTCGATAATCCAAATCTCGGACTTCTTGCCAAGAACCACCAGATCAGCCCGACGGCCTGAGGCCAATGTGATTTCTGGCAGGCTCGTATGACCCAGCACTCGCAGATAGCGTTGCACCCCACGCTGGATTTTCAACGCACGCTCGGACTGACGACCATCGACCAGCGGATCATCCAGTTGAACGCGATTTGAGCCCTTCACAAATTCCATGAAATCGTTCCCACTTTGTTCTTAGTGATACTATCAAGCTGTCTGATAATTTCAATCCAGGATTAGATCAGGGCTTCACTGAGTTTCAGGTAAAACGAAATCCAGCTCGGCTGCCAACTGCAACATCCGCTCATCAATCGGGAACTGTGCAGCGCAGTTAGCAAGGGCTTCCCGAGCTTTTGTGTGCTCAGAGCAGCTTGAATACAACTCAGCTGCACCTATCAAAAAACTCTTGCGCCAACGCTTTGGTGTCGTCTTCAACACGGCATCACATTGCAAGGTACTACCCCACTTCTGCAGTTCAGCGCCCTCTTGAGGCTTTCCTTGCAACGCAAGATGTTCGGCCTTTAGCAACCTATAGCCCGGATTGACAGAGAGTTCTCTCGAGACATCTGGCAGATGCATCACTCTGCCTTCTGCGAGCGCTTGCCCCAGACGAACGAAACCCGCGCAGTCAGCAAGGCTTGGCGTGATAAGGAGACCTCGCGCCCTAAGCAGCTCAGCAACATCGCACTGAAACGTCTTGATCAGCTGGCGAATAATGTTGAGAGAGTAAAGCTGATCATGCAACGCATGCGGCCCTGCAACCCCATAACAAAACCGGTTTGCACAATGCGGCAATCGCTGCGCGGCAAGGTATCCGTTCGTATCGACCCAATCGAATAGCCCGAAGAAGAGGTGAACGGGATACTTCATACTCTCTGATAGAAGCGCCAGCAGATCTGCCTTATCAGGAGCAGAAGGTGTCAGGTATGCAGCGCTCTGCGTGCCAACCACACCCAGCTCCAGCTCCGGTGAAAACGCATAAATCTCACCGTCCTGACGCCGCAGGCCGGTCACCAACGCCCCATAAGCCCCCATGGATGCGCCGTAATAGATGACGCGCTCCGGGTTCTCTTGCGCAATCGCTTCGTCAATCGCACGGTCAATGCCTTGTTGAGCACTTAGGTACCATTGTGAATGGATATCATTCAGAAAAACACAGGAATGCTGTGTCTTTGCAAACAAGCGCTCCAGCCCGAATTTACCAGAGGGTATCCGGACCTGAGAGAAAACAACCAATAACACACCGCTGCGACCACCAGATTGGAACTTTACTTCCAATCCGTGAGATACACTCTGCACTGTCGTAAGCCCCTGCATTGAGCGGAGGCTTAAGGCTTCTTGCGCTTGAGATAAACGCCACCACCGGAAGCAGGCGCTGAAGATGTGTCAGATGACTTGCTTGGCGACCGGCGTGGAGGTGCTTTTTTACTCGGCTTGGCAGAAGATTTGCCCTTTGGCTTTTGAGCGAACTTACCGCCGCCCGGGCCTTTCCGCTGCCCACCAAGCTTCTGTTTTTTGCCCGCTAATTGCGCATTGCTGCGTGCACTTTTCGGCTCGCGATCTGATGGGAAGAAGGTGTATCCATCCATCTCGGGGATCTTCTTACTGATCAGCTTCTGAACAGCACGCAGCATGCCGCGATCTTCTGGCAAACAGAACGTAATCGCGTTTCCGCTCTTACCCGCACGCGCTGTGCGGCCAATGCGGTGCACGTAGTTCTCGGTCGCATTCGGCATGTCAAAGTTGATCACATGCGAAATGTCTGAAACGTCAATCCCGCGGGCTGCAACATCAGTCGCAACAAGGGTTTTCAGCTTACCGCCCTTGAATTTGTCCAGCGTCTTCTGGCGTTCTGCCTGAGACATGTCACCATGAATAGCTTCTGCTGGCACACCGTCTGCGTTTAGCCGGGCAGCTAGTCGCGCACTGCCTTTTTTGGTGAGCGTAAACACAAGAGCGCGCTCGCACTCTTCCGTTTCAAGAAGCGTCTTCAGCAAAGGATACTTGGCGTTATCTTCCAGATGCGCGATCTTCTGAATTACAGCTTCTACTGTTGTTGCTGGTGGCGCAGTGCTCACCTCAACAGGATCGCTTAGGAAGCGACCAGCAAACTCACGAATTTCTGCAGGCATAGTCGCTGAGAACAGCAGTGTCTGCCGTTTTTCCGGCAGCAGATAAGCAATCTCTTCCAGTTCTGCGATAAAGCCGAGATCCAGCATTTGGTCCGCTTCATCGAGAACGAAAATCTCCAACTCATCAAAGCTGACGCCGTTTTTGCGGTGCAAGTCGAGCAGTCGACCAGGTGTCGCCACAAGCACATCCAGACCACGCTGCAAAGCACGGAACTGCGGAGGAAATGGCACACCGCCAACAACGCAGCTGGAGTACATTTTGGTGCGGCCTGAATAGGCTTTGATGTTCTTTGAAATCTGATCCGCCAGCTCGCGAGTTGGCGTCAGAATAAGGCTGCGCACGCTCTTTGGCGCTGCGCGATACCGGCTCTCAAGCAAGCGCTGAAGAAGCGGCACTGCGAAAGCTGCGGTTTTACCCGTTCCGGTCTGAGCAAGACCAAGCAGGTCCTTGCCATCCAGAATGTATGGAATAGCGTTTTCCTGAATAGGTGTTGGCTCGTCATAACCTTTAGATTTCAGGGCGATCTGAAATGGTTTTGCAACGCCAAGTTTGTCGAAGTCGGTCAAAAGTGATCTTTCGAATGAGCAGAGTGTCCGAAGCCGGTTCTGCTGATTTCATCATGTGTTTTTTGCGCGTCCCGGAAAAGTAGAAACCGTTTTTCGATTTAGGATGCGCACAAAACAAGCTTGAAGAAGTTTGCCTTCGAGAAATCCAGCACAAAAGCAGGCAGCTTCAATTAATTCTACTGGAATAGTCTCTGAGGCTCGGTTTGATCGGGCTATTAACATAGACCCGCCACATTATGCTAGAATTATTGCAGGAGAGCATAATATTCTGGTTGTCCCGACAAGAAAAGGACGACAAATTTGGTTAGAGCAGTCCAGCTACTTGCATGTTTCATGTTCTTCTTTATGTATGGGGACCAAGAATAATGACGCTGCTTTTATGGCCCACATCCTATAAATGGCCTGCTGCTAATAACATTAAAGATTAGGGTTCGAGCTTTGATTGATGCAAATTTTGAAGACTTAGAAGAAAACGCTGAGGAAGCTTCGCGGCTTCTTGCTAACATGGCGCATCCCAAGCGCTTGATGGTGTTGTGTCGACTGGTACAGAGCGAATGTACTGTAGGTGAACTTGCAGAAGCTGTTAATCTTAGTCAGTCTGCGCTGTCTCAACACCTTGCCAAGATGCGTGCCAGCAATCTGGTTTCCACCCGTCGTAGCGCCCAGACAATCTATTATTCTCTGGCAAGTGCCGAAGTGGAATCCGTTCTGCAAACTCTCTACGGCCTGTATTGCGCTCCTCAGGAAAAAGCCTAGCAGGGCCTGCTTTAAGGCCCGGCAATGACCACAGAGCTACCATCCCACCTGCGCTTCTCTTCTGCATTCGGTAGCTGGTTGAACATGTGAAGATCCACTGGAATTTCATCTTCAGACTTCAGACCTGAAAACTCACCAAACAGACGGACGGTTTCTTCGTCCAGCGCACCGCCGATATACAGATTGGAAATATCTCCGCTCACATCGGAGAGCTTGAACCGGGTTTCCCAGAGCCAGAACACCTGTCTGTGGTCCTGATCGCTTTCATAAACCATCGTCAGCGCAGGCAGAAAGCCTGCATTGGTGTGTGGTACCGGAGGCAATTCGCCAGCAGGTGTCTCGCCTTTCAGGTATCCAGTCGCCGTTGGAACAGACCATTCCGGAGCCTTGCGCCAACCCAGGTCTGTCAATTGTTTTTCCAACTGTTCCGGCGTGCCGGACCATTGCAGTGTTATCGGCTCTTCCAGTTCACCCGTAATGGATACACGCTTGGCAGGCAGCAAACGCCAGTCCTGCAAGCGCCAGCTGGATTTTTGGATCACAACGGATTCACTGCGCGGCTCATAAGCCTCAGCAGTTGTCTTATAATTGGTGCTGATGTGCCAGACGGAAGCAATCGCCAGTGCACTCAGCGAAATGATCGTCAGCGCAGTTCTGCCAACTTTCTCGTTGTGAATGTGCCCAAACACGAATGAGAAGAAGAAGACCGTACCGGAGCCAAACAAGAGACCAGCCAGCACGTCAGAAAGCCAGTGCGCGCCAAGATAAACTCGTGAGAACCCGATCAGGATCGCAAAGGTTGCCGCCACAGAATAGATGATCGTCTTGCTCAGACGGGAACGATCATGAGCCACCAGAACCGCAATCACCCCGATCAGAACCGTATTGATCGTTGCGTGCCCCGATGGAAATGAAAATGCGTCCGCTCCAGAGTACAGCTCAATCGGACGATCGCGGCCAATCAATGCCTTGGTGATCACCACAAAGATAGAGGAGCTGACAATCGCGATGACAAAGCCTGTCGCTCTGCGCCATGCCTTCCGCCCAAACAGATAAAGCCCAACAGCCAGCGTCACGGTTGCAGTGACATGACCATCGCCCATCATGGTGATCATAACCATGACCTTATCGATGACTGGCGTCCGGGCGATCTGGAAGAAGTTGCTGATCGCAAGATCAGCCCGCGCCATCGGCATTCCCGGCGCCACAGCACCTGTAAACCAGATGAAACCGGGCAGCGTCACAAGCAGGAAGAATGCAGAAACCAGCATCCCCACACTACGTGGGTTTTCAGGGTCATACGTCCGTGCAACCCATTGGCTGAAGCGATCAGGACGGCGGGCAAACCAATTGACTGTTGCTTGATGAGAACCACCAACGATTGGCAGAATAAACATGATCAGCCAGCGGATCAGGGCCACGGCAATCAAAAGAACCAGCAGCAAGCCACCAAGAATAATCGCCAGACGCGTATTGAACTCGCCAATAGCAAACAGAGCTGATCCTGCCATCACACCCGGTATCAGATGGATCGCGGCCCATGCAAAGGCTGATGTCACGTTGAAGAACGTAAAGCGGCCAAAACTCATGTCCGCCATACCGGCAATTCCGGGTACCACGGACTTCACACCTGGCACAAAACGGCCAATGAAGATGCTCTTACCGCCATGTTTGGCAAAATAGTCTTCACCGCGCTGCAACCAATCAGGATACCTGCTTAATGGCCAGATGGTGCGCACTTTGTCTTTGTAAAAGTAGCCAAACCAGTAGGAAAACGCGTCGCCGGTTACAGCGCCTGCAGTTGTCCATAAAAAGATGCTCAGAAAGGGCAGCTCGCCAAGGCCAATTAGCGTTCCGGCGCCCACAAGAACAACCGTGCTTGGAAACACCAGTCCAATCAGAAAGAGCGCTTCGCCCATTGCGACGATAAAACAGATAAGGCCAGCGAACGCTGGGTTTGCTGCAATGAAATCAACAATGTGGTTGAGGAATGTGGTGACGAAATCGACGTTCACTGAAAAGTCTCTAGCTCTTTCATAAATGACTTAGATCGCTGGGTGACTGCTTGAAATGTATACATAGTGCCAAGGTGACCAAAATAAGGTCTGCATTCTGTTACATTTATATGCAGGCATCTGGCGCTTTGAAAGGGAAATAACAAGCCCTAATCCCTTCAAAAAGCATAATAGTCCCACTAATCAGACCCATACGTTAATTCTGGTGACGAAAAACATCGTTTAGCTCTTTAAGCAATAATACAGAATGGCTATTCTTGGCTGCAAAGCCGAATGAGCAAAAATAACATTTTACGCCATGCCCCAGATGCGAAGGTCACTTGCATGTTTCAGTCTGCAAACATTCCTCAGACAGTTAGCAAAGAGCTGCTTCAAAAAAGACTGCCTGAACTCCGTGAGGAATTGTTGGAAGTTCAGCACAAGCTGAGAGAGAACAAAGCTTTTGCAACGATCATTTTGCTCGCTGGCGTAGACGGCTCGGGTAAAGGCGCGGCGATCTCCCGTTTGTATGAGTGGATGGATACCCGTTATCTGTTCTGCAACGCCTACCATGAAGAGCGCAGCGAGTCTGAAAGCGCCCGGCCAAACTACTGGCGCTACTGGCGTGATCTGCCTGCACGGGGCGAAACCTCCATTGTGTTTGGCTCCTGGTATCAGGAACCACTGCGTGATGCGGTTATGGGTAAGATCGACGACGCAGAGCTGGAGCGCCAGCTGTCAGCCATAAACCGCTTTGAAAAAATGCTGGCTTACGAGAACATTCTCCTTCTCAAGTTCTGGTTCACTCTTCCAAAGGCAGAGCAGCAGGAACGTCTGCATGATATCGAAGCCAAAGGCAAAAAAGGCCGTAACTTCATTGAGGAATGGTCTGGCTCAGAGCACTATCGCGCCGCGCAGACGGCGGGCGAAAAGGCATCCCTGCAAACCAGCACCGGCTATGCCCCTTGGTTTGTAATCCCCTCTCAGGATCCGGATGTTCGCGATCTCGCGCTGGCCGAAACCATCGCGCAGTCCATGAAGAAGAAGCTGGAAAGCGGCAACGGCAATCCGGTTTCAGCTCCGGCTGTGGTCACGACCCTGTCGCAGGCCAACGCCGTGGATGCGATAGACCTGACAGCAACCATTTCCAAAGAAGACTACAAGGCAGAGCTTGAAGAGCTTCAGGACAAGATGGCGTACCTGACAGACCGCAAGCGTTTCAAAAAGTTCGGTCTAATCTCCGTCTTCCAGGGCAACGATGCAGCTGGCAAAGGTGGTTCAATCCGCCGCCTCACCCGCTCCATGGACCCGCGAAACTACAAGGTGCACCCAATTGCAGCCCCTTCCGTGGAAGAAAAGCTGCACCCGTATCTCTGGCGTTTCTGGCGCCGCCTGCCGAAAAAGGGCCACAGCGCCATCTTTGATCGCTCCTGGTACGAGCGGGTTCTTGTTGAGCGCGTCGAAGGCTTCTGTTCTGAGGCCGACTGGATGCGCGCCTACAACGAAATCAACGCCTTCGAAAAAGAGCTGACAGATTCCGGCTTCGTCCTCTGCAAGTTCTGGCTGGCGATCTCGGAAGAAGAGCAACTGCGCCGCTTCAAAGCCCGCGAAGAAACCGCCTACAAGAACTACAAAATCACCGAGGAAGACTGGCGCAATCGCCTCAAATGGAACGAATACGCCATCGCAGCGGGTGACATGGTGGACCGCACCTCCACCCGCTATGCGCCATGGACGCTCATTTCTTCCGAAGACAAGCGCTACGCCCGCATTCAGGTGCTTAGAACCACCGTCAACGCTCTCGAAAAGGCGATGAAGAAGAAGGACAAGGAGAGCTAACTCAGCGTCCTTCGTCTACAACACTCCGCAACAGCTCCTGTCACACTTCGTTTTGTGACAGGACTTCAGCAGAAACCAGATCAACCTCCTGGCCACCTCGCCAGACATTGATCACAGCTTCAATCTTCAACGATTTCTTCACGCCGTCATATTCAGCAACCTGCTGCTGTTGTTCCTCGAAGAATGGTCCATCGAAGTCCATGGAAATGTCCTTCTCCATGTAGGCCTCAATGCGCAGATCATCTGGCCCCGGCTTGCTGATATCAAACCGCATGTCCTGATTGTTGGACATACACATCACCGCATCAGAGAGCAGCGGAAACAGCCCTTGATGGCAAACTGCAAAGATGGTGGCACGTTCCTGTGGCGAGAACTGATCAAAGAAGCTCATGTCTTCAATCGGTTTTGAATCGAACGTAAAAGTGCGCTCCTGCCTGCGGTTAAAGTCCTTTTGAAACTGTATGCCCTGCTGCTCGGGGATCTTGATCCCCTCCATCATGATGTCGTTTTTCAGGTTAGCTTCCACGCGGTCTTCATTAGGACTGCGCACATCAAATTCCAGCTTGAAATCCAAAACGCTGTAGCTGCGATAATGGGAACTGTCATAGACTTTGAAATTGTCCTGATAGTTCGCACCAGCCAGTTCGCGCAGTTGCTCAAAGGCTTTGACCTTGTTTTGGTCCGTCACACTCGGAGAATACAGATCAAACGTCAGTTTCTTCGCTGTTACGCGGTCCGTCCCGCAAAACCAGTCAACAATCTTGTCCCAGAGCCGTGTTGCCGGATTCCCAACATGGTCTCTGTCCGAGGCTCCCTTGATGTTCTCAAGATCCCCCGCTGAGATGTGCGGATTAATTTGCGGTGTGCTCAAAGCAACTGAAGATGACATGTTCCACCCTCCTGAACGCGGTCAACTGGTCATGCAGGGCATTATAAGCCTGACACCAAGATTGTGCAGGAGGTTGCAGAGTTGCGCTGTTCTGAATGGCACTGGAACAACAAAAACATGCACTAAAAGCACCGCATGGCAGCCCATGCAGTGTTGAAGCTAAGGTTCCCAAACTTGGGATGAGCAAGGCGAGCAGGCAGTGCCTGCGCTACTTGTTTAAATATGAGTCTTCGGCAGTGGCTGCTCGCCTCGCCCGGGCTTTCTTGTAATGAACAACGTCGCCTCTTTGCCTGTAAGGCACGATAGCCGGTTTCCCGGAAAGACAATGGCTTATCCAATCAGGTTTCCCTAACCGAACAGTTCCTCCGTCTTTGACAAACGCATCTGCAAAAGCAGGTTTTACTGCCGGTACATTTGCACTTGTCGCCGCGTGATACCCTACAAACTTGGGCCCTTCCCCTCAAACCATGCGGTCACGTTTGAAGTTCGGTTCACCGGACCACCAGAAAGATGCGTTACCTCTTCTGATAGCCCCACCCAACCCACGCCTCACTGACGGACGGTCCGCCAGCAGCCCGTTGCGTGGGCATGTTTCTCAGAGTATGGGAGAAAACTGGGAGGGGAATAAGTTTTAGGGATCACTCGGTTTTGCTCAGAGAGACTGTTTAGGCATTAAGGCCTTTCATGCCCTCAGGCGTGTACCGCTCACCCACAACAGGTATGCGAGCAATCTCAGCGTCCAGCGCAAGCCCCTCTTCAGCGGTCAACTCAATCTCAGGTGCTGCAGCGTTCTCTTCCAGATACTTCAGTCTCTTCGTGCCCGGAATTGGCACGATATCGTTTCCCTTTGCCAGCAACCAGGCAAGGGAGAGCTGTGCAGGTGTGCATTTCTTCTGGTGTGCGGCCGCTGTAATCACTTTCGCGATACCCTCGTTGATGAGTAAGGCCTCTTTGGAAAATCTAGGCAGATTGGCGCGAAAATCGCCCTCTTCAAACTCCGTTTTCGAGTTGAAACTGCCCGTCAAAAAACCTCGTCCCAGCGGGGAATAAGGGACAAATCCAATACCAAGCTCACGACACGCAGGCAGGATTGCGCTTTCGACATCACGGGACCACAGCGAGTATTCTGTCTGTACAGCCGCAATTGGATGAACCGCATGCGCCCGGCGCAGTGTTGTCTCGTTGATCTCACAAAGCCCGATATTGCCGATCTTTCCTTCATCAACCAACCGCGAAAGTTCGCCCATGACATCCTCAACGGGTTGCTCCGGGTTAACACGATGAACGTAGTAAAGATCAATGTAATCAATGCCCAAGCGCTTCAGAGAGCCTTCACAGGCCTGCCGTGCGTATTGCCTGCTGTTATCGATGATCCGCTTGTATTCGCCGGGTTTCCGATTGATGCCGAATTTCGTTGCGATTTTGAGAGGTGCTTTTGTTTCCTTCAAAAAACGGCCAATCAGCTCCTCATTGTGATGAGGGCCATACATGTCTGCCGTGTCAAAGAAATCTATGCCCA
Source organism: Pseudovibrio sp. W64 (assembly GCF_001623145.1). Taxonomy (NCBI): domain Bacteria; kingdom Pseudomonadati; phylum Pseudomonadota; class Alphaproteobacteria; order Hyphomicrobiales; family Stappiaceae; genus Pseudovibrio; species Pseudovibrio sp. W64. Next base: position 110,369 of record NZ_LMCI01000014.1, on the reverse strand, counting down.
GTTCAACGGCTCGCACCATCACACCCAAGGACACACTATCATCGTGTGAACCATAAAACTCACTCATCCCCATGCAGCCCAGACCAAGCGCTGAGACGTTAAGTTTAGATCCAAGTTGGCGAGTTTTCATCAGAAGCTTCCTTGTGTTGCTGCTGAATACTTGCCATGTTTCAAAAATGGAAAATACGAGTAGAAATGGAAAGCTGATTTCCGAATTTGGAAATGAAGTTCTGCGCGACCTTGTATGGGATGACACCAAAGCCTTTCTGGCTGTCGCCAGAACAGGAACACTCAGCGCGGCTGCTCAACACCTACAGATCGGTGTGGCGACGCTGTCGAGAAAGATTGATCGTCTCGAAGAAACGCTGAAAATCCCTTTGTTCGTCAGGCACCAGTCTGGCTATCAGCTCACAGAGGATGGCCGTGAGCTGCTGGCAAAAGCAGAAGCGCTGGAAGCCGCAGCCGCAGCATTTTCTTCCGGCGCAAAGGCTCAGGCAGGCATTTCCGGAAAATTGCGCCTCGCCACAGCAGAAAATCTCGCCACTCACCTGATTTTGCCTGCACTGCCCGAGTTGCGCACCAGCTATCCGGACCTGCACATCGAAATCCTGACCGACGTGAACTCAGTCAACCTGCATCGCCGTGATGCAGACCTCGCCATACGGATGGTGAAACCGGAAAGCGGCAACGTCACACTTCGCCGCTTGGGAACACTCGGCTTCGGCCTTTATGCAAGCAAAGAATATCTGCTCAAGCGGACCGAACTCGAAAAGCCTGAGAGCTATGAGGACGATGACTGCATATCCTGGAGTGAAGCGCAGGCTCACCTTGCCGCAGCACAATGGATTCGACGTGCTTTAAAAGGCCGTGAGCCTGCAGTTTTAACCTCATCACTCGCCACGCAAGTGGTCGCTGCCAAAGCCGGGCTTGGTCTGGCAGTCCTCCCTCACTTCCTTGCAGTAGAAGCTGGGCTTGTATGCGTGGAAGCCAACATCGGCGTTGATCAACAAATCTATCTGGTCATGCACTCTGACCTCGCCCACTCCCCCCGAATGCGCGTCATGGCAGACTTCCTCGCCGACCTGATCATCAAAAACCGAGCCAGATTAAGCGGCCCACCTCAGTAGACCGCTCTTCTTAAACCACATTCCGCTCAATCAGCGGATTGTTTGCGGTCAGGCGCTCAACACCAAGCTCGGAAAGGTCCAGCGTTTCATAGCGGCCTGTTACGATATGTTCAGCAAGACCGCGTCCCACCGCAGGGCTTTGCTGAAGGCCGTGACCGGAGAAGCCCAGCGCGATGTAAAAGTCTTCTATGCCGGGCACCGGACCGGTAAATGCGTTGTGATCAAACAGGTTCACATCATAATGTCCTGCCCACGCCGCACCGGGCTTGATGGCTTCAAATGCAGGAATACGGTTGGCGAGTGTTGGCCAAAGGTGTTCCTCAAAGAAGGAATAATCGACGTCATAGTCAAAGCAATCCGGGTCCTGCTCTTCATCCGGCGCGCTACCGCAGATAAAGCCTGCCCCTTCAGGGCGTACGTACGTGCCATTCGGGTCAATCAGCAACGGCAGACCCGGAACTTCTTCCCGGCATTCAAAGGTGAAGATCATCCGCTTTTTGGAGTGTACGGGCGCTTCAAAACCAGCTTCCATGCAAATCTGAGTACCACCTGACGCGCCTGCAGCATTCACCACAACACCAGCTTCCACCTGTTCTCCGTTGGAGAGCGTCAAAATCCAGCTGCCTCCCATGATCTTTTCAAGGTGAACCACTTGATACGGCTCATAAGGCACGTTCAGGGAGCGCGCTTTGCGGCGGAAAGCCTGCATCAGGCCATAGCCGTCAAACCAGCCTTCGCCGGACAGGCCATGACAGCCAGCAGAAAGATCAGAGACGTTGAGCCACGGAAATTTGGCTTTCAGCGCATCAGCATCCAAAAACCCAATATCGGCACCCATCTTTTGTTGAAGTGCGTGGTTCTCTTCCAAAATGCTGCGCTTGTCTGGCGTTGCGAGAAAAAGATAACCGCCCTCAACCAAGTCAATGCGTGGCTGCTCGCCGTCAACTTCCAGAAGATTGCCAATATCGCGCAGGAAATCGATGCCGTAGAGCGAAATGTCGATGTTCACGGCAGAGGAGAACTGTTGGCGAATAGAAGCGGCAGAAAGCGCCGAAGCGCAATGTTGGTAAGACGGGTCTTTCTCAAAGACCGCAATGCTACCCTTGAAGTCGTCGCGTTGTGCAAGATGGTACGCCACCGATGACCCGATGACAGCCCCCCCAATAATAGCAACATCCACTGAAGCTATCGCCATAGTCACACCTGAATACTGAGAAATGAAAAAGGTAAGAACCGACGCCCGAAACAATTAGGCGGGTATTTGCGAGCGCCGGTCTAAAAGGGAGACGAAACGCCTCCCAAGAGCATCATGCGTAATCTCAAAAAAGGCCTCCCAGCACTTTCACGAGATTACGATGCTGATCAGGGCTTAAAAGAAAGCCTGAAGGCCAGTCTGCGCACGACCCAGAATAAGGGCGTGAACGTCATGTGTACCTTCATAAGTGTTGACGGTCTCAAGGTTTTGAGCATGGCGCATCACCATGAATTCCTCAGAGATGCCGTTACCACCGTGCATGTCACGTGCCTGACGAGCGATGTCCAGCGCTTTGCCACAGTTGTTGCGCTTCACGATGGAAATCATCTCTGGAGCAACGCGGCCTTCGTCAAACAGACGACCAACACGCAGAGAGGCCTGAAGGCCGAGAGTAATCTCAGTCTGCATGTCTGCCAGCTTCTTCTGGAACAGCTGTGTCTGTGCCAGAGGACGGTTGAACTGCTTGCGGTCCATGCCATATTGGCGAGCACGCATCCAGCAATCTTCCGCAGCGCCCAGCGCACCCCAGGAGATGCCGTAGCGAGCGCGGTTCAGACAGCCAAACGGGCCTTTCAGGCCAGAAACGTTTGGCAGCAGAGCGTCTTCACCCACTTCCACGTTGTCCATCACAATTTCACCGGTGATGGAAGCACGCAGAGACAGTTTGCCTTCGATCTTAGGCGCGGAAAGACCTTCCATACCCTTTTCAAGAACGAAACCGCGGATCTGGTTGTCATGCGCTTCAGACTTCGCCCAAACCACAAACACGTCTGCGATTGGAGAGTTGGAAATCCACATCTTGGAACCAGTGATGCGGTATCCGCTCTCGGTCTTCACAGCGCGGGTGCGCATGCCAGCCGGGTCAGACCCTGCATCCGGCTCGGTCAGACCAAAACAGCCAACATATTCACCAGAGGCAAGCTTCGGCAGATACTTCATGCGCTGCTCTTCAGAGCCGTAGGCGTAGATTGGGTACATCACCAGCGAGGACTGCACACTCATCATGGAGCGGTAGCCACTGTCCACACGCTCAACTTCGCGGGCAACGAGGCCGTAAGCCACATAAGACGCACCTGAACCACCATATTGCTCTGGAAGTGTCACGCCAAGCAGGCCCTGCTCGCCCATCTCGTTAAAGATAGAGCGGTCAGTCTTCTCTTCGCGGTAGGCTTCCATCACACGTGGCAGAAGCTTTTCCTGAGCGTAGGCACGCGCGCTTTCCATGATGAGGACTTCGTCTTCATTCAACTGGTCGCGCATGAGGAACGGGTCTTCCCAATTGAAGACGCCTCCGCCGGTTGGATCACTACTCATGCTCAAAATTCCTTATTCAACGTCAAACTTCACACCCTGCGCCAATGGAAGAGCGCCAGAGTAGTTGATGGTATTGGTCGCGCGGCGCATGTATGCCTTCCAGGCATCAGAGCCAGCTTCACGGCCACCACCAGTTTCTTTTTCACCACCAAATGCGCCGCCAATTTCAGCACCGGATGGGCCAATATTGACGTTTGCAATGCCGCAATCAGAGCCAACGACAGAAACGAAGGTTTCAGCTTCACCCATGTCTTTGGTGAAGACGGAAGAAGACAGGCCAGCACCAACACCGTTCTGAATTTCAATCGCTTCATCAAAGTCGCTGTAGCGAACGACGTAGAGGATCGGAGCAAAAGTCTCTTCCAGTACAGGACCAACCTGACCTGGCATTTCAACAACAGCAGGCTGAACGTAATAGGCATCCGGATACTCATCCGCCATCACGCGCTGGCCACCATGCACGGTGCCGCCAGCAGCTTTTGCAGCTTCCAGAGACTTCTGCATGTTGTCATAAGCGTCTTTGTCGATGAGCGGACCGATCAGCGTGCCTTCTTCGGTCGGAATGCCGATCTTCACAGAGGCATATGCCTTGATAAGACGTGGGATCAGCGCATCATAAACGCTGTCATGCGTGATCAGACGGCGCAGAGTAGTACAACGCTGACCACAAGTACCCATTGCAGAGAAGGCCACGCCGCGCAGGGTCAGGTCCAGATCAGCAGATGGGGTCACGATCGCTGCGTTGTTGCCACCCAGCTCAAGAATGGGCTTGCCGAAGCGCTGCGCAACACGTGGACCAACCTGACGACCCATGCGAGTGGAACCGGTTGCGGAGATAACAGGAACGCGCTTGTCGTCGACTAGTGTCTCACCGATTTCACGGCCACCCACGATGACTTCTAGCAAGCCCTTCGGCGCATCATCACCAAACTTGGCAACCGCACGCTCAAACAGCGCAGCACATGCCATTGCTGTCAGAGGAGATTTCTCAGATGGCTTCCAAACAACGGAGTCACCACAAACAAAGGCCAGTGCTGCGTTCCAGGACCAGACCGCGACTGGGAAGTTGAACGCGGAGATCACACCAATAACACCGGATGAGTGCCAGGTTTCCATCATGCGGTGCCCCGGACGCTCGGTCGCGATGGTCAGGCCGTACAGCTGACGGGAAAGTCCAACTGCGAAATCGCAGATATCGATCATTTCCTGAACTTCACCCAGACCTTCAGAGGTGATCTTGCCTGCTTCAAGGCTCACCAGTTTGCCGAGATCATCTTTATAAGTGCGAAGCTCTTCACCCAGCAGGCGAACCAGTTCGCCACGACGAGGGGCTGGCAGCTTGCGCCACTCTTTGAAAGCATCGTGAGCACGACCAATCGCAGCGGAGGTTTCCGCGGCGCTGTCTTCTTTGATCATCGCCAGCGTTTCACCGGAGTTTGGAGAAGTTGCAGCAAGTGTGCCACCTTCCAAAGCAGCGCGGGCAACACCCATACGCTCCATGAGTTCAATTGTTTCTTTTGCGAATTGCGCGGTATCCAGACCTACGGTCATTGAAGCCCCCAAAGAGTGAGAAACAGTCAGTTCGAAATTTGAGCAGAGTTTCTCTTGTCCTGTTCACTGGTAAAAGCTACGTCTTTTCCATTATTCATTCGCATATGGAATGACTGATAATTTCGCTTGGATCTTGCACTAGTGAGAAAACTGCTTAAAATCAGTAGGATAATAATGGGTATCGGCCTATTTGAGATTCTGTTTTAAGAAGGAGATGATGCCAGATAGAACGAAATTTAATCGTGTTGGGTGTGCCTAACCTCGCGATTTCAGGAGTTTCGAGCTGTTCACGGCATCATGAGAGGTCAGGATGAAGCGTGGTTTTATCCCCCCGATAGACTGTTTGATCGCATTCGAAAGCGCAGCGCGGCACGGCAGTTTCACGCGTGCAGCTGAAGAATTGTTCCTGACGCAAGGCGCAGTCAGCAAACAAGTGCGCCTTTTGGAAGGTCGCTTGGGTGTTGAGCTGTTCAAACGGATTCGCCAGCGCATTGTTCTGACGGATGCCGGGCGTATCTACCTGCATGACATCCGTGGCACGCTGGAAAAGATGACCAGCGCGACCCGTCAGGTGATGTCCTTTGCGGGCAGTGAGGATGTGCTCAACGTCGCCGTCCTCCCAACCTTCGGCACCCGTTGGCTCGCCCGCCGCCTCCCCCATTTCCACGAGCGCTACCCGGAAGCCAGCTTCAACCTCTCCGTTCGTCTGCGCCCCTTCGATTTCTCGGTAGAACCGTTTGATGGAGCGATCCATTACGGAGAACCTGTCTGGGCAGGAGCCATCGCAGAGCCGCTGTTTCAGGAAGAAGTCATTCCAGTCGCCTCCAGAGCATTCCGCGACAGACACAGCCTGTGCACGCCGGAAGATCTGATCGACGTTATGCGCCTGCACCAGTCAACACGGCCAGATGCATGGCAAAAATGGTTCTCTCTGGCAGGTGTAGAAACAGATGGCGCCTTTCAGGGCCCGCGTTTCGATCAGTTCACCATGATCTCACAAGCCGCCGCCTCCGGTTTGGGCGTTGCGCTGGTGCCAAAGTTCTTTATTGAGGAAGAGCTCGCCGCAGGCACACTGGTCCGCCTGTTTGATATCAGCCTGAAACTCTCCTCCGCCTACCACTTCGTCTACCCCGAAAACCGCACCCTGCGCCCAGTCGTAAAATCCTTCAAAGCATGGCTCCAGGAAGAAGCCCACGAACAGCAACTGGATCGGGAGACCCTGCTGCCGCAGTAGGGAGTGGCCTAAACCGCCTTTAGATAGATTGTGAGCCGGTTTGTGAGTTATCAGTTTGCTACTGATGTGAAACAGATATGATCTCGGCCAATCCAAATTGAGATAGGTCTTCTCCAGAAATATAATACATCTGATTAGGAGGCGTTTTTCGAACCTGTTCTAAAAGGAAGCTGGGCGTACCCAGAATCTTTAGTTGTGAAATAAACTCTTCAGTTGCGATTTTTCCATAGAAGCTCCCCATTTGGCTATCTAGGCTTGCTGCTGTGCTAGCCTGATGAAAACCAAACCGGGCGTCAGGAGAAACATAGAGTTCTGAAGCTGACAATGCGATCAAAACACAAGCACTTGCGCAGTGAGATTTGACGAGCACTTCAATGCCCTTGTCGTTTATAAAGGCACCAATCCTTTCTGCGCTTGTGATGTCTCCTCCACCACTACGCAACTCTATTGAATGAATTGGGGCTTTTGAGTGGGCCATCTTGAGAGTATCAAATGTCTTAGAGCCAATTTCGCCATAAAGCACAGCACTGCCTTTGTTCTGAACAGAAACAACAACACCTTTCAACTGAGCAGACGCTTGGGCAATTTGTAATGAAGCTTCAAAATTGAAGATAGTGCCCAACGCTGCACCACCTTGTAGAATCAGTAGTATCAGGAGGAAGAGATCATTCAATGAATGAGGTGCTTTAAGATTACCTGATTGATTTATAGAACTGGCAATTACTATTGACGCAGTAATTAAGAAAAAGAAGCAACAGGCTGCGGTTAAGCCCACGTGGCCCCAAAAGACATCGTTAGCGAGATAGCTATAACCTTGTGTCATAAACCACGCTACTACGCCGCTAACAAAAGATGCTAATGCGAAGAGCGTTTTTAGTACTCTATATTTCATAAACGCTTATAGCTGCTCCATAGCGCGCACCATGGTCAAGATTAGGAAAAACAGGCCGATACCGATCACATTGAGAATGTATTGCCCAATTCCGCTGGGGCGATGCCAAGCAGTATATTTTTCTGTATCCCAACTTGTTGTTTTATTTGACTTTAGTCTTTGATAGGAGCCCCACATAGTAAACAGGGCGACTATTGGAATTCCGAGTCCCAACCCTCTGAGTAAAACGTTGAAGTCACGTTTTAAGCCATCCCAAAACCCAAGAAGTTGGCCATCGGTCCGAGTTATTTTTATCCCAAATATAAATTTTCCAAGAGTAGTGCCACTGACGCCGATTAAACTTCCACCCAATACAGAGGCAGCACTTGCGGTAAACATTAAATCTATCAGACGGCCTCCAGGACCATCAAACAATGAGAAGAACTCATCAGCTGCAGCAGGCGCAATAGCGTAAAAAACAAAAGCCAATAGCATGACTAAAACAACGCCGTTAAAGGTCGTGTCAAATAGCCGGGCTGCATATCTTCTCCAAGGTGTAGGCGGGTTCGCAAGCCATCCCTTGGGGGCAGTGCCTACTTCTGATTGTGATGATTCTTCATGAAGGGGTGCATGCAAAGTTGGAAACAGGTTTTCCGACGCTGGGCGAAGTTTTAGAATCTGGTCGGTATTTACTTCTGTATCATCTAAACTTAGGTTCTGCTCAATTGTTGCCGAAGTACCTTCATTATCGAGAATTTGACCAGCAGATGTCCAATCATCGCCATTGGTAGAGCGAACAAGCGTACTCTCCGTTATCAAACCGTTCTGCCGAAGTATGCGAAGATTACGGACATCAAACGGCCCTACTTCATGCTTGCCGTCATGATAATAATACACTGAACCTCTCCCGTGCTTCCTAGTGTAGACTATAGCTATCTGCTAGAAAGTTGGGAAGAACTGCTTGTGTTAAAGAGTGATATCTATTCTAGGTTGTGGATACGTATTTTGATGCAAAATGTGTCGTAAATCGCTTCGTAGTTGTCTTGCCGCTTCTGTCCATCCACTTCTACCCCAGCTCATAACTCGCAAAGCTATAAATCTTGTCGAGGGGGAGGTTGGGGTCCTGGCCCTTATACATTCTGGCGGTAGCGAACACGGGTGATAGGTCGTAGCGCTCTGCCAGTTCCACGGCTTGTTCATTAGGCAAAGGCAGGTCAATGTTGATCATCTGCCCTTTGGCACTGCCAGCAAGGGCGCGGAACAGCAGGTCAGCCCCTTCTGGAGTTTCAGCGGCCATTGGGCCAATGCGATACCCATCACGGGCCGCACGGATAACGCCGTAACCGCGAACAATACCCTCTTCAACCAGATAAAGGCCCCGGCGCATAGGGTTCATGGGCTCCATCCAGCGTTCCAGAAAAGCGGAGCGTTCTGCGGGAAAGTAGTTGCGGTCATATTCTATAATGCTTGGCAAAATGCCCTTGCCAATGATGGAAATCCGCTGATCCATAGGCATGGTGACATCAGACAGACCGCTGTAACGCATATTCTGATGAACGAGCCTGAAGCCGGACTTCGCGTAATTGTCTTGCTCTTCCACCACGCCATCAAGGCCAATCGTCCGCCCTTCCAGCCGTTTCATGGCGGCATTCCATATAACGGCCCCGAGGCCTTGCCTGCGAAACTCTGGATGACAGATGTAAAAGCCGAGAAAGCCATAGGCCTCACCGTATTGAACGGCAGACACCATAGAAACCAGCTGATTGTTTAGATAGCAGCCAAGAAAACCGCCGGGATCCGCCGCATAATAGGATGGTGCATCATCTTCACCCGGATTCCACCCCTCTTGGGCGGCCCAATCCAACATGGTCAGAATGCCATCTTCATCCATAACGCGAATTTCAGTATCCAGCGGAGCCATCGGAAGCCTCTTTCATCAACCCGGCAAAGTTATGTGTAAACTGACGTAAGAGAGTTCAGCGTAGCGCAGTATGGTTAAAGAGGAGATGAAAGGCTTTCATCTAATTGGACTATGCGGAAACTGCGGACTGCAGAACTTTATGAGGAAAAGAAACCGGACGCGATAAAATGCAGATGGAGCCACGGAAAAATCCGATAATCTGACGCACAAACCGCATACATGGGTAGGAGACGTCGCGATGAAGGTTCATGGTAAAGCATACCGTTCCATTTGGCCGCTGGAAGCTGGAAAATCTGTCGGGATCATCGACCAGACGTGCCTCCCTCATCGTTTTGTCGAGGTTGAACTGCGTAATCTGGAAGATGCAGCCGTTTCCATCAAGGATATGTGGGTTCGAGGCGCCCCACTGATTGGCGCAACAGCTGCCTTTGGTGTTGCACTGGAAATGGCGCGAGACCCAAGCGACGCAGCACTAAGCAATGCGTGGCAGGTGCTCCATGCAACCCGCCCGACAGCAATCAATCTGCGCTGGGCGTTGAATGACATGCAAAGCCTGCTCGCAGAGCTGCCATTGGAGCAAAGAGCGGCAGCTGCATGGAAGCGGGCCGTCGAGATTTCTGATGAAGACGTGGCCTGCAACGAATCCATCGGCAAGCACGGCCTTAAGCTGATTGAGGAGATCGCTGCGCAAAAGAGCCCGGGCGAGACCATCAACATTCTGACCCACTGCAATGCGGGCTGGCTGGCAACCGTGGACTGGGGGACAGCCACCTCTCCGATCTATCAGGCCCACAACAAAGGCATCAAGGTCCATGTCTGGGTTGATGAAACTCGCCCACGCAATCAGGGCGCAGGTCTGACCGCATGGGAGCTGGGAGAGCACGGCGTGCCTCATACGTTGCTTGTTGACAATGCAGGTGGCCACCTCATGCAACATGGCATGGTGGATCTTTGCATCGTGGGAACAGACAGAACAACTGCACACGGCGATGTCTGCAACAAAATCGGCACCTACCTCAAAGCGCTGGCAGCCCATGACAACGGCGTCCCATTCTACGTGGCTCTGCCTTCCTCAACCATCGACTGGACCGTCGCTGATGGCCTGAAGGAAATTCCAATTGAAGAGCGCGGCGGCGAAGAGGTCGCGTGGATCTCGGGTGAAAACGCGGAGGGCAAGGTCGAGAAGGTGCGCATTTGCCCACCAGAGACCCCTTTGTCCAACTTCGCGTTTGATGTGACGCCATCAAAGTACGTCACTGCCTTGATCACTGAGCGTGGTGCCTGTGCAGCTAGCAAAGAAGGGCTCGCAGCGCTGTTTCCAGAGCGGGCAAACACAGACGCCTGATAGAACTAAGACAAACGGATACCTTGCCGCTAAGCCATCACTCTTCAATGTTAGGGCAGAAATCCAAGTTGATTTTATTGGGAGGGACATATGTCCTACGAGAATATTCTGGTTGAGACACGCGGCAAGATTGGCCTGATTACGCTAAATCGCCCGAAAGTATTGAATGCATTGAACAGCGACCTGATCGCTGAGCTTGATGAAGCACTGAACGTATTTGATCGTGACCCTGAAATTGGCGCGACAGTCATCACCGGCTCCGAGAAAGCCTTCGCGGCGGGCGCTGACATTAAAGTGATGGCAGAATACGACTATCCGCAGACCTATTTGATGGACTTCATCACCAGCTGGGATCAGATCGCACAAAAGCGTAAACCAATCATCGCGGCGGTCGCAGGCTTCGCGCTGGGCGGCGGATGTGAGCTTGCCATGATGTGTGATTTCATTTTGGCAGCAGAATCTGCGCAATTCGGTCAGCCAGAGATCAAACTTGGCGTTATGCCAGGTGCAGGTGGTACACAGAGATTAACAAGACTTGTTGGCAAGTCAAAAGCAATGGAAATGTGCTTGACAGGCCGTATGATGGATGCATCAGAGGCTGAGCGCGCTGGTCTGGTTTCTCGTGTTATCGCAAATGAAGATTTGCTTGCTGAAGCAATCAAAGCTGCTGAAAAGATTGCAAGTTTCTCGACTCCAATTGTTATGATGACGAAGGAAAGTGTAAACCGTTCTTACGAAGTAACACTTGCTGAAGGCATTCGTTTTGAGCGTCGTTTGTTCCATTCTATGTTTGCAACCAGCGATCAAAAAGAAGGTATGAAGGCATTCATAGAAAAGAGAAAACCTGAATTCGAAGACGGATAAGCCGTTTTTAGGCAGGTCTACACCTTTTTTCGTTGACGAGGCTAAGACTCCCAACTATAAGCGCTCCACAACCAGAGGCGGATTTTGTTCGTCACTGAATTCGTTTGATCGGGGCGGCTTTGGGCGGTCTCGTTCGCGATTTGAAAACAGTTCTTACTGACAGATCAGGACAGAGCCCATGGCCAACACTCCTTCGGCCAAGAAGGCGGCACGTAAAATTGCTCGCCAGACGGCCACTAATAAGGCTCGCCGTAGCCGCGTACGTACATACGTTCGTAAAGTGGAAGAAGCAATTGTCGCGGGTGACCAGACAGCTGCTAACGAAGCATTCAAAGTTGCACAGCCTGAGATCATGCGTGCATCTACTAAAGGCGTTATGCATGCGAACACTGCGTCTCGCAAAGTATCCCGCATGAATGCCCGCATTAAGGCACTCGGCGCCTAATCCAATTTTTTTGGACTAAAAAAGCCCGGTCGTATGGCCGGGCTTTTTTGTTAGCTGGATAAGCTTACCCTAGGATAAAACTGGGGCATTTTCACGGCGGATAGCCTGTGGACTAGTCTCGGAGCCTGTCAAGGAAAATCCTTAAAAAACAATGGATTGGCTCTAGGTTAAAATTGTCACAGTTGAAATGAGCAGATTCTTGGTGAGTCAAGAGATGGCCGGATAAATTTTTTTTATTCGCTTCCCGGGCCCACCATTAACCAAGCGCATATCGAGAAAGTTGTTGAGTTCACTGCTTTTTGCCGAACTTAGCCGTTGACGACATATGAGCTTGACCTTGCGTCACAGAAAGGGCATTTGCGTTTTGTAAACTTTCCGCTATTGCGGGACCAAAATCGGCTGTGTATGGTCAAGAAGAAGTCGGGTTGCTACCCGATCCCAGCATACAAGTTAGAAGAATCGAACCAGGGTCGGGCAAAGCTGGTTAGATGGCGTAAAGTCTAGGCGTTGCATTTTATAGTAATTGCAATTTAGACTACTAGAGTTGTTGCGTCATTTTGCTGCTATTGTTGCTTTTCCTTCTGATTTTTCTTGAATTTCGATTTTGAGTCTTTTTATAGTGGCTTACTCATTTGGGTGAGCAAACGTAATGCGTCTAGGTTAGTAAATGGAAGTATCTATGCATGAGTCCTATGCAGGTGATCGAAGCGTAACGGAAGTTTTCGAGAGCCTTAAAGCTGATGGTTCTGCAATTCTTGTAGATGTAAGAACCAACGCTGAATGGACCTTCGTAGGCATTCCGGATCTTTCCAAATTGGAGAAGGAAGTCATCCTTGCTGAATGGCAGGGTTTCCCATCCAATGGCCCTCATGAGGGCTTTGCGAGTCAACTTTCTGACGCATTGACGCAAAAAGGACTTGACCAAAACGCTGCAATCTTCTTTTTGTGCCGCTCTGGAGTTCGGAGTAAGGCAGCAGCGATCGAGATGACAGCCCTTGGCTATAAAAACTGCTACAACGTGGCAGACGGCTTTGAAGGCGGTCATGATGCTGAAGGTCATCGAGGCTCGGTTTCTGGGTGGAAGGCTCAAGGTCTTCCGTGGAGCCAAGGATAGCTCCCAAGAAATATTAGAATTTAGCAACGGTGTGTGGGCGCCACACCGATGTGATGTTTTTGTCTAATGGCAACGAAATAAAAAAGCGTCTGGTTCAACAAAGCTCGAAATGAGCGCAATAGATTTGATGGTTGAGTATCTGTGGCGGAATACTCAACGGCTGCAAGGAGGCGAGCATGCACGTTCAGGAAGCTCCAGGGCCGGAGCAATGGGATCGCGTTAAGAAACGTCTACGTGTTGAGTTGGGTGAAGATGTATTCTCCAGCTGGTTTGCACGTGTAGACATGGAAGGGCACACCAACGGCACCGTTCGTTTGTCTGTTCCTACGCGGTTTTTGAAGCAATGGATTCAGTCTCATTATTCAGAGCGTCTGATGGGACTTTGGAAAAATGAATGTGATGACATTCATAAGATCGAGCTCACCGTTCGCGGTGCCGTTCGTCCCCGTCCTGCAGCGGCTAAGCCAGCTGCACGCCCAGCACTGGGTGGTAAGACTGATATGCGCCCAATTCAGGTAAATGATCCTGTTGGTCTGCGCGCAACGTCCCCAATGCCATCTATGATGGGCGGTCGAGGTGGTCGTTCCGACCTTTCCTCTAAAGACGTACTCGAAGGGGCATCCCTCGATCCGAAATACGTCTTCGAAAGTTTTGTTGAAGGTGAATCCAACGTTCTGGCTCTTGCAGCAGCAAAGCAAGTTGCAGGCGGCGGTGTCGTAACCTTTAACCCGCTTTACCTCCATGCTTCTGTAGGTCTTGGTAAGACCCACTTGATGCAGGCGATTGCAAATCAGGCCCGTATGGCTGGTCGCCGCGTTCTGTACCTCACTGCAGAGCATTTCATGTACCGCTTCGTTGCCGCGCTTCAGGCGCAATCTGCAATGTCCTTCAAGGAAACTCTACGTTCTATCGATCTTCTTCTGATCGATGACATGCAGTTCCTTCACGGCAAGCAGGTGCAGCAGGAGTTCTGCCACACTCTTAATGCATTGATTGATGGTGCTCGTCAGGTTGTTGTTGCAGCTGACCGCGCTCCGGCTGAATTGGAAAGCCTGGATGATCGCGTTCGCTCCCGCTTGGCAGGTGGTCTGGTCGTAAATATCTCCGAACCAGATTTCCAGCTTCGTCGCGCTATCATTGAAGATCGTATGCGTGCTCAGCAGCGCTCATACCCGAACTTCACTGTGCCGGAGGCCGTTCTGGACTACGTTGCTCGTAACGTAACCTCTTCAGGTCGTGACCTGGAAGGTGCTCTGAACCGTCTCGTTGCGCATAATCAGCTGACAAACTCTCCGGTAACTCTGGAAATGGCTGAAATCACTCTGCGTGATCTCATCCGTGCAGCTGAACCGCGCCGCGTTAAAATCGAAGACATTCAGCGCGTTGTGTCAAAACATTATAACGTCACAAAAGCAGATCTGCTTTCTGCACGCCGGACACGCACCATCGTGCGTCCTCGTCAAATCGCTATGTATCTCGCTAAGATGATGACCCCACGTTCTCTGCCAGAGATCGGTCGTCGCTTCGGCAATCGTGACCACACAACAGTACTTCATGCAGTTCGTAAAATCGAAGAGCTCTCCAAGGCAGATAACGGTCTTGCGCAGGAGCTGGAGCTGCTGAAGCGTATGCTGGACGCCTAGAGTGCATTCCATTTGATTGGCTTCAATCAAATGATCTGAATGAGCTCAAGGAAAGAACTTAGAGCACGATGCGTGAATGCAACGTGCTCTGATAAGCGTCCTCTACACGGAGCCATCTGGACTCCATGCAGGAATTTGGTGATTATTGGGGCGCTGCTTGCAGCGCCCCTCTTGCATTTTGCGAGCTAAACGTGCAGTTTGAACGACCCTGCACGAGGTTAAACTCGGCATAGTGGGCAAGTGCAGACCAAGTGGGCCTCTGTACTGAAACTGGGCAATTTGTATTAGTAATTCGCGGAGTTCGCTGCACCGGCGCGATGCTCCGCCCAGAAGAATGGACGTTTCGCATGAAAGTGACACTTGAGCGGACCGAGCTTTTGAAGTCTCTGACCCACGTACACCGTGTGGTGGAACGGCGGAACACCATTCCGATCCTCTCCAACGTGATGCTGCAGGCTGAAGGTGGCAACCTCAAGCTCAAGGCAACAGATTTGGATCTTGAGGTCGTGGAAAGCATCGCGGCAATGGTCGAAACGCCAGGTGGAACCACAGTGCCAGCTCACATGATCTACGAGATCGTGCGTAAGCTGCCAGATGGTTCTCAGGTTGTTTTGGAAACGTCTGGTGATGACAGCACTATGGAAATTCGCGCCGGGCGCTCCCGCTTCGCGCTGCAAATCCTGCCAGTCACCGACTTCCCTGATCTGACTGCTGGTGAGTTCACTCACAGCTTCACCATGACCGCCGGTGGCATCCGCAAGTTGATCAACAGCACTCAGTTTGCGATCTCTACGGAAGAAACCCGCTACTACCTCAATGGTATCTACATGCACTCTCTGGATATCGGAGAAGGCCTGCGTTTCCGTGCTGTCGCAACGGACGGACACCGCCTCGCTCAGGCTGAGCTTGAGGCGCCGGAAGGCTCCGAGGGTATGCCTGGTATCATCGTACCGCGTAAAACCGTTGGAGAAATTCAGAAGCTGTTGGATGATCCGGAAGTTGAGATCAAAGTTGAGATCTCTGAAACCAAGATCCGTTTCACTATTGGTGATATCATCCTGACCTCAAAACTCATCGACGGCACCTTCCCGGATTATGAGCGCGTCATTCCAAAAGGAAACGACAAGGAACTGCGCGTTGATCGTGATGCCTTCAAGGAGGCAGTTGATCGCGTATCCACCATCGCATCTGATCGTGGCCGGGCAGTCAAAATGTCCCTGAGCGAAGGCAAGATCGTTCTGACGGTCACCAACCCGGACTCTGGTTCTGCGACTGAAGAAGTTGCAGTTGAGTATGACAACGAAGAATTCGAGATCGGCTTCAACTCCAAGTACCTGTTGGATATCGCAGCTCAGTTGGAAGCTGATTCCGCTCTCTTTACGCTTGCAGATTCCGGTTCTCCGACCCTCGTTCGCGATGAAGGTAGTGATGAAGCGCTTTATGTGCTGATGCCAATGCGCGTATAAATGTTTTGCCCTCGGTCCTAAGCCGGGGGCATTTTTTCTTCTGCTACATATTCCCGAAAAATGGCGGCCAATTTTCGGATGAGAATATGCTCAAAATTCATGTAACCAAAGAGAGCCTGAATGCCGGATCCAGTGCCTGTGGCGCTTACTCGCCTCGCGCTAACGGATTTTCGAAACTACAACGCAACAAGCGTTGAGTTGAACAGCCGGATGGTCGCTTTTGTCGGCGATAACGGCGCAGGCAAAACCAATATTCTCGAAGCAATCTCCTTTCTCTCCGCTGGCCGTGGTCTCCGCCGCGCAACCCTTAGCGATATTGCCCGCGCCGATGGATCTGGCGGCTGGGCTGTCAGCGCGATCTTGGATGGAGAATTTGGTGAGACCCGCATCGGTACAGGTTTAACTGCCGGAGAACCGGGACGCCGCGTCCGCATTGACAGCGAAGAAGCTCGTTCTTCCGAAGCTCTCCTGGAATACCTTCGTGTGTTGTGGTTGGTCCCGTCCATGGATGGCCTGTTTACGGGCTCAGCCTCTGATCGACGCAAATTTCTCGATCGTCTGGTCCTCTCCCTCAATCCGTCTCATGGCAGAATGGTCGCAAGCTTTGAAAAAGCATTGCGCCAGCGAAACCGCCTGTTGTCTGAGGGCGGAACGCCCGAATATCTCGATGCCATCGAAGCGCAGGTTGCTGAACTGGGCACCGCTGTCGCTCTGGCTCGTAGTGAAACCGTGAGTTTGCTGGCCAAAACACTGGAAGCACAAAAGCAGCTCGGCCTCCCCTTCCCGTCCGCAGAAATCCACCTGCAAGGCGCGTTTGAAACCGCAACCATCGGCATGAGCGCATCAGATCGGGAAGATTGCTATCGGGATTTGCTGGTGGAAGGCCGCTTTCGCGACCGTGCCGCAGGGCGTACTCTGGATGGTCCGCACCGCTCTGACCTCTACGTGGTCCATAGCGAAAAGCAAATGCCCGCCGCGCAAGCTTCAACTGGAGAGCAAAAAGCGCTGTTGATTGGCTTGGTTCTGGCACATGCAGACCTCACCTCATCGATTTCCGGCATGACCCCGATCCTGCTGCTGGATGAAGTCGCCGCCCATCTGGATCCTGGCCGCCGCGAAGCTCTCTTTACACGGCTGGAAGTTCTGGGTGGTCAGGTTTTCATGACTGGCACCGACGAAAACCTCTTCAAAGACCTGCCAAGTGCCGCACAGATTTTCGAGGTTGCAAACGGCGGTATTACGCTAAGCTAAAAGCGTCATGATTGAGCTGGCTTGAAGGCAAGTCGCTTTTATCTCGCTTGTCAGAGAAATATCCTTGTGATTAGTCTTGGGCGGTATTCTGGAAAAGCAGAGGCAAGCCTTCCGATGAGAATACGCAAACCGCGTTAAGCGCCCTATCTCTGACTTAAGTGATCCCCATGGACTTGCAAATTCTCCTCGTATTTGGGGCAACTCTGTTTGTTGTTGCCATCACACCGGGCCCTGCGATTACGGCACTGGTTTCGCGTACACTCGGTTTTGGGTTGCAAGGTACACTCACATTCGTCTCTGGCATGCTGATTGGCAGCATGTGTCTGTTTATTCTGGCAATCCTGGGCCTCGCAAAACTGGCGAGTACTTATGTACTGGCGTTCACCATCGTTAAATACGCAGGCGCTGCTTACTTGCTGTTTCTGGCTTGGAAGCTCTGGCGTGCCAGTGGTCTCCAGACAGCGCAGGCAACTGAAGGCACCGCCGCCATAACGCAAAACACCAAAAGCAGTGCCAAAACACTTGTCTCCGGCATGCTGATCACGCTTTCCAATCCTAAAGGCTTGCTGTTTTATGCGGCTTTGATGCCAAGCGTGGTGCCTATGGAAACTATCACAACCATTGGCTTGGTTGAGTTGATGTTTGTTACGCTTGCCGTGTTGTCACTGGTCTTTGCAATCTATATTGGTGTGACCGTACGGGCACGAAGCCTCCTGACCTCAGAAAAAGCCGTGTCTCGATTGAATAAGAGCGCGAGTGTTGCAATGTTTGGCACCGCTGCCGCAATCGTGGCGCGATAAGAAGAGCAATAAAATGGAATTGGCAGTTCTTTTGTTTTTTGCAGGAACCTTGTTCGCTGCAGCCATCACACCGGGTCCCGGTATCGCCGCTTTGCTTGCCCGTATTTTCGGACAAGGCATGCGTGGCACACCTATGTTCGTTGTCGGTATGATCTGTGGTGATCTGTTTTGGTTTACGCTCGCAATCATGGGGCTGGCAGCCATCGCGACCAACTACGCGATTATTTTTATGGCGCTCAAATGGGTTGGAGCCGCCTATCTGCTGTACGTCGCTTGGGGGATGTGGAACTCAAAGGGCGTAGCTCCAACGCAAGATGGTGATGCAGCTGTAGAGGCGTCCTCACGTTTTACAGCCTTGCTTGCTGGTCTCTCAATGAACCTGTCCAACCCAAAGGTCGTGATCTTTTATATGGCGCTGATGCCTAACATCGTGCCCATGGATAAGATCAACCTGCTGGCTTATTGGGAACTGGCAGCAACCATGGCCAGTGTGTTGTTCATCGTCTTCGGCATCTATGCCTATTTGGCGGTCTCTGCAAAGAAGCTGATTTCGTCGCAAAAAGCATTCCAGCGCCTGAACAGAAGTTCCAGTGTAGTGATGGTCGGCGTGGCAGCAACCATGGTGACCCGCTGAGCAATCTGCTCTTTGAGACGGCGCTTGCGGAAGACTGCGGCGCCGTAAACTGAAAGTGCTCGTCACCACGAAAGAACCGCTGCAGATTTATGGATGTAACCAGCCTTGCCCTGTTTGGTGGCACGCTTTTCACATTAGCGATCATTCCCGGCCCTGCTGTTTTTGCAATCATTGCCCGGGCTATGAGCTTTGGCAGCAGCGGTGCTGTGCTGTTCTGTTTGGGGCTGTTGAGCGGTGATCTGCTCTGGTTTTCCATGGCTGCACTGGGATTAGCGGCAATTGCCAGCAGTTTTTCTGGAGCCTTCGTGGCTTTGCAGTGGTTAGGTGCTGCGTATCTCACCTATTTAGCCTGGGGCATCTGGAAGAGCGTATATGCAGCTCCTTCCGAGGATGACAGCAACTCAATCCCACCACAATCTTCTGCGAAGACATCCTTGTTTGCTGGGCTATTGTTCAACCTGTCAAACCCCAAGGCAATCATGTTCTACCTCGCGCTGATGCCCAATTTGGTCAGCGTTGAGGAAATGAGCCTGCTGGGCTTTGTTGAACTCGCCGCTGTGCTGTCAGCCACCTTACTGATCATCAACGGTGCCTATTCATTTCTGGCAGTCAAATTTTGCCAGTTCTTGAGGTCGGAAAAGACGATGCACCTGATTAATCGAATGGCTTCTCTGGGACTTCTCGGCATCGCAGTCCTGATGATTACACGGTAGCAATATCACCGATAAGTCGTTTCAATTTTCAGAAAATGCCAGGCACAAAAATGAAAACTTGGGGTGCTAATCGTGCAAGCAAATCCATGGGATGCACGCTAAGGAAATTATCCCCCCTTAAAAATAGTGTTTATGCAATATTTCCCTTGGTTTACGAGCGCTTAAACTCCCAGATTGCTTGAACCATTTGCCCAACCAATTATAACATGAACCCTAATGAAAACCGTTGTGTGAAGTGATTCGAATGAGCGAAACGTCGACCCCTGAAAATGGCGGACCTGAGCAGGAAAATGGCGCAGGTGAATACGGTGCAGATTCCATCAAAGTGCTGAAAGGCCTGGATGCTGTACGTAAACGCCCCGGCATGTATATCGGTGATACCGATGATGGCTCGGGCCTGCACCATATGGTCTATGAGGTTGTCGACAACTCCATCGATGAAGCGCTGGCCGGTCATGCTGATTATGTGACCGTTACGTTGAACGCTGATGGTTCTGTCTCGGTAACCGATAACGGACGCGGTATTCCGGTAGATATTCACTCGGAAGAGGGAATTTCTGCGGCTGAAGTTATTATGACCCAGCTCCACGCTGGTGGTAAGTTTGACAGCAACTCCTACAAGGTATCCGGCGGTCTGCACGGTGTGGGTGTTTCTGTGGTGAACGCACTGTCCACCACATTGGAGCTGCGTGTATTCCGCAATGACAAAGAGCACTTCCTTCGCTTCCATCACGGTGAGGCTGAAGCTCCTTTGAAAGTTGTCGGCGACGCTCCGGGTAAATCTGGTACCGAGGTGACTTTCACCCCGTCTCCTCAAACCTTCACCAAAATCGAATTTGATTACGACACTCTTGAGCACCGCCTGCGCGAGCTGGCCTTCCTCAACTCTGGTGCCCGTATCATCCTGACAGACAATCGTGGTGTTGAGCCTCGCGTTGAAGAGCTCTACTACGAAGGTGGTCTGGAAGCTTTCGTTCGTTATCTGGATCGTGCCAAGCACCCACTCATCGAAGAGCCTGTTACAATGATTGCCGAAAAAGACGGCATCACTGTAGAAGTGGCGATGTGGTGGAACTCCAGTTATCACGAAAACGTTCTGTGCTTCACAAACAACATCCCACAGCGTGATGGTGGTACGCACCTTGCTGGTTTCCGCGCAGCTCTGACACGTCAGTTGACCGGCTACGCAGATTCATCAGGGATCCTGAAGCGTGAGAAAGTAAACCCAACTGGCGAAGATTGCCGCGAAGGTCTGTCCTGCGTGCTTTCTGTGAAAGTGCCGGACCCTAAGTTCTCCTCCCAGACAAAAGACAAGCTGGTTTCTTCAGAAGTCCGTCCGGTGGTTGAGAACCTCGTTGGTGAAGCGCTGTCTACATGGCTGGAAGAAAACCCGGCTCCGGCAAAGTCCATTGTTTCCAAAGTGGTGGAAGCTGCGAGCGCTCGCGAAGCTGCTCGTAAAGCTCGCGAGCTCACACGCCGTAAAGGCGCACTGGATATCGCATCTCTACCCGGTAAGCTGGCCGATTGTCAGGAGCGCGATGCTTCTAAAGCTGAACTCTTCATAGTGGAGGGTGATTCCGCGGGTGGCTCTGCCAAACAGGGCCGTGACAGATCAAATCAGGCTGTGCTGCCGCTGAAGGGTAAGATCCTGAACGTCGAGCGCGCACGTTTTGATAAAATGATCTCCTCGCAGGAAATCGGCACGCTGATCACTGCATTGGGAACAGGTATCGGCAACGAGGAATTCAACCTCGAAAAGCTCCGCTACCATAAGATCATCATCATGACCGATGCGGATGTCGACGGTGCGCACATTCGTACGCTGCTGTTGACCTTCCTCTTCCGTCAGATGCCTGATCTGATTGAGAACGGCTACGTCTATATCGCTCAGCCTCCGCTTTATAAGGTTACGCGCGGCAAGTCCGAGCAGTACCTGAAAGATGAAGCGGCCTTTGAGGAATACCTGATCGGCAGTGGTCTGGATGAGACGTCACTCAGCCTTGCAAGCGGCGAAGTGCGTATGGGCGAAGACCTTCGCAGCGTCGTGAACGAGGCGCGTGAAATCTCCGACGTTCTCAACGGGCTGCATTCCCGCTACAACAAAGCTGTCGTCGAACAGGCTGCAATTGCCGGTGCGCTGAACTCCGACAACCTGCACAACCACGAAAAAGCGCAGGAAGCTGCTGCTTACATCGCACGTCGCCTGGACATTCTGGCTGATGAGTTTGAGCGTGGTTGGGAAGGTGAAGCAACTGAAGAGGGTGATCTCATCTTCAGCCGTATTGTTCGCGGCGTGAAAGAAGTCACCACGATTGATGCTGCCCTACTGGCTTCTGCAGATGCGCGTCGCCTCGACAGCTACTTCAAGCATTTGGATGAGGTCTATCACAAGGCCGCATCCTTGGTGCGCAAAGACAAGTCTGTCGAAATTCGCGGCCCACAAGCCCTTCTGGAGGCTGTTTACGCGCAAGGGCGCCGTGGCATCTCCATGCAGCGTTATAAGGGACTGGGTGAGATGAACCCAGAACAGCTTTGGGAAACCACGCTGGACCCGAATGTACGCTCTTTGCTGCAGGTGAAGATCAAGGAAGCTGACGCAGCTGATGACATCTTTACCAAGCTGATGGGCGATGAAGTTGAGCCGCGCCGCGACTTCATTCAAACCAACGCTCTATCTGTTGCGAACCTCGACGTTTAAGCAACGCACAAGCGTAAGAAACAACAAAAGCCGGATGCTTCTGCACTCCGGCTTTTTTCATGCGCTGCTCCAGCAGAAAGCTGGCGGCGGTCTAAATGGAAAGACTAAGGAAGGTGTGCTCTGACATCCAGCGGTCAAACAGGAAGCTCACATGCCCACGCGCAGCGTTTGCAGCTTCTTCAGGCGTGCCATTGCAATGCGTTTCGATGATCGCAATATGCTTTTCATGAATGTCAGCACCATTGAGTGGAATGTCTCGGTGAGACAGCGTCACACGATGCATATGGAGCGCACAACGTTCCAGAATAGGCTCTAATCCGCGCAAGTTTGCCTGACGGAACAGGGTTGCATGGAAGAGGCGGTCATAAGCGCTGCAAAGAAACACCTCGTTGTCATCGGCTGCCTGGCACATAGCATCTAGAATTTCAAAGAGCCGGTCGCGCGTCTCGCCTGAAATGTTAGAGGCAATCATTCGTCCGGCTTGCTCTTCCAGCTGCATGCGGATTTTGACAATCTCGACAGCTTCAGCGCGGCTGATACCCGCAACGCGAGTGCCTTTGTAATCGTGCCGTACCACCAAACCGGACTGCTGAAGTTTAAGCAAGGCCTCACGTACAGTTCCCTGCGCGCAATCACACGCATCAGCTACCGTCTGTTCGGCAATTGCTTCACCAGGCTTAAGAGCACCAACGATGATCTGTTCTTCCAGATAAAGATAGACAGCGTCACTTTTACGATTGCTGGTGGATGACCAGGGAGAAATTCCAAAGCGAGAAACGAGCGAGCGGTCCGAGATCGAGTGCAGCATGACAGAAAGCGCTTTTTTTTGGATAGAGACGAATCCGAGAGCACATTACACTAAATAGCTTCGGATTTCTCATCACAGGAACACCATAAGCACGTATAGCGTGTAAACTATGTTACGTGCAATTGTAAAATATAGTTCCTTAGGGGTAGGGCGTATTGTTGCGCCCTTCATTGTAACTATTATTTAATCGAATAAAAAGACACAATTTCAAGGCTATAAATTCTAATTAATTGGCAGTTTGAAGAGTTTCAACCAACGGAACAGGAAATATAGCAGACAAAAATAAATTAATTTAGCCAGCTAATTTGTCCACAAAAGAAGGAGCACATAGAGGCGATTATGTGCTCCTATCCAAAACTATGCGATCAGGATTCTGGTTTGATCATCACAGTTCCAGAAGCGTAGGCGTAAATTTTGCCTTCTTCGTCGACGATTTCTCCGGCAGAGATCCCGGTCTGGCGCGTCATGCTGACCACGCGGCCTTCAGCGTAAAGAACCTGTCCTACCTTAATGGGACGTATGTACTTGACGTTGAGTTCTGAGGTGCCGCGGAAATTGAAGGCGTCTTTGAGTTTGGTCTGAACCGCAAGAGAAAGAACGGAATCCAGCGCTGTCGCAGCATAACCGCCATGCACTGTACCGCCCGGATTGAGATGATCATTCGTTGGTATGCATTTAAAACGAACCAGGCCATCCTCAATGCAATCAAGGTCTACATTCATGGTTTCCGCCATTGGCGGACGATTGCCCGCTTTCTGCATGGCTTTCAGGAACTCCAGTCCTGACATCACTTTTACATCCATCTTTTCAATCCGTCCTATTGAAAATCTTTGAGATAAAGGCGTAATCCTGCAAGTGATTGCTGGTGTTCAATCAGATTACGCAATGAAAACAATGCTCAAATGAACTTGAGCGCCCAGCCTAAAGTCGGGTGAGAAGTGCCTTGAGATCGTCCCTCTCACGATCACTCAGCTCCGCAAGAAATCTGGCGTTCGCGTCTTCAGTTAAACTGTCAAGAATTTCAGAAACTTCCTGACCTTGCTTGGTGAGGAAAATATGCTGGGTCCGTCGGTCTTCCGGGCTTGCTTTGCGCTCCAGATACCCGGCGGGGCAAAGCCGGTCCAGCACACCGGTAAGTGTTGCATTGTCCAGTTCGGCAGCCTTGCCCAGTTGAGACGTTGTGCATCCGTCCTGAACAGCAAGGGCTTGCAACACAATGGATTGGACCGGTGTGAGGCCCAGTTCTTCCAGTTGCTTCTTGTAAAACCGCGCACCACTTCTGGCGCTGCGGGAAAGCAGATAAAAAATGCAATTATCTAAGCGCATCACAGACACTCCATAAATTTTGCATACAAATAGTTTGCATACAAAATATAACGGCGCAATTGATACTTTGGACGGGGAGAAAGGAAGCTACAGCAAGTTGCAGCTTCCAGTCAGGAAGGCTTTAAGCGACTTCGCGGGTCTCGGTCAGGATGACTTCAAAGCCTTCAAAGTGTGGGCCGCCCAGATAGAAGTTCATGCGGGTGCCAGCGCCTTTATGAGCAGATGCAAACGCTTCAGACTTCGTCCAGTCGACAAAATTCTCATAGGTATCCCAGGTGGTATGGGATGCATAAAGGGTATGGTCTTCAGCTGTCTCGCCTTTGAGCATACGAAATTCGATGTAGCCGGGAACGGAGCTCAGGTGACGCTCACGATTTTTCCAAACGGTTTCAAACTCTTCTTCTTTGCCCCGCACCACGCGGAAACGGTTCATTGCGATGTACACGCCGGAACTCCTTAGCCAATTAGTACATGAGCCTTTCCAGTCAAAAGCTCAGCAAAGTTTCAGGTCTTCAGAGCCACTCTCAAAACACATACCACAATAGGAATGGGAGGGGTATGCGGAGGCTGGCTAGCGATTTAAACCGCTTGGCTGGCAAAATGGTCTTAACGATGCGCCTTTAAAAGGCTCTCGATCTGCGTATGTAGAAAAATATGAATTTAATAGTCAAGTATTATTTCTTATATTTGCCTGTCTTCCTTCCCAGCTCAATTTAGAGATTGACCCGATATATAAATATGAGTATTTCACTCATGTTATTTTGAAAGATAGCGTTTTACAAACTGGGCGAATTTGGGAAGCCAGAAGCCACTCATGCCCGAAGGAATGAAATACCTCCTCTCAAATGGGTGCTACCATGCGTGTTCTAACCAGAGCCCTCGATTCATTTTCTCTCATGCTTCCTTATGTGGCCGCAGCGCTCCTGAGCTTGTTCTTTGGAATGTTCATCGGTCAGGTCCAGGCTGAGGGCACACAAAATGATCAGCGAATTATCTCAATTGGCTCATCTCTGACAGAAATTGTCTACGCACTGGAAGCTCAGGATCGGTTGGCCGCTGTCGACACCACAAGTCTCTATCCCGAGGAAGCAACAAAGCTTCCCAATGTCGGCTACATGAGAGCTCTCAGTGCAGAAGGTGTGCTCGCAACGAATCCGGATCATATCCTCATGATGGAAGGTTCTGGCCCACCAACGGCGGTTGATGTCCTCAAAGCTGCTTCTATCAAGCTGACGGAAGTGAAAGAGGTTTATTCCCCGGAAGGCATTCTTGAGAAGATTGATGTGGTCGGAACCGCATTGCAGCTTCCAGAGGAAACAAAAGCGCTGAAAGCGAAGGTCAAAGCAGATCTTGATGAGGCAATAGCCTACGCACATCAGCAAGCAAAACCGCTCAAAGTTGTCTTTGTCATCTCTGAAGGAGGCGGAAAACCGCTGGTTGCAGGCCGCGAAACAGGGGCTCATGCCGTGATTGGACTAGCTGGCGCAACCAACGTGTTTGCAAACCTGCGCGGCTACAAACCAGTCTCTAAAGAAGCGTTGATTGCAGCGGCTCCTGATGTTGTGATGATGATGTCTCGTCCGGGCTCAAGCGACCAATCAGAAATTCTCAAAGAACCAGGTTTCAACCTCACCCCTGCAGGCCTAAACGGCAACCTCATCGTCATGGACGGCGTCTATCTCCTCGGCTTCGGCCCTCGCACAGCGCAAGCCCTTCGCGACCTGAGTGATCGCTTTGTGAAAATCGCAGCTAAATCTGACGTAAAATCGTGAGGTCAGGCGGCAATGAGTGAGATGACACTGTCTGAGGCGTTCAAGTCACTAGTAACCCATGCAAAAACAAGCAGAGAAATCTGCCAGCAGTACGCTGTTAAGGCGCTAACCCTGTTGCTTTTGGTGGCCTGCTTCGTGTCGTTGGTCGTGGGGCCAACAGAGGTTTCAGTCTCACACATATTCGGTGCGATTGATTACTGGCTCTTTGGTGATGAAACCGCACTCACGCTCCGAGACAAGGTCATTCTGATGGATATTCGTATGCCAAGAACGGTTCTTGGATGCCTTGTCGGTGCCTCTCTTGCTGCTTCCGGTGCGATGATGCAAGGCTTGTTCCGAAACCCCCTTGCTGATCCGGGTTTGGTGGGAGTTTCATCAGGTGCAGCCCTCGCCGCAGTCTGCGTGATCACTCTGTCTTCCGGTTTGCCTGCATGGATTTTGGATGGCTACTCGGTCTATCTCCTTCCGTGGGGCGCTTTTGTCGGCGGTGCTGCAACAACCGCCCTGCTCTACAAAGTCGCAACCCGTCGAGGTCAAACCTCCATCGCGACCATGCTGCTGGCTGGCATTGCGCTTGGCGCATTATCTGGTGCTGTCACAGGGTTTCTCGTTTTCGGTAGCACAGACGAAGAACTCAGAGACCTGACATTCTGGGGCATGGGCGGACTGGGAAGTTCCACGTGGCCAAGAGTTTGGTCCACACTTCCGTTTGCTCTGGCTGTGCTCGCTTCTCTCCCATTCATCGCAAAAGGTTTGAATGCATTTCTGTTGGGTGAAGCTGAAGCCTTTCATCTGGGGTTCAACACACAGCACCTCAAACGTTTGATTATTATTCTGGTTGCGGGTGCAACCGGAGCCTCTGTTGCGGCGGCTGGTGCAATTGGCTTTGTCGGGATTGTTGTGCCCCACGTCTTGAGACTGCTCATTGGACCAGACCACCGCTTCCTCCTGCCATCCTGTGCATTGCTCGGTGCATCCTTACTGGTTGCCGCTGATGTTGTTGCCAGAACGGTGGTCGCGCCTGCTGAACTGCCAATCGGCATCATCACAGCAATCATTGGCGCACCTGTGTTCCTTTCCATCCTGCTTGGCCGCAAAAACCAAGTCCAATTGTGAGGATCCCAGATGCTTGAGGCAATAAACATCACGGTAAGCGTTGGCACAAAAAAACTTCTCCGAGACATCTACTTCCGCAGTTGTCCGGGAGAACTGACAGTAATCATCGGCCCCAATGGCGCCGGCAAGTCGACGCTTCTCAAATGCCTGACGGGTGATTTGTCGCCACCGGAAGGCGACGTAATGCTGGATGGAACGTCTATCTGGTCAGTCCCCGCAGTCGAGCTTGCAAGCCGCCGCGCGGTATTGCCTCAAAGCTCACAACTGTCTTTCCCGTTCTCAGTTGAAGAGGTTGTTATGCTGGGTCTGGTCTCCGGCAGTCATGGCCTAAGCGCAAAGCAACTACGTCCACGCGTTCTGGAAGCTCTGGATCGTGTCGGCCTCACAGCCTACCTGAACAGGTACTATCAGGAACTGTCTGGCGGTGAAAAACAGCGTGTTCATTTGGCTCGTGTGCTTTGTCAGGTTTGGGAACCAAGACAAAATGACCGTGCCAATTATCTGTTTCTGGATGAGCCGACTGCGAGTTTGGATCTAAAGCACCAGATCGACGTACTGGAGACAGGCCGCAAATACGCGAATGAAGGCGGCGGTGTTATCGCAGTCCTTCATGATATCGATCTGGCCTGCGTCTATGCCGACAAGATCTTTGTGCTGAACCACGGCAATCTGGTTGCCCACGGCACGCCACAGGATGTTGTGACAACTGACCTACTCCGCTCGGTCTACCACCTTGATGACCGAATGCTGGAAACCAAGTGGGGCCATCTGGCAAAGGGCCGGAACCTCGGCAAATCCTGGTCAGAGCTACGTCCGTCCTAAGTACAACATAATCACGCTTTGCGGCCTGCGTTCCTGGATGGGCAACTCAGGCCGTTTGCTGTTCTGACTATACAAAAGCAGAGCAAGCGCCCTTAAAGATCGTCCCGCCGCTTAAGGCGCTCTTTCTCGATCTTCTCTTCTTCTTCACGAATGAGATTAAGCGGGTGGAGGGAAAACTCCCCTTTGATCGGTGCTTTGCGCCTGAGAACTCTGGAGCGGGCAGACCACCTATTTTTCACGGCAAGAAACAAAAGGGCAATGGACGTAAAGCACAGAGCCAAAGCCATGCTGATAGCGATCGTGGCCATAGCTTCCTCCCAGAATGAACTAGTCACCATTCTCATTTTGGGGGCAAATGCCGGTCACTAAAATCAGCAATGTATGCGGGTAGAATTTTAGGGATTGTTTAGGCACTTTGAGTCGGAAGCCTGATAGTGCGTTCAGCACCTGTGATATCCGCATAATTCACAAGAATGTGTAAGTACATATCCTAAAGTAATACAAGCCAAATAAGGCAAATAAGGCACCTTAAACGCCAATAAAATACCAAAGATCTTTCTAAATCAATAGAATCGTTAAGCCGCGGAAATACTGAGAGAAAACAGAATCGTCAGATTCTAAAAACGGTATTCTGTGATGTAAAACATTGAATCGCAGAGATTTTTTTAAATTCGTCTGTAATAAATACTCCATTTTTCTTTCGAAATTTGGCCCCAATTTCCAGAAAAATCAGCCTCGTCGAACGCGGAAGCGATCAGAAGCACTGCAAACAATGCGCTGTTGGAAACGCAAAGATCAAAATTGCAGTCAGATCGCATCAACGTTCGTTTTTAACGAGAGCGGCTCGGTGAGCCTTCCGGACCTTAGCAATTCGGCTTGCTCCTTTAATTTCGGAGTTGTCTGGGACCTCTCAATAAAAACTGAGGGAATACAATGGACTATCGTGGCACATATGACGAATTCCGTGACGCATTGCGGGCTTTCGAATCCGGTTGGGATCGCGAAAGATACAACGACGGCAGAATTCAGGATTGGCAGCTCACTGAATGGGCAGGCGGTCCGGTGCAAGACTTCTTTCCAGAGTATGACAGTTGGGGGGATCTGAACGACGACCAATGGAGTGCGATGTCTTATCGCTCCACCAACTCACTTGGGTTCGTCGGCTACCAGTTCGGTGAAGCTCTGCTTATCGATCTGGGCTACTATGATGATGATGTCTTTTACGGCAACGGCGCATCCACTAACACTTGGGATGGCACCTGGACCGGTAAAAACGGCGTCGACTCACTAGAAGAGTTTATGACTCCTGAAGCACAGGAAGTTGCCATTCAGGAAGCATTTGGCTTCAATCTCCAGATTATCGAAAACGGATTGTCCAACAGCGGCCAGTCACTGGACGACTTTATTGGACAGGACTTTACCTACGAGCAGAACGGTCAGGATGTCAGCGTAACCCTCACACTGACGGGTATTTTGGCTGCTGCCCACTTGCGTGGCGCATACGGTACACTTGCTCTCCTGCAGGGCGGCAACGTTTCTCAGGATGAATACGGCACCTCAATTCTGCAGTATGTTGAGCAGTTTGGCGGCTTTGAAAGCCCAACTGTTGATGAAGCAATCGACTACTTCCAGGATCGCCTGACTGGTGAAGAAGGCCTGAACGGCACTCTGCCAGGTGTTGGTGTTCCAAAAGAAGATGCCGATGTGGTTGTCACATGGTCCTATGGTGAACAGGAAGTCGTCAACGACTTTGATACAGAAGATGGCGTGATCTTCGTTGACTGGATCAGTGCTGACCAGCTTGAAGTAACCGAGACACCAGACGGTGTGCTCTTCTCTATTCCGTCCAATGGCGGGCAGACGCTGCTCCTGGCCGGGGTTGCACTTGCTGACCTGACACTGGCAAACTTCTCCATTCAGGATGCATCAGCAGCTGAATTGATCAGAGACCTTGTTGGCGGAAACACTCAACCTGAAGAACCAACCGATCCTGTTGATCCGGTAGACCCTGTGGATCCGGTTGATCCCGTTGACCCGGTAGATCCTGTCGACCCGGTTGATCCAGGTGATGGTGACGATGGTCATGGTCATCCAGGCGATGGCGATGATGGGCATGGTGGCCATACTGGCGACATGTATATGCTCGGTCTGGACAGTGAGTCTCAGGTCATCGCAGACTTCGATCCATCCTCTGACATGATCCATATTCTGGAAGGTGTGACTGGCGAACAGTTTGAAATCTTCGAGGAAAGCGGTGACGCACTCGGACAAACAGTCCGCATCGTGATCACTGATCAGTTCGGTAACATCATGTCCACCACCATCTTCCAGGGTGTGACACTCTCCGATCTGTCTCTGGCAAACTTCTCTGTCGCAGAACAGTCTGCGTTCAACGAAGTTGTCTCTGCCATTGGCGAGACCGTTGAAGTGCCGGACCCAAGTCAGGGTGGCGGATACGAGCTTGTTTATGACAACGACGGTTCAAACCCACCAACAGTCACCGGCACGACCGATGAAGGTGGTTCCAAGTTCCGCGCTGACGTAAACGCAGACGATATCGTTGGCTTTGATCCTGATAGGGACGAGCTGGACTTCGGCGGAACATCTGTTCACGGCCTCATCGTGACCAAGTCTCCTGCTGGTGAAATTGTTCTCGACAGCCCGTGGAGCTCTTCTGCACAAATTGTGCAGGGCGTCACCTATCAGGATGTCGACATCTCAGACTTCGGAGTGGTCGGCAATGAACACCTCCGTCAAGATCTTGGTGGCGTGGTCTCTTGGGAACAAGGCGTGGGCCCTCGCGAAGACGACACAGTCTACATCCGGTCTCATGAGTACGGCGTACACGAAGTTATCTCTGACTTTGACCCATCATCCATGAAGATCAGCTTCCTGTACTACGGTACACGTGAGCGTCTGAGCGTTGAAGAAACTGACGACGGCCTGCTGATCTCTACTCTGCCAAGTGGTCAGAGCTTCCTGTTCGAAGGCATTTCCCTTGATAATCTGGTCCCAGGTCAGCTGGAATTCCACTTCGATCAGGTCATGGAAGATAACCTTGAAGTTCCATTCGGCTTTGATCAGGATGACGTGACCCTCGTCAGCCGTGAAGACCTGTTGACTCCGGAAGCACCAGCTGGCGACACAACGGATGGCCACCAGACCAGACCGGGTGACTTCGGTCCAACTGATCCGGTTGATCCAGTCGACCCAACTGATCCAGATCCGGACCCAGTTGATCCAGTCGATCCGGTTGATCCTGTTGATCCGGGTACAGGCACTCCGGGTCAGGTTCCTGGTGATGGTGTGGTCGTGTTCACATGGGCTTGGGGTGAAAACAGCGTTATCACCGACTTCAACCCAGCGGATCATAAGATCAGTATTGGTTGGATCAGTTCAGACCAGATCAGCTTCACAGAATCTGAAGACGGTCTTGTGATCTCCCTGCCATCAAATGGTGGACAGACCCTTCTGCTGGAAGGTGTGTTCCTTGAGGATCTGAATGCCGATAACTTCGACATCAAAGATCCATCTACATTGCAGGAAATCCTTGATCTGCTCAGCGGTGAAGGTTCACAGCCACCTGTCGACCCAACTCCGGACCCAGACCCAACCCCAGATCCTGACCCGGTCGACCCTGTAGATCCAGTGGATCCGGTTGACCCAGTTGATCCGGGCGATGGTTCACCTCGTGAGTTCACACTGGATTGGCAGTGGGGCAAGCAGGAAGAAGTTGCAAACTTCAACCCGGAACAGGATACCGTGAACATCGGTTGGATTGGCGGTGACCAGTTCGAAGTGGAACAGACCGACAATGGTGTGTTGTTCACTCTGCCGGGTAACGGTGGTCGGTCACTTCTGCTGGTTGGTATTGTCGTAGCCGATCTGACAGCAAACAGCATCATCGCAAATGATGCGGCTGCTCAGGCCAAGATTGATGACTTACTCGCCAATGCTGAAAATCTGGCAGATGTGGGAACTCAGTCCGAAGCAGAAAATGTGGAGACAACCTACATTCCAGAGGCTCCTGAAGCATCGACCACTGCACAGGAAGCAGCTGCTTCCAATGACAGAGATGATGATGCGGTTGCCGCTCCTGCTCAGGACGCTGAACAGGAAAATGGTCCTCGTGAGACTCAGAATGCTCCTGAACCAGCTCTTGCAGCTGCGGCCAACGGCAATGGAGCAATCGGAGGCGATACCGTTGAGATCAATTGGGATTGGGCATCAGAAGAAGTCATCACAAACTTCGACCCTGCAACCGACACCATTGATTTTGGTAATCTGAATGCATCACAGGTTCAGATCACGGAAGAGAACAACAGTGTTGTGATCGAGGTTTTGGACAATGGTGGCCACACCTACACCTTGAACGGCATTAACGTGGAAGACCTCTCTGCGGAGAACTTCGAAGCTGACGACTTCAACACCATAGTAACTGAAGACGGCGGAGTTGTAGATCAGATGCATTCGATTAATCAGGACGATAGCCTGATCTGATTGATGAGCTAATCAAAAGAACGTCTCCCTCCCGGTGAATACCGGGAGGGAGTTTCTTGCTTTAATTCCCAAAGCAATTGAGAGAAAGCTTATGCCCGACAGCCAAAGACAGAAAGAATCTGTAATCACCAGTGCATTCAGATCTCTAAGGTCCGCACTGGTTGGAATTGGTGGCGTCAGCATGCTGTTGAATATTTTGATGCTGACAGGACCACTCTTTATGCTGCAGGTCTATGACCGTGTGCTGGCAAGTGGATCGGTTCCAACGCTCGTCGTTTTGGCAACTCTTGTTGGTGTCCTTTTTCTTTTCTATGGAATTCTGGAAACACTCCGCAGTCGTGTTTTGTCCCGTCTTGGGCAACGTGTAGATGCCCAGCTCTCTGGTGTTTCCTACGAGATCTCAACGAGCCTACCACTTATTCTCGGCCCCAAAGGTGCAAAGATGCGCCCGGTTCAGGATCTGGATCAGGTGCGCAGTTTCCTTTCAGGCCCAGGCCCTGCCGCCATCTTCGACTTGCCGTGGATGCCACTCTATTTCGGTATCGTGTACCTCTTCCATCCCTATCTTGGCATGATGGCAATCGGTGGTGCGTTGGTCATTTGTGCGCTGGTTGGATTGAATGAACTTACCTCCCGCAGACCTTCGAGTGAGGCTGCAGCTGAAACAAACCGCCGCTCTGCTATTGTTGAAGCCAGTCGTTCCAATGCTGAAGTCATTCAGGCAATGGGCATGATGGAGACGATGAAGAACAGATGGCACAAGGGCAATGATGCCTACTTGGTCAAGCAACGCAAAGCAGGTGACCGAGCTGCCTTTTTCGCAACAGCCGTCAAAACCTTCCGCTTCATTTTGCAGTCCGCCATGCTTGGCATGGGCGCATGGTTGGTCATCCAGCAAGAGGTCACCTCTGGTGTCATGATTGCCTCTTCAATCATGTCTTCCCGTGCTTTAGCTCCCGTTGAGCAAGCTGTTTCCCAATGGAAAGGTTTTCTGGCAGCCCGACAAGGCCTCGCCCGTTTGCGCAAGGTAGTCGAAAATAAAGATGACACCAACAACGTGATGGAACTACCCCTTCCGCATCAGAAGATTGATCTGGACAGTGTGGCATGTGGTCCGGTTGGTATCCGTCAGCCAATCGTGCAAGGCATCTCGTTTAGTCTTGCGGCTGGCGAAGGTCTTGGCGTTATTGGCAAGTCCGGTTCTGGCAAATCAACCTTGTCTCGTTCGATTGTCGGCATCACCAATGCTCTGACAGGATCAATCCGGTTTGATGGCTCAGAGCTTGATCAATGGACGTCGGAGCGCATCGGTGAATTTGTTGGCTTCTTGCCGCAGGACATTCAATTGTTTGATGGCACGGTTGCGGAGAATATTTCCCGGTTCAAGGAAGACGTAAACCCTGATGAGGTCATTGAAGCCGCGAAAATTGCCAGTATCCATGAGTTCATCACAAGCCTGCCGGACGGTTACAACACGATTATTGGTAGTGGTGGTTATGCCTTATCTGGCGGCCAACGTCAGCGCATCGCCCTCGCCCGTGCCATGTATGGTGAGCCTTTCCTCATCGTTCTGGATGAGCCCAACTCCAACCTGGATTCTGAAGGTGAAGCCTGTCTGACCCATGCGATCAAGCTGATGCGGGGCCGAGGAAAGATCGTCATCGTGATTGCCCACCGCCCAAATGCGATAGCAGCGGTTAATAAGGTGCTTGTGCTCAACGATGGCCGACAAGCCGCTTTTGGTCCGCGTGATGAAGTTATGAAGCAACTTGTGACACCGGTTCAAACCCAGCAAGTCCCGCAAAAAGCAGCAATTAAAGCTCCGATCAAACGAGGAGCAGCATAATGTATAATCATTCCGAAAGTGACAAACAGATTAAGGGCAGCATTAGGTTTCATCTGATCTGCGCTGGTCTTCTGGTTGTTATCCTTGTCGGAGGCGCGGGCCTTTGGGGCGGCCTGATGGAAATTCGCGGTGCAATCATCGCTCCCGGTACCATTGTCGTTGAGACCAACACCAAGAATGTGCAGCATATGGAAGGCGGCATTGTCCGCTCCATCATGGTGACTGATGGGGATACCGTTGATGCGGGAGACACCCTGCTCCGCCTTGATGACACGGTGACCCGAGCCAACCTTGCTGTTGTGACCAAACAGCTCGACAACCTCTATTCGCAGGAAGCTCGCTTGATAGCTGAGCGTGATGGAGAGGAAGAAATTCTCTTCCCAACACGAGCCACAGATGACGCACATTCTCAGGTCCTGAATACCATTCAGGAAGGGCAACGTCGGATGATGGTCGCGAAGACTAAGAACCTGCGCGGCCGACAGGACCAGATGCGTGCTCAGATTCAGCAGTATAAGAAGCAGATTGATGGGCTGTCTCAACAAAGAGATGCCAAAGAAATTGAAATCAGCTTGATCGATGGCGAACTGGAAGACCTCAACAAGCTGCTGGCCAAAAGACTGGTTACCGAGTCCCGTGTTACAGCTCTCAAACGCGAGAAAACCAAGCTTCAAGGTGAATATGGTGACTTCATAGCCCAGATTGCCAAGACGGAAGAAGCCATCGCAGAGCGTAACATCCAGATCATGCAGATCGAAGAAGACGTTTTGACAAAGACACTGGAACAGCTTCAGCAAGTCCGGGCAGAGGTTGCCCAGCTTGAAGAAAAGAAGATTGCTGCACAGGACCAGCTGATGCGCATGGAAATCAAATCACCTCAGTCTGGCACGGTGCACGACCTGACCATTCACACCATCGGTGGTGTTATTGCTCCCGGTGAGGTGTTGATGCAAGTTGTGCCACGTGAAGACGTTCTGGTGATTGAAGCGCAGGTGCAGCCAATCGATGTGGATCAGTTGACGCCCAATCAGGAAGCAACGATCCGTCTGCCAAGCTTTGATCAACGCACAACACCTGAGCTGACAGCAGAAGTGAAGACGATCTCACCTGATCTTTTGGAAGACCCCAAAACCGGTCTCAGCTTCTATATGGCAGAGCTGACAATCTCAGAAAATCAGCTGGACAAACTGGGTGGTAAAAATCTGGTGCCGGGTATGCCGGTCGAGGCGTTCATTCAAACAGAAAACCGCACGGTGATCTCATACATCATGAAGCCAATGGTCGATCAGATCGCCCACGCAATGCGTGAGTAGGGACGCTGTGTATCGCCGAAAAATGGAAACCGGTTTTCGGATAAAGATACGCGAACAAATGCCCCTACTCTGCTCATTCACATTGATGGTTGAGGCTGTTTACCAGCCAGCCTCAACATCACCCATCTCTACATAGATGCTCTTAACCTGAGAGTATTGATCCAGCGCCCACTGACCATTCTCACGGCCAATGCCGGAGTTCTTGAAGCCACCGAATGGCATCTCGACCGGGGTCAGGTTGTAGTTGTTGATCCAGCAAGTGCCAGCTTCCAACTGATCAATCACACGGTAGGCACGCTGAATATCTTTCGTGAACACAGCAGCAGCCAAACCAAACTCGGTGTTGTTGGCGCGGCGGATCACATCAGCTTCATCATCAAAGTCCAGCACACACATCACAGGACCAAAGATCTCTTCGCAAGCAATGCGCATGTCGTCTTTGACTTCAGTAAATATGGTTGGCTCAACAAACAGGCCGCGACCAAGGCCAGCCACCTGCGGACGTCCACCACCAGCATAGAGAACCGCTCCTTCGCTCTGGCCAATCGCGATGTAGTCCATCACTTTCTCAAGCTGAGCTTTAGAGACAAGCGGGCCAAGTTGTGTGTCTTCATTCAGCGGATCACCAATAAGGATCTTCTCGGTCCGCTCTTTCAGACGCTTCAGGAACTCATCTTTGATGGAAGAATGCACGAATACGCGTGTGCCGTTGGAGCAAATCTGACCGGTGGAATAGAAGTTAGCATTCATCGCCGCAGCAACGGCATTGTCGATGTCACTGTCTTCAAAGATCACGATCGGAGATTTACCACCCAGCTCAAGGCTCATGTGCTTCAGCTGAGAAGCTGCTTTTTCAGCAACCTTCATACCTGTTGGCACGGAACCTGTCAGGGAAACCTTGGCAATTTCAGGATGCGACACCAAAGAAGCAGCTGCTTCACGGTTTGCCTGCACCACGTTGAACACACCATCCGGCAAGCCAGCTTCACGGAAGATCTCGGCCAGCTTGAGCGCAGAAAGGCAAGTCACTTCAGATGGTTTGAAGATCATCGCATTACCAGCGGCCAGCGCCGGAGCAGCTTTCCATGCAGCAATCTGGATTGGGTAGTTCCAAGCGCCAATGCCAAGGCAAATGCCCAATGGTTCGCGCTTGGTCAAGGCATAAGAGCCACCCAGATCAATGTGTTCGCCATTAGAGGTAGCTGCAACGCTTGCAAAGTATTCCAGCGCTTCAGCACCAGAAGCAGCATCAGCCACCAAAGTTTCCTGCAGCGGCTTACCCGTATCAAGCGTTTCCAGCTCGGAAAGCTCCCGGTTGCGTTCACGCATCAGGTCAGCAGCCTTACGCAGAACGCGGGAGCGCTCAGCAGGTGCCATGGAGCGCCAGATCGCAAAGCCAGTCCGTGCAGATGCAACAGCTTTGGTGATGATTGCCGGTGTCGCGGAGTGAACCCGTGCAATCACTTCCTGTGTTGCTGGATAAAGGCTTAGGATCTCCTCACCCATCGTATCTTCAACGTAAGTGCCGCCAATAAAGTGAGAGCCACCAGGCTGCGCACGCAGGGATGCATTTGTCAGGTTATCTGTTTTCGTCATTTCTTAATCCAACACTTACCGTTGTTCGTTCTGCCAGTTCGGGTGTATCCACGCCTGCTTATCACTGGCAGGAAGCATACCTTTTCCGAGAATATGGTCTGCAGCCTTCTCACCAACCATGATGGAAGGTGCATTGAGGTTTCCGTTTGTAATCTGCGGGAAGATGGAGCTATCCGCAACGCGCAAACCGTCAACACCAATCACACGACATTCGCTGTCAACCACAGTACTTTCGTCATTCGCGTCACCCATCTTACAGGTGCCACACGGATGGAACGCGCTCTCGACATGTTCTTTGATGAAAGCATTCAGTTGATCGTCGCTTTCAACGTCTTTGCCTGGTTGAATTTCCTTGCCGCGGAACGGATCAAACGCCTGCTGAGCAAAAAGCTCACGTGTCAGGCGAATGCACTGGCGGAAATCTTCCCAATCGTCTTCGTGGCTCATGTAGTTGAACAGCACGTTCGGCTTGTCCATTGGGTCCGCAGATTGCAGCGTCACCGCACCGCGAGACTTGGAGCGCATCGGGCCAACATGAACCTGATAGCCATGGCCTTCAGCAGCCGCCTGCCCGTCATAACGAACCGCAAACGGCAAGAAGTGGAACTGAATGTCAGGGTACATTACGCCCGCTTTGGAGCGAATAAAACCGCAGGTCTCAAAGTGGTTGGTGGTGCCCAGGCCAGATTTTGCCAGCTGCCACTGAGCTCCGATCACGCCTTTAGAGAGCAGATTCCAGTGCTTGTAGAGCGTAATCGGCTGAGTACACGCCTGCTGAATATAGAGTTCCAGATGATCCTGAAGGTTCGCACCAACACCCTTGCGATCTGCAATCACATCAATGCCCAGAGCTGACAGAGCAGCTGCATCACCAATGCCGGAATGCATCAGAAGCTTTGGAGAGTTGATGGAAGACGCAGAAACGACAACTTCGCGGGAGCATTTGACCTGATGTACTTGCCCGCCACGTACATACTCAACGCCAACAGCACGTTTGCCTTCCATGAGAATACGATTAACGTGCGCACCAGAGATAATCTCCAGATTTTCGCGGCCTTTGATGGGCCAGAGGTAGGCATTGGAGGCGGACCAGCGACGGCCATTGTGCACCGTCATCTCCATATCGCCAAAGCCTTCCTGACGATAACCGTTGTAGTCGTCAGTTTTGGCGTAACCAGCCTCTTCACCAGCCTGCACAAAGGCATCGTAAAGCGGGCTCCAGCGTGTACCGCGAGAGACGTAGAGCGGGCCGGACTTTCCGCGCCAGTCTCCGTCGATCTCGGTATTCTCAAGGCGCTGGAAGTAAGGCAAAACGTTCTGGTAACCCCAGCCTTTCGCCCCCATTTCCTCCCAGCTGTCAAAGTCGCAGGCATTGCCGCGCACATAGACCATACCGTTGATGGAGGAAGAGCCGCCAATCACCTTACCACGTGGCAAAGCAAGCTTACGCCCATCCAGATGCGGCTCAGGCGCACTCTCATAGCCCCAATCGTAGCGGGACATGTTCATGGGATAGGACAAGGCAGCGGGCATCTGGATAAACGGACCGATATCCGTACCACCAAACTCCAGCAAAACCACCTTGTTTTGGGGATCTTCCGAAAGACGGTTTGCCAGGGCGCATCCAGCAGAGCCGGCGCCTACAATAATGAAATCTGCAGTCATTGTATTCTCTTGGGCTTGAAGCCGTATTCCAGTTATTATTGTGTAGTTTCTGTCGTTTCAAAGCTGTCGAAACATTTCTTCACGTAGTCCTGAACCAGCATTGTTGCCGGTGACCCGTCAGGTCGGTTTGTCGTTAGCACGCATTGCAGCCAGAGCCCGTCAATCATCGCAGCTGTACCTTCTGCCGCTGTAATCGCCGTCTCTCGATCTGTGACGCGGTGGTATTCCGCAGTGAGGTTCGAGATCAGCCGTCGGTGGTAGATCTGAAGCAACCGGCGTGTTCCCGGTTCCGTTCGTGCCACCACATAAAACGCAAACCACGCCGAGATAACGGAGGGCTGAAACTGCTCATCGCTGAAGTTGGTATGGATGATCGCATCGATCCGCTCCATAGGGGTTTTCGTCTTCAGCAAGCGCTTGCGGGATTGCTTGCTCAAGTCCGTCAGCAAAAAGCTTATGGTCGCGTTGAAGACAGCTGCCTTCGAGCCAAAGTAGTGATGTGGCAGGCCCGTCGAAACGCCGGCATTCTTGGCAATATCTGCCATTGTTGTCGCTGCGTACCCCTTTTCATGGATCGCTTTGATCGTTGCCATAATTATCGAGGTTTTGCGTTCCTCTTCCATTCCGACCTTAGGCATTTGTGCCGAACTCACTCCAAGATTATTTTTATTGAACGTTCAATCAATAAAAATAGTTCTTAGAACATTTCGGAGCTTTTGAAAAGTATTGCACTCAGATTTATCGTAATTAATATCTGACGGAGAGGTTGCCTTTAGTCCATCGGGTGTTTATTAGCTTTAGTGAACGAAGGAATTTGAAAATTTAATTGTCGTCTAGGTAGTGTTTAGGACATGTTTTCTGCACAATTCTACGGCTCTATTAAATAAATATCGAAATTGGGGAGATTTACATGAGTGTTGCTAGTGGCCTGATAAAGAAACTTTCTACTTCTGCTTCAGTACTATTACTAATCACTGGGTCAGCTCTCGCCGCAGAAGCGGAAGCCTGTAAAACCGTACGCT
Source organism: Pseudovibrio sp. W64 (assembly GCF_001623145.1). Classification (NCBI taxonomy): domain Bacteria; kingdom Pseudomonadati; phylum Pseudomonadota; class Alphaproteobacteria; order Hyphomicrobiales; family Stappiaceae; genus Pseudovibrio; species Pseudovibrio sp. W64. The sequence goes on along the minus strand of NZ_LMCI01000014.1, from coordinate 70,337 downwards.
TCTCTGACGTGGGCTGGACAGACATCACCGCAACCACCGCCACAGCAACGTCTGTGCTGGACGCGCTCGGTTACGAAACAGACGTAAAAGTACTTTCCGTTCCAGTCACTTATGCGTCTCTCGCAAACAACGATATTGATGTATTCCTTGGCAACTGGATGCCGACAATGGAAGCTGATATTGCGAAATATCGCGAAGCTGGCACCGTTGATACTGTTCAAACCAACCTGACTGGCGCCAAGTATACTTTGGCTGTTCCTAAGTATACCTATGACAAGGGTTTGAAGGACTTTGCGGACATCGCAAAATTCTCTGGAGACCTTGATGGCGAGATCTACGGCATTGAAGCAGGCAACGATGGTAACCGTCTGATCCTCGATATGATCGAGAAAAACGCGTTCGGCCTCAACAAAATCGACCTCGTCGAATCATCTGAAGCTGGCATGCTGTCCCAGGTCGCGCGTAAAACTCGCAAGAACCAGGACATCGTCTTCCTCGGTTGGGCTCCGCACCCAATGAACTCCAATTTTGAGCTGGAGTACCTCACCGGTGGTGACGAGTTCTTCGGTCCAAACTTCGGTGGCGCTGACGTTCTGACCAACACCCGCGCAGGTTACTCTGCTGAGTGTGCGAACATGGGAAAATTCCTTCAGAACCTCACCTTCTCCCTGCAGATGGAGAACGAGATCATGAACGGTATTCTGAACGACGGTGAAGAGCCAACAGACGCAGCAAAAGCATGGATCAAGAAGAACCCTGAGGCTCTTGATAAATGGCTTGCTGGCGTAACTACTTTTGACGGTAAAGACGGTCTTGCTGCTGCAAAGACTGCATTCGGCCTCTAAGGGTCATTACCGAGCATGAATTGAGAGGCGGATGCGATACACTCGCAGTCCGCCTCTTAGCGCATTATTCCAGAACACTCCGGCACCTGGAATAACCATTGCGCACTGGGGCAAGCTGCTTGTCGGTACCAATAATTTTGTATCCTGCCCTACAAATGAAATGACGTTAACGCGTTGACACACAATAACAAAATCTGAGGTTTCCCGTGGAGTGGCTAACAGAGCACAAACTACCCATCGGCAAATGGGCCAAGTGGGGAGTTGACTGGCTCACCGACAATGCAAGTGGCTTTTTCGATGCGATTTCCGTTGCAATCGAATGGCTCATCGACAGTGTACTATGGGTTCTACAAGCCCCTCACCCGCTCGGCATTGTGGTCATTGCCACAGCTTTGGCCTTTGTGGTCAGAAGATCCTTCGTCTTTTCAGCGTTTGTTGCGGTGAGCCTGCTGCTCATCATCAATCAGGGCTATTGGGATGAAACCACAGAAACGCTGGCGCTGATCCTCAGCTCCACCTTTATCTGTATGTTGATTGGTATTCCTGTCGGCGTTTACTCCGCGCATCACCCTAAGTTCTTCTCATGGGTACGGCCTGTGCTGGATTTGATGCAGACAATTCCAACGTTTGTCTACCTGATCCCCGCCCTGATCCTGTTCGGACTGGGTGTCGTTCCAGGTCTGATTTCAACTGTCGTCTTCGCCCTGCCCGCATCCATTCGCCTAACCCAGATTGGTGTTGCCTCCACGCCGCAACATCTGCTGGAAGCTGGTGAAGCTTTTGGCGCGACCTATTGGCAGAAGCTCTTTAAGATTGAGCTGCCATATGCGCTGCCAAACATCATGGCTGGCCTGACGCAAACCATCATGTTGTCACTGTCCATGGTTGTGATCGCCGCCCTTGTTGGTGCGGATGGCCTTGGTGTTCCAACACTTCGTGCGTTGAACACAGTGAACATCGCTAAAGGATTTGAGGTTGGTATTGCAATCGTGCTGATTGCTATTGTGCTTGACCGTTTCTTCAAAAGCTCAGAAGAAAAGGGCAGCAAAAAATGACCAATCCTGTTGTTTCCTTCAAAAACCTTTCCATTGTTTTCGGCGATCAGCCCGACGCTGCCCTGCCCTTAATTGATGCCGGCAAAAGCCGCGCTGAAATTCAGGATCAAACCGGCCAGCTGGTTGGGGTTGCCAACGCGACCTTCGACATCCAGCAGGGCGAACTTCTCGTTCTCATGGGCCTGTCCGGTTCTGGTAAGTCCACCCTGCTCCGCGCCATCAACGGCCTGAACAAGGTTTGCCGCGGCGAAGTGCTCGTTGCTGACGATGGCGAGCAGGTCAACCCAACCACCTGCTCTACCTCGCGCCTGCGCAAACTGCGCCGCGAACGTGTTGCCATGGTATTCCAGCAGTTCGGCCTGCTGCCTTGGCGCACCGTGCGAGACAATGTTGGCTTCGGTCTGGAACTATCTGGCATTCCTAAGACCCAGCGTCTGGAACGTGTCGAAGAACAGTTGGAACTTGTTGGTCTTGGCGGCTGGGGCGACAAATACGTGCATGAGCTTTCCGGCGGCATGCAGCAGCGTGTTGGTCTGGCGCGCGCCTTTGCAACAGATGCTCCAATCTTGCTGATGGATGAGCCGTTCTCTGCGCTCGATCCTCTCATTCGCAGCCGTTTGCAGGATGAGTTGCTGGAGCTGCAGGAAAGACTACACAGAACCATCGTGTTCGTGAGCCATGATCTTGATGAGGCCGCCAAAATCGGCAACCGCATCGCCATCATGGAAGGTGGTCATGTGGTGCAGATCGGCACTCCGCAGGAAATCGTGAAGAAACCAGCGGATGAGTACGTTGAGTCCTTTGTCGCGCACATGAACCCACTCAACGTTCTGCACGCTGAAGACATCATGACTGATCTCTCGCAGATGAGTGCTGATGTGATCGTGAGCGTTGAAGAGATGCCAAAGTGCACAGCAAAGCAGATGATCCGCGAAGTGATTGAGATGAAACGCCACAGCGCTGGTCCAATCGCGGTTTATCGCGGAGACCGCCCGGTCGGTATCATTCGCGAACAGGAAATCATGGACTGCTTCGTTTAGGACGCAGAATATTCATCGATTCTACACAGGCGCATCTGCAAAGATGCGCCTGTTTTTGTTAACCCAAGAAATCCTCAGGCATTCACGGCCTAAGAGTTGCTTTAGAAGAATAGGGCTCACTCAACCCTCGGGTGTTTGCATAATTTGACGAGTGGAATTACAGAGAAAGACGTTTTTATTTAAAAAATTTGGATCGTGCCATGACTATTGAAGTTGCTCAGGAAAATCCGGGTTCACCAAAGCGGAGTTATATTCTCTTTTCTGGTGGTTCGTTCTTCGCGCGGGTTATGAAGTGGGTCACCCTGACGGTTATCACGCTGGGTATCTATCGTTTCTGGGCGATGACTGGACTGCGCAGATCTCTCTGGTCTGCGACCCATTTGGAAGGCGATCATCTTCGCTACCATGGCACGGGCAAAGAACTCTTTATTGGTTTTCTGATTGCTCTGGCGATCCTAATACCGTTCTATGCGCTTGGTTTCGGCCTTCAGTTCATGGGCCTGATTGCAACAATCATTGGCTTTGCCATTATGTTTGTAGTCGGTTTTCTGCTCACGCCCTACGCCTTGTTCCGCCGCCGCCGATACCTGCTGACTCGCACAAGCTGGCGCGGCATTCGCTTCCACATGCAAGGCTCTGCGTGGCGTTATGTGGGCGCATGGCTCTTCTGGACCATCCTGTCAGTCATTACTCTGGGCATTGCTCTACCATGGCGTATGGCAAAGCTGGACAGAATGCTGGCAGAAGTCAGTTATTTTGGAAATCAGCAGTTTAGCTATTCTGCAACTCCAAAAAATTACTTTGATGCGCTGTTGCCAGCTTATGCGCTGGCTGTTGTCTTGTTCATTCCAATTGCGCTGATTGGTCCATCTGTATTTGCGGCTGCAATAATTGCTCCTATGCTCACATTTTTCACGTGGCCTTACATCGCGGCTGATATCTTCCGTCTGCAAGTCAACTCCACAAAGATTGGCGACGCTGGCTTTGAGAGCCATATCGGGGCTTCCAAGTTCTATGGCGCCTACATCATTCATGCTGTGATTGTTGGGGTTGGTGTTGCTATTGTTGGAGCAATCGGCACCTTGCTAACCTTAACTATTGGGGTCCAAATAGAGCCGGAGAGCGGCTTTTTCAGTCTGGCTTTCCTGCCAGTTTTTGCTCTTTATTATGGAGTGCTTCTGTTCGCCAATATGATGGTCCTTCAAGTCATGTTGTTTGAGTGGAAGATGAGCAGTATGGTGGTCATCAACGCCCACAGCGTAAAGGATGCGATTGCTGCTGGTGATTTGGAAAATGCAGTCGGCATGGGGCTTGCTGATACGCTTGATGCAGGGTTTGAAGTGATCTGACCATGAAGTTACTGCTTGGAAACGCTGAGTTTTTTGACGGCACTTCTGCTGCTGTACGCAACTGTCAGATCTGGTTTGACTACGATGAGATGGTCCTGACAGATCTGGCGGGCGATCAGGAATATGCGCGCTGGTTCGCGGCAAAGCTGCTCTGTGATTGGACATCTCAAACCGTCATGGTGGTAGAGCTGAACAAGCCAACAAGCACCGCTTACGTCAAAATCACGAATACAGAGACCGCGCAATCCGTTGAGCGCAAAATTCGTTTGGTAGCAGGCCTTCCAAAGCGCGAAAACACAAAGAAAATCGTGTTTGGCAGCTTGGCATCCATCGCCCTAATCGCGGTCGCTCTGATCTTTTTCCTACCTGTCTTCTCAAAGTACGCGGTTCACAACGTGCCGAAATCGTGGGAAGCAGAGCTTGGCAAGAGCGTTGAAGAAACACTGATCCCGGCCTTGAGTGAAGAGAAAATCTGTAAAGCCTCAACGGGTCAGGCTGCCTTGGAGCAGATGGCAAAGCGCCTCACAAAGGGCATGGACTTGCCGTTTGACCCGGTGATGACAGTGGTTGAAAGCAAAATACCCAACGCTTTCGCCCTTCCCGGCGGCAGGATCACCATTCTCTCCAAAACGTTGGAAGTGGTTGACAGTCCTGACGAACTGGCCGCCGTGCTGGCGCATGAGCTTGGCCATGTCAAACACCGTCACTCCATGCAGCAGCTGATAAACGTGGCGGGCACGGGAATCGTCTTTTCCATGTTCATCGGAGACTTCACCGGCGGCAGTATCGTTGCCAGTGTCGGGGAGTCTATGCTCGACAGCTCTTACTCCAGAGACATGGAGCGTGAAGCCGACCTTTTCGCTGTTCAGATGCTGGAAAACGCAGGCGTAGATTCCACCGGGCTTGCGAGCTTCCTTGAAAAGATCGCAGCAGAGCACAGTGAAGCCAATGCTCTCACACAGGCTCTGGGCTTCCTCTCCAGCCATCCGCCAACACAAGAGCGCGTGGATACGCTGAATGAGCTTGCCGACCCTGAGGCAAAGAAAACGCCCGTTCTCAGTGAATGGCAATGGGAAAGCTTGAAGAATATCTGCTCTGAAACCGCAGAGTTAAGCGCTTAAATTGCATGGCTGGGAACCAAACTCCCAGCCATAAAACGACATTAATCCAACAACCTGCCCAATCGCACGGCAGTCTTCCCAACCAGCAACCGGCGACTTGGCATAATCAGCACGCAGTTGTCATGCGGTGTTGCAACTGGCGTGTCTCCATCCGTCGCAATCACAGTTCCTTTCTCGGCAATCACCTCCATCCCGTGGTAATCATCGCTGAAACGGAAATCTTTATGCTGAACCGTAACAGGTGCCACGATTTCTATTGTTTTTTGCGGAACCAGTGGCGGCTGTTCTGCAAGAAACACCTCACTAAAATCAGAAGGTACACACTCTGTTGCACGTAGGAAGCGAATACACGCCGCAATAGCACGAGGCCCAGCCGCAGCTTCCCAATGTTGCCCTGCCTCCAGCAACAGCGCAGCCTTGGGGCTCATTGCGTCGCCAAAGCCGTCATAATCACGCAGCCGCTTGCCTTCCTCATGGCCGGAATCGCAGATAATCCACTCAGGATCAGCCACTTGCTTGGCTAACGCACGGCCTTTCTCCTGATCCCCAGCCAGCATAAGCGGCGGATTCTTGTGCTGCATGCTATGCAAGTCCAGCAGGTAATCTACGGTATCGACAACAGGACGCACTTCGCGTGCTCGTTCCAGCTCGCGCGTCACTTCTGGGCCATTCAGCGAGCAATTTTGCCAAACGCGGTTGAAATCCTGATCCAGATAACGCGAAGCAGTTGGGTCATTCCGGTCAAACGAGTTGTAAGCCGCCACATTCATAAAAGCGAAGCTCAGCTTGCCGCGCACAGGCCGAACTTCCTGCTTAAACAGCCAGTCCAAAGCAACAGCGCCACACGGCTCATTGCCATGCACCAGCGCAGAAATCATCACATGAGGGCCAGCAGTGCCGGAATCAAATGTGGTGATCCAATCCACTCCGGTATTGCCGACTTTGTAGGGCAGGATATCGGGGAAATCGATTTCGATAGGGTAAGCTGTACTTTCAATAATCATGGCAATGGTCCTTGAAAAGTATAGGTCACACCAGCCAAACAACCATATCTAGGCTGGTGTTGAATATGGGTCCTCAATCTCAAAGGCGCGCGTGAACTCAATGAATTTTCTGGCGATTGGAGTGCTCGGTGTCGTTGCAGGCAATATGAAGGCGTTGAGGTAGGAGATACGCGGCTTAAACGGCAGAAAAACCAGCGTTTCTGGATGGTTTCGCGCCACGGGAAACGGGTTGAGGACGCTGACACCAACACCTGCATGCACCAGCTCACTCACGGAGACGGCGGTAGAAGATTCGGCAACAATATTAGGCCGAATTCCCCGTTCCGCAAACATGCGCTCCAAAATCGCCCGCACGGGAAACCGACGGGTGAGGGCGACGAAGTCCTGCCCGTCAAAGTCCTCGGGCTCAATAAACGCTTTTCTGGCAAGGGGATGATCCCGATGCAAAACCGCATGCGCAATGGCAGAGCGCAGCGGTTCCAGGGTCAATCCAGCGTGTTTGGATAACCCGTCGGTAATCCCCAAATCGGCATGCCCTTCAGCCACATGATTGCGAACATCCGAGGATGTACCAATCTCCAATTCAACCTTCTGCCCCGGATAAGCCTTGATGAAAGCAGCCATCACGCCAAGCAGAAAACGGTGTGAGATTGTTGGCGGCGCAGCAAGGCGCAGCGGCTTGCTGCTGTGCTGAGAAACGAAGGTCTCGTTTTCAATTCCTGCCAGCATCTCAAAAACGGGCTCAAGCTTCTCATTCAGAGCCAAAGCATCAGAGGTTGGCACAAGCCGGCCGCTCTCCCGATTAAACAGCGTTTTGCCGAGACGTTCCTCCAGATGCTTGATCGCGCGGCTCACTGCTGGCTGCGAAATACCAAGGCGAGCAGCAGCGGCAGTTGTTTTGCGAACGCTGATGACAGCGCGTAAAACTTCAAACTCTCGCAGGCTGAGACGGGGGCGTGTAGGGGTATCTGACATAGTTCTATGCGTTTTGATTATAAAATTTTGAATGACAATGTTGAAAACACATACTACGGTTTAAGTCAACCGCGAAGCTCTACCGGTGATTTGCCCGTTTTGGCAGAAGCACACTCATATAAAGAAGCAGCGGCATTGTTACTGGGCGAATGAATTTTAATCGCCAGAGGGAACGAAAATTTTGAGGGGGGAGCAGCAATGATTAAGCTGCACAAATGGCTTGCTGGGACAGCAAGTGCCATGTTGCTTATGGGTGGAATAGCGTCTGCTGAAGACCTGACGATCGGCTTGTCATCAGAACCAAGCGCGATTGACCCGCACTACCACAATCTGGGCCCGAACAATATGATCGCCTATCATATGTTCGACCGCCTTATTCACCAAAACGAAAAACAGCAGCTGCAGCCTGGCCTCGCAACCAGCTGGAAGCCAATTAACGCCACCACATGGGAACTGAAACTGCGTGAGGGCGTGGTGTTCCATGATGGTAATCCGTTTAATGCGGATGATGTGGTGTTCTCATTTGAGCGCGCACCAAATGTGCCAAACTCACCATCCAGCTTTGCCACATACACCAAAGGCAAAACGGTCAAAAAGATTGATGACTACACAGTCCATATAGTGACTGAAAAGCCTTATCCGCTTGTTCCTAATGACATTTCAACCGTCAGCATCATCTCTGTAGAAGCCGGAACGGATGCAACAACCGAGATGTACAACTCCGGCAAGGCAACTGTTGGCTCCGGCCCATACAAATATGCGGAGTACGTGCCAGGTGACCGCATCGTTTTGGAAGCAAACCCTGATTACTGGGGCGCAAAGCCAAAGTGGGACAAGGTAACCTTCAAGCCCATCAAATCCGGCCCATCTCGTGTGGCTGCTTTGTTGGCGGGTGATGTTGATCTGATCAACGGTGTCCCAACAACAGACATTGAAGTGCTAAGCAGCAATGACAAAGTCTCGTTGTGGCAGGGCCCATCCAACCGCGTCATCTACTTGCATCTGGATCATGACCGTGACGACAGCCCGTTCGTGAAAGCCATGGGCGGCGGGGCCATCAAAAACCCGCTGAAGGATCAGCGTGTTCGTGAAGCGATCTCCAAAGCCATCAGCCGTGATCTGATTGTTGAACGTGTGATGGAAGGTGTCGCTGTCAAAGCAGGCCAGCTTCTGCCGGATGGCTTCTTTGGTGTCAGCGAAAACCTGAAGCCGGTTGAGTATGATGCAAAGGGTGCGAAAGAATTGCTTGCAGCTGCCGGTGTTGGTGATGGCTTCGAACTGCGCATCCACGGCCCGAATGACCGTTACATCAACGATGCCAAGATCGTGGAAGCTATCGCACAGATGCTTAACCGCGTTGGCATCAAAACCGATGTGGAGACCATGCCGCGGTCTGTCTACTTCAAGCGCGCATCTCGTGGTGGTCCAAACAACACGCCCGAGTTCTCAATGGTTCTCGTGGGGTGGGGCGCTGGTTCTGGCGAAGCATCCTCACCACTGCGCTCTCTCATCCACACCTACGACAAGAGCCGGGGGTTCGGCTCTTCCAACCGTGGCCGCTACTCCAATGCTGAAGTGGATGCCATGATTGAAGAAGCTCTGGCAACTGTCGATGATGAAAAGCGTCAGGACCTGCTCGCCAAAGCAACCGAGATCGCCATCAACGATCAGGCGATCATTCCGCTGCATTATCAGGTGAATACGTGGGCGACCCGCAAGGGCCTCGAATACCTGCCACGCACGGATGAATACACCCTGTCCTGGGGCGTATCCGCTGAGTAATCGCATGCAAACAAAAGACCGGCATAGCGCTTATGCCGGTCTTTTTCTTTTCTAAGGCCAGCACTCACCTTAATTATTTCAATGGGTTGGCTTTACCTGCGAAAGATTTAAAGACATGTCTGTCTTCGTTCTCAGACGCCTGATGCAAAGTGGCATAGTCATGATTGCTATGTCCGTCATTGTGTTCTTTGGCGTGAATGTGGTGGGGGACCCCATCGATATGCTGGTCGCACCGGATGCGGATCAGGCCGAGATTGAGCGCGTCATCCGCGACTTCGGCCTCGATAAGCCCGTGTGGCAGCAATATACGGTCTTCGTCAGCAACGCCTTCAAAGGAGATCTGGGCACCTCCTTTATCTTTGGTGAGTCAGCGCTCAAACTCATTGTAGAGCGGATGCCTGCCACGCTGGAGCTCGCCTTCATGGCGCTCCTCATGGCGATTGTCATCGGCATTCCACTAGGTCTTTACGCGGGTCTGCGCCCCAACGCCATCTCCTCGCGTCTCATCATGAGTGGCTCAATTTTGGGTTTTTCACTGCCCACATTTTGGGTTGGCATCATGATGATCATGCTCTTTGCCGTGATGCTCGACTGGGTGCCCGCCACAGGGCGTGGAGACACCATCTCGGTGCTCGGCATGCAGGTCTCGTTCCTCACCGCAGATGGCTTCTCTCACATTGTTCTCCCGGCTCTCAATCTCGCGCTCTTAAAAATCTCGCTGGTGATCCGCCTGACACGGGCAGGGGTGAGGGAGGTCATGCATATGGACTTCATCAAGTTCGCCCGCGCCAAAGGCCTGTCCTCCAGCCGTATTGTCATGGTGCACCTGTTCAAGAACATCATGATCCCCGTGGTCACGATCCTCGGCTTGGAGTTTGGTTCACTCATTGCCTTTTCAGTCGTAACGGAAACAATCTTTGCATGGCCCGGCATGGGTAAATTGCTCATTGATGCCATTCAGCAGCTCGATCGCCCGATCATCGTGGCCTACCTGATGATTATCGTGGTGCTCTTCGTCGTCATCAACCTGATTGTTGACATCCTCTATTCCATTTTGGACCCGCGCGTGCGGCTTCAGGATGCGGCGAACTAAGGGGCATCTCATGACCATAGAAACAAGCCTCAAACCACCGCGAAAGCAGCTCTTTTCTGGCGATACTCCTATGAGCCGCTTTCTCTCGGAGTTTGTGGAGAGCAAAGTCGCTGTCGTCGCTGCGCTCCTGCTGTTCACAATCATCATGGCAGCACTGTTCGCCCCATGGATCACCCCGCAAAACCCCTATGACCTGGCACAAGTCAGCGTGCTGGATGCCCGCATGGAGCCGGGAGAGCAAAGCTTTGACGGATACACCTTCTGGCTTGGCACAGATGGGGCAGGGCGCGATCTGTTCTCTGCAATCCTCTACGGCCTGCGCATCTCGCTCTCCGTCGGGGTGACAAGTGGCATCATCGCTCTCATCATCGGCATGTCAGTCGGCCTGATCGCAGCTTATGTTGGAGGTCGCACAGAAACCTTCATCATGCGCATTGTGGACCTGCAGCTCTCCTTCCCAGCGTCTCTGGTTGCTTTGATGTTGCTGGCACTGATGGGCAAAGGCGTCGACAAGATCATCCTCGCCCTCGTGGTAGCGCAATGGGCCTATTACGCCCGAACGGTGAGGGGAACAGCCCTTGTTGAGCGTGGCAAAGAGTACGTGGAAGCTGTCACCTGCCTTGGTCTTAGTCATGCCCGCGTGCTCTTCCTGCACATCATGCCCAACTGCCTGCCGCCACTCATCGTGGTAGGAACGGTTCAGACCGCCCACGCCATTGCGCTGGAAGCAACTCTGTCGTTCCTCGGCGTTGGTCTGCCGCAGACAGAACCATCTCTCGGCCTGCTCATTGCCAATGGCTTTGAGTATGTGATCAGCGGCAAATACTGGATCTCAATCTTCCCCGGCATAGCGCTGCTCATCACCGTGGTTTCAATCAATCTGGTGGGTGATCAGCTGCGTGATGTCCTCAACCCCCGCCTGAGGAAGTGAGGACAATATGAACACGCCAAACACACTCACAGTCAAAAACCTCAAAACCCACTTCTTCACAAAGGCAGGTGTGGTCAAAGCCGTTGATGATGTCAGCTTCTCCGTCAAACCCGGTGAAATCCTGGGCCTCGTTGGTGAAAGCGGTTCCGGCAAAACCGTTACGGGTTTCTCGCTCATCGGTCTGGTGGATGAGCCGGGCAGGGTGGTCGGCGGCTCAATCCTCCTCAATGGGGATGATCTGGCCAGAAAAAACGAAAAGCAGTGGCGCGAGCTAAGGGGCAAGAAGATTGCCATGATCTTTCAGGACCCCATGATGACCCTCAACCCTGTTCTGCGCATCGATACGCAGATGATTGAGGCCATTCAGGCCCACGAGGACATCTCAAAACAAGCCGCACGACAGCGTTGCCGAGAGGCGCTGGTTCGTGTCGGCATCGCTTCTCCGGATGAGCGCCTCGCGTCCTACCCGCACCAGTTCTCAGGCGGCATGCGCCAACGCGTTGCCATTGCCATCGCATTGCTGCACGAGCCGGATCTGATCATCGCAGATGAACCAACAACAGCTCTGGACGTCACCATTCAGGCACAGATCCTCTACGAGGTCCGCAAACTGTGTTCCGAGACCGGCATGTCCCTCATCTGGATCACGCATGATCTGGCTGTCATCAGCGGTTTGGCAGACAGGATCGCCGTTATGTACGCTGGGCGGATTGTGGAGCAGGGCAGCATTGATGAAGTGCTGGACGCACCACTGCACCCCTACACCAAGGGCCTCATTGAATCTGTCCCAAGCCGAAACAAACGCGGCGCCAAACTCTACCAGATCCCCGGCATGACACCCTCTTTGCTCAACTTGCCCGCTGGTTGCGCCTTTTCCAGTCGTTGCTCGGCAAAACAGAGTGATTGTCTGGTCGCCACGCCAGAGATCACGCAGTTAGGAGAGGAAAGGCAAGTCCGTTGCTTCCATCCTGTAAAGCAGGAGGAAATGGCATGACGCTTCTGGAAACTCCGGTCATCGAGCTGCAAGGCGTCTCCAAGCGCTTCACCAAAAAGCTGGACCTTGCTGAGAAAACACTTCGTTTCTTCGGTTCCAGTCTTAAGGAGCAGGTGGTTCACGCGGTCGATGATGTCTCGCTCAGCATTGCACCGGGCGAAGTGGTTGGTCTTGTTGGCGAAAGCGGCTGCGGAAAATCCACGCTGGGCCGCGTCGTGGCAGGCATCCATGAGGCCAGCAACGGCACCGTTCAGTTCCATGGAGACAACGTCAAACAGCTCTCCGGTGCGGATGCTAAAAATGCCCAACTGAAGGTGCAGATGATCTTTCAGGACCCCATGTCCTCTCTCAACCCACGCAAACGGGTGAATGAGATCATCGGGGAAGCACCACGTGTCCATGGGCTCATATCAAAAGCAGAGCTCTCCGACTACGTGGACCAGATGCTGCTGCGTGTGGGGCTCGATCCGGATTTCAAAACCCGTTATCCGCATCAATTCTCCGGCGGACAGCGCCAACGTATCGGCATCGCCCGCGCTTTAGCAGTTAACCCGGAATTTCTTGTCTGTGATGAGTCCATTGCAGCGCTTGATGTGTCCATTCAGGCGCAGGTCATCAATCTTTTCATGGACTTGCGGGCACAACTCGGCCTCACCTATCTGTTCATCAGTCATGACCTTGGCGTGGTGGAGCACCTCTCCGACCGTGTGGTGATCATGTATCTGGGCCGCGTAGTTGAGATCGCGAAAACTGATGAGTTATTTGCCAGACCAAACCACCCCTACACACAGGCCTTACTGCGCGAAGTCCCGCGTATTGATGCCCGCAAGCAGGTGTATGAGCCGATCAAAGGCGAAATCCCGTCACCACTGGCCCCACCAAGCGGATGTCATTTCCATCCGCGCTGTCCATTTGCCACCAAACGGTGCACAGAGCAGCAGCCAACCCTGAGGGAAATTGCTCCCGGTCATGTCTCTGCCTGTCACCTCAATGATGCCTAGTTAAACCAAAAATATTTGAGAGAAACACATTGCCCCAATCCATCGAAAACGTGCTGAACATCCATCGACCCGCAGAACTGACCAACCCGCTGGTGGTGGACTCTCCTCATTCAGGAGAGATCTACCCGGCGGACTTCCGCCCTTGCGTACCCGCCAGCCGCTACAAATGTGCAGAGGACAGATACGTCCACGAACTCTTTGAAAAGGCGGCTGAAACTGGCGGAACCTACCTCGAGGCGCTCTTTCCTCGCATCTACATCGACCCAAACCGCCGCGCAGACAACATTGATCCGGCCACTATCAAAGGCTGGACACGAGCAGCAAAGCCCGATTTCCGCAGTAACCTCGGCAAAGGCCTCATCTGGACGGAAGCCCCGCCTACCAGCGGCCCGCTATATGATCGTGAGTTGAGCGCTGCGGAGATCGAGAACCGCATAGATGCCTATTACACACCCTACTACGACGCACTCACGCGCCTGATGGAACAAGCCCATGCGCGTTTCGGTGTGGCCTATCACCTGGACTGCCACAGCATGCAGGCGGTCTCCACCGTCATGCACGAAACTGGAGCAGGTGAGAAGCGGCCAGACATCACCCTCAGTGATCGGGATGGTACCACCTGCGACCGCGAATACATCTACACCGCTTGGGAGATCCTCACGAGCCTTGGCTATGAGGTGAAGATCAATGATCCCTACAAAGGCGCAGAATTGGTCATCCACACAGGCCGCCCCGCCCAGAACTGGCACTCAATCCAGATCGAAGTCAGCCGCGGCCTCTACATGAGCGAAGTAACACTCGAAAAATACCCAAATTTCACCACTCTCCAACAAGACCTGGGAACCTTCCTGAATCGCCTCTCCGAGTTCACAAAACAAAAAATCCAGCAGCCAGTATAAGTCAGCAAACTTTGCAGAGCAGAAGCTGCGAATGCAACTTGGTAATCGAAATTGTCAGGAAAATATGGTGCACCCGATAGGATTCGAACCTATGGCCTCTGCCTTCGGAGGGCAGCGCTCTATCCAACTGAGCTACGGGTGCCTGTGTCGGGCGTAGGTGCCCTTGAGGTGTTGTAGTCTTTACCCGATCCTAAGCCGCGCTGCAATGCGCCAATTACAACAACCCTCGAAAATGTGGAAAGGCGCGGGGAGAGCCTAACCCTCCCGCAAGATACCCAGTGGTGTCAGGTGGTTATCCCAGCTGACGCCGGCGCTCTGGCTGATAATCTGGGCCACACCATCCTCGGTTCCGCCAAAGCTGATGGCGCCGTTTCCGTCAGTAATAGCAAAGCTTTCCTCGTCCAGCGGAGCCACACCACAGCCATCTGCAACCTGGTGGAAACCGATGAAGGACCGCTGCGCCACATCCCAGTACAGGATTTTACCGCCACGCGGACAGGAGGCTGCAATCACGTCGCCGGAGCGGTTCATCTCCACGCTGCCAACATAGTTCTGCAGGCCCTTGGTAAGCTCCAGTGGCATCTCCAGAGCTGTAGCGGCCTTATCAAGCCCCAGATGCACCATCAGCGGAGGCGTCGCATCCTTCGCACCCTGAAACTGCCCGCCAACCCACACATCACCATTGCCGTCAAAGCTCATGTGGCGCAGGGAAAGCTGGTGCAAGTCAGAGGCAAGGGCCTGCTTGGCAAGCAAATCACCTGTTGCGGTGTCAATGAAAGCCACAGTGGGCTTCATCGTGTCCAGGTTCAGCTTCTCACGCCCCATGTCAGGGTGAGTTTCAATCCCGCCATTGGCAACAACAAGCTGCGAGCCATCGGGTGACATCAGCAAATCATGCGGACCAACACCATAGCTCTCGAACTCGCCGATCCGCTTTGGCTGGTCACCGGAAACATCATAGACGCCGATCACACCGCGCACGTTGGCAAAGTCATTTTCCGGCGCATAGGCCAAACGGCCATCAGGTGAGAACACCCCGTGCCCATAGAAATGACGATTTTCAGGTGACGTGAAAACAACCGGCTCTCGTGCACCTGTCAGGTCTGCAAGCACCGCAAAAGTCTCGGGCCGCCGCGCGAAGGACAGCAGGCGCATAGAGTTGCGGTCAAAGGATATGGCATGCCCGCGATCCGGCAACGCTGTCTGGTACAGCACCTCGCCATCTTCGCTAAACACCGCCAGAGCATAACTGCCCGTTGGTGTACGCAAAGCGCTGGTGAACAGTTGCAGGTCTGCGGCCTCAGTAAAAGGCAGGCCATTGGCAAAAGCCAGAGAACTGCTGGCGCTTAAAGCAACACCAGAGGCAGCAAGGCCAGTTAAAAACTGCCGTCTGCTCAGAGCAAGGGGCTTAGTCGCCATCAAGCGCATTAAAGCCTCCTGCAAGGCCAACATAGCCAGCAAGGTCTTCTGCCATCACCACTTTGATGCCATCGATAATGGTGATGAGATAACGCAGTTGCTCGCGCACCTCTGGCTCTTTGCCAGTGTCCTGAAGTGGTTTTGGCAGGTTAGCAAGCACACGCTGCGCATTGGAAAATTCAAAGTTCAGCGAGCTTTCCACCCAGTCCTGCTCGTCTTCCAGCACCTTTGCGTAGCCACCTGCATTCAAAGCGCCTTGCAAACCCGCAAGGCTGGCTGAAAGGTAAGTGACAGCATTACCGCTGCGGGCAAAGGGAGCTTTCTTTGGATTGGCCTTCTTCTCAGTCTTGCCAAGCACAACAAGCAGATACTGGTCCTTGTCGACAATCAGACCCGTGGTGATGGCATTGAACACCATCTCCGCAGCTTCTTTGTGGGTGTGCACCACACCACCACCTTTGGTTGGTTCCAGAAGCACCTTGGAAAAACCGTCAGGATCAGACCATTCGGCTTCAAGTTCCAATCCGGCACCAACCAGATTGATGCTGATGCTCTCGGCATAATCGCAAAGGTAAACAGCGTCCTTGCCAGAACCAAGCGTCAACGTGCCATCACTGGCGTAAGAGATGCGTTCAAGAGCAGTCAGCCCTTGCAAAGCAACGCTTTTGACAGAAAGGGAAGCGGGGTCGCGAACAGTAGGGTCCTGCTTGGCAACCACCTTATTGATCTGGCGCCGCACCACACCGCGACTGTCCGGCAAAAAGGCGAGGCGCTGAGCAAGGTTGTCCTGCGCCATTGGCCCATAGCGTAAAAAGTCAACGCCAGCGAGTGCAGCAACGGATTTGCTGAAGGCCTCGTTAAAGGCAGTGGTGCTTTCTGTCGTAGAACTGGTGCACAAATCACCAGTCCGTTTCTCAAGATCGGTCAACGCGCTGACAAGCTGTTTGGTCGCCGGGCGAATATACTGCTCTACGCTGGAGCGCGGGAACTGAGCATAGTCAGTGGTATCTGCCGCAAAAGAGGGCGTAGAGACAACAATTGCCGAGGCAATGGCCAGGCTGAGAGTGACAGCACGCTTAAACTGCATCAAAGAGACTCCAGGAACCGGATCAGATTAGCTCGATCCTTAGCAGGCATTTCAACTACACGGGTTTTGGCAGCTTCTGCTTCACCGCCGTGCCACAGCACAGCTTCCAGCAGGCCACGTGCACGTCCATCGTGCAGGAAGAACCTGTGATTATTGACAGTTTCTGTCAGTCCAATACCCCAAAGCGGCGGTGTTTTCCATTCATTTCCGCTGGCAGAACCTGTTGGACGACCATCAGACAAACCTTCGCCCATATCGTGCAACAGCAGGTCTGTATAAGGCCAGATCAGCTGGAACTGATGCTCCGGGTTTTCAGCTGTGCGGCTGGTGACATATTTAGGCGTATGGCAACTTGCACAGCCTGTCTCGTAAAATACCTTTTTACCAGCAAGCACTTGGGTGTCATTCGCATCACGACGCGCTGGCACGGCAAGGTTTTGAGAATAGAACACCACAAGGTCCAGAACTGGGTCTGGCGCTTCTGAAACACCAAGATGCGCCTGCTCGCCATGCGCTTGCTCAAAGCACGTAGTCTGGGCTTCGGTGCAGTCTCCATAATTGCGCAGGTCATACGGTGTCGAAATGCCGATATCGCCTGCAAAAGCACCAGCAGATTGAGATTGCACGGTGGCGTTCAGCGCCTTCCAGCCAAAGCGGCCAACCTGCTTGGTGTCAGGGTCAGCAGGGTTCACCCAGCTTACACGGCCAGAAATGCCATCACCGTCAGCGTCCTCCGGATCAGCCTGAGAGGTGATGTCGGTGTCTGCAATCGCTTCCAGCAGGCCAAGGCCAATCATTGGCGGCGCAACACGAGCCGAAATCAGCGCATGCTCAGACATCGGTCCATAAGCCAGATTCTCAATGGTGTAGGTTGGCTTGCGTAAAGAGGCGGTCTCACCTTCAGAAAGATCAATCTTGACCTCTTCATAGGTGATTTTCATCTCACCTTCTCCGGGAACGCCAGGTACGCCAAAGTTCTGCAGCTGGCCACCATAGGTCGGCTCGGGAAGGAGAGGCACTTCACCGCTCTCAATCAGAGCCCGCTCTTCCGGCGTGGAAGGGGCAACTGAGAGGCGCATGAAGATGGAAACTGGGCGTTCGTCATCAACCGGCGGGCGACCACGCCCTGCTTTCGGGTGACAGCTTTCGCAGGCGCGAGCGTTAAACAGAGGGCCAAGACCATCAGAGGCGCGCGTGGAACTTGGGGTCGACACCCAGAACTTTTGGAACAGGCTCTCACCCAGACGGAAATCCTGATGCTGCTCGAAAGGGAGGTTGGCACTTGGGTAGGTAAAGACAGCGCGATTGAGAGGCTTCCGGGTCGTTGTTTTTCCCGCTTGCATCAACTCAAAATTTTCAGCTTTGGAGAAATCTGTCGGTGCCTTCAAAACCCGGCTGACTTTCGCTTTATCCCCGTCACTGAGATCGGTTCGCTGGTTCAGATCAACAGCAGAAGCGGCGGGAATGAGGAAGCTGGTAAAAGCGGTGGTAGTGGCTATCACTCCTGCACGACGGCGAAGTGTGGCTGGAACCATTCCTGGCATAACGGGTGCCTGTATTTACATAGGCCTTCGCAAAAACGCTAAAACACGCAAATGAACGCACATAACAACGCAAACAAAAGGCGAGGGGGATAAGTCCCGCACGAGGTGTCTCGTGCGGGACTGGATATCTTATTCGAATACTGCAGAAGGGTTGTCGAGGCTGTCGGAGCCTTCGAATGCAATATTTTCCAGCTTCAGCACCTGAACAGCACGCTGAATGGAAGATGTCTGGTCAACCAGGCTATCGATAGCAGCCTGTACCACTGCGTTACCCTCTGTGTTTCCTTCACCAATCATCTGGTCGTAGGATTCAGTGGTTTCAGCGCGGGTTTTCATGGCTGTAAAGGTGCCGAGGGAAGCATTCAGCTTGCCTTCCAGCTCAGTTGAAACAGCGGAATCTGCCTTTGCAAGCAAGTCCTTAAGGGAAGCGCCTTCAACAACAGAACCGTCAACGCGGGTGTATTTACCCTGGAATACGTTGTTGATGCCAACCACGTCGTTGTAGTGGGACATATGGGTGTTGTCAGAGAAGCAATCATGCTCTTCTTCAGGATCGTTCAGCATCAGGCCGAGCTTCATGCGCTCACCAGCCAGTTCACCGTAAGACAGGGAACCCATGCCGGTCAGGATGGTTGCGATGCCTGCAGCTTCGCCTTTGTCAGCCAGCTCTTTACGTGCTGCGCCGTCGGCTTTCCATGCTGCGACCATCTCTTCCAGATCGGTGATAAGCAGCTTCGTTGCAGCCTGAAGGTAGTCTGCACGGCGCTCACAATTGCCACCAGTGCAATTTGCAGTGTCGAAGTCAGAAGCAGGACGGTTGCCAGCACCTTTCCCCGTTCCGTTCAAATCTTGTCCCCACAGCAGGAATTCAATTGCGTGGTAACCGGTTGCAACGTTTGCTTCCACTTCACCAGCTTCCTGAAGCTGTTCAGCAAGCAGCGCAGGGGTGATTTCGGTGGCGTCGATTTCTTCGCCAGCAACAGTCAATTTAGTGTTTGCAATGATGTTCGCTGCGTAAAACGGGTTCTCTTCGGACTCATTGCCGTAAGCACCATCAACGTAGTCGATCAGACCCTCGTCAAGCGGCCAGGCGTTGACCTTGCCTTCCCAGTCATCAACGATCGCGTTACCAAAGCGGTAAACTTCTGTCTGCTGGTATGGGTTACGAGCTGCAATCCATGCGCGGCGTGCGGCCTTCAGGTTGTCTTCAGTTGGCTCTGCGACAAGCGCGTCCACTGCACCCTGAAGGGTCTTCGCAGTTGTCAGAGAGTCTTCAAACGCTGCCTGGGCGATGTCGCCGTAGGTTGCAAGAACGTCAGAAGGAGTTGCAGCGACAGCAACAGTAGAAAGGCTGCCGAGTGCTACAGTGCCGAGCAAAGCGCCACGGATAAAGCTCATTGTAATCCCCTTAAATGTGCAGTGAATTCGCCTCGCGCTGCGAGCGGAAAATCCGGGCTGCACGAATTCAGTTTGCCAAATGTTGTCACGCCCTAAAGCGTGAGAAAACTGCGGCTATTTCATATTCCTGACTATTGTTGTCAAGTTTAAAAACGTGCACTTTCAGTAGTTTAGAGTATTTCTAAATATGAGTTTCAGTTGCAACTTATTGTCATTAAAAGCTTTTCCGCACTTTTGCAGTTGCAAATCATTCGCATAAATAAATGGGATAATATTGGGAAAATACGCGAATCCCCCGCTCAACTGTTACCGTTTGTTTGGCATATCTTGACTTCGCAGCACCTATGCGCTCTTACGGAACCTTCTTCAGGTACATTGCATTTAATTGGCATCAATCAGCCAGTCTGTCTGCACCAACAACGATAAGAACAGGGTATGGCAGCTCGATTAAACACGCTTGCTCAATTGATACTTCGTGGCTGGAAAGCAAACGCATTTCGCTTGCTGCTGGTTCACTATGCCTTTGTTTTTCTCGGTGCAGTTGCAATCACACCTATTGTTGCTGGGATCGGCAACTTCGTTATTGGCCTTTCCGGCAATGCAGTGCTGGCCGATTATGAGATCGCGTCTTTCTTTCTGTCGCCGATTGGGCTGCTCGGTGCGTTCTTCTTTGTCGTCGTCTTCATCGCCATGGCACTGCTTGAGCAGGTCGCTCTGCTCGCGGTGCTGGACAGGCAGGAAAGCGCGTTCCCTGCTGCACGTAATGCTCTGTTCTCAACGCTCAGCATGTTCCCCCGCCTTGGTATGTTTACATGGCGGCTGACACAGCGATTGGTGATGGCAATGATCCCGGGTCTTGTCATTATCGCACTGAGTATACTAATCTTTTTGCAGGAGCATGACTTCAGCTACTACCTCCAGTTTCAACCCGTTGAGTTCTGGATGGCTGCCTTCTTCATCGGAATTGGGGTGGCACTGGTTATCGTTATGCCACTCTATGCCATCCTCGTCTGGGGTTTGTCTTTGCCGCTCGTGGTGCTGAGAGATCATCCTGTTGGCTCCGCCTTTTCGCGGGCCCGGTTCCTCTCGCGTGGCCTCCGTCCTGTCTTTGCAGGTGCCGTCTCGCTGTGGTTACTTCTGGACATCCTCATCCATGCGTTCTTCCTGATCTCGCTGGAACTGATCGGCTCCTACGCCATTTCGTTTGGGGAGAGCTCCCCCGAGACATTGGCAGCGATCCTGGGCAGTCTCGTCGTGCTTCTGTTGGTCGGCAATACACTGATCAGTGGCGTGATGTCTGGCACTATGGCGTTGCTTTTCAAGGCAGCTTTGTTCGTTGCCGATGGAAAGGGGCACACGTTCTCTGAGGTGCCGCATACGCCAAAGCTGGAGAGTAAGTGGGCCAACCCACTGACACCTATGCGCCTTGCCGCTCTCATTGGAGTGGTCGGAACCATCGTGGTGCTGACAGGGACGTATTGGGTCTCAGCCGATCTGCCGCAAAAAGACGTCCTAATCATCGCCCACCGCGGGGCCTCCGCCCACGCGCCGGAAAACACCATAGCAGCACTGGAGCGAGCAATTGAGGACAAAGCCGACTGGATTGAAGTCGATGTTCAGGAAGCCGCAGACGGCTCCGTGGTCATCGCCCACGACAGCGACTTCATGCGCCTCATCAGCAAGCCAGCCAATGTCTGGGACCTGACACTGGAGGAAATCCAGGCTCTCGATGTGGGCGGATGGTTTGGGATGGAGTTTCAGGGTGAACGCGTCCCAACGCTTCGCGAGGCGCTTGAGATTGTGAGGGGGAAGGCAGTTCTCCTCATCGAGCTCAAATATTATCCCCGCAGCCGCAACGAACACCTCGAAAATGAGGTCGCACGCATCATCACGCAGGCTAACATGGAAAACGACATAGCAATCATGTCGTTAGAACGATCAGCCCTCTCAAGAATACGAAAATTAGAACCAAATTGGAACATCGGCCTTCTTACCGCCACATCTATCGGTAATTTCTCCGAACTCAAAGGAAACTTCGTAGCCGTCTCCTCCGCCTCCGCCTCTTTGAACTTCATAAGAAGAACACAAGAGACCGGTAAACAGGTTTTTGTCTGGACGGTTAACAATCCGTCTACCATGTTGCGCTACATCTCCATGGGCGTAGATGGAATTATCACGGATGATCCTGCACTGGCGCGTAACACCCTGGAAGAATATAAAGAAATGAACCAGTTCGAGCGGTTATTACTTCATACTTCTGTCCTGTATAATCTGAGCTTGAACTGACACTTAGACCGTAAGAATCTAGTATATGCCGTATCTTCTAGTAGTGTTTATGGGCGCGTTGCTGACTGCCCTCTCAATGACTAATTCTGCGACTTCCAAGCCGCCAGTATTGCTGCTGGGAGACCGCGACACTGTCAATGCGATCGTTGCCGAGGTTAATCTCCCCGACGACCGCCGCGGCCTCGTGCATGTCATTTTGGAAGATGCTCGCGTCAAAGCAGAGCGCCTGGATAGCCCAATTCTGCCGATTTCTGCCAGTTCTGAACCTCTCGTAGAGCTTCCTGCAGAGAAATTTACACTTGAGCAGCTGGATGTAGAAACGCGCAGTGAACTTGTTGAAGTCCTCGACGAAGACCAAATGTCCGAGTTGCACCGCGCAATAGAAGTGGTTTTGGCGAGCACTGAAACCGTTAGCGTAGATTGATTTAAATACTACACTATCCATCTGAAGTAACAGGCCTATTACTCATCATCTTCGTTATCGTCCGGAATAGCAAGATCCACCGCTCCTCCTACGACACTTGTTCCAACCTTTGCAGTTGTTGTTACTGCAGTTGTAGCAACAGAAACAGCAGCTCCCCCGACTGAAACCACGGCACACCCAGAAATTCCGAGTAATACTGCAAAGATACTGGCTGTTATTGCGGTAAGTTTCATTCATTCCCCTCAAAAAACTGTCGTGAACCTCCTTAAAGGTCACCTATTTCACTTAAATTTGAGGGGTAAGAATTACGATTTCCCTACTTAATCCCTGCGCGCATGAAGCTCTGCACAAATTGTCTCTGAAACAGCAGGAACGCGATCAACAGCGGACCTGATGTCATGAGCGTTGCTGCGTTGATAACGCTCCACTCCACCCCCCCATCAACCGCGGCAAAGATAGAAAGCCCAACAGTGACGGGACGCGTCTCTACCGAGTTGGTGATAATCAGAGGCCAGAGGAAATTGTTCCAGTGGTGACTGACTGAAACAAGCCCGTAAGCGAGGTAGGTCGGAATTGCCAGCGGTACGTAAACCTTCCAAAGCACCAATAAAGGCCCGGCACCCTCAACGCGTGCGGCTTCATCTAACTCTCGCGGAATAGTCTTAAATGTCTGTCGCAGAAGAAAAATTCCGAACCCAGACGCCATATAAGGCAAGCCAATTGCTACGATGGTGTCTATCAGGCCAAGGTTTCGGATCATCTTGTAATTCTCGACAATCAGGATATCCGGCATCACAAGCAGCTGTAAAAGCACCAGAGTGAACAGGATATTTGAGCCGGGGAACTCGAAGCGTGCAAAGGCATAGGCCGCAAGGGTGCCCAAGACAAACTGCGCTATCAGAATGATCGTCACCAGCATGGTCGTGTTCAGGAAGTACTGAGCAAATGGAGCTGCTGACCAGGCTTTGGTGAAGTTCTCCAAAGTGAGCGGTGCAAACAACTCGAAATTGGCTTCATAAGCTGCTGGATGGAATGCAGTCCAGATCGCATAGAGCAGAGGCAGGGCCCATAAGATCGCCAGTGTCCATGCTCCGAACGTGTTGAGAGCACGATCAAAATCGAACTGGCGTGGACGTGTCGCTTCAACAGTGTTGGAAAGAGATAAGTCGCTCATCTGTAGTGCACCCGACGATCCATGAAGAAGAATTGGCCGATCGCAATGATCGAAAGAAGCGCCAGCATCACGACAGTCAGCGTGGCGGCATAAGAGGTTTGCCAGTACTTGAAGGCGACCTCATAAATATAAAAGAGCAGCAAAGACGAAGCGTTATCTGGCCCTCCGCCTGTCATGGTGAAGATGTGATCCACCAGGCGGAAAGAATTGATAACAGCGTTGATAGATACGAACAAAGTTGTTGGCATAAGCAAAGGCCATGTGATTTTCCAGAAGAAGGTCCAACGGCTCGCCCCTTCAATATCAGCAGCTTCTTTGTAGGAGGGTGGAATGGCTTGTAGTGCTGCCAGATAGAAGATCATGAAGAACCCGGCTTCTTTCCAGATGGTCACGACCATCATGCAAATCAGCACTGTTTCCTGCTGGCCCAGCCATGAGTTCTCGGGAAGCCCGAAGACACCCATGCGGATCTGGTCGATCAACCCAAAGCCCGGCGTATAAAAGAATAGCCAGATATTTGCGACCGCGATCAAAGGCAACACAGTCGGTGCAAAGAACGACATGCGCACAAGACTACGTCCCTTAAGCTTGTCATTCACCCAGATGGCCATCAGCAGAGAGATGCCGATAGAAGCTGGAATGGTTGCCATCGCATACCAAAGGTTATTGACCAGTACTTTCCAGAAGGTTGGATCCGCTATCAACTCCTCATAGTTCTGCAGTCCAATGAACTTGGCTGGCCTGCGCCCACGCGGAGTGGAGAAGAAACTATTGATGATAGTGGTGATGGCCGGGAAGTGGGTAAACGCGAACAACATCACCATTGCTGGAGTGAGCAACAGCCACGCGTAAATCCACTGCATACGTCTGGTCATCGGGCAACCTCTTGGAAAATGCTGGAGCGAGGCACAGAACGGCTGCACCTCGCTGGGTCATGTGAAATCAATGTGGCTTAGCGGTACTCAGAAAGAATACGATCCGCTTCTGCTTGGGCACTTTTCAGGGCTTCTTCCGGTGTTTTCTTACCGGTGATTGCAGCATGCAGGGCGTCGTTGAAGACACGGGTCACGCGCTGGTTCTGGAACGTGGAGAGTTCTGCAACGGCGTGCTTCAGCTGCTCACGAGCAACGAGTGCTGGCGGGAAGTCAGCTGCATAAGCCTTCATCTCATCAGTTTCCCAAGCTGCTGGAGACGGCGCAACGTAGCCAGTCGCCATAGACCACTTTGCAGCCTGCTTTGGAGCAGTGATCCATTTCACGAAGTCTACAGATGCCTTTTTCTGCTCATCGCTGGAATCTTTGAAGATGTAGAAGTTACCACCACCGGTCGGTGCGCCGCGACGCTTGTTTGCCGGCAACATAGCAACGCCGAAATCGAACGGAGCGTTGTTGCGCACGTTGGTCAGGTTACCAGTCGAGGTCCACATCATAGCGGTATTGCCTTCAAAGAAGGCCTTTGGAGTAGCACCCCACTCGATGATGCCTGGAGCCATCACGCCATGCTTGCCAGAAAGGTCGACAAGGTACTGCAGAGCTTCAACAACCTTTGGATCTTCGAAGTTCGTTTTGTTACCTTCGGCATTCGCCAAAATTGCGTCATTCTCGGTGGTCAGGCCTTGAAACAGCCAGTATGGGAAACCAGAGGAAGGAATGCGCACGCCCCACTGGGTGACGTTGCCGGAAGCGTCTTTCTTGATCAGCTTCTGGCCCATGGAAACCATTTCTTCCCATGTTGCAGGTGCTTTTTCAGGATCCAGACCTGCCGCTTTAAAGGCTTCCTTGTTCCAGTAGAGAACTGGTGTCGAGCGCTGGAACGGAATACCGTAAGTCTTCCCACCAGTTTGGGAGTTTTCCATGAAGGCAGGATAGAAGCTATTCAACCACGTCTTGTCTTCGTCAGAGTTTGCCACATCATCAAACGCAATGATCACGTCTTCATCGATCAGAGTGAACATGTCGACTGACAGAATTACAGAGAGCTGCGGAGGGTTGCCGCCACGCGCTGCGGTCAGAGCTTTGGATACAGTATCCTGATAAGAACCGGCATAAACAGCATCGATATTCACGTCAGGATGAGCCGCCGCATATTCTGCTGTCAGTTCTTCAATTGTTGTCGCGGCTGTACCGCCAACAGCCACAGGAAAATAGAATTGCAGATCAACCGCATGAGCGCTGATCGCAGTACCAAGGGATAGAGCAGCAACAGAAGCTGCCAGACCTAAAGACTTGAAAATGGATTTCATAGGTTTATATCCTCAAATTGCCCTAGTAATTGGGGCACTCCAATGCGCTGATGCGCGTTTTTCAAGCCGGCTCGAATTGCACCTCGACCGGCTTGAATTCTTCCCGGCGCTTGCCGGTATCTCTCTGAAAGCTTGCAGGAATTTTATCATCCCAGGCCAGGCCAATGCTCTGCCCCGGGCTCAATTCGGTGCTGCCTTTCACGCGAACAAGCAGCTTTTCACCGCCAACAGAACAATTAGCCAGCGTATCTGCCCCCATGTATTCAAGGCTTATCACCTGGGCCGGAACACCGTTTTCACCAGTTAATCTGATGTCCTCCGGGCGCAGGCCCAGTAAACATCCTTTTGGTGCATCAGGCAGCAGGGATTGAGCTGTGACAGGGGTGACAGAACGAACCTTGTCCAGCTCCACAATGTTCATCGGCGGAGTACCAATGAAGCGTGCTGTAAACACGCTGGCAGGGCGCTCATAGATTACTTTTGGCGTTGCAACCTGCTCAACCTCACCTTTGTTCATCAGCACCACCTGATCGGCCATGGTGATGGCTTCTGTCTGGTCATGGGTCACATAAACCATTGTCAGCCCAAGCTGCTGCTGTAGTGCTCTCAACTCTACGCGCATCTCCTGACGAAGCTTGGCATCAAGGTTAGAGAGAGGCTCATCCATAAGGCAAACAGGCTTTTGTGAAACGATGGCGCGACCTAGAGCAACCCGCTGCTGCTGCCCTCCAGAGAGCTGGGATGGCTTCCGGTCCAACAACTGAGAAATCCCGAGAAGATCAGCTGCAGTCTTCAGCCGCTCATCCCGCTCTGCTCTGCCTACTTTGCGTACTTTGAGCCCAAACAGAATGTTTTCAGCCACAGAGATATGCGGAAAGAGCGCATAGTTTTGAAACACCATAGAGATGTCGCGCTGGGCGGGGGAATGATAAGTCACATCTCTCCCGCCTATTGTAATTTGCCCGGAAGTCGCTTCTTCCAACCCGGCAATCAAGCGCAACGTCGTGGATTTGCCGCATCCACTTGGCCCCAATAAGACCGTAAAACTTCCACCATCCACGGACAGGTTGACATTGTCGACTGCCGTTGAGTCTCCCCAGGACTTGGTCAGGTTTGAGAGTTCTAGACGAGCTGGATGGTTCAGGTTGCTCATAGAGTAGGCTCCTGTTTGCAGATTACGAGCTCTGCAGATGACTTCTCAATTATTGAAAGGATTGAAGCTGGCGGAGTTTCTTCGCAAAAGATCTTCGAAACATCAGTCAGAAAGCCAGCGCGAACATGGGCGAGGCGACCGAACTTGGAATGGTCCAGAACAAGAAATGATTGACGACAGTTCGCCAAAATGGCCTGACGGGCAGTGGCTTCATCCTCGTTGAAGTCGAGGAGGGTGCCATCGCTATCCACGCCAGCAACACCAAAGATGCCGACGTCAAACTTGTAGTTTTTGAAGAAACCTTCCGCGCTTGAACCAAGAACGTCTAGGTCGCCATGACGCAATCGGCCTCCTGCAATCGTAACTTCGCTGGAAGTGTTCCGTAGTGCTGCAATGGCAACGTTCATGTTGTTCGTGAAGATCTTCAACCCCTCATGGGTATCAAGTGCTTCTGCAACAATCTCGGGCGTCGTGCCGATGGAAAAAGCAAGTGTTGCACCATCGTCGATGTACTCCGCAACAGAGTTCCCAATCGCGTTCTTTGCTTCAAAATTGAGGATCTTTCGGGCTTTGTAGGTGATGTTGCCCCGGTTTGCCGGAACCTCGACGCCACCATGAACCCGTCTCAAAAGCCCCAGTTCGCTCAAGCGGTTTATGTCTCGACGGATCGTCTGGGTGGTAACCGCAAACTGCTCCGACAACGAGTCTACGCTCGCGAAACCATTGGACCGCACGAGAGAGATGATCTCTGATTGTCTTGTACTGAGCGCTGTTTCCATCACAAAAGTCTGCTTCAATCTGCAAATATGCTGTTCATATGAACGTCTACTATGTTCATATGAAACTTATGTGATATCTCAGACTAATAAAAGTGAAGCTTGTTTTGGCTGGTTTTCTAGATACTTATACCGACTCGCTTAAACAAAAAAACCCACCCTGTTAGCAGAACGCGCCCCAAACTATCCAGATTTTGATAAGACTCAGGTGAGTTGAGTGAAGAATTTTAAGCGAGCCTTATGGGCTTCTGCGATGTGGTGACGTGCAGCTTTGTCTGCACGGTCACAATCCCGCTTGGAAATTGCATCCACAATCTCAGCATGTTCTTCAATCGCTAGACGACGACGGTCATCATCCGTCAGGGTCGTGCCCGCGAGCAGCAGCAAAGATAGGCGCATATGATCAATTTGCTCAACCAGATAGCGGTTGTGGGAAGCGAGATAGAAGCGGCGATGGAACTCACGGTTTGTCTTGATCAGACGCTCTGCATCCGCAAGGTTCTGCATGTCGGACTCGACCATTTCCTGCAGAATTTCGATCTCAGCGCTTGAGGCGTGCTGCGCAGCAAGACGACCAGCAGTTCCTTCCAGAACTTCGCGCAGATAGTACAGTTCGCTGATCTGGTTATGGTCCAGACTAGGAATGACCATGCCGCGGTTTGGTTCATGAACAGCAAGCCCTTGCGCCTCAAGGCGCTTCAGGCCTTCCCGGATAGGTGTGCGGCTGACACCGAATTTCTCTGCCAGTTCAGCTTCTCTCAAGCGACTGCCGGGTTTCAGCTCACGGCTCTCAATCGCTTTAATGAGACGGCGGTAAATCTCAGCTCCATTGGGTGAATTGGCAGTCACATCTTATTCCCGGGATTAGTAAAGGCTTAGTTTGTAGCTTCTACATGCCAGCCTTCTTAAAGACGGGCAGGGCCACATAGGGGTCCTGCCAGTTTCTGTATCAAATTTCAATCAGGCATAGCACAGCCTAGTTAATAACTAGCATGCCTAAGTTGTATCTGGCTTACGCGCCACCAGCAGGCCAAGGGCCATGGAAGCCGGAACCTTCTTTGTCCGTACGTTCAAAGCCATGCTGACCGAAGAAGTCCCGCTGACCTTGAATCACATAGGCAGCAGTCCGCTTCTGACGGATCATGTCAAACGAACCAAGCGCTGCTGAAAGAGCAGGCGTAGGCACGCCGTTGGTGATGCTCAAGCTCAGCATATCGCGCAGACCAGGAACAGCATCTTTCATACGTTCAGCAATAGCAGGAGCCAGGTAGAGAGATTTCAGGTCAGGATTTTGGTCATATGCCTGCGCAATCTCATCCAGGAAGCGTGAGCGGATAATACAGCCCTGACGCCAGATGCGGGCAATGTCACCCATTGGCAGATCCCAGCCGTTTTCCTTGCCACCAGCAGCCAGCACAGCAAAACCTTCAGCGTAGGCTGCAATTTTACCGGCAATCAGAGCACGTTCACAGGCATCAATGCCTTCCTGCTTGAGTTCCCAAGTCAGCACTGCATCAGACTGCGGGTAGAGTTCTGCAACTTCCTGACGGAGTGCGCGACTTGCAGACATGCAACGCGCTGCAACAGCTGCATCAATACCAGTTGCCGGAACGCCAAGCAGATGCGCTTCGACAGCGGACCAGCGACCAGTGCCTTTTTGACCAGCAGTATCCAGAATAACATCCAGAATTGGCTTGCCGCTCTCTTCATCAATCACACCCATAACGTTTGCGGTGATCTCAATGAGGTAAGACGCCAGCGGGCCTTCATTCCACTTGGAGAAGATCTCGGCTTGTTCCTGAATGCTCAGGTGAAGGGTCTCGGTGAGCACTTCGTGCACTTCAGCAATCATCTGCATGTCAGCGTATTCAATGCCGTTGTGCAAAGTCTTCACAAAGTGGCCAGCGCCTTCAGGGCCCATCAAAGCAACACAAGGTTCGTCATTGTGCTTTGCTGAGATCGCTTTCAGGATAGGCTCGATACGCCCATAAGCGGCTTCAGAAGCACCAACCATGATGGATGGGCCAAAGCGAGCGCCTTCCGCACCGCCAGAAACGCCCATACCAACAAAGGTGAATGGCGTGTCGGCCAATTCTTTGTAGCGGCGATTACTGTCGTGGAAGTCGCTGTTGCCTGCGTCAATCAGAATGTCACCGTCTTTCAGGTGGTCTTTCAGAACAGAAATCTGCTGATCAACTGGCTCGCCTGCCGGAACCATCAAAATGATAGGACGAGGGGCTTTGATGTTCGCTACCAGCTCTTCTGTGCTGTAGCAGGGAATAAACATGTCTTTGAGGTGTCCAGCCTTCTCCATGAAAGCTTGGGTTC
The DNA here is from genome assembly GCF_001623145.1 of Pseudovibrio sp. W64. Lineage (NCBI taxonomy): Bacteria > Pseudomonadati > Pseudomonadota > Alphaproteobacteria > Hyphomicrobiales > Stappiaceae > Pseudovibrio > Pseudovibrio sp. W64. Next base: position 40,417 of record NZ_LMCI01000014.1, on the reverse strand, counting down.
CCTCTGCAGTACGGTTGAACACCGCTACTTTATAGCCATTGTCTGCGATATTAAGAGCCAGATTGGCTCCCATGACGCCTAGTCCAACAAGGCCGATATCCGCCTGTGTCATCAATACTCTCCGCGCTGCAAGTGGTGCACAGACGCGCGCAACAAACCTAATCCAATAGCTAACTTGGCGATTGTATGCGCTTGTGCATCAGAAACTAGGTCTGTGGCATAGGTGAAAAACAGGTTTTTGCCAAGGTGAGAATAAGAAAATTCCGCAAAAGCCTAATAAAACTGCCGAAATAGAGCTTTTGCGGGATCAGCACTATTTCAGGTGCTTGGAAAGCACTTCTTTTGCCGCTGTTTCCAACGCCACTGCGGACGCTTGCAGCTGGCTGCGTTCCAACTCATCCATACTAGGGAAGAGGGTAGCTTCAATACCATCAGCACCCAGCACTCGCGGCACTGAAAGGGCCGTGTCCCTCACGCCAACGATCTCTTCATTGACGATGGAAAGGCTGATGACAGCATGTTCATTTGTCACAATAGCCTTCACAATGCGGGAGAGCCCTGCGCCAATGCCATAGTTGGTTGCACCCTTGCCTTCGATGATCGAATAGGCAGCGTAACGAACACCATGGTCAATACGGTCACGAACATCTTGAGTGATTGGCTTGTTGATCTGCTCGGCAAAGGTAAACAACGGCGTGTTGCCTGCCTTTGCGCCAGACCAGACAAGCACTTCACTGTCACCGTGCTCACCAAGCACATCTGCATGTACAGAGGTTGGCGTGATGCCCAGATGTTTACCCAATAAAGTACGGAACCGTGCAGTATCCAGAATTGTACCTGAGCCGATAACGCGATTGCGCGGCAGACCAGAAATTTCGGTCGCAACCTGGGTCATGATATCAACCGGATTGGTTGCGATGATCAGGATCGCATTTGGTGTATATTTCAGCACCTCAGGAATGACTTTTGCAAACACACCAGCATTGCGTGCCAACAGCTCAATCCGGGTTTCACCCGGTTGCTGGTTGACACCAGCCGCAATCACGACGACTGCTGCATCCTTCAAGTCACTGTAATCACCACCAATAACGCTCATCGGCCGCGCAAACGGGGTTGCGTGAAGAATGTCTTCCGCCTGGGCAATAGCGAGTTTCGGATTGTAATCGACGAGCACAATTTCGTTGCCCACACCGTTCATGGCCATGGCGTAGGCTGCAGTACTTCCAACAGCGCCAACACCAACTACACCGATTTTCATAGGGCCATCCTTTTCTCGCCGTCTACAGGGCATCCTGCTGGCTTTTATAATATTATGCCTGTCTCCTAGACAGTTGCTCTAGGGAATGCAATTCCCTCAAGCGTGACATATCAGCTCGCATGCTTACTTCTGGCATTTCGGACAGAAGAATGTTGAGCGCCCATTCTGGACCTTCCGCTCAATGACGCCAGCACACTTGGGAGTTCGGCAAGCCTCCCCCTCGCGATCATAGACAGAGAAGTTGTGCTGGAAGTATCCGAGAGAACCATCCGCTTGCCGGTGATCCTTCAGGGAAGATCCGCCGGATTTTATCGCTTCCTGCAAGACTTCCCGAATGTGTTTGGAAAGCTCGTCGGCTTTTTTAAGCGGCTTACCGGATTTGCCTGCAAGTGTGGATGCGCTGTTGAAAGGACTTACCCCCGTTCTCCAGAGTGCTTCACACACATAAATGTTACCCAGTCCTGCGACGAACTTCTGATTGAGCAAAGCTGCTTTAAGAGAGGTTTTCCGGTTCTCAAACAGCTTGGCGAGGTAGGCTCCATCCAGCTCATTGCCAAGTGGTTCGATCCCCATATCGACAAACATCGGGTGTGTCGCCAGCTCGCTGCGAGGAATGAGCACCATAAATCCAAAGCGCCGCGGATCATTATATATGATCTTTACGATCGTCTCCTGATCAGCTGGACGAACATGGAAAATCACATGGTCATGCTGAGGGTGTTTGCCTTTTGCATGATACATTTCAACGGTTTGTATTGGTTCTCGATCATCAGTTTCGATCCAGCGGAACGAACCCGACATGCCAAGGTGCATCACCAAAACATCACCGCTGTCCAGATCAAGCAATAGATATTTCGCGCGGCGGCTGAAGGAAACAACTCTGCGATTTTCCAGGCGATCTACGAAATCATCGCCAAAAGGAAAACGAAGATCAGGTCGGCGTTGTTCAACTCTGCAAATTGTTGCATTGTCAAAAAAAGGTGCTAGTCCACGACGGACTGTTTCAACCTCCGGTAATTCAGGCATAAGATATCCGTTGGTACAGTGGTTTGCTGCTGGGCAAAGATTACGTTCAACAATAGCGCTTTGTAACAAGCTGTACTATGTTCGCCCGCGAAATGGAGTGATTTGATTATGGCGCGTGAGTTCTCAACCCCTGAGCAGGCATCCGTAACAGACCCGACTGAAATGGCAACTAGCTTCGGGTTTCGCACAGTTCGCGAAGGTGAAAAGCAGGATCTGGTGGATGATGTTTTCCACAAAGTGGCGTCTCGCTATGACCTGATGAACGACCTCATGTCTGGTGGAATGCATCGTCTCTGGAAAGATGCGATGGTGTCCAGCATGAACCCACCAAAGAATGGCGCCCGTGAATGGCGACATCTGGACGTGGCTGGTGGGACTGGAGACATCGCAACCCGCGTTGTTGAGCGTTCTAACCGGACAATCAAATCAACCGTCTGCGATATCAACGGATCGATGCTGGGTGTTGGCAAAGACCGTGCGAGCGCTGCTGGCCTTTCAGAAAACATCGAGTTCATTCAGGGGAACGCAGAAGAGCTGCCTTTCCCGGACAAGCACTTCGATGCCTACACCATCGCATTCGGTATCCGTAACGTCCCACAAATCGAAAAAGCACTGCAAGAGGCTCACCGTGTACTTAAACGCGGCGGTCGCTTCATGTGCCTTGAGTTCTCTCAGGTAGACGTGCCAGCACTTGATAAGGTCTATGATCTGTTTTCCTTCCACGCCATTCCAAAAATCGGACAGGCGGTGACAGGTGACGGAGACCCATACAGCTATCTTGTAGAATCTATCCGCAAGTTTCCAAATCAGGAACGTTTTGCGCAGATGATACGTGATGCAGGTTTTGAGCGTGTCACCTATCGAAACTACACCGGCGGTATCGCTGCACTTCACTCCGGCTGGAAAATCTAACCAGTTATGATCGCAAATATTGTGCCATTTATGCGTCTGGTTTTCGCGGGTTATGTTATGGCCCGCGAAGGTGTGTTCGGACTCGTTTCTCTGCCAGATCTCCCTCCCGGACCGCGCTTGGCTATTGGCGTCGCACGTATGCTTGAGCGTCGTGGCATTGAGAAAAAAGATGCTGCAGCACGCCTGACAGATGCGCTGAACCGCCTTGGTCCCTCCTACATTAAGTTGGGGCAGTTTCTTGCGACACGCCCGGATGTGGTTGGTAAGGAAGCGGCAAAGGAACTATCTGCACTTCAGGACAATGTTCCGCCATTTCTGACGCAGTACGCACGCAAAACAGTCGAAGAACAGCTCGGCAAAACAGTCGAAGATCACTTTGAAGAGTTTGGTGAACCAGTCGCCGCTGCGTCGATTGCACAAGTACACCCTGCGTACTTCCGAAACCGCGATGGCGAACTGGAAAAAGTAGCTGTTAAAGTGCTGCGCCCCGGTGTCGAGCGCGGGTTTAAGCGCGACTTGAAGAGCTTTTACCTTGCAGCGCGGCTTGCTGAACGCTTCAGTCCGGCAAGCCGCCGCCTTCGTCCGCTTATGATGGTTGAGACCTATGAGCACGCTGTCATTTTGGAAATGGACCTGCGTATGGAAGCCGCAGCTCTTTCTGAAATGGGTGAAAACAGCAAGGACGACAAAGATTTTCGCGTTCCCAGTGTGGACTGGCCCCGCACCTCTCGTTCCGTACTCACCATGGAATGGATTGACGGTGTAAAGCTTTCCAATCTGGAAGGTATCGAAGAAGCTGGCCATGACCTGGCTGAACTAGGCAATAAAGTGATCCAGACTTTCTTGCGCCATGCCGTACGTGACGGTTTTTTCCACGCGGACATGCATCAGGGCAATCTCTTCATTGAACCGGATGGAACTCTGGTAGCAGTCGATTTAGGGATCACAGGGCGTTTGGGGCTGTCTGAGCGCCGCTTCCTGGCAGAAATTCTCTATGGCTTCATAACTCGCAATTACCTGCGAGTTGCCGAAGTTCATTTTGAAGCTGGGTATGTGCCTGCAGATCAGGACGTGAATATATTCGCGCAAGCAATTCGGGCGATTGGTGAGCCGATCCATGGGCATGATGCCAGTGAAATCTCAATGGCGCGTTTGCTGACACAGTTGTTTGAAGTGACTGAGATGTTCAACATGCACACTCAGCCTCAGTTGATCTTGCTACAGAAAAACATGGTTCTGGCAGAAGGTGTCGCCCGCTCGCTGAACCCGCATCTGGATATGTGGAACACGGCTGATCCTGTTGTAACCGGTTGGATTCAGAGAAACCTTGGCCCTATGGGACGCATCACAGACCTAGCAACAGGCGTGACTGTTTTGGGTCGTCTGGCAAGTGATTTGCCGATTATTGCTGACCGTGCGAGCAAGTTTTCCAATCAACTGGAGTCGATGGCAAACAACGGCCTGAGATTCGATGAGGCAACCGCAGATGCGATTGGCAGATCGGAAGCGAAGCATAGCCGGTCTGGACGTGTCGCACTTTGGGTCATTGCAATCGCTCTTTCAGCAATTGCTTACGGCATCCACCTCTAAGACATTCTGAGTTGAAACTATGAAAAGCGGGAGTTGTTACGCTCCCGTTTTTTATTGGTTAGCCGGCTATATGTGAAAAATCTAGAAATAATTGGATCATACTAAGTTACTGCATAAATTTATCTAAGTTTTATATAGTCATTGCAATTGATGATATGAATTGTAGGCGGGTTGTTGCTCAATAAAACGTGCTAAAAGCAAGATAGCTTAAGAGAAGTATTTGAGATTTCTAAGGGTCTACTCAAAACCTTTAGAGAGTTCTCAAAACAATTGTAAACTATCTTCCTGGAGGTGCCGCTGTGCCAGACAGTTCTGAACTGGGGACCCGTGAACGGTTACTTGATGCCGCAGAACGCTTGCTCGCTGAACATGGTCTTGCGGAAACTTCTGTAAGAATGATCACCGAAAAAGCCGATGCCAATGTTGCTGCAGTCAACTATCACTTTGGCAGCAAAGATGATCTCGTCAGGGCAGTCTTTATGCGCCGCCTTCGCGAAATTGACGATATGCGCATGCAGCGTCTGGATGCGCTGGAAGTTGGCGGGCGCGAACCCGATCTAGAAGAGATAACCCGAGCATTTATGGAGCCCTTGATTGTACAAGGGATCTCAAGAGACACCGGAAAGCTGGTGCCGTTTGTTGTTCTCATTCGTCAGGTCTTCTCTGATCCAGAGTCCGGCCAGAAGATCATGCACTCATGGGAGCCGCCGAGGATTATCCTTCGCATCACAAAGGCTCTGGCAAAAGCCACGAAGAGTGACATCCCAACAGGACCTCGTGCTCAGTTGTTGATGATGCTCATGCACAGCGCAACGTTAGAGGCGCTTTACGTTGTGACCGGAGCTTCCAAAGGCCCTTACGATGAAGAAATGGATCAGGACGAGATAGTCGAAGGCACTATTCGTTTCGTGTCCAGCGGCATTCGTGCCTTCTTTATGGCTGGTGCGCTCGAAGAGGCCTGATGCTCTAGCTAAAATGGCGAGATGCGGCGGAGAGTCAGATTTAATCTGCCTCCGTCCTTAAGGAGGCTTGAGCTCCCACCCTGGATACGGTCAATGCCGTGGTAGCACAGTCGCGCTTCTCCTCCGAGTACAACAACGTCTCCTGAATTAAGCTTGAGTGATTGCGTCGGGCCCCCGCGCTTCACACCGCCGAGCCGGAAAATTGCTGTGTCTCCGAGACTGACCGAAACAACAGGGGCTTCAAACGTTTTTTCATCACTGTCTTGATGCATGCCCATTTTTGCTGTTGCAGCATAATAATTCACGAGGCAGGCTTCTGGCGCTGCCGGGCAGTTGCCAACCTTGTTCCAAAGAGCCTGCAGGACCTCAGGGATAACAGGCCAGGGCTGACCGGTCTCCGGATGTTGAGACTGGTAGCGATAACCACTCCTGTCAGATACCCAACCCAATGTTCCAAGATTGGTCATCCGAACAGAAAATGGCTTTCCTGTTCGTGGCATCACGGGAGTGAACAATGGAGCTTCTTTGACGAGATATCTGAGCGTATCGACAAGTTCCTTCTGCTCCTCAGAAGAGAAGTATCCGGGCAGGTACTTGAAATCTTTAGGAAAGTCATCGCTTATTTGCATCTCAAGACCTCTTCTAATCTGGACATATTTGCTGAAAAGACCGCTTACAAAAACGGAAAATTTGGAGAGATTTGCCGAAAGTGAATTTAACCCATAATCTTCAAAATAGCGGCTCCCAGTTAAGGAGATCCACAAATGCACCTTCTTCCTACGTTACTTTCGACTGTACTAAATATTTTTGCAGCGTTTGTTTCACTCCTGATCTTGATCGCACTTATTACCGCTATCGTTCTTTATGTTGTTGATCGACGCCAACACAAAGATGCCATTCGGCATAACTTCCCTGTCGTGGGTCGATTCCGAGCGCTCTTCTCGCATTTAGGTGAGTTTTTCCGTCAGTACTTCTTCGCTATGGATCGGGAGGAAATGCCGTTCAACCGGGCAGAGCGAACCTGGGTGGATCATGCTTCCAAGGCAGAAGGTAATACAATGGCGTTCGGGTCCACAAAAAACCTCAACTTACCCGGAACGGCACTGTTCGTGAATGCCCCCTTCGCAAAATTGGAGAAGGAAATCGATGAGCCTGAGCCGCTTCTCATCGGTCCTTACGTCGAAAATCCTTATGTGCCTCCCAGTTACTTTAACATCTCTGGCATGAGTTACGGCGCCATTTCCCGACCTGCGGTCCTCGCTCTTTCACGAGGTGCGAAGATGGCAAAGTGCTGGATGAATACTGGAGAAGGTGGCTTATCTCCGTACCATTTAGAAGGTGGTGCTGACATCGTCTTTCAAATGGGGACAGCAAAAAATGGTTGCCGGAATGATGACTCCACGCTCAATGAAAACAAGCTGAAAAAAATAACGGACAACGCTCAGGTCAAAATGGTCGAGATCAAACTCGCTCAAGGCGCCAAACCTGGAAAAGGTGGTCTCTTGCCTGGTGGAAAGGTGACACCTGAGATCGCAGAAATTCGTGGGCTCAAAGTCGGGCAACCATCTCACGCTCCAAATCGTCATCCTGAGATCAGCAATACGGGTGAGCTCTTAGACTTCATCAGCCGCGTCCGCAGCATTGCCAAGAAGCCTGTAGGTTTCAAGACAGTGATCGGCTCAAGCGCCTGGGTGGAAGAGCTTTGTCGTGAAATTAACCACCGTGGGATCGAACATGCACCGGACTTTATCACTATAGATTCAGCAGATGGTGGTACGGGTGCAGCGCCAATGCCTCTCATGGACAACGTAGGTCTAAGGATCTCTGAGGCACTTCCAATTGTCGATCATGTCTTGCGAAAGCATGATCTGCGTGACCGTATCCGTATCATTGTTTCTGGAAAGCGAATTATCCCGTCCGCCGTTGCCCTAGTGTTGTGTTCAGGGGCTGATTTTGTAGTAACTGCTAGGGGCTTCATGTTCGCACTGGGCTGTATCCAAGCAATGCGGTGTAACAAAAATACCTGTCCGACAGGTATCACCACTCATAATAAAGCACTTCAGACTGGTCTTGACCCAACAGAAAAAAGCCACCGAGTCGCTGCTTATTGTCATAGCGTGCGGATGGAGGTTGATATGATTGCTCATGCATGTGGGGTCGATGCTGCAAGGCAGCTTTCACGAGAGCACGTGCGCATCGTCCAGGAAAGTGGACACTCCGTCTCTCTTGAAGAGCTCTATCCACAAACACCCTCTTAGAAATGAGGGTTACGCAGAAAACCGGGATGCAATGGAGGTGTTTTCTGTGGTTTTCCAAAGAAAAGTTCAATTTCTTAACTCAGAAAATGGCTTCGGGTAGATCTTGTGTCGATATATCGGGTCCTGTCCCTTGCAGGGGCAGGGGACCCCTCTTATATAGCCAATTGAAGTTTTCTTGCGTGTTTGCGACAACTCACGCAAGTGCAATGTATTGGGGACCGGTCGGATGCTGATCCGACATTATCCGAAGGCCTTTGGGGTTCGGGCGGTCTGCCGAAAGGAGAGTTAAAAACATGGCAAAGGTCATCGGTATCGACCTCGGCACGACAAATTCGTGCGTATCTGTAATGGACGGCAAGGACGCCAAAGTAATCGAGAACGCAGAAGGTGCGCGTACTACCCCTTCTATGGTTGCGTTTTCTGACGATGGTGAGAAGCTTGTAGGTCAGCCAGCGAAACGCCAGGCTGTTACCAACCCAACAGACACCCTGTTTGCTGTTAAGCGTCTCATTGGTCGTCGTTTTGATGATCCAACAGTCGCAAAAGACAAAAAGCTGGTTCCATACGAAATTGTTGAAGCTGACAACGGCGACGCATGGGTAGAGGCTGAAGGTGAAAAGTACTCCCCATCTCAGGTTTCCGCTTTCATTCTGCAAAAGATGAAAGAAACCGCTGAGAGCTTCTTGGGTGAGACTGTTACTCAGGCTGTTATCACGGTACCTGCATACTTCAACGATGCTCAGCGTCAGGCAACTAAAGATGCTGGTAAGATCGCTGGTCTTGAAGTTCTGCGTATCATCAACGAACCAACCGCTGCTGCTCTTGCATACGGCATGGACAAGAACGACGGTAAAACCATTGCGGTTTACGATCTTGGCGGCGGTACCTTCGACGTTTCCGTACTGGAAATCGGCGATGGCGTATTTGAAGTGAAGTCCACCAACGGTGACACCTTCCTCGGTGGTGAAGACTTTGACATGCGTCTGGTTGACTACCTTGCGAGTGAGTTCAAAAAAGAGCAGGGCATCGATCTTAAGAACGACAAGCTCGCATTGCAGCGCTTGAAAGAAGCAGCTGAAAAAGCAAAAATCGAGCTGTCCTCCGCATCCCAGACCGAAATCAACCTGCCGTTCATCACAGCAGATGCTTCTGGTCCTAAGCACCTTACCCTTAAACTGACCCGCGCTAAGTTTGAGCAACTCGTTGACGATCTGGTTCAGCGTACTGTTGCTCCAATGAAAGCGGCTCTTAAAGACGCAGGCCTTGCAGCTGGTGAACTCGATGAGGTTGTTCTCGTCGGTGGCATGACTCGCATGCCTAAGGTTCAGGAAATTGTTAAGCAGTTCTTCGGCAAAGAACCTCATAAGGGCGTAAACCCTGATGAAGTTGTTGCAATGGGTGCGGCAATTCAGGCTGGCGTTCTGCAGGGTGATGTTAAAGACGTTCTGCTTCTCGACGTTACTCCTCTGTCCCTCGGCATCGAAACTCTTGGTGGCGTGTTTACACGTCTGATCGACCGCAACACCACAATCCCAACCAAGAAGGGCCAGGTGTTCTCTACAGCAGAAGACAATCAGACTGCTGTGACCATCCGCGTCTTCCAGGGCGAGCGTGAAATGGCTGCGGACAACAAGATCCTCGGTCAGTTCGATCTGGTTGGCATCCCACCAGCACCTCGCGGCGTCCCACAGGTTGAAGTAGCCTTTGATATTGATGCCAACGGTATCGTGAACGTGTCTGCAACCGATAAAGGCACAGGTAAAGAGCAGCAGATCCGTATTCAGGCATCTGGTGGTCTGTCCGACGCTGACATCGAGCAGATGGTGAAAGACGCAGAATCTCACGCTGAAGATGATAAGAAGCGTAAGGATCTGGTTGAAGCCAAAAACCAGGGTGAAGCACTTCACCATTCAACAGAGAAATCCGTCAAAGAGTACGGCGATAAGGTTTCAGACGAAGACAAGTCTGCAATTGAAGGCGCTTTGGCTGCATTGAAAGTGTCTCTGGAAGGTGAAGATCTGGAAGATATCACTGCGAAAACCCAGTCTCTTGCAGAAGTTTCCATGAAACTTGGCGAAGCTATGTACAAGGACGCTCAGGCAGAGGAAGCCGGAGAGGGTGCTGAAGACGATGGTGAGCCAAAGCCAGTTGACGATGTGGTTGACGCAGACTTCGAAGAAGTTCGCGACGACGACAAAAAGTCCAGCTAACTAATACTTTTACCTCGCAAGCTCCTATGGGCTTGCGAGGTAAACTTTATTCAAGTATTTCCCGACTGTATGGAAGATTTTAGTCGAAGAGAACCTTTTGGGTGCAATTGCATTTGAGAGAGCTGCTTCCTACATATGGGTAGTTGGTAATGTGTGCGCTGCGCTTAAAGCTGCACCTCAATCACCGACTGAACAGTAAACAGTTTTGTTTTGAAGATGAGTGCAGTTCACGAGTGAGTTCGTTGCGAAGCAAGAATTAAACTCGACTGCCCACAGTGACCTCAGACTGAGCTGATGTTCTCCTGAGGCTTCAAAACGCAAATAGACATCACGTCTTTGGAGCTTATTTCATAATGTCTAAACGCGACTACTATGAGGTGCTGGGGGTAGCACGGGAGGTCGACGAAAAGGCACTTAAGAGCGCTTATCGCAAACTCGCGATGAAATTCCATCCTGACCGAAACCCTGGTAATGATGAAGCGGAAGCAAACTTTAAGGAAGTAAGCGAAGCTTACGAAACCCTGAAAGACCCGCAAAAGCGCGCTGCCTACGATCGATTTGGCCATGCAGCCTTTGAAAACGGCGGCTTTGGTGGTGGCGGCGGAGCAGGTCCGGGCGACTTTGCTTCCTCCATGGCAGACATCTTCGATGAGTTCTTTGGTGGCGGTGGTGGACGTCGTGGTTCTGGTCGTGAACGCGGCGCAGATCTGCGCTACAACTTGGAAGTCTCTCTTGAAGAAGCTTACGAAGGTAAGTCTGTCGAGATCGAGGTTCCAACCTCAGTAACATGTGAGCCGTGCAGTGGCTCCGGCGCAAAGTCCGGAACCCGTCCGTCCACCTGTCCAACCTGTGGCGGTGCTGGGCGTGTCAGAGCGGCTCAGGGCTTCTTCACCATGGAACGTACCTGTCCGACCTGTCAGGGTCGTGGTGAGATCATTACAGATCCATGTGACAGCTGTGGCGGTACTGGCCGGACAACGAAAGAGCGCACGCTCTCCGTGAATATTCCGTCAGGCATCGAAGATGGCACGCGTATTCGCTTGTCAGGCGAAGGTGAAGCCGGTGCTCGCGGTGGTCCCGCAGGCGATCTTTACATCTTCCTGTCCATTCGTCCGCATGAGTTCTTCCAGCGTGACGGTGCTGATATCTTCTGCCGCGTGCCAATTTCAATGACAACTGCTGCTCTGGGTGGTCAGTTCGAAGTTCCGGCATTGGATGGCAATACAGCGCGCGTGAAAGTTCCTGAGAGCACTCAGACCGGAAAGCAGTTCAGACTGCGCGGTAAAGGTATGCCGATTATGCGGTCTAGCCAGAAGGGCGACATGTATATTCAAGTTGCCGTGGAGACACCAGCAAATCTTACGAAGAGGCAGAAAGAGCTTCTTTCAGAATTTGAAGGTGAATCCTCTGGAGAAAATCATCCGGAATCTACTGGCTTTTTTGCAAAGGCAAAAGATTTTTTGGAGAATTTCAAGGCATAGCTCTTTAAATTGCCACCAATCAGTAATATCTCAGTAGTACCCTTTGTTGATGCTACGGAGAGTTGAATGTTTCACGAAACGAGGTCACGGGCAGAAAATGCCTTGAACAAATTTCGTGAGCCTTCCAAATTTCTTCGGGCGTGGGTGGAAGCACCACTCACGACCGGAGCGGTCGCCCCGTCAGGCCCTGTTCTCGCCCAGAGAATGGCAGAATTCGTTCCCGTTGAGTCAAATAATCCGGTTTTAGAGTTGGGACCTGGCACAGGCCCGGTCACAAAAGCTATTCTTGAAGCAGGTATCTCTAAAGACCGTCTTACCTGCTTGGAGTACAGCACAGACTTCTGCGAGCATCTCAGTGACAAGTTTGAAGGATTGAACGTGGTTCAAGGTGACGCTTACAACATGCGTCCCAGCCTTGAGCATATCGCGCCAAACTCACTGTGTGCTGTGGTTTCGAGCTTGCCACTTGTGTCCAGACCGATGGAGTTTCGCTTAAAGTGCATTCGTGATGCCTTCGCTCTTATGAGGCCCGGTGCTCCCTTCATCCAATTCTCTTATTCCTTCGCGTCTCCGGTAACACTGAAATCCAAAATGTTCAGCTGGTCGAAAACCGGATGGATCGTGAAGAATATTCCGCCAGCTCGTGTCTGGATTTTCCGAAAGCCCTTTTGATTTCTCAAAGGCAGGCGTTTAGCGGTCAATCACCTAAAAACACGCATCTTCCATAAACCTTACGCTTGGGTAGTATAGGGTACTCTTCGTGCCGACTTTACCAGAGATCATGCAGCTCTTGAACGAGAGGTTGCAGAGCCATGTCGTGAGGATAGCCCTATGAAGCCAAAGATACTCGTTTTTTCAGGTTCAACCCGCAAAGGGTCCTACAATAAAATGCTGGCAGAGCTGATGGCAAAACACCTGACGATCGCCAATGCAGAAGTAACTACAATCAGCCTTGCCGACTATCCTCTGCCTATTTACGATGGTGACCTGGAAGATGATACGGGTATCCCTGAAAATGCATTCAAGCTCAGAAAGCTCATTGAGACCCATCATGGGATCTTCATAGCCAGCCCGGAATACAACTCCTCAATCACCCCATTGCTGAAGAATACACTGGACTGGATCAGTCGCATCCAGTTGCCAGAGGAAGAACCGCTTCAGCTCTTCCACAAGTCGATCTATGCTGTCGGCGGGGCTTCTCCCGGTGCGCATGGCTCTTTGAGAGGCCTCATGCACCTGAGAACGATCATGGAAGTGTCTTTAGGATGCCTTGTCCTGCCAGAAATGGTCTCTATTAATTTTGCGGGCAAGTCCTTTGATGAAAATGGCGACCTCACAAAAGACCACCAGATCAAGCGATTGCATAAGCTTGTTGACCGCTTCGTCAGTGAGGCAAGTCACGTAAAGCTACAGGATAACTGAGTTTTTTTGGCTTGCCGCATTGGCAATGCGGCAAGGACTACATACATAATACCGCAGACACAAATTTGAAATTGAGTTGCGCGGGAGATTGCTCCGTTGCCGATAGAACTCTGGAGAAAAATGAATGAGTGAACCTGAACAGTGGCACGGCACAACCATCTTGACCGTGCGCAAGGGCGGCAAAGTCGTAATTGCTGGAGATGGTCAGGTGTCTCTTGGATCAACGGTCATTAAAGGCACTGCACGTAAGGTCCGCCCACTGGCAGGCGGTAAGGTTATTGCTGGCTTTGCAGGCGCGACTGCTGATGCGTTCACGCTGTTTGAGCGCCTTGAAGCCAAGCTCGAACAATATCCCGACCAGTTGATGCGTGCATGCGTTGAGATGGCAAAAGACTGGCGTACAGACCGCTACCTTCGCCGTCTGGAAGCCATGATGCTGGTTGCCGACAAAAAGCACTCTCTGGTGCTGACAGGTACCGGCGACGTGCTTGAGCCGGAAAATGGTGTGATGGGCATCGGTTCCGGTGGCAACTTCGCGCTGTCCGCAGCGCGTGCGCTGGTTGATATGGACCTGACCGCAGAAGAGGTTTGCCGCAAGTCCATGACAATCGCAGCAGACATCTGCGTCTACACAAACAGCAATGTTACCGTCGAAGTGCTCGACGAAGAGTAACTGTAACGACAAGATACGACTGGAGATCAATAATTTTCGATCTCCAGTTCTGCGTTCAAGATACTTTTAGATCAGCTTAATTTGCTAAGCCAAGGATACTTGAAGCTTTTATTGTTCCATTTGGATTTGACGAGGAACTGATGATATCAAGAACATCTCTTACCGGAGCCATCTCCGCAGGAATTATCAGCGCAGATCAAGCTGATAAGCTCGTCTCCTATTTGTCTCTTCAAGCAGAAAATATTCAGAACCAACAAGCATCTGAAAACCTCCACGACCCGGAAGAAGTTCGGTTTACACGTGGCTTTCATGACATTTTCATTAGCCTCGGTATTCTAATTCTTTTTGCTGGCTACGGTATTGGGTTTGGGGACTCGCTCACTCAAGGCGGTCTTCCTACAGCTGCTGTTGCTGGCGCTGCTGCCATCATCACATGGGTGCTGGCCGAGTGGTTTACCAAGATCAAGAAGCTCGCGCTTCCTTCAATTTTACTGACAGGATTGTTTGGAGGTTCAATTGCGCTTGTTGGATTTGGCCTGTTCACACCTGATGTTCTGAACAACGACTCCGAAGCCATTCAGGTCATTCTGAGTTCCATCTTCGCTTTAGTGGGCGCTTCGTTGTTTTACTGGCGCTTTAAGGTGCCAATAACACTGACCGTCATTGTTGCGGGGATCATGGGCTTGATCGTAGGCGCATTGACGCTGGTAACTGACACAAAAATTCTTGAGTATCTGTCCTGGGTTTCGCTGGTCTGCGGTCTGTTTGCATTCGGTTGCGCGATGTATTTTGACACCAAAGACACCAAGCGGGAAACACTCAACACAGACAAGGCCTTTTGGCTTCACCTGCTTGCTGCCCCGCTTATCGTTCATTCCATCTTGAGCGGAGTGTACTTTGAACAGCAGACAGAAGCTTATGCCTTGGTCTCCATTGCTGTTGTCCTGGCATTTGGTGCGGTCGCTCTCATCATTGACCGTCGTGCAATGCTGGTGGCAGCGCTGAGTTACCTAGGCTTCGCATTAGCCTATTTGCTGGAGTCTGCCGACTTTTCTGCATCGCAGCTAACTGCTATCTCCCTTGTATTACTTGGGAGTTTTGTTTTGCTACTCGGTTCAGGCTGGAACGTGGCGCGACGGATCGTTATGCGCCCTCTTGCAGGAACCACACTCACTACATATCTGCCACCTATCCGGAACTAGAAAGTAAGAAAATGACAAATTTCTCTCCTCGGGAAATCGTTAGTGAACTTGATCGCTACATCATCGGCCAGCATGACGCGAAACGCGCAGTGGCAATTGCACTGCGCAACAGATGGCGTCGTCAGCAGTTGGATGAAGAGCTGCGCGAAGAAGTTCAGCCAAAGAACATTCTCATGATTGGCCCAACCGGTGTTGGTAAAACTGAGATCTCTCGTCGTCTTGCTAAGCTTGCGAATGCTCCTTTCACAAAAGTTGAAGCAACCAAGTTTACTGAGGTGGGGTACGTTGGTCGTGATGTAGAGCAGATCGTTCGTGATCTGGTCGAATCCAGTATCGCCCTTGTACGTGAGCAAAGCCGCAAAGAAGTAGAAGCAAAAGCACATGTTCTTGCTGAAGAGCGTGTTCTGGATGCATTGGTCGGCAACAATGCAAGCCCGGCCACTCGTGATACATTCCGCAAGAAGCTGCGTGAAGGCGACCTCGACGACAAAGAAATTGAAGTTGAAGTGCGTGCCAACCCACAGATGCCAAGCTTCGATATTCCTGGCATGCCAGGGGGCAGCGTCGGTGTCATGAATATCTCTGACATGCTGGGTAAGGCATTTGGCGGTCAGACCAAGCCGAAGCGCACAAACGTCAAAGATAGCCACAAGCTGCTTCTGGCAGAGGAGTCCGACAAGCTTCTTGATGAAGAGAAGGTTGTTCAAGAGGCAATTGAGCTGGTTGAAAACTCCGGTATCGTTTTCCTCGATGAGATCGACAAAATCTGCGGGAAAGATGGCCGTAATGGTGGCGATGTTTCCCGTGAAGGCGTTCAGCGTGACTTGCTGCCACTGATCGAGGGTACTGTTGTTTCAACAAAGCACGGCCCAGTGAAAACAGACCACATTCTGTTCATCGCATCTGGTGCATTCCACGTGTCAAAACCATCAGACCTTCTGCCGGAACTTCAGGGCCGTCTTCCGATCCGTGTTGAGCTGAAAGCGCTGACGAAAGAAGATTTTGTCAAGATCCTGACAGAAACTGAAGCCAGCCTGATCAAGCAATATGTTGCATTGATGGCGACGGAAAGCGTGAGCATCGAATTTACCGAGGACGCAATCGACGAGATTGCGACAGTTGCTGTTGATTTGAATGCAACGGTCGAAAACATTGGGGCTCGCCGCTTGCAGACTGTGATGGAGCGTGTACTGGATGAGATTTCCTTCGTCGCACCAGACAAGTCTGGTGAGCAAGTCACAATTGATGCAGCCTACGTGAAGTCGAATGTGAGCGAACTGGCCAAGAATGTCGATTTGTCTCAGTTCATCCTCTAACTGACGAAAAAATCAGTCGGAAAAAGAAAACCTAACGGAATGTGGCAAGGAAAAATACTTGCCGCATACCACCTCAAGTGGCAGCATGCCGACATGGTAGCTATTCGCAAAAGTAATGAAGAAGGTCACGACCGAAAGTTTCTGGTTGTCGTCGATGACACTCCAGAATGTGGTCGAGCCATCGTTTATGCCTCAAAGCGTGCGGCCCGTACCGGCGGTGTCGTTCTCTTACTCTTTGTCATTGCACCCGGAAACTTCCAGCATTGGCTAGGGGTTGAGGATATTATGCGTCAGGAAGCGCGTGATAATGCAGACACCATTTTGGCTAAAGCTGCCGAAAAGGTGAGAGCTGCTGCACGGACAGAGCCAGAGTTGGTTGTGCGTGAAGGTCACCAGTCAGATGAGATCATTGACCTGATTGAAGAAGATGCAGACATTGCGATTCTTGTATTGGCAGCAGGAACCAGCAAAGAAGGTCCAGGGCCTCTTGTTTCATCCATTGCGGGCAAATCGGCAGGAACATTCCCGATTCCGACGACCATCGTACCAGGTAATTTGGACGATGATGCACTAGATGCTCTTGCCTGATCAGGTTTACCTATCATATAGAACTTGAAAACAGTCATTGCTGAAGCGTTAAGTAGTGTAAACTGTGCTGCGACTGCTTGCGAAAGCTCTTTGGCATAAAAATCGGAAACAAAACTATGTTCATTCAGACCGAAGCGACACCAAATCCGGCAACTCTCAAGTTTTTGCCTGGCCGCGTAGTCTTGTCGGAAGGCACACGCGATTTTCGCTCGGCAGGAGAAGCCACAATATCGCCGCTGGCGGAGAAGCTTTTTACTATTCCAGGCGTTGTTGGCATCTTCTTTGGTCATGACTTTATCACCGTAACCAAGGATGAGACTGATTGGCAGCATATGCGCCCGGCTATTCTTGGTGCGATCATGGAAAATTTCATGGCCAACACCCCGATCCTGAAAGGTGAGGAAGCTGGTGATGGGGATACAGGAGAAGAGTTCTTCGACGCAGAAGACGAAGAAACCGTAACCATGATCAAAGAGCTCCTCGAGACCCGCGTACGCCCTGCAGTTGCTCAAGATGGTGGTGACATAACATTCAGGGGATATCGTGAGGGTATCGTTTATTTGAGCATGCGCGGCGCCTGTGCAGGTTGCCCATCCTCAACAGCGACACTGAGCCATGGCATTCAGAACCTGATGCGGCATTTCATCCCAGAAGTTCAAGAAGTTAGACAGATGTAGTTTCTGCTAATGTAAATCTTCTGAAACAGGGCAGCACCAGCTGCCCTGTTTGCTGCAAGGCCAAAAAATACTCCGGGTGTTAAACGAATTGGTTGCTCGACAACCAGCTGCCCTAACGATAAGCCGAACTTATGAAGTTGCTTGCTATTGATACCGCACTAAGTACCTGTGCTGCCGCCGTTTTAACCGATGAAGGCGGTACGCCGGATATTGTCTCCCAATGCGAAGATCTCGGACGAGGTCATGCCGAACGCATTATGGGCATGGTTGCGAGTGTCATGACGGACTCCTCGACAACGTTTAACTCACTGGACCGCATTGTTGTAAATGTTGGTCCGGGTAGTTTTACAGGTCTGCGTGTCGGTCTTTCCATTGCGCGTGGGTTTGGTCTCGTTCTCGAAAAGCCTGTTGTTTCGGTCACAACATTGGCTGCAATCGCACACGAGTCTTTGGACGCTGCTCCCGTCAGAAAACCAATTTTGGTGGTTCTCGATGCGCGTCGTAATGAAGTCTACTGCCAAAAGTTTGATGAAACTGGCGCTCCGATTGGAGAGGCCCGCGTTTCAACCGTTAAGGACCTGGCACACAGTCTCGATGCTGAGACCATTCTGGCAGGCTCTGCTGCGCAGGCTGTCGCCAATGCTGCAGGCATAGATAAATCTCGCGTTTGCAATGATGCCGCTGCTGCATCGATTGACTACATCGCAAAGCTCGGTAAAGGTGCAAAGCGTCAGGATAAAGCTCCGATGCCACTCTACCTTCGGGCTCCTGATGCTATTCCGGGTGAGAAAGGAAAGGTTCGTCGTCAATGAAGTCCTGGTGGACATCAGAAAAGCCGCCGGTTATCGAGCGTGCTGAGAAAGACGACCTGCCTAAACTGGCGAAACTTCATGCCGAGTGCTTCAAGCTGAATTGGGGTACAGCAGAACTTGCCGCAATCTTTGAGCAAAAAGGCGTTTTCTTCCTGTCTGCCCGCACATCTGGTGTGACTGGAAAAGCCGATCTGGGCTTTGTCGTGATCCGTTCGATTGCAGGTGAGGCCGAAGTTTTGACTATTGCAGTCTCCCCGAAGCATCAAAAAAAGGGGATAGGGCGGAAACTTATGGAAGCCGCCATCTTCCAGCTTTACTCTGATCGTACCGAAGCACTGTTCTTGGAAGTGGATGACACGAACAGCTCCGCATTGAGGCTTTATAAAAACTTGGGCTTCAAGCAGGTTGGAGAAAGAAAAGCGTATTATGCGGCTAGCGAAGGCAGTGGAACAGCGCTTGTTATGCGTTGCGATCTCGTTTAAGCGACACTACGCATGTGAGATGAGGCTTTTAGCTCACGCTCAAACCGCGTAACAGTGAAACTGGTTCTTTTCTCTCACAGTTTTGAGGGCTAGGATACCAACGCAGACTGGAACTGTGGTGCCTGTGTGATTTTGAGGAATTGGGGCAAATGACGGCAGAAGAAAAAATGACGCTGATTGAAATGTGTGCTCATAAGGGTATGCGGATGACAGAACAGCGCCGCGTGATTGCTGATGTAATTCAGTCTGCTGAAGACCACCCAGATGTGGAAGAGCTTTACAGAAGAGCCTCCAAGATCGATCCGAAGATCTCTATCTCAACTGTTTACCGCACAGTGAAGCTTTTCGAAGACTCCGGTATCATTGAACGTCACGATTTCCGCGATGGCCGCTCCAGATACGAAACCGTTTCTGACGAACACCACGATCACCTGATTGATTTGCGCACGGGCGACGTGATTGAGTTCCGCAGTGAAGAAATCGAAAAAATGCAGGAAGAAGTCGCGCGTAAGCTGGGCTTCAAACTGGTTGATCATCGCCTGGAGCTCTACGGTATTCCGTTAGACGAAAAATAGGGGCCGTGCATGGCAACTGTCAGAGCAATTTGCATACTTGCCGCACTAACACTCTTAACGCTAACCCTCGTTCCCCCTCAGTGGGTCGCAATGAAGTTAGGTTGGCCCATTCAGCGGCAAATCCCTCTGCTCTGGCATAAAATCGCGTCTCGTCTGATTGGACTGCGCATCCAGCAGCATGGGGAAATGGCGTTGGAACGCCCTCTTCTTGTAGCGTCCAATCATTGCTCCTGGCTGGATATTGTCGTTATCGGATGCACCAAGCCACTGAGCTTTATCGCTAAGTCTGAAGTTGCTGGATGGCCGATATTTGGTCAGTTTGCTAAGCTTCAACGGACAGTCTTTGTCAATCGACAGCGCAGAACTGATACCGGTCGTGTCGCTAAAGAAGTCGCTAAGCGCATGGCTCAAGGCGATGCGATGGTGTTGTTTGCCGAAGGCACATCCAGCAATGGCAATGAAGTACTGCCATTCAGATCTGCACTGGTTGGTGCCGTTCATCACGCAATGAATGTCGGTGAAAAAGATGTTGCTTATGTGCAGCCACTCTCAATTGCCTATACGCGCCTGCAAGGCATGCCAATGGGACGTTTCTGGCGCGCTCATGTTGCCTGGTACGGCGATATGGAACTCGCTGGCCATCTCTGGTCTGTCATCAAAGAAGGCGGATTAGATGTTGATTTGACATGGGGAACTCCCGTTCCTATCGAAAAAGCAACTAATCGCAAACGCTTAACGCGCGATTTGGAAGAGCAGGTCAGAGGGATGACCATAGAAGCATTGCAGGGAAATGGTCCCAAACAAGAAGAGCGGGCTCAAACCTGATCAAGACAAGGCTTCTCTTTCGGCGTAAAACAGAGTAAAGCTCTCCAAAATTTTGAAAATGACGAGCTGGCGTTGCTGATGAAACAGGCAGGTGCGCTCGAATTGCTGGGCATTAGAAAAAGAAGATACTCCGGCAGCAGATCCACTTGAGGATTTAATGGATAACCTAGTAGAAAACGAAAACCAGAGCCAATCCGAAAACACTGCGGAGGCGCTCGACAAAACCGAAGCGACCCGTAAGGTTTTCATCAAGACCTATGGCTGTCAGATGAACGTCTACGACTCCGATCGTATGAACGACGCGCTGAGCAACGATGGTTACGTTAAAACAGAAAATCCGGATGATGCGGATCTGGTTATCCTGAACACCTGCCACATTCGCGAGAAGGCGGCAGAAAAGGTCTACTCTGAACTTGGCCGAATCCGTAAGTTGAAAGAAGCGAAAGCTAAAGACGGCAAGCAGATGATGGTGTCTGTCGCTGGCTGTGTCGCTCAGGCTGAAGGTGCGGAGATTTCCCGCCGAGCGCCTATTGTTGACCTTGTTGTTGGCCCGCAGTCTTACCACCGCCTTCCAGAGCTGTTGAACCGTGCATCGAACGGATCAAAGGTCGTTGAGACAGAGTTTGATATTCAGGAAAAATTCAAGCACCTCGCGACACCTTCCAAGGAAGCAGTACGCAAGCGTGGTGTCACAGCATTTGTGACCGTTCAGGAAGGCTGCGATAAGTTCTGTACCTTCTGTGTGGTGCCTTACACTCGCGGTGCTGAAGTCTCCCGTAAGGTAGAGCAGATTGTCATGGAAACCGAGCGCTTGGCAGCTGCTGGTGTCCGTGAAGTGACCTTGCTCGGCCAGAACGTCAACGCATGGCACGGTGAAGGTCCAGATGGCCGTGAATGGGGCCTTGGTGAACTTCTGTTCCGCTTGGCAAAGATCGACGGCATTGAACGCCTGCGCTACACCACGTCCCATCCAAGGGATATGGAAGACAGCCTGATTGCAGCTCATCGCGATCTTGATATTCTAATGCCTTATCTGCATTTGCCAGTTCAGTCTGGATCTGATGCGATCCTGAAGGCAATGAACCGCAAACACACCCGTGATGACTACTTCCGTCTGATCGACCGCATTCGCGAAGCGCGTGATGATATCGCACTCTCCGGCGACTTTATCGTTGGTTTCCCGGGTGAGACTGATCAGGATCACAAAGACACTCTGGATCTAATCCGCCGGGTCACCTATGGTTCTGCATTCTCCTTCAAATACAGCCCGCGTCCGGGTACTCCGGGAGCAACACTGGAAGAGCAGATCGACGAGCAGGTGAAGTCCGAGCGTCTGGCAGAATTGCAAGATCTGCTCAGCACCCAGCAAAAAGACTTCAATGCGTCATTGATTGGCAAAACAATTGATGTACTGTTTGAGAAGGAAGGCCGCAGAGAAGGTCAACTTGCAGGTCGTTCACCTTGGCTCCAGCCAGTTCATGTAAATGCGCCGTTGGACCTGTATGGTGAAATCAGATCAGTAGAAATTGTCGCTGCCAGCGCAAATAGTCTGGAAGGTCGCCTTGTTTAGGTGCATGATGCTCCCAGATTCTCGCGTAAAAGCGAACGGAGGCATTATTTGAAGGGCAGAGCCCAGACAACGTCCGCTTCAAGGACGGCCATGCGCCCCATTGCGGCATCAGATATGATGCATGTGGTATTGGCATTCGAAGACAATAGGCTTGTGAGCGATCTGTTCGGTCAGTTCGACCAGAACCTTGCGCTGATTGAACAGCGGTTGGGTGTTGAGGCAGTTGCACACGGCAATCAGGTCACCATTCGCGGCAATAAAACGTCAACAGAGCAGGCTAAGCTTGCTCTGGAGTCACTTTATACGCGTCTTCAGGGTGGTCACGACATCACACCTGGTGATGTTGATGGCGCAATCCGTCTGGCAGAAGTTGCTGAAGCGCAGCTCTCTTTGCCAACGATGGAGCCCAAGTCTCGTATGGCATTTGCGCAGATTGCCACGCGCCGCAAAACACTGGTCGCCAGAACAGCCGCTCAGGATGCTTACGTCCGGGCAATGGACCGTTCTGACCTTACCTTTGGCGTTGGTCCAGCTGGTACAGGTAAAACCTTCCTTGCGGTTGCTTACGCTGCTGCATTGTTGGAGCGTGGCGAGATTGATCGTATGATCCTGTCTCGTCCAGCTGTTGAAGCTGGCGAACGCCTCGGCTTCTTGCCGGGCGATATGAAGGATAAGGTCGACCCGTATCTGCGCCCGCTTTACGATGGCCTCAACGAGATGATGGCACCGGAAAAGCTGGAACGCGGCTTGGAAAGTGGTATGATTGAAGTCGCACCCCTCGCATTCATGCGTGGTCGTACGCTCTCCAACGCTATCGTTATTCTCGATGAAGCCCAGAATACGACGACGATGCAGATGAAGATGTTCCTGACGCGCTTGGGTGAAAACTCCAAGATGATCGTGACAGGAGATCCGAGTCAGGTCGACTTGCCTCCGGGCCAGATGTCCGGTTTACGTGAAGCTTTGAAAATTCTGAGTGGCGTCGAAGGTATCTCTCGCGTGGACTTCACAGAGAGCGATGTTGTTCGTCATGAGCTGGTGGCACGTATCGTAGGCGCTTACGACAATGATAGCCGTCGCCGGTTGGAAGCCAAAGAACGCAGGCAAGCTGAAGAGACTGCCAAGGCAAATGAAGAGCAAGGCTCCCAGGAATGAACACAGCTTGCCCGGTACACATTGACCTGCTGATTGAAGCAGGCGATTGGGAGAGTGAAGAACTATTGGAAGCGATTGCTGAAAAAGCAATCGCCGCCGCTTTTGAAACAAGTGAGCTGAGTGTAATAGAAAACACAGAAGTTTCTCTTGTCTTCACCGATGATGCCCATATTCAGGAACTGAATAAGATGTGGCGCGAGAAGGACAAGCCAACGAACGTCTTGTCTTTTCCGGGAGACGATAGCGAAGAGCCGCCATTCGGCCCGCTATTAGGTGATATTATTATTGCAAAAGAGACGGTAAAGCGCGAAGCTGTAGAGCTTGAAATTCCATTTGAACACCATCTGATTCATCTTATTGTTCATGGAACCCTTCATCTTTTTGGATATGATCACCAGATAGATGAGGAAGCGGAAGAAATGGAAGCGGAAGAACGCCTGATTTTGGCGAGCCTACAAATCCCCGATCCATACAAAGATGCGCCATTATCGGCAGATAAATAACCCCTGGTATTCACGGTGAGTACAGGGAACAACGAGAGAGAGATGAGCCCGGAACCTCGAAGTACAGAAGGTGCAAGCACCTCCGCTCAGGCCGAAACTGCAGAGCCTGCAAGTAGTACCGGCACAGCTGTTGCCGAAGATACCTCTGAGCCACAAGCGATGAAGCCTGGTGTCCTGACCAGGCTGAAATCAAAACTGAACCCGTTTAGAGGTTTCCGAAGAAGCGCGGCTGTTTCATTGCGCGAAGATTTGGAAGATGAACTCGCCCGCGATAGTGAAGGTGCTGATGCTGCTTTCACGAAGGAAGAGCGCGAGTTGCTGACAAACATCCTC
The DNA here is from genome assembly GCF_001623145.1 of Pseudovibrio sp. W64. Classification (NCBI taxonomy): domain Bacteria; kingdom Pseudomonadati; phylum Pseudomonadota; class Alphaproteobacteria; order Hyphomicrobiales; family Stappiaceae; genus Pseudovibrio; species Pseudovibrio sp. W64. Next base: position 16,587 of record NZ_LMCI01000014.1, on the reverse strand, counting down.
CAAATGCGTGAATCTCGAGTTGAAGATGTCATGATCCCACGGGCCGATATTGAGGCCGTGGAAGATACAACGACAATCGGCCAGGTGATGGCCTTGTTCAGGGCGTCCGGCCATTCTCGTATGCCTGTTTATCACGACAATCTGGATGATCCACGAGGCATGGTCCACATCAAGGACTTGATGTCCTACTTCGTCGAGTTGGCTGTAAAAGCCAAAAAGACCGATGTGCCTTTGACCTTGGTGAAACCAGAAAAGAACTCCTCCGAGAAATCGACAGAAGAAAAGTCGCTGCTCGATTTGTCTTGTGTTGATCTCTCAACACCGTTGAACGCGACAGGCCTGATCCGGCCTCTGCACTTTGTGCCTCCATCCATGTCTTCCTCTGACCTGATGAAGAAGATGCAGGTAACCCGTGTGCAGATGGCGCTTGTGATCGATGAATACGGTGGAACCGACGGCCTCGTGTCACTTGAGGACATTGTTGAGACAGTGGTCGGCGACATTGAAGATGAGCATGATAAGGACGAAGAAGAACTTATCATGAATGTTAGCCCGGGTGTTTGGGTAGTTGACCCTCGAATTGATCTGGAAGACCTTCAGAAAGAGCTCGGAGCGGATTTCAAGCTCGTCGAAGAGCAGACGGAAGAAGTGGACACGCTTGGTGGTCTGCTGTTCTCTATTCTGGACAGAGTTCCGGTTCGCGGTGAGTTGATCATAGATAAGACCTTGCCAGCTTTCGAGTTCGAAGTAATTGATGCTGACTTGCGCCGCATCAAGCGCCTTCGTATTTCCAAGCGCCGGGTTGATCAGCGCGCGGCAGTTCAGAGAATACGCCCACGCAGGCCGGAAGCTGCAGAATAAGCAGTACAAAATTGAATTTTTACCTATGACATTCGGGAGTGGGGAATGGTCTCTGCCATTGATAAGTCTCGAACTCTGATAAGCAGTCTTCGGGAATTATCAGGGTGGAGACGTGGACTTCTTGCTTTTGCAGGGGGAATAGCATCTGCCTTTGCGTTCCCTCCCTACGGTGCCTTTCCCATCCTTTGGGTGACGCTGCCACTACTGATCCTTCTTCTTGATGGGGCAAGGGATCAAACCGCAGCTCGACGTAAAACCCGTTTTTTTGCGTTCTTTCGTGTTTCCTGGGCGTTTTTCTTCGGGTTCTTCCTGATCGGATTGTTCTGGATTGCCGAAGCGTTTCTCGTCGACGCTAAGAGCTACGCTTGGATGATCCCTTTCGCGCTGGTCATACTGCCCGGTGGTCTTGCATTGATCCCGTCATTGGTGCTGAGCGGGGCTTCCTTATTCTGGACGCATGGGGTCTCTCGTATTCTGCTTTTTGTGGTTGCTTTGGCTCTTTCCAACTGGCTGCGTGGACACATACTCACAGGCTTTCCATGGAATGTGTGGGGCTATGCTTTTGCCGAAAACCTGACGCTGATGCAAAGCTTCTCTGCCTTGGGAATTTACGGTGTCGGTTTTCTTGTGTTGTTCCTGTTTTCGATGCCTGTTGTGCTGATTGACCAGAGGCGTAAGGCTGCTGCTGCCTATATCTCCGCGTGTGTGCTGGTATGGGCCGGCGTGGTTGCATACGGAACGAATAGGTTGCAGGCTCCTCAACAGACGGTTGAAGGGCTTCAGGTGCTGGTAATACAACCCAATGTACCTCAAGCGGACAAGTGGAAGCCCGAGAACAGACAAAGACTTCTACCGCTCTATCTTCAGCAAACACAGCAGGCGCTTTCCGAGCTGAAACTGGATACCGAGACCCTCATCTTCTGGCCTGAATCAGCTTTTCCATTCCTGCTGGATGAGGAACCAGGGGCTCTAGAGGCTATCGGAGCCACGCTTCCCCAAAATACTATGTTGATTACAGGTGGTATTCGCCGCGAACTGTCCGAGAACGGGAAGCTCTTTTTTAACAGTACTTTTGTTGTGTCGGACGAAGGTGCACTCATAGATATCTATGACAAAGTGCGGCTGGTTCCGTTCGGGGAATATTTGCCAAAGCGCTGGCTTCTACAATCCATTGGTGTGGAGCGTCTCGTTCCGGCTCCAGCAGATTTTACTGCAGGGACGCGGCACAAAAAAATAGATTTAAAAAATTCACTTAGTTTCCAGCCCCTGATTTGTTATGAGGCAATCTTCCCGCAAACTGTTCTGCCTGTATCTGAGCGACCTAACTTGCTCGTAAATCTAACGAATGACGGATGGTTTGGCGAAACAGCAGGTCCATACCAACATTTGGCACAGGCAAGAGTTAGAGCAGTTGAACAAGGCGTGCCGTTGGTGCGAGCTGCAAATACTGGTATTTCCAGTCTAGTAGATTCCAATGGTAGAATACTCGCAGAAGTTGTTCTAAATAAAAAAGGTAGTTTCAATAGTGAATTGCCTAAAATACTAAGACCCACGCCTTACGTGAGGGTGGGTGATTCAATTTTTTGGGGAATTATTCTAGTAGTTGTTAGTCTCCTATTGGTGATGGAGAAATTATTACCTACCCGTAGAGATTGACGAATGCACGCAAATGTCGTCATCTAATACACGTAAAGGTTTTCGTCTGGATCGTCAGATTTGGCCTCAAAAAAACCTTATGGGCCTGCCACCGATGCCTCTGTCAGAGGTTGTTTTGGCAATAGTCGAAATGCAGGTTTGATGAATTGCGTTCTTGCGAGAGTTGCTGAAATGCGCTCTCGTTTAAATAAAAACCCACGGTAAGGCACCGTAAAAAACCAAAGAAGAGGGCCTTTGATAATGCCCAGCAAAAAAGCACCAAACCCTATCGATATTCATGTCGGCAGCCGTGTACGTTTGCGCCGCATGATGCTTGGCATGAGTCAGGAAAAACTTGGCGAAAGCCTTGGTATTACATTCCAGCAAATCCAGAAGTATGAAAAAGGGACCAACCGGATTGGTGCAAGCCGCTTGCAGCACATTGCGACCATTCTGAAAGTGCCTGTCGCCTTTTTCTTCGAAGATGCTCCGGGAACCCCGGATGAGACGCCTGGTGTTGGTGATAATCCACAAACCACATACGTCGTCGACTTTTTGTCATCTTCTGATGGTTTAGCTCTCAATAAGGCTTTCGTTCGCATAGAAAACCCGAAAGTTCGCAAAAAGGTTGTAGAGCTCGTCAAGAGTCTTGCTGGGGATGAAGATTAAGTTTGTGATCCGTAAAATTTCGCAATTCTCCGGCAATTTTGATCTAAATCTCTTGACGTAATCGACATTCCTTGTTTGATGTAACACCAGAAGCGACGGATATGCCGTCGCTTCAATTATATTTTTCTTCCCAGAAGGACGTTTGCCAATGGCTCGTCAGAACTACGTGTTCACGTCGGAATCGGTTTCAGAAGGCCATCCCGACAAAGTCTGCGATCGCGTTTCAGATACGATCGTAGACGCATTTCTAAAGGAAATGCCAGAAGCCCGTGTAGCGTGTGAAACGCTTGCAACAACAAATAAGCTTGTTATTGCAGGTGAGACCCGCGGCCCGGCCTCTCTCACAAAAGAATATTTGGCTCACATTGCTCGCCTTGCTGTAAAGGATATCGGGTATGAGCAAGCCGGCTTTAATTGGAAAGACCTGGATGTTCAGGTTCTTTTGCATGGCCAGTCCGCTGATATTGCTCAGGGCGTAGACGCTGCTGACAATAAGGACGAAGGCGCCGGCGATCAGGGCATTATGTTTGGTTACGCATGTCGCGAAACTGAAGAGCTGATGCCTGCTCCAATCTTATACTCCCATAAGATCCTGCGTTTGCTGGCAGATGCTCGCAAATCTGGCAACGAGCCGATGCTTGGTCCAGATGCGAAAAGCCAGGTTTCCATTCGCTATGAGGATGGTAAGCCGGTAGAGGCAACATCCATCGTGCTGTCCACTCAGCATCTGGATGAAACCATGACCTCTGACGATGTGCGTGCTGTAGTCGAACCTTACATCCGCGCAGCATTGCCGGGTGACTGGGTGACCAGCAACACTATCTGGCACATCAACCCAACCGGCAAGTTCGTTATCGGTGGTCCTGATGGCGATTGTGGTCTCACAGGTCGTAAGATCATCGTGGATACATACGGCGGCGCAGCTCCACACGGTGGCGGTGCGTTCTCGGGTAAAGATCCAACCAAGGTTGACCGCTCTGCCGCATATGCTGCTCGCTATCTCGCGAAAAACGTTGTGGCGGCTGATTTAGCAGACAAGTGCACCATTCAGCTGGCTTATGCGATTGGTATCGCTGAACCGCAATCTGTCTTCGTCAACCTGCATGGTACGGGCCGTGTTGAAGGCGAGCGCGTTGAAGCTGCAATCCGTGAAGTCATGAGCTTGACCCCACGCGGCATTCGCGAGCACCTCAATTTGAACAAGCCAATCTACGCACGTACAGCAGCCTACGGCCACTTTGGCCGCGAAGCTGAAGGTGATGGTGGTTTCTCTTGGGAGAAAATCGACCTTGTCCATAACCTACGTGATGCTGTAGAGAAAGCCTACGCTTAACCTCTAACGCTAGAGAATGAACAGCTGGCCGGGGCAACCTCTGGCCAGCTTGTGTTTATGAGAACGATGGTAGATCACTACAAAGGCTCTTTTTTCGGCCGCCGCGTCGGAAAACCAGCAAGTCCGCGACAATCGCAGTTGCTTCAGGATGTTATGCCACAAGTGGCGTTGGACCTGACACAAACACCTCCAGAAAATCTGGCAGAGTTATTCCCCGTCCCAGTAAAGAGCGTTTGTCTTGAAATTGGCTTTGGGGGATCTGAGCACCTAATTCATCGCGCCAGAGAAAATCCTGAAATCGGTTTTATTGGGTGTGAGCCATTTAGCTCTGGCATTATCAAGGCTGTCTCCAGCATTGAAGAACATGGTCTCAAGAATATCCGCTTGTTTGATGATGACGCGGGTAAGTTGCTCGACTGGCTTCCGGCTGCATCATTGGATATGGCTTATCAGCTTTACCCCGATCCATGGCCAAAGAAGAAGCACTGGAAGCGTCGCTTTGTGAACCAGATCAATCTGACGCGCATTGCACGTGCTCTGAAGCCGGGCTGTGAATATCGATTTGCCAGCGATATCGACACCTATGTGGATTGGACGCTGTCCCATTGTCGCAGGCACCCGGCTTTTGAGTGGAGCGCCGAATGTGCTTCTGACTGGCGCATGCCATGGAACAATTGGCCAGGTACGCGGTACGAACGCAAGGCGCACCGTGAAGGTAGAATTGGCCGTTACCTGACATTTTTACGGGTTCAAGAGACGAAAACCTAAAGGGGACTCGCTTTTGTCTGCGTTCATCTTTGATTTTCTGTTGCATACAGTGGTCAAATGACTATATTGCAGAGCAAGAGTTCTCTATCGGCTCAGTTAAGAGCATTGAGGAGTGGGCCCCGAAAGGACCCGCTCTTTTTTATTAGCTAAGTCGGTAGTGATGCCTGACTGTCGAAATTCAGGTATCCGAAATAACTGCCAAAGACACTAAGCATGTCTTTGCATTAAGACGATAGGTACCAAGTGGACGAAACCGATCCCCGGATTATAAAGGAAAAGGGCCTAGAAGCCCGCGTAGCTGAAATTGTCGAGCCGGTCGTTGCTGATCTGGGCTATCGGCTGGTGCGCATCCGTGTAAACGGAAACAATGGCTGCACCCTTCAAATCATGGCAGAGCGCCCGGACGGGACGATGGCTGTTGAAGATTGTGAAGAAATCAGCCACGCAGTTTCCCCGGCGCTGGATGTGGACGATCCAATCTCTGGTGCCTACCATCTCGAAATTTCATCTCCAGGTATTGACCGCCCGCTCGTTCGCGCAGGCGACTTCGAGCGCTGGGTCGGACATGTTGCGAAAATCGAAATGTCTGTGCCGCAAGCTGGGCGTAAGAGATATCGTGGACACATCATCGGTGTGGAAGATGGATGCGCGCTTATCAGAATGACCGATGTACAGGAAGGTCAGGATGAGGCAGCTCGTCTTCCGTTGGATGAGATTGGGTCAGCCGTATTGGTTTTGACTGATGAACTGGTCGATGCGGCATTGAAAGCCGATAAAGCCGCAAAAGCAGCCCGTGGGGAGCCTACGGACGACGACAGTTACCTCAATCACTGATTAGCTGTTCTTGTTGCGCAATGGGTTATGGGCGGTTCCGGTTTTAAAGAGCCACCCTTTTGTTTTGATGTTCCTGCTGGTGTGAAGGAAGGCAGGGCGTGGAAGGAGTTGACGAGGAATGGCTATCAGCGCAAACCGTTTGGAGCTGCTGCAGATCGCTGAAGCGGTCGCCCGCGAAAAGTCGATCGACCGTAGCATTGTGATTGCTGCTCTTGAGGATGCAATCCAAAAAGCCGCTCGCTCCCGTTATGGCACCGAGACTGAAGTTCGTGCCGAGATTAATCCGAAAACCGGTGAAATCCGCCTTCAGCGTTTGCTGCAGGTTGTTGATGTTGTCGAGAACATCTCAACTGAAATTGCTCTGGTTGATGCGCAGGAGCGCAACCCGGATGCAACAGTCGGCGATTTCATGGCAGATCCATTGCCGCCGCTCGACTTTGGACGTATCGCTGCTCAGTCCGCTAAGCAGGTCATCGTTCAGAAGGTCCGCGAAGCTGAGCGTGATCAGCAGTACGATGAGTTTAAAGACCGTATTGGTGAAGTCCTCAACGCTGTTGTCAAGCGCGTTGAATATGGCAATGTTGTTGTCGACACCGGTAAGGGTGAAGCAATCGTTCGTCGTGACGAACTGATCCCGCGCGAAATCTTCCGCAATGGTGATCGTATTCGTGCGCTGATCTTTGATGTGCGCCGCGAACAGCGTGGTCCACAGGTCTTCCTGTCTCGTACACACCCTCAGTTCATGGCAAAACTGTTCGCGCAGGAAGTGCCGGAAATCTATGACGGCGTTATCGAGATCAAGGCTGTTGCCCGTGATCCAGGCTCCCGCGCTAAGATCGCAGTCCTGTCTAATGACAGTTCTATCGATCCGGTTGGCGCGTGTGTTGGTATGCGTGGTTCCCGTGTTCAGGCTGTCGTTGGTGAGCTTCAGGGCGAAAAAATCGACATCATTCCTTGGAATGATGATGCGGCAACCTTCATTGTAAATGCACTTCAGCCTGCTGAAGTTGCTAAGGTTGTTCTCGACGAAGACTCCGAGCGTATCGAAGTTGTTGTTCCTAACGACCAGCTGTCTCTGGCAATTGGTCGCCGCGGCCAGAACGTACGTCTTGCTTCTCAGCTCACCGGCTGGGGCATCGACATTATGACGGAAGCGGAAGAGTCCGAGCGTCGCCAGAAGGAATTCCAGGTTCGTTCCGATCTCTTCCAGAATACCTTGAATGTTGACGAGATGGTTTCTCAGCTTCTCGCATCAGAAGGCTTTACTTCTGTAGAAGAAGTCGCGTACGTTGACCTCGACGAAATCTCGTCCATTGAAGGCTTCGACGAAGAAACAGCCGACGAAATCCAAGCTCGTGCACGTGAGTACCTGGAAGAGCAGGAAGCGAAACTCGCAGAAGAGCGTCGTCAGCTTGGTGTTTCCGATGAGCTGGTTCAGGTCCCAGGTCTTACATCCGCAATGCTTGTTGCATTGGGTAAAGACGAAATCAAAACCATGGAAGACCTCGCAGGCTGTGCAGCTGACGACCTTGTTGGCTGGACGGAACGCAAGGATAAAGAAACCATTCGCGTGGAAGGTACTCTGAGCAGTTTCGATCTGTCTCGTGCTGATGCGGAAGCTGTCGTGATGTCAGCGCGTGTTGCTGCTGGATGGATCTCTGCGGAAGACCTTGTGGAAGTCTCTGAAGAAGAGCTGGAAGTCGAAGAAGAAGACTTCGAAGGCGAAACATTTGAAGAGACTGTGGTTGACGCCGACGAGGAATTGGCGCAAGAGAGCGGTGCAGAAGACGCAAAAGGCGAGCAGTCCTCTGAATAATCTGTAGCCGCTTGACTGCAGAAAAAAGTTTTATACGGGGGTGTGTTGAAGTTGCAGCAAAAGGCTGCGGGTTTCTACATCCCCGTAACTGAATGAAAAATAACAACAATAGTAGGGTTGGGAATACGAAGTGCCGAGAAAAAATGAGCCGACAGAACGAACCTGCGCGGTCACGCGTGAAGTTCTACCGGTGACAGACCTTCTCAGATTCGTTATGGCTCCTGACAAAACTGTTGTAGTTGATGTGAAAGGCACCCTCCCGGGACGTGGGGTTTGGGTGTCGGCAAAGAAGTCTGTTTTGCAGGAAGCGATAAAAAGGCGCGCTTTCTCGAGAGGCTTTAAGGAGCAGGTAAACGCTGAAGACGGTTTGGCCGACCACACCGACAAACTGCTGGAGCAGGCAGCTCTGGGCGCACTGTCCATGAGCCGAAAAGCTGGCAACCTACATGTTGGCTTTTCGAAAGTCGAGGCAGCTCTCAAAAAGGAGAGTGTTCTTGCTCTGGTGCACGCCACTGAAGCCTCTGAAGATGGTGTGCGTAAGTTGGCGGCCCTAGCCGCTTCTAGATTTGGCAAGGTGGATCGTCTCAGCGTGATCCGCCTGTTTAACTCGGAACAGATGAGTACGCATCTGGATCGGGATAACGTTATACATGCTGTACTGCTGGCCGGCGAGGCAGGCAGAAACTTCGTGAAGCACGCGCAACGCCTTGCGCAATTCCGGGAAGTTTCTGTCATGGCTGACGACGACGGTACAAAGGGTGCAGTGGCGCAGGACTGAAGGCAATATGAGCGATACCAAAGACAACCACGACAATCCCACCGGCGGGGAAAAGAAAACGCTGGGCCTCAAACGCGGAGGCAGTGTTGAGAAGGGCACTGTTAAGCAGAGCTTCTCCCACGGCCGCTCCAAGGCAGTCGTCGTGGAAAAGAAGAAGCGCCGTGTAGTTGTGCCGGGCCAAGAAGGCTCCGCGGCACCTGCACCTGCTGCAGCTTCCTCTTCAACTCCTGCAGCCTCCCAGTCACGCCCGGAAAAGCGTCAGGGACAGCAGCAAGAGCGCGGTCCTCAGCAAGCTCGCCGTGGTGCGGGTGATGCTCAGAAGCGCGGTGAAGGCGGCGGTCGCGGTGGCAACCGTAACAACAATAACAACCAGCGTGGCGGTCAGCGTCGCGGTGGTGGTGGCGGTCAGGGCGGTGGTGCCGTTCTGAAAACCTTGACTAAGGGTGAAGCAGACGCACGTCTCGCAGCACTTAAAATGGCTAAGGTTCGCGAAGTCGAAGATGCTAAACGCCGCGCTGAAGAAGCAAAGCGTCAGGAAATCTTGGCTGCACAGCGCGCTGTAGAAGCAGAAAAACAACGTGTAGAAGACGAAGCTCGCGCTAAGCGTGAAGCTGAAGAGGCTGCTGTACGTGCTAAGGCCGAAGCTGAAGCGAAAGCGAAGCGTGAAGCTGAAGCGGCTGCAAAAGCTGCTGAAGCTCCAAAGCCGGCACAGCGCGAAGAGCGTCCGGCACGTTCTGGTGATCGCCCTCAGCGCAGTGGCGATCGTGGCCCTCGTCCAGCAGGTGATCGTGGTCCTCGCCCAGCAGGTGATCGTGGTCCACGCCCGGCAGGTGACCGTGGTCCTCGTCCAGGTGGTGACCGTGGTCCACGCCCGGCAGGTGACCGTGGTCCACGCCCAGCAGGTGATCGTGGTCCTCGTCCAGGTGGTGATCGTGGTGGTCGTCCACCAATGCGTGATGGCAAGCCGCCAAACCTGAATGGTCCTCGTCCAGGTGGCGGGCGTCCAGGTGGAATTTCTGCAGCTCCGGCAGAAAGCATGGAAACTGGTAAGGAAGTGAGCAAAAAGGCTCTAAAGCCTGCGCTACGTCCTAAAAAGCCTGTTGTGGCTGCTAAGCCAACACCTAAAGGCAACGATGACCGCCGTAAGTCAAAACTAACGATTACCCGCGCCACTGGTGGTGATGAAAGTCGTAATCGTTCACTGGCATCCATGCGCCGTCGTCGTGAGAAAGAAAAACGTAAGGGTCAAAAGGTTGTTCGTGAGAAGGTAGCGCGTGAAGTTGTGCTTCCGGAAGTGATCACCATTCAGGACCTTGCTCAGCGTATGTCTGAACGTGCTGTTGACGTCATCAAGCTGCTGATGAAGCAGGGCCAGATGATGAAAATCAACGACGTGATCGATGCTGATTCCGCTGAACTGATCGCCGCAGAGATGGGTCACACCGTAAAACGTGTGTCTGAAGCTGACGTGGAAGAAGGTCTCTTCACCGTTGAAGACAACGACACTGATCTGTCCAACCGTCCACCGGTTGTTACAATCATGGGTCACGTTGATCATGGTAAGACGTCCCTTCTCGATGCGCTCCGCAAGGAAAACGTTGCTTCCGGTGAAGCTGGCGGCATTACACAGCATATCGGTGCATACCAGGTCGAGCAGAATGGCCAGAAGGTCACCTTCATCGATACCCCTGGTCACGCAGCGTTTACTCAGATGCGTGCTCGTGGTGCTAAGTCCACTGATGTTGTGATCCTCGTGGTTGCTGCTGATGATGGTGTGATGCCACAAACCAAAGAAGCTATTGTTCACGCAAAAGCTGCTGGCGTTCCGCTCATCATCGCGATCAACAAAATGGATAAGCCAGGTGCTGACCCTTCCCGCGTTCGCAACGACCTTCTTCGTGAAGATCTGGTTGTAGAAACCATGGGTGGTGACGTTATCGATGTTGAAGTCTCTGCTAAAGAAGGCACTAACCTTGATAAGCTGATCGAAATGATCCTGCTGCAGGCTGAGGTTCTTGAGCTGAAAGCTAACCCTAACCGTGCCGCTGAAGGTACCGTTATCGAAGCTAAGCTTGACGTAGGTCGCGGTCCAGTTGCTACCGTTCTGGTTCAGAAGGGTACACTCCGGGTTGGTGATGTTGTCATTGCTGGTTCCGAATGGGGTCGTGTTCGTGCGATGCTTGATGAGAATGGCAAGCCAGTTAAGGAAGCTGGTCCTTCCAAACCGGTTGAAGTTCTTGGCTTCCAGGCGACACCATCCGCTGGTGACATGGTTGCAGTTGTAGAAAACGAAGGCCGTGCTCGCGAGATTTCCGAATATCGTCACCGCCAGAAGCGCGACAAGATGGCAGCACGTATTGCTGGGTCTCGTGGTTCTCTGGAAGCGATGATGAAGGGCTTGCAGGAAGAAGGCAAAAAAGAATTCCCGCTCATCATCAAATCCGATGTGCAGGGTTCCGCCGAAGCAATCCAGGGTGCGCTTGAAGAACTTGGCAACGACGAAGTCGGCGCACGTGTTGTGGCAGCTTCCGTTGGTGGTATCACCGAGAGCGACATCACTCTGGCGATTGCGTCCAAAGCACCAATCATGGCGTTCAACGTTCGTGCAAACAAACAGGCTCAGGAAGCTGCACGTCGCGAAGGCGTCGAAATCCGCTACTACAGCGTGATTTACGACCTCATCGACGATGTGAAGTCCACTATGTCTGGCATGCTTGCTCCAGAACGTCGCGAAACCTTCCTCGGTTACGCAGACATCAAAGAAATCTTCAACATCACCAAAATCGGTCGTGTTGCAGGTTGTCTGGTCACCGAAGGTGTCGTTCAGCGTGGCGCACAGGTTCGCTTGCTGCGTGACAACGTCGTCATCCACGAAGGTGAGCTGGGTACACTTAAGCGCTTCAAAGACGAAGTCAAAGAAGTTGAATCCGGTGTTGAATGCGGCATGAACTTCACAAACTACAAGGATATGCGCGTCGGTGATGTCATCGAGTGCTTCCAGGTAGAAGAGATCGCTCGCTCCCTCTAACAGAGTGAAGAGCTAAACGAGCGAAATGAACATTCAGCAGCGCCGGCGCGGATTTATCCCCGTCGGCGCTCTGTTGTTCCAAACTCAAAGCAAATTGAGAGATAAAAATGGCAAAAGCACGCGATGAATTTGCAGGTCAGCCGTCTCAGCGCCAGTTGCGTGTAGGTGAGATTGTCCGCAAAGAACTGTCAGACATTTTGACACGTGGTCGGATCACCGATCCTGACCTTGACGGTGTTATTATCACGGTCCCGGAAGTACGTATGTCGCCTGATCTAAGATGGGCTGACGTTCTCGTCATGCCTATGGGCGGTCGCGATATCGACGTTGTCCTCACCGCACTTAAACGCAATGCAAAGTACCTTCGTGGGCAGGTCGCTCGACGCGTCACAATGAAATACACTTGTGATCTACGTTTTGTAGCCGATACGCGTTTTGACGACGATGATCTAATCACTCGACTACTGCATGAGCCTAGCATCCGTAAGGACTTTGCTGATGGCGGCATCGATGACGATGATGATCAAGGTGATAACCGCGACTAAGCTTTACAGAGCATATTGCCAAAGAAGAAGTCGTGGGTTTCAGACCAGAGTACGCGCTCAGAAGCGCAACGCATGCAAAGAATTAAGAGCTGAGAAGTATGGCGCGCAAACAGCAGCGACGTAGACCCCGTTTCCCTGTAAACGGATGGCTTGTGTTGGATAAACCTCTAAACCTGACCTCTAATGATGCATTGGGGCAGCTGAAGAGGATTTTTCATCCTGAAAAAGTCGGACACGCAGGAACGCTTGATCCGCTTGCGACTGGCTGTCTGCCTATCGCTTTTGGTGAGGCCACCAAAACAGTTCCATACATCATGGATGGACGCAAGGTTTACCGCTTTGAGGTGACCTGGGGCACGCAAACCACCTCTGATGATGCTGAAGGCGAACCGGTCAAGACCTCCGACGTCCGTCCGACACAAGATGAGATCCTGGCGGTTCTGCCTGAGTTCCGTGGCGCCATTGAGCAGGTTCCGCCAATTTTCTCCGCAATCAAAGTTGACGGAAACCGCGCTTATGACCTTGCCCGGGAAGGCGAAGACGTAAAGCTGGATGCACGTACGATTGTGGTGCATCGCTTGGATCTGGTCGAGTGTCCAGATGTAAACCGTGCGGTTTTTGAAGCTGAATGCGGCAAGGGAACCTATGTTCGCTCATTGGCCCGTGACCTTGGTGAACGCCTTGGTACATGTGGCTATGTCACCGATCTGCGCCGGTTGCTGGTAGGACCATTCGGTGAAGAACAGATGGTTACTCTGGATGAACTTCGTGCTGCTAAAGAAACTATGGCGGTAGAAGTTGAAGAAGGGGAAGAGCCACCTGTTCTCGACCCTCACGAAAATTCAGAACTGATCGGACACATCAAGCCAGTTGAAGTCGCACTCCACCAGTTTGCAGAGGTGCCAATCACCTCTGATGCTGCGGCGAAGGTAAAGCGTGGTAATCCTGTTTTACTACGTGGCGCAAATGCACCGATAGGCCCCGAGGAAATCTATGTGGTTTCTGGAGGCAAGCTGATTGCTTTTGGTGAAGTCTCAAAAGGTCAGTTCAAGCCAAAGCGAGTTTTCAATCTCTGATGCCTTTCTGAAAGTGGAGCGCCACACGTGAATGTAAATCATCGCGTGGGACGATCGCTGAAAGGCAAACTGTTCTACTGGGATTTATGGCTGCAAGCCTCTCAAGATTCTTCTGGTTTTTTGAGAGTTTTTCAGTCATAGTCCCGCCGCTGGGAAGCTACTGCTTGCCCGGTTATTATGTGTTGGCCTGACCCTGCTAGACGACATCTTGGCACGGCCCGAGCTCAGCACATAGCTCTGTAAAAGAGCGCATGCCTTCTGGGCATTTAATAAGAGGCAGTATGACTGCCATTAGATAAGGAAAAATCGATGTCGATTACGCCTGAAAAAAAAGCTGAACTGATCAAAGAATTTGCGATCAAAGAAGGTGACACTGGCTCTCCGGAAGTACAGGTTGCTATCCTTACGCACCGCATTACAGTTCTGACTGACCACTTCAAGGGTCATAAGAAAGACAACCACTCACGTCGTGGTCTTCTTAAAATGGTTGCACTTCGTCGTAAGCTCCTTGACTACGTTAAGGGTAAAGACGTTGCTCGTTACCAGTCCCTGATCGAGCGTCTGGGCATTCGTCGCTAAGACGAAGAATTCAAAGCGCGGCAGCGAAAGCTCGCCGCGTTTTCCTTACCCTCTCCTATTTCCAAGGTATTTCGGGAAATTGCGAGAGGTATATTCTGGATCAGATCGTTCTCTTCCAGAATGAACGCAGGCGAATGAAGACCTGGCAGGATTGCCAGAAGCTTACAGCGTATCTCCCAAAAGTGGAGGCCGGTTTTTGGTCAAAGGTACGCACAATCAAACAAAAGCTTCTCGCTGTCTTGCCTGCAATCGTTCGACCTGAAAAGGCATCGCGCCCTTGGTACTCAAGGAGTTGGTGCGCGCATTGCCGGCAAATGACAGCCTCAAGTTTGATGACGACCATCAGGCACTGAGGCGAACGTTAGGATAAAGATATGTTTGATATACATCGCGTGGAAGTAGATTGGGGCGGACGTCCGCTCATCCTTGAAACCGGCAAGGTTGCCCGTCAGGCAGACGGCGCAGTCATCGCAACATACGGCGAGACAAAAGTTCTCGCGACAGTCGTGTCCGCGAAGACCGCAAAGCCAGGTCAGGATTTCTTCCCACTTACCGTAAATTATCAGGAAAAGGCATACGCTGCTGGCCGCATTCCAGGTGGCTTCTTCAAGCGCGAAGGCCGTCCTTCCGAGCACGAGACCCTGACATCCCGTCTGATTGACCGTCCGATCCGTCCGTTGTTCGTAGATGGTTACAAGAACGAAACTCAGGTTGTTCTTACTGTTCTGTCTCATGATCTTGAGAACGCTCCAGACATTCTGGCAATGGTTGGCGCGTCCGCAGCGCTCACCATCTCCGGCGTTCCATTCATGGGCCCAATCGGTGGCGCTCGTGTTGGTTACATCAACGGCGAATACGTTCTGAACCCAACAGTTGACCAGATGGAAGAAACCGATCTGGACCTGATTGTTGCAGGTACGAATGACGCTGTTCTGATGGTTGAGTCCGAAGCTCAGGAACTGACCGAAGAAGTAATGCTCGGCGCTGTGATGTTCGGTCACAAAGGCTTCCAGCCAGTGATCGACGCTATCATCCAGCTGGCTGAAAAAGCTGCTAAAGAGCCACGTGAACTGAACCTGCCAGATCATTCTGAGCTGTTCGGTAAAGTTCAGGAACTGGCCGCTGAAGAGCTCGGCGCTGCTTACTCCATCACTGTTAAAACAGAGCGTAAAAACGCTGTTGATGCTGTAAAGGCGAAAGTTGTTGAAGCTCTTGTAACTGGTGAAGAAGGCGCTCCTGACGCGACTGTCATCTCCGACCTGTTCAAGAAAGCTGAAGCTGCAATCGTTCGTGGCCGTATCCTGGATACTGGTTCCCGTATCGATGGCCGTGACCTTTCCACTGTTCGCTCTATCGTTTCTGAAGTTGGCATGCTGCCACGTGCACACGGTTCTGCCCTGTTCACACGCGGTGAAACTCAGGCAATGGTTGTTGCAACACTGGGTACTGGTGAAGACGAGCAGTTCGTTGACAAGCTCGAAGGCACCACCAAATCTGCATTCATGCTGCACTACAACTTCCCTCCATACTCTGTAGGTGAAGCTGGTCGCATGGGTTCCCCAGGACGTCGTGAAATCGGTCACGGTAAACTGGCATGGCGCGCTGTTAACCCAATGCTGCCTGCACACCATGATTTCCCATACACCCTGCGTGTTGTTTCTGAAATCACTGAGTCCAATGGTTCTTCCTCCATGGCTTCCGTTTGTGGCGCATCCTTGTCCCTGATGGACGCTGGTGTTCCTCTGAAGGCTCCTGTGGCTGGTATCGCAATGGGTCTCATCAAGGAAGGCGAGCGCTTCGCAGTTCTCTCCGATATCCTTGGCGACGAAGATCATCTCGGCGATATGGACTTTAAAGTTGCTGGTTCTGCAAACGGCATCACTGCATTGCAGATGGACATCAAGATCGACGGTATCACCGAAGAGATCATGAAAGTCGCTCTGGAGCAGGCTAAAGGCGGTCGCGTTCACATCCTTGATGAGATGGCAAATGCAATCACCGAAGCTCGTTCTGAGCTGGGTGAGCATGCTCCACGCATCGAAGTGATCAAGATCCCAGTAGACAAGATCCGTGAAGTGATCGGTTCTGGCGGTAAAGTTATCCGCGAGATCGTTGAAAAGACCGGCGCGAAAGTGAACATCGAAGACGACGGCACCGTTAAGGTGGCTTCTTCTGACGGTAAAGCGATCAAAGCTGCTCTCAACTGGATCAACTCCATCGCTGCTGAGCCAGAAGTTGGCGTAATCTACGAAGGCACAGTTGTTAAGACTGTTGACTTCGGCGCATTCGTAAACTTCTTCGGCGCACGCGACGGTCTGGTTCACATCTCCCAGCTGGCTCCACGCAAAGTTGCGAAAGTAACTGACGTGATCAAAGAAGGCGACAAAGTCTTCGT
This sequence comes from Pseudovibrio sp. W64, assembly GCF_001623145.1. Lineage (NCBI taxonomy): Bacteria > Pseudomonadati > Pseudomonadota > Alphaproteobacteria > Hyphomicrobiales > Stappiaceae > Pseudovibrio > Pseudovibrio sp. W64. The sequence continues at coordinate 270 of NZ_LMCI01000014.1, read as the reverse complement.
TAAGCTGATGGGCTTTGATGAGCGCGGTAAAGTTCGCCTTTCCATGAAAGTTGTTGATCAGGAAACTGGCAAGGAAATTCCTCGCGAAGAAGCTGCACCAGCTCCTGCAAAAGACTAAGCTTTTTTGGTGCGCGTTCCGTTTGATTGGCTTTAATCAAACGACAAGAATTCGCTCTGATTGAATACAAAAAAGGCCGGTTCAGAAATGGACCGGCTTTATACATTGAGAGGCGGGAACATCGTGTAGTATGTTCCCGCCTCTTTCTCATT